>NZ_JBIBYN010000011.1:0-268271 GCF_043083325.1 Streptomyces sp. NPDC014734 | reverse complement strand
CCGGCCCCCCCCGCCCCCCCCCCCCCCCCCGCCGGGGGGGCGCCCCCCGCGCGGCGGGGGGGGGGGGGGGGGGCGGCGCCCCCCCCCCCCCCCCCCCCCCCCCCCCCCCCCCCTCCCGCCGAAAACGCCGAAACGGGGCCGGCTCAGCCCTGGAGGCCCCTGAGCGTCGTGTCCAGGTCGGCGGACGAGCGCGGGGCACGGTTGTACGGCAGCTTCGACAGGGCCGCAGCCATGCCACAGGTGTTGGTCACGGCCGAGAAGACCAGCCCGGAGCCGACGCCGGCGGAGATCCAGCGCGCGGCCGGGAAGCGCAGCCCCGCCAGCAGTCCGGCCACCACGAGGGAGCCCGCCGCGAGCCGGACCTGACGTTCCATCGGCCAGGTCGCCCGCGCTCCGACGGGACGGTCGAGGCTGCGCCCCTCGCGTTCCCAGGCAGAGGTTCCGCCGGACAGTGTCAGGGCGTCGACATCGGCCGCCGCGAGGATGTCGCAGGCCCGGGTGGAGCGGACGCCGGAGGCGCACACCACGAGCAGCGGGCCGCGGGCGGCGGCGGACTTGAGGGCGGCCACGGCCTCGGGGAGGCGGTCCAGCGGAATGTTCAGCGCGCCGGGCACGTGCCCGGAGGCGTACTCGCCGGGGGCCCGCACGTCGACGACGGTGAACTCCGCGAGCCGGGCCGAGGCCTGGGCGGGCGAGAGGGAGACGGGGCTGGTCACGGACAGTTTTCCTTTCGTTCACCGGGGAGGCGGAGGGACTCGGTCCTTCCTTCCCCACTCAGGTTAGAATACCCCTCGGGGTATCAGGAGGAGGGCATGTGGAACTCGACATGGCGGCCGACGAACTGAAGTCGGTCCTCAACCGCCTTCGTCGCGCTCAGGGGCAGCTGGCGGCGGTCATCCGGATGATCGAGGAGGGCCGGGACTGCGAGGACGTCATCACGCAGATGGCGGCCGTGTCCCGGGCTCTCGACCGGGCCGGTTTCGCGATCATCGCCACGGGTCTCCAGCACTGCATGGGGGACGCGGGGAGCGAGTCGGCGGACCGGGACCGGATGCGGGCGCGGCTGGAGAAGCTCTTCCTGTCGCTGGCCTGAAGCGGCGGCGGGCGACGGTGCCCGGCCACCGGTGCCCGGGAGGGGCCGGGGCCGGGCACCGGCCGCGCGGGGCGGGGCGCCGTTCACGTCACGGCGTCCACGAGCATGAACACGGCCACCGCCAGCAGTACCGCGCCGAAGACCCGCTGCAACGCGTGCGTGGAGATCTTCGCGGCCAGGCGTCGGCCGTCCCAGGCGCCCAGTACCGCTGCCGCGGTGAACGGGGCGATCACCGCCCAGTCGAGCGGGACGGGCGTGGCCAGGCGGGTGGCCAGGGCGGCCGCGGAGTTCACCGTGATGACCAGCAGGCTGGTGCCTACCGCCGCGCTCATCGGCAGGGCCAGTACGGTGACCAGGGCCGGGACCGCGAGGAATCCGCCGCCCACGCCGAGCAGACCGGTCACGGCGCCGAGTCCGGCGCCCGCCCGCGCGGCTCGCCCGGACGACACGTCGCCGGGGTCCCGTTCCGCGGGGGCGGGCCGGGGGCGGATCATCCGCACGGCGGCGACCACCGCGAGCACGGCGAACGCCGCGGTCAGCACACCGGGCGGAATCCGCGCGGACAACGCGCCGGTCACCGCCGCGGGCACGATCCCGGCCGCCGCGAAGAGCCCTCCGGTGCGCCAGCGGACCCCGCCCTCCCGGGCGTGGGCGAGCAGTCCGGTGAGAGATGTCACGACGACGATGAGCAGCCCGGCGGTGGTGGCCGCGGCCGGGGCGAATCCGAGCAGGTAGATCAGTGCGGGGACGGCGAGGACGCTTCCGCCGCCGCCCAGCCCGCCGAGTGCCAGGCCGACCGCGGTTCCGGCCGCGAGCGCGAGGAGCAGCGTGGTCATATGACGGTGCCCGCCGCCCCGCGACGGTCGCGCACGGGCAGCCCCTCGGCGGCCCAGGCGCTCATGCCCCCCACGACATCGGTGGCTTGGACACCGCGTTCGGCGAGGACGCGGGCCGCCCGTCGGGACCGGTTGCCGGAACGGCAGATCACCACCACCGGCCGGTCCTCCGCCCGGCCCGGCAGCGACGCGCCGTCGACGAGGCGGGACAGCGGCAGATGGACCGCGCCCGGGGCGTGTCCGGCGTGCCACTCGGACGCCTCGCGCACATCGAGCAGGACGGCGGTGCCGTCGGCGGTCAGCCGGTCGGCCTCGACCGGACCGACCCGTCCGGGGCCGCGACGGAACAGGGCGGACAACGAGGGCGGGGGGAGGGGGATGGGGGACACGGGAACACTCCTGGGGTGCGGCACGGTCGGTGGCGGGTCACGCGGCGAGGGCGGGAGACACGACGGGCGGTCCGACGCGCGCGGCGGCGGAACCGTCGTCGACGGCCACCACCTCGCGCGCCGTCGCGTCCCGCCCGCACGGTGGACGCGGACCCGGAGTCTCCGGGGTGTCGACGAAGAACATGACGTGTCTCCTTCCTTCCCGTACCCCGGGGGGTATCTGGGGTTTCAGATTAACATCCATACCCCCCGGGGTATTTGATCGAGGGGGTGGTGCAGTCATGTTCTGTGTCACGTGTTCACCGAGGGGGACCTTCGGGGGCGGAAGCGCAGGTCAAATGAATGCCGTTGTCCAGACCATTGACATGTCAGCGCCAGAATGTTGAATTCAGTTGCGTTGTGATGTGCGACTCCGGTGATTCAAGTGATCAATGGAGGACCAATGACATCTCGCCCACCCCGTCCCGCCGTGCTCGGTACGGCGGCCATCCTGCTGGCCGGCGGTCTGCTGACCGCCGCGCCACCCGTCCACGCGGCCGACGGCGCCACCCCGGCGAAGGCCACGGCGGCGCAGCGAACCGGTGCCATCACCCCGACCCCGCGGTCGGTGGAGAACCGGTCCGATCACATCACCATCGGTGCCGAGGTCACCGTGGTGGCGGGCGCGACCGCCGACGCCTCCTCCCTGGAGGTGGTGGAGAACGCGCTGCGCCGGGCCGGCGCGCGGAAGATCGTGCGCGGGGCCGGACCCGGAGGGGCCGGACTCACCGTGTACGTCGGTGACCCCGGCGCGCTAGGAGCCCAGCACCTCGACGGTCCGTCGGGGCTGCCCGCCGAGGGCTACGTCCTCGGAATCGGCGCGGGCCGCGTCGTCCTCGCGGGCAAGGACACCACGGGCACGTACTACGCCGCGCAGACCCTGCGCCAGGTCCTGCCGCAGGCGCGGCGCCCGGGCGCCGAGGTCGCCGGGCTCGCCGTGCGCGACTGGCCCGGCACCGCCCTGCGCGGCGTCATCGAGGGCTTCTACGGCACCCCGTGGTCGCATGAGGCCCGGCTCGACCAGCTCGACTACTACGGCGAGCACAAGATGAACATCTACGTGTACTCGCCGAAGGACGACGCGTACCTCCGCGCGAAATGGCGCGACCCGTACCCCGCCGGCCAACTGGCCCGGATCGGGGAACTCGCCGAGCGGGCGGCGCGGCGGCACGTGGAATTCACCTACGCGCTCTCGCCGGGACTCTCCGTCTGCTACAGCTCGGACGCCGACGTCGAGGCGCTCGTCGACAAGTTCCGGACGATCTGGGACATCGGTGTACGGACCTTCGCCGTGCCCCTCGACGACATCAGCTACACCGACTGGAACTGCGCCGAGGACAAGGCGAAGTGGGGGACCGGCGGGGCCGCGGCGGGGGCGGCGCAGGCCCGGCTGCTCAACCGGGTCAACGAGGAGTTCATCGCCACGCACCCGGGCGCCCAGCCCCTCCAGATGGTTCCCACCGAGTACTACGACGTCTCCGCGTCGCCGTACAAGAAGGCGCTGTCCGAACAGCTCGATGCCGATGTGCTCGTCGAATGGACCGGAATCGGCGTCGTCGCCCCGACCATGACCGTCGCTCAGGCGGACGCCGCCCGCACGGCGTTCGGCCACCCGATCCTGACCTGGGACAACTATCCGGTCAACGACTACACGACCGGCCGGCTGCTGCTCGGCCCGTTCAACGGCAGGGAGAAGGGACTGCCCGGCAGGCTTGCCGGGATCACCGCCAACCCGATGATCCAGCCGTACGCCTCGAAGATCGTGCTGCACACCGTCGCCGACTACGCGTGGAACGACGCGGCCTACGATCCCCGCACCTCGTGGATCCGCGGGATCGAGGAGTACGCGGGCGGCGACCCCCGCACCGCGAAGGCGCTGCGGGCCTTCGCCGACGTCAACTACGCTTCCGCGCTGAACAAGGACCAGGCACCCGAACTGGCGGCGGAGTTCGACAACTACTGGACGTCGGGTGACGCCGCCCGGCTCGGTACCGCGCTCGCCGCGCTCGGCACCGCCCCGGACCGGCTGCGCGCCGGTCTCCCCGACCGTGGGTTCGTCGCGGACGCGGGCCCCTGGCTTGACGCGACCCGGTCATGGGCGACCGCCGCGCGCACCGCCCTGGACATGGTCGGGGCGGCACGCGCCGGAAAGGGCGCGCGGGCCTGGGAGCTGCGGCAACGGCTGCCCGCCCAGGTCGGCGAGGCGAAGTCCTTCACCTACACCGGCCTCGACGGCCGCGCGGTGCCGGTCGTCGTCGGCGACGGCGTGCTGGACCGCTTCGTCGACATGGCGATCGCCGAGCACGACCGGACACTCGGGATCAGCGGCAGGCCGACCGCGACGTCCAGTCTCGGCGCGTACCAGAACAACACCCCGGCGCGGATGCTGGACGGCGACGACTCCACCTGGTTCTGGAGCGACCGGGCACCCGCCGTCGGCGACGCCGTCACCGTGGACCTCGGCCGTTCGCGGGACATCGGGGACGTCACCCTCGCCATGGGCAAGACAACGAGTCCGGACGACTACCTCCACGAGGGCGTCCTGGAGTACTCGGCCGACGGGCGGGAGTGGCGACAGCTCACCGCCTTCTCAGGGCGGCCGGACGTCACCGCGACGGTGCCCGCCGGGACGAAGGCCCGCTACGTGCGGGCGCGGTCCACCGCGGACCAGGACGCCTGGCTCGTCGTCCGTGAGTTCCGGGTCGCCACGACGGACGGGGAGGTGACCGGAGGTCCGCCCGCCGCGACCGGGTCCGCGCTGCGGGAGGCGTCCGACGGGGACCCCGGCACCGTCTACCGGGCGGCCCGCGCCCCCGAGGCGGGGGAGGCGCTGGAGATGGGCCTCGTCGGTGCCCGTGCCGTGCGGTCCGTCACCGTACTGCGGCCGGCCGGTGCCGCGGGCGGCGCCGACATCCAGCTGCGGGACACCGGAGGAACGTGGCGGACCGTCGGAGCTCTCGACGGCGCGTACACCGAGGTGGACACCGGGGGCCGCACCGCCGACGCGGTGCGGCTCGTCTGGCGCGCGGGACCGGAGGCGCCGCGGATCGCCGAGGTGGTGGTGGCCGGCCTGGACTGACGAGCCGGAGAGCGGCAGAGGGCCCGCCGCTCTCCCGCTCCCCGGGGCGCGTCCCCGACGGGGCACCCCGTCGGGTCCGGCTGCGCCCGGTCCGGCCCGAAGCGCCTCGGGCCGGACCGGGCGTCCCCGTGTCGGCCCGGCGGCACGGGTTGTTCCCAGAGGGGCAAGCGACCGCTTAGTATGCGCCGGAGCAGTGGTAACGCCGACAGTTGTGGAGGCCCCTCATGCAGGCATGGCGAGTGCACCGGAACGGCGAGCCGGGCGAGGTGATGCGGCTGGAGGAGACGGGCCGCCCCACGCCCGGCGACGGGCAGGTCCTCCTCCGGGTGCGCGCGGCGAACATCAACTTCCCCGACGCGCTGCTCTGCCGGGGCCAGTACCAGGTGCGGCCCCCACTGCCGTTCACCCCCGGCGTGGAGATCTGCGGCGAGACGCCGGACGGACGCCGGGTGCTCGCCACCGCCGCCCTCCCGCACGGCGGTTTCGCCGAGTACGCCCTCGCCGACGCGGCTGCTCTGCTGCCCGCGCCGGAATCCCTCGACGACGCCGGGGCCGCCGCGCTGCACATCGGCTACCAGACGGGCTGGTTCGGCCTGCACCGCAGGGCACACCTCCGGGCCGGTGAGACCCTGCTGGTCCACGCGGCGGCGGGCGGCGTCGGCAGCGCGGCCGTACAGCTCGGCAAGGCCGCCGGGGCCGACGTCATCGGCGTCGTCTCGGGGCCGAGGAAGGCCGAGGTCGCGGCCGAGCTCGGCTGCGACCTCGTCGTCGACCGCCGCACCGAGGACGTCGTCGCGGCGGTCAAGGAGTTCACCGGCGGGCGCGGCGCCGACGTCGTCTACGACCCGGTCGGTGGCGACGCGTACGCCAAGTCCGTCAAGTGCGTCGCCTTCGAGGGCCGCGTCGTCGTCGTGGGGTTCGCGAGCGGAGCCGTCCCCGCACCGGCCCTCAACCACGCCCTCCTCAAGAACTACTCGATCCTCGGACTCCACTGGGGCCTCTACGCCACCAAGGACCCGGCCGCGGTCCGTGCCTGCCACGACGAACTCACCCGGCTCGTCGCACAGGGCGTCGTCGAGCCCCTGGTCGGCGAACGGGTGGCGCTGGACGGAGCGGCGGAGGGCGTCCAGCGCGTCGCCGACGGCGCGAGCGTCGGCCGGATCGTCGTACTCCCCACGGGAGCGGACCGATGACGACCCCGGACGCGGACGAACTGCGCCGCCGCACGCAGGAGCTGCTGGCCGCCCACCCCGTGGCCACCACGGAGCGCGACGACTTCCTGAGGGCCCGCTTCGACGCCGGACTGGCCTGGGTGCACTACCCGGCCGGTCTCGGCGGTCTCGGCGCGCCGCGTTCCCTGCAGACCGTCGTCGACACCGAACTCGCCGCGGCTGGTGCCCCCGACAACGACCCCCGCCGGATCGGCATCGGCCTGGGCATGGCCGCCCCCACCCTCCTCGCGTACGGCACCGACGAGCAGAAACGGCGCTTCCTGCGGCCGTTGTGGGCCGGCGAGGAGATCTGGTGCCAGCTCTTCAGCGAACCCGGGGCCGGTTCCGACCTCGCCGCACTCGGTACCCGTGCCGTCCGCGACGGAGCGGACTGGGTCGTCGACGGCCAGAAGGTCTGGACGTCCAGCGCCCACCTCGCCCGCTGGGCGATCCTCATCGCCCGCACCGGCCCCGGCCTGCCCAAGCACCGGGGCATCACCTATTTCGTCTGCGACATGACCGACCCCGGCGTCGAGGTGCGGCCGCTGCGCCAGATCACCGGCGAGGCCGAGTTCAACGAGGTGTTCCTGACCGGTGTGCGCATCCCCGACGACAGACGTCTGGGCCCGGTGAACGAGGGCTGGAAGGTCGCCCGGACCACCCTGATGAACGAGCGCGTCTCCATCGGCGGGGCACGCGTCCCGCGCGAGGGAGGCATGATCGGACAGGTCGCCCGCACCTGGCGCGAGCGCCCCGAACTGCGCACCCACGACCTGCACCAGCGCCTGCTGAACCTCTGGGTCGAGGCCGAGGTGGCCCGGCTCACCGGCATCCGGCTGCGCCAGCAGCTCGTCGCCGGACAGCCCGGCCCCGAGGGCTCCGGCATGAAGCTCGCCTTCGCCCGCCTCAACCAGGAGATCAGCGGTCTGGAGGTCGAACTCCTCGGCGAGGAGGGGCTGTCGTACGAGGACTGGACCATGTGCCGTCCGGAGCTCGTCGACTTCACCGGGCGTGACGCCGGGTACCGCTACCTGCGGGCCAAGGGAAACTCCATCGAGGGCGGCACCAGCGAGGTGCTGCTCAACATCGTCGCCGAACGCGTCCTCGGCCTGCCCGCCGAGCCGCGGGACGACAAGGACGTCGCCTGGAAGGATCTGGCCCGATGACCACCGCATCGACCGAGGAGACCCGGGAACCCGATCTGCTGTACACGCGGACCGAGGAGGAGCTGCGGGCCGCGGTGCGTTCGCTGATCGCCGACCGGTGCGACGCCCCGGCCGTGCTCGCCCGGGCCGAGTCCGGCACGCCGTACGACCCGCGCCTGTGGACGCCCCTGGCCGCCGGCATCGGGGCCGCCGGACTGCTGGTGCCCGAGGAACTGGGCGGCCAGGGGGCGGGCCACCGGGAGGCCGCGGTGGTGCTGGAGGAACTGGGCCGCGGCGTCGTCCCGGCGCCCTACCTGACGAGCGCGGTCGTCGCCACCGAGACGCTTCTCGCGCTCCCGGCGCAGGACGGGCCGGTCGCCGGGCTCCTGGAGGACCTCGCCACCGGACGCCGGGTCGCGGTCCTCGCCGTACCGTTCTCCGCCGGCCCGTTCGCCGCCGGACCCGGCGCGGCGCTGCCGGTGGGCGGCCCCCTCGGCACGCCGGAGGGGACGGTGACCGGGGTGGCCGACGCGCCCGCGGCCGATGTGCTGCTGGTGCCCGCGGCCGACGGCCTGTACGCCGTGGAGACCGGTTCCGACGAGGTGGCCGTCGAGCCGGTCGTCCCGCTCGACCTGACCCGGCCGCTCGCCACCGTCACCCTCGAACGGTCCGCCGGAACCCGCCTGGCCGACGGCGTGTCCTCGGCCGCCGCCGTTCACCGCGGGCTGCTGGCGGGCGCCGGGCTGCTCGCCTCCGAACAGCTCGGGATCGCCGAGTGGTGTCTGGCCGAGACCGTTCGCCACACCAGGGAACGGCACCAGTTCAACCGCCCCATCGGCTCCTTCCAGGCCCTCAAGCACCGCATGGCGCACCTCTGGCTGGAGGTCGTGTCCGCCCGGGCCGCCGCGCGGAACGCCGCCGACGCCCTCGCCACCGGCAGTCCCGATACGCCCCTGGCGGTGGCGGTGGCGCAGGCGTACTGCTCGAAGGCGGCGGTGCGCGCGGCGGAGGAGTGCGTCCAGCTCCACGGCGGGATCGGCATGACCTGGGAGCATCCGGCGCACCTCTACCTCAAGCGCGCCAAGGCCGACTCCCTCGCGTACGGCACGGCCGGACACCACCGGGCGTCCCTCGCCGGACTCGTGGAACTCCCCGCGCCGTAGTCGAGCGGGCGCGGGGGAACGCCCGCGAGACGGCGGAGGCCGGAAGCGGAGGCACGTGCTCACGTGCCTCCGCTTCGTCGTTCCGCGCCCGGACGGGGGGTGTCCGACACTCCTTTACATGCTGTTTAATTGCAAAGACTTCGCAATTACCAACCTCTATCAATAGGGAGTGTGCAGGGCATGACGGGCCGATCGATACGAGGAGCGGTCTCCGTGACACTGGCGGCCGCGCTGGCGCTGACCGCGGCTGCCTGCTCGAATCCGGGTGGTCCGGACGGCGGTGATTCCCCCGCGGGACCGGGCGACTCGGCGGTGGTCGGCATCGCCTACGAACCCGACAGCCTCAGCCCGCTCCTGGGCTACGGCAAGGACGGCAACTCCAAGATCTTCGACGGACTGCTCGCCCTCGACGCGGACATGAGGCTGCGCCCGGCGCTGGCGGCAGCCCTGCCCGAGGTGAGCGCCGACGGCCTGACCTACACGTACAGGCTCCGCAAGGGCGTGAAGTTCAGCGACGGCGATCCGTTCGGCGCCCGGGACGTCGTCTTCACCTACCGCACCATCCTCGACCCGAAGACCAACAACGCCTCCCGCACCGAGCTCGACGTGCTGAAGTCCGTGGAGGCGACCGGCGACGACACCGTCGTGTTCACCCTCAAGTACCCCTACGCGCCCTTTGCCCAGCGCACCGTCCTGCCCATCGCACCCGAACACGCCGCGGCCGGGCAGGACGTCAACACCGGCGCCTTCACCACCCACCCCGTCGGCACAGGGCCCTACATCCTCACCCAGTGGTCCAGGGGCGAGAAGCTGAGCTTCCGGGCCAACCCCGACTACTGGGGCGGCGCTCCGAAGGTGAAGAAGTTCACCATGGTGATCATCAAGGACGACGACGTACGCGCCACCCGGCTGCGCTCCGGCGAACTCGACGGCGCCATCCTGCCGCCCAACCTGGCCAAGGGCTTCGCCCGCGGCAGCGGCATGAAGACCTACGCCGCGACCACCTACGACTACCGCACCGTGACCCTGCCCACCCACAACGAGGTCACCGGCGACACAGCGATCCGGCGCGCCCTCGACATCGCCGTCGACCGGCGGGCCATGGTCGACTCCCTCCTCGACGGGGCCGGAAAGCCCGCCCACGGTCCCGTCCCCACCGGCAGCGAGTGGTTCGCCGAGGGCACCGAACGCCCCCACGACCCGGCCGCCGCGAAGAAGATCCTCGACGACGCCGGATGGAAGCCCGGCAAGGACGGCATCCGCACCAGGAACGGCGTGCGCGCCGCGTTCCCCCTCTGGTACCTCACCGGCGACAAGCTCCGCCAGGACCACGCGCTCGCCTACGCCTCCGACGCCAGGAAGGCAGGCATCGACATCACCACCGAGGCCGGCACCTGGGAGGTCATCGAGCCCCGGATGAAGCAGGACGCGGTCCTCGCCGGCGGCGGCTCGCCCGCGGATCCCGACTTCGACCAGTACACCCTGCTCAAGTCCTCCCTCGCGGGCGACGGATTCAACAACATGGCGTGGTACGACAACAAGGCCGTCGACAAGGCCCTCGAACAGGGCCGCAGGAGCGGCGACAAGGCCGTCCGCAAGGCCGCCTACGACACCGTCCAGCGCGAACTCGTGAAGAACCCCGGCTACACCTTCCTCACGCACATCGACCACCTCTACGTCGTGAAGGACCGTTTCGGCTCACTCACCACCCAGGTGGAGCCGCACGACCACGGCCTCGCCTCCGGGCCCTGGTGGAACGTCGAGGACTGGACACCGAAGAAGTGAGACACCGCCTCCCCTGGGGGCCGGTGGGCAGGATGGCGGGACGGCGGGCGCTGCTCGCCGTCCCGGTCCTGCTCGCCGTGACGTTCGGTGTCTTCGCCGTCGCCGCGGCCTCCCCCTTCGACCCGGTCAAGGCGTACGCGGGAACCGCCGGACTCACCGCGTCCCAGGAGAACCTCGACCAGCTCCGGGCCAACCTCGGCGTCGACCAGCCCCTGGTGACCCGCTGGTGGAACTGGCTCGCCTCGGCCCTGCACGGCGACCTCGGCGACTCCGCCGTGATGCGCCAGCCCGTCGCCGACGTCATCTCCGAGCGCCTCGGCTGGTCCGTGCTGCTCGCCGGGACGGCCTTCGCCCTCGCCGTCGTGCTGGGCACGGGGCTCGGTGTGCTCGCCGCCCGCAGACCGGGCGGCCCGCTCGACCGGTGCGTCTCCGCCGCCGCCTACACCCTCGAAGCCGCCCCGGCGTTCTGGCTGGGACTGCTCGCCATCTGGTTCTTCGCCCTGAAACTCGACGTCCTCCCGGCCGGCGGTCTCACCGACGCGGGCAGCGACACGGTCACCCCCGGCCAGGTCGCCACCCATCTGGTGCTCCCGGCGGCCGTGCTCGGCATCTCCCAACTTCCCTGGTTCTTCCTCTACGTGCGCCAGGGCGTCGCCGACGCGCTCGACGAGGACCCGGTGCGCGGCGCCCGCGCCCGCGGACTGCGCGAACGCACCGTGCTGCTCGGCCACGCGCTGCGCTCCGGGATGCTGCCCGTGCTCACCCTCGTCGGTTCCCGCGTCCCCGAACTCATCACCGGCGCCCTGCTCGTCGAGACGGTCTTCGGCTGGCCCGGCATCGCCGCCGCCACCGTGCAGGCCGCCACCTCCGTCGACTTCCCGCTGCTCGCCGCGCTCACCCTGCTCGCCACCGCGGCCGTCGTCCTGGGCAATCTGCTGTCCGACGTGCTGTACGCGCTCGCCGACCCGAGAGTGGGCTTCGATGGCTGACACCCCGTTCGGCGCCGCACGCCGCACCAGCCGCCGCATCCGCGTGATCACCTCGGCCGGGATCGTCGCCGCGGTGCTGCTGGCCGTCCTCCTGGTACCGCCGCTGGTCCAGCTCGACCAGCAGGCCGTCGACCTCTCCGCACGGCTGCGGCCCCCGTCCTGGCAACACCCGTTCGGCACCGACGACGTCGGCCGCGACCTGCTGCTGCGCTGCGTCTACGGACTGCGCGTCTCCCTCCTCGTGGGCGTCGTCGCCGGACTCACCGCCACCGTCGTCGGCACCGCCGTCGGCGCACTCGCGGCAGCCGCCGGCGGCTGGACCGACCGGCTCGTCATGCGGCTCGTGGACACCTTCTCCTCCGTCCCGCACCTGCTGCTCGGCATCTTCGTCGTCGCCATGTTCCGGCCGGGCGTCGGCCCCGTGATCGTCTCCGTCGCCCTCACCCACTGGCTGTCGACGGCGCGCATCGTCCGCTCCGAGGTGCTGTCGCTGCGCTCCCGGCCGTTCGTCGACGCGGCGATCTCCGGCGGTGCCTCACGGACCAGGGTCGTCGTCCGGCACCTGCTGCCCGCGGTGCTGCCGCAGGCCGGACTCGCCGCCGTCCTCATGGTGCCGCACGCCATGTGGCACGAGTCCGCGCTCTCCTTCCTCGGGCTGGGGCTGCCCACGCACCAGGCGAGTCTGGGAAACCTCGTACAGACGGCGCGCGGTTCGCTGCTCGCCGGGGACTGGTGGCCGACCCTCTTCCCCGGCCTGTTCCTGATCGTCCCCACCCTCGCCCTGGCGGGACTCGCCGGTGCCTGGCGGGAACGGATCAACCCGCGCCGCCGATCGGAGCTGATGCTGTGAGAACCGCCCCGCGACCGACGCCCCAGGACTCCGGGGACCCGGTCCTCTCCGTCCGCGGACTCCGGGTCCGCTTCCGGATGCGCGGCGGCCGGAACGTCGCCGCCGTCCAGGACGCCTGCTTCGACCTCGCCGCGGGGGAGTGCCTGGCCCTCGTCGGCGAGAGCGGCTGCGGCAAGTCCGTGCTCGCCTCCGCGCTGCTGGGACTGCTCCCCGGCAACGCGGAGACCGAGGGCTCGGCCTTGCTCCGCGACGGCACCGACCTGCTCACCGCAGGTGAACGCACCCTCGCCCGCACGGTACGGGGCCGCCGCGTCGGGCTCGTACCCCAGAGTCCGGCAGCCCACCTCACCCCGGTCCGCACGGTCCGCTCCCAACTGCAGGAGACCGTCCGCGAACTGACCGGCACCCGCGGGCCGGCACTGCGGACCGCGGCCGAACAGGCCGCCGCGCGTGCCGCGTTCCCGGCCGACCACCTGGACCGGTACCCGCACGAACTCTCCGGCGGCCTCGCCCAGCGCGCCGCCACCGCGCTCGCCCTGACCGGCGACGCACCCCTGCTGCTGGCCGACGAACCCACCACCGGGCTCGACCGCGACCTGGTCGACCGGACCGCGGACGAACTGCGCCGCCACACCGACGGCGGCAGGGCGCTGCTCCTGATCACCCACGACCTGGCGGCGGCGGAGCGCATCGCCGACCGCGTCGCCGTGATGTACGCCGGTCGCATCGTCGAACTCGCCGACGCCGACGAGTTCTTCGCGGAGCCCGGGCCGCGCCATCCGTACGCGCGCGGCCTCCTCGACGCCCTGCCGGAGCGCGCCTTCGTCCCCGTTCCCGGGATGCCACCGGAACTCGGGGCGCTCCCCGACGGCTGCGCGTTCGCCGCCCGCTGCGGCCACGCCGACGACCGGTGCTCCCTGCCGCCCCCGTTCGACGGCCGTCTCGCCTGCCACCACGGGACGACGGCGGACGGCACCGAGGGGGCCACCCGTGCTTGAACTCACGCGCATCACCGCCGGATACGACCGCCGCGCCCCCGTGGTCCACGACGCCTCGCTCACGATCGGGCCGGGGGAGTCGGTCGGACTGCTCGGCCCCAGCGGCTGCGGCAAGTCGACTCTGGCCAGGGTCGCCGCCCTGCTGCACCGCCCGGACGCCGGCACACTCACCCTGGACGGGCGACCGGTACGGGGCTGGCGGCACCGCGCCCCGCGAGAACTGCGCACCGCCGTCGGTGTCGTGTTCCAGCAGCCCCGGCTCTCGGCCGATCCCCGGCTCGCCCTGCGCGACCTCGTCGCCGAGCCACTGCGGGCGACCGGCCGACGGGGCGAGGCGGCGGACCGGGTCGCCGAACTGACACCGCTCGTCGGGCTCACCGCCGACCTGCTGGACCGGCGCCCGCACGAGGTGAGCGACGGCCAACTGCAACGTGCCTGTCTGGCCAGGGCGCTGTCCCTGCGGCCCCGTTGGCTGGTCTGTGACGAGATGACGGCGATGCTCGACGCCTCGACGACCGCCGCGCTGGTCGCGGTCGTCGAGGCGTACCGGCGCGACTCGGGGGCCGGACTGCTGGCCGTGGGCCATGACCGGGTGCTGCTGGAATGCTGGTGCGACCGCACGGTCGGATGGGGGGAGATCACCGGGCCCGACGCGCCGCCGCGGGCGCTCGCGGACCGACCTCGATGAGGCCGCCCGCTCCGCGCCCCCGAGTGCGACGGGCGGGCGCCCGCGCCCGGGACCGCCACCACGTGCGCCCACCGTGCCGGACACACGCCTGACAGCCGGTCAGTACCCGGATGGCGTACACGCCAGTCCGCCGAACGGCCTCCCCCATACGCCACACTGGCGGCCGAATGCCGCATTCCGGCGCGGCGGAGGAGGTTGGCCATGGCCATTTCGATCTCACTGGTGCTGCTTCTGCTGATCCTCGCGGTGGTCTTCCTCCGCAACGGCGGGCTGAAGATCTCGCACGCGCTGGTCTGCGCCCTGCTCGGGTTCTTCCTCGCGAGTTCGAGCATGGCGCCGACCATTCAGGACGGCCTGACGGCCACGGCCGACGTCGTGAGCAGTCTGGGTCCCTGACCCCGACGGCCGTCCGGCGACGGTGACCGGTGCGTCACGGAAACCGTCGCCGAGGCCGGTTCCCCGATCGGCGCACCGACCGCCTCCCGGGGTACGTCCCTCAGCCCGCGGCGGTGCGGGACACGGCACAGCCGGGGCGGACCGGCGTCACGGGGCGGTGCCCCGGGGACCGACGAGCCGCGAACGGATCAGGAACCGCACCCCTTCCGGGGCCTCCAGGGAGAACCCGGCGCCCCGCCCCTCCACCACATCGACGATCAACCGGGTGTGCGCCCACACCTCGTACTGACTGCGCGACATCCAGAACGGGACGGGCTCCGCCACCCCGTCGACCCGCAGCGAGGCCAGCAGCACATCGGAGCCGCCCGTGCGGAACTCGCCGTCGCGATAGCACATGGGCGCGCTGCCGTCGCAGCAGCCGCCCGACTGATGGAACATCAGCGGACCGTGCGTCCGCCGAAGCCGACGCACCAGCTCGGCGGCCGTTTCCGTGAGCTCCACGGCGGCCTCCCCGGCGGGGCTCACCGCGACGTCCCGGAGCCGGTGCCGCCCGTCGGCGGCCGATGCCTCGCACGCCGTCGGCGTCTCACGTGCGGGTGCGTGCCGGGTCGGTTCACGGAACGGCTCCTTCGCCTCTGCGGGTGCCCTGGTGCGCGGACGCCCTCGCCCATGCGTAACGATGCTCCGGCCTGCCCGTGTCGCCGTACTTGAGACTGAGACGGATGCGCCCCGCCCCTTCCAGGTACTTGAGGTACCGCTGGGCGGTGGAGCGGCTCAGACCGGCCCGAGCGGCGACCTCGTGGGCGGACAGCGGTCCGTCTGCGGCCGTCAGGACATGGCGGATGACGTCGGCCGTGGGTGCCGAATGCCCCTTGGGCAGCCCGGTGGCGGGGCCGCCGCCCGCGGTGCGCAGGGCGCCGAAGATCTGGTCGACCTGCTCCTGTCCCGCCTCGCCCCGGCCGGAACCCATGCCTTCGAGAGTCCGGCGCAGCGCCGCGTAGCTCTCCAGCTTGGACCGCAGCCCCGCGAAGCTGAACGGCTTGACCAGGTACTGCAGGGCGCCGTAGCGCATGGCGGCCTGCACGGTCGCCACGTCACGGGCGGCGGTCACCATGATCACATCGGCGGGGTGGCCGTGCTGACGCAGCCGGCGTACCAGCGACAGCCCCGTCTCATCCGGCAGATAGTGGTCGAGGAGCACCAGATCGACGCGTTCGCGCTCCAGGAACGCCAGCGCCTGGGCGGCGGTGTGCGCACGCGAGATGACACGGAAACCGGGCACCTTCGCCACGTACGCGGCGTTGATCTCGGCGACACGGAAGTCGTCGTCCACCACCAGGACATCGATCATCGCAACTCTCCCACTTCGCTCAGCGGCCGGACGCGGAGCGCCTCGGGCAGGACGACCGTGAAGACCGCGCCGCCCCCGGCCCGGGCCGTGACGCGAGCGGCGCCACCGTAGCGCTCGGCGAGACGCCGCACCAGAGCCAGCCCCAGGCCTCGCCCGCGGTGGGCGGGGGACTCCTTCGTGGACCACCCCTCGGTGAAGATGTGCTCGCGCGTGCCGGGAGGCACGCCGGGGCCGTTGTCGCTGACCCGCAGGACCGCGGTGGGGCCCTCGGCGAGTACCTCGACCTCGATCAGCGAGGCGACGTCCAGCGCGTTGTCGATGAGGTTGCCGAGCACGGTCACCAGATCGCGCGGGTCCACCACCACGTCGGGCAGCCGGGTGGCGGGCGACACCCTCAGGGAAACGCCGCGCTCCGCCGCGATCGCCGACTTGCCCACCAGCAACGCCGACAGCAAGGGGTCGTTGACGCGCTCCGCGACCTGTTCCGCCGACGCCCGCCGGCCGTCGGTCACCTCCACCACGAACTCCATCGCGGCCTCGTGCCTTCCGAGCTCCAGCAGTCCCAGCAGGGTGTGCAGCCGGTTGGCGTGTTCGTGGTCCTGGGCACGCAGCGCGTCCAGCAGACCGTGTGTGGAGTCCAGTTCACGACCGAGCAGCTCCAGCTCCGTGCGGTCGCGCAGGGTGACGACGGCGCCGCCGTCACCGGTGGGCATGCGGTTGGCGATCAGTACGCGCCCCCTGCAGACGGTGATCAGATCCGTGCCGTCGACCCGCCCCGCCAGTACGTCCGTCGTGCGGCCGGGCGGCAGCACGTCACGGACCGGGCGCCCGACGGCGTCCCGGTCCAGCTCCAGGAGCCGGTGCGCCTCGTCGTTGAGCAGACGGATCCGCCCCCGGGCGTCGAGCGCGAGCACCGCCTCGCGAATGCTGTGCAGCATGGCCTCGCGCTCGTCCAGCAGCGCCGAGATGTCGGCGAACGCGAGCCCGTGGGTACTGCGCCGCAGGCGCCGCGAGACGGCCCACGCGGCCAGTACGCCCGCGGCCAGCGCCGCCCCCGAGTGGAGCAGCAGCCCGGGGATCGCCCCGAGCAACCGGTCGTGGACGCTGTCGTACGCGATGCCCACCGACACCGCGCCCACGATGCGTCCGGCACCGTCGCGGAGCGGGACCTTCGCGCGCGCCGACCGGCCCAGCGTGCCGTTGTCGATCTGCATGATCTCCCGGCCGCCGAGGGCGGTGCTCGGATCGGTCGAGACGCGCCTGCCGATCTGGTCGGTGTCGGTGTGCGACCAGCGCACCCCCCGGGTGTCCATGACCACGATGTACAGCGCGTTCGTGGCAAGCCGAATCCGTTCCGCCTCGGCCTGCACCGGTCCCGCCGGGCTCGGATCGGTGGTCGTCAGGTCATGGACCACATCGGGTTCGGCGGCGGTGGTCTGGGCGATCGACAGCGCCTGGTGCATCGCCTGGGAATCGACCTGGCGGCTGAGCGGGGAGAGGAACAGTCCGGTGACGAGCATGATCACACCGGTGGTGATGACCACCTGGGTGAGCAGGACCTGGGCGGAGACACGGCGGGGCCAGGGAATCCGCATGCGCTCGCCCTCTGCCTTCCGCCGGTCAGGAACCTGATGCTCCGTTCCGTCCTCGTGTGAACGCAACGTAAACGTCGTCGTCGCCGATGGCCAGTCCCCGTGTCACATTCGTTGCCCCGGCGCGAGCAGAACGAGCAGAACCCCGGTATATGGGCAGAAGCGGGAGTTGTGGGCGCAAGGGTGCCCATGGTCCCGGGCCGCCCTTAGCGTCCCGCCCCATGAACAGCAAAACGAGCCCCGCCATCGAGCTGCGGGGGGCGAGCAAAGCGTTCCGGACTCCGTCGGGGGCGCTCCACACCGCCGTACGGGACCTGGACCTCACCATCGGACGCGGCGAGTTCGTCGCCGTGGTGGGACCCACCGGATGCGGCAAGTCGACCACACTGACCCTGGTCAGCGGTCTGGAGGAGCCCACCGAGGGGGAGGTGCTGGTGGGCGGCGAGCCGGTACGCGGCATCGGTGACAAGGTCGGCTTCGTCTTCCAGCAGGACGCGGTCTTCCCCTGGCGGACCGTGCTGTCCAACGTGATGGCGGGCCCCCGGTTCCGCGGGGTGGCGAAGCCCGAGGCGAAGGAACGGGCCAGGCAGTGGCTCGCCCGGGTCGGCCTGTCCTCCTTCGAGGACCGCTACCCCCACCAGCTCTCCGGCGGTCAGCGCAAGCGCGTCGCCCTCGCCGCCACGTTCGTGAACGACCCCGAGATCCTGCTGATGGACGAGCCCTTCTCCGCCCTCGACGTGCAGACCAGGGCCCTGATGTCGGACGAGCTGCTGGAGCTGTGGGCCGGCACCGGCGCCTCCGTCGTCTTCGTCACCCACGACCTGGAGGAATCCATCGCGCTGGCCGACAAGGTCGTGGTCATGACCGCGGGTCCCGCCACGGTCAAGGAGGTCTTCGAGATCGGCCTGCCGCGCCCCCGCAAGGTCGAACAGGTACGCCTGGAACCCCGGTTCGTCGAGATCTACCGGGAGATCTGGTCCTCGCTCGGCGAAGAGGTCCGCATCACCCGCGAGAGGGGTGCCGTCGATGCCGCCTGAGACCGCCACCGCCACCGCCGCCGTCACCAGGACCGACCGGACCGCGGCGCGCGCGCGGGCCGCCCGCAACCGGACGTACCTGGTGCTCGGGAGCCGGGTCGCGGTGCTCCTCGCCGTCGTCGGGCTGTGGGAATGGCTGGCCCGTACCGCGGTCATCGACCCGTTCAACTTCTCCATGCCGTCGAAGATCTGGGAACAGATCCGGGTATGGGTCGTCGACGGCACGGCCCAGGGACCGCTGTGGGAGCAGATCTGGTACACCCTCTACGAGGCGCTGCTCGGCTGGGTCATCGGTGTGATCGCCGGGGTGCTGCTCGGCATCGCGCTGGGCCGTGTCCGCTTCGCCGCCGACGTCCTCGGCCCGTACATCAAGGTCCTCAACGCGCTGCCGCGCATCGTGCTCGCGCCGATCTTCCTCATCTGGTTCGGGCTCGGCCCGGCCTCGAAGGTAGCCTCCGCGGTCGTCCTGGTGTTCTTCCCGGTCTTCTTCAACGCGTTCCAGGGCGCCAGGGAGGTGGACCGCAACCTCGTCGCCAACTCGCGCATCCTGGGCGCCAGCAACCGCCAGGTCACCCTCCAGGTGGTGGTTCCCTCGGCCACCTCCTGGATCTTCACCAGCCTGCACGTCAGCTTCGGGTTCGCGCTCATCGGCGCCATCGTCGGCGAGTACATCGGTGCCACGAAGGGGCTCGGACTGCTGGTCTCCGCCTCGCAGGGCACGTTCAACGCGGCCGGCGTCTACGCCGCGATGGTGATCCTCGCGGTGGTCGCCCTGCTGGCCGAAGGCCTGCTGACCGTCGTGGAGAAGAAATTGTTCCGCTGGAAGCCGGCCGATGCCGACACCGGCCGCTGACGCCCGCCGCCGTTCGCCCCCGCGTCGCGCCCCCGCGCCGCCGTCCCGCCCCACCACCCCGTCACTTCACAAGGACGTGAACCAGATGCGCACATCCACCCGGGTCCCGGCCGTCGCCGTCGCCGGCCTGCTCGCCCTGACCACCCTGACCGCCTGCGGGGGCGACTCCGCGGACGGCGGGAACGACAAGGTCAAGATCATGGTCGGCGGCCTCGACAAGGTCATCTACCTGCCCGCGATGCTGACCGAACGGCTCGGCTACTTCAAGGACGAGGGAGTGTCCGTCCAACTGCTGACCGAACCCGCGGGAGTCCAGGCCGAGACCGCCCTCGTCTCCGGGGACGTCCAGGGCACGGTGGGCTTCTACGACCACACGCTCGACCTCCAGGTGAAGGGCAAGAACGTGGAGTCGGTCGTCCAGTTCTCCCAGGCCCCCGGAGAGGTGGAGATCGTCTCCGAGCAGGCGGCCGGCGACCTCACCTCGGCCAAGGACTTCAAGGGCAAGAAGCTCGGCGTGACGGGCCTCGGCTCCTCCACGGACTTCCTGACGAAGTACCTCGCGGTCAGCAACGGGGTGAAGACCAGCGAGTTCACGCCCGTGGCGGTCGGAGCGGGCCAGACGTTCGTCTCCGCGCTCCAGCAGGGCTCCATCCAGGGCGGCATGACCACCGACCCGACGGTCGCCACCGTCCTGGACAAGAAGCTCGGCAAGATCCTCATCGACATGCGCACCCCGGAGGGATCCAGGCAGGCACTCGGCGGGCTCTATCCCTCCTCCAGCCTGTACATGCAGACCGAGTGGGTCGACGGCCACAAGGAAACCGTGCAGAAGCTGGCCAACGCCTTCGTCAGGACACTGAAGTGGATGTCCACGCACAGCGCTGACGAGATCGCCGCGAAGATGCCCGCCGACTACGCCCAGGGCGGCGGCAGGGAACTCTACGCCCGGGCGATCGAGAGCACCCTGCCCATGTTCACCAAGGACGGCGTCATGCCCGCCGACGGCCCCGCCACCGTCGAGCGCGTCCTGAAGGCGTTCAACCCCAACCTGAAGAACGCGAAGGTGGACCTCTCCAGGACGTACACCACCGAGTTCGTGAAGAAGGCGGGCTGATCCCGCTCCGCCGGCGCACGGACAGCCGATGAATCCCGGGGCTCCCGGTCGCGAACGCACCGTCCGGACGGACGGCCGTACCGGGACCGGGAGCCCCCGCCGCGCGGTGCCCGGCGACGGCGACCGAACCGGCCATTCCGAGATTCCCGCACCGTCCGGCCCCCGGCGCACCGGTCCGGCGGGACCCGCCGGGGCTACGGGATACGACGGGCGGGAAAGGCGCGGTCCGCCGGGCGTCAAGCACGGTTCCTGCCAACGGCGGGCAGGACCCCGCACGAAGGCGTGTTGACGCCGGGCCGGGCGTGTCTAAGGTCTGAGGGCGCACAGCGAGGCATGCCGGCCGGACCGTGGAGGTCCATGAGTCACCGCACGGGGGGAAAGCGTGCCGCCTGTCCAGTCCGTCCTCGCACGGGCCCTCCGCAGAACCCCCCTGCTCGGCCTGGACGTCGCCCACCGGGGCCGCGTGCGGCGTCTGGGACTGAAACTTGAACAACACGGCCCCACCGGATCGGTGAAGGACCGCAGCGCCGTCGCCCTGCTGCGGGCACTGCACGCCGAACGGCCGCTCACCCCCGGCACGGTGGTGGTGGAATCCACCTCGGGCAACCTCGGTCTCGCCCTGGCCCGGTTGCTTCCCGCCGTCGACTGCTCGTTCCTGGCCGTGGTCGACCTCAAGACCCCGCCGGCCACCAGCCGCATGCTCACCGACTCCGGTGCCCGCACCGTCGTCGTCGACGAACCGGACGGCCGGGGCGGCTACCTGCTGAGCCGGCTGCGCACGGTCCGCGAACTCTGTGAGCGCAACCCCGGCTACCGCTGGCCCAACCAGTACGAGAACCCGGCATCGCCCGACATCCACCGCCGTACCACCGGCCCCGAGATCACCGAGCAGGCCGGCCCCTCTCTCGGCGCGGTGTACGTACCCGTCTCCACCGGCGGGACCCTCGCCGGCATCGCCGCCCACCTGCGCCGACACCGCCCCGACGTCGACGTCGTCGCCGTGGACGTCAGCGGCTCGACGGCCGTCGCGGGCGACACCGGCCGTCGGCTGATACCGGGGATCGGAGCAGGACGGCCCTCGGCCTTCCTGAAGGGGCCGCGCCACTACGACCGCGTCCTGCGGGTCGACGACGTCGAGGCGATCGCCGTGTGCCGGATCCTCGCCGAGGACACCGGGATCGCACTCGGTGGCTCCAGCGGGTGCGCCGTGCGCGCGCTGCTCACCGATCAGGACAACGGCCACGCGGACGGGCGGCTCGCCGTGTGCCTGGCCGCCGACGGCGGCGAGAAGTACCACGACACCCTGTACTCCGACGACTGGGCGGACGAGCAGGGCATCGTGAAGGAGGTCGCCGCCGCCGCGGAGCAACTGCGGTGCGAGGGACTCTTCTTCGACCGGAAGCACCAGGAGCACTGACCATGGGCACGAGCACCGCCACCCTCGACCACCGGGGAACGGACCCCGGCTACCGGCAGTTCCTGCCGCTGGTCCAGGGCGCCACACTGATCGAGTGGACGGGGACGGGGCTGTTCCTCGCCGTCTCGACCATCTACTTCGTCAAGGTCGCCCATCTCAGCACCTCCTCCGTCGGCACCGGCCTGACGATCGGCGGAGCCGCAGCCGTCGCCACCGCCGTGCCCATCGCCCGGCTGGCCGGACGCTTCGGCCCCAAGCCGGTGCTCATCGGCGTGATGCTGCTGCGCGCGCTGGCGACGATCGGCTATCTCTGGGTGGACGGCTGGTGGAGCTTCCTCCTCGTGGTGGCCGTCGTCGCCGTCACCGAACAGTCCTCGCCCCCGCTCGTGCAGTCGTACGTCGGCGCGCGGGCCCCCGAGAGCCTGCGCGCGAAGGTGATGGCCGTGCAGCGCACCGTCGTCAACCTCGGCATCAGCCTGGGCGGACTGATCGCCGGGGCCGCCCTCGGCTCCGGGGCCCCCGGAGCCTTCCGGCCGCTGCTGATCGGCGGCGCGATCGCCTACGTGGTGGTGGCCGCGGTGTACGCCACCTCGCGGGGCGAGGAGACCGCGACCGTCGTCGAGAGCCCCCGGGTCGCCCCGCTCCTCAAGGACCGCGGGCTGCTCGGCTTCACCGCGTACAACGCGCTGGTGTCGCTGTGGATGCCCGTGCTCAACGTCGCCTTCCCACTGTGGCTGGTCACCGAGACCGACGTGCCGGAGCGCTACGTCGGCATCCTCTACGCCGTCAACACCGTGCTGTGCATCGCCCTCCAGTACCCGCTCAACCGCTGCTACAGCACCACCCGCCGGGCCTGGTACTCGTACGCGACCGCCGCGCTGCTGCTCGCCCTCGGCGCGCTCGCCTTCGCCGCCGCGCCCGGTTTCGGCCGCCGCGAGGCGCTGCTCGTGCTCGGGTCGGCCGTGGTCCTGCTGACGTTCGCCGAACTCCTCCAGGTCGGTGCCTCGTGGACGCTCTCCTTCGACCTGGCACCGGAACGGGGCCGCAGCGCCTACCTCGTGCTGTTCAACACCAGCCGCACCGTCGCCAACCGGGTCGCCGGCCCGGTGCTCATGACCGGCGTCGTCCTCGCCCTCGGCACGGCCGGCTGGATCGCGCTCGCCTGCGTACTGCTGCTCGGGGCACTCGTCCCCTTCGCGATACTGCGCGGCCCTCGCGGCACCGACGACTGAACCATCCCGTACGCGTTCCCCACCGGTACCGGCACCGGCGCACCGCACCACGTCGGACCCCGTCGGCACCACGCCCCGCCGGCACCGGCCCTCACGCCAAGGAGCCCCGCCCGCCATGGACCTCCAGCACCATCCGGACAGCCACCTCCGCCCGGCCCGCGCCGAAGCCGCAGCCCCGGGCGCCCGGCCCGCACTCCGAAGGGGATCCGCATGACGATCGACGAGAACGTCCAGGAGATCAACCGCACCATGTGGTCGTACGGCGAGTACCGGCACGTCGCCGACCTGCTGCGGCCCGGGGCCGAGGAACTTGTCGCCCGCCTCGCCCCCGAACCGGGCGCCCGCCACCTCGACGTCGCCACCGGCAACGGGAACGTCGCGCTGCTGACCGCTCTGCGCGGCTGCGAGGTCACCGGACTCGACCTCACCGACGAGTTCTTCCCCGACGCCCGCGCACGGTTCGCCGGGGCCGGGGTCGAGGTGGACCTGCACCGCGGCGACGCACAGGAACTCCCCTTCGCCGACGCCTCGTTCGACCTGGTCACCTCCACCTACGGCATCCAGTTCGCCCCCGACCACACCGCGTCGTCCGGCGAGGCGGCCCGGGTGCTGCGGCCCGGCGGCAGGATCGGCATGTGCAACTGGACGGCACGCAGCTGGACCGCCCACTTCCAGGAGATCCTCTCCGCCTACTTCCCCTCGCCCAACGGACATCAGGGCCAGCCCATGCTGTGGGGCTCCCCGGACCATCTCGCCGAACTCCTCGGGGACGACTTCACGATCACCTCCGAACGACGCGAACTCTTCTACCCGTTCCCCACCGCCGAGCACCTCGTCGCCTTCTTCGAGAACTGCTTCGGCCCCTGCATCGCCGCCAGGAACACCATCTCGCCGCCCTCGCGCTGGAAGGAACTGCGCGCGGAGACTGCCGAGATGACGGAGAGGTTCCACACCACCGACGAGCGGGGAACGGGCGTGCCGGTCGAGTACCTGCTGGTCGTCGCCGAGAAGAAGGGCGCCCGGTGACCCGCGTCCCCGACCACTATCCGGCGCTCCCACTCGCCGCGGGAGCGCGGGACGCGGCCGTCGCCGCCGCGCTGACCCGCCACGAGCCGTACGACCTGGGCGTGGCGGTCCACGCGCATGTCGACCGCCACGCCGCCGCGTGCCCCGACCGCGTGGCGATCGAGCACGGGAACACCACCCTCACCTATGCCGCGCTGGCCGACCTGGCGCACCGCACCGCCGCGCACCTGGCCGCCGCCGGGATCTCGGAGGGCCGGATCGTCGCGGTCGGCGGCCGGCGCGGCGCCGACGTCGTCACCGCCCTCCTCGCCCTCGAACTGCTCGGCGCCGTCTACCTGCCGCTCGACGCGGGCTGGCCCGCCGCCCGCGTCGAGGCACTGCTCGGCGACAGCGGCGCCGCCCTCGTGCTGACCACCGGAGAACCGGAGGACGGCGCCGAACTGGTCAAGGGGGCACGCGCGGCAGGCGTCCCCACCACGGCACCGCGCCCGGCGGACACCCCGTACGTCCGGGCCGCGCCGCCCGCCCCCGACGAGGTGCGCTACGTCCTCTACACCTCCGGCTCGACCGGTCGCCCCAAGGCCGCCGTCGTGGAGCACCGGGGCATGCTCAACCACCTTTGGGCCAAGGCCGACGACCTCGCACTGACCGCGGACGACAGGCTGGCCCAGACCGCACCACTGGGCTTCGACGTCTCCGTCTGGCAGATGCTCGCCCCGCTCCTGGTCGGCGGCCGGGTCCAGATCTTCGACGACGAACAGGTCCAGGACGGCGCCCTGCTCCTCGCGGAACTCCGGGCGCGCGGCACCACGATCCTGGAAACGGTGCCCACTCTCGTCCGCTTCCTGCTCGACGCCCACGACCGCACCGCGACCGTGCCCGGCGCGCTGCGCTGGATGATCGCCACCGGCGAGGAACTGCCGCCCGCCCTGGCCGCACGCTGGCACGCCGCCCTGCCCGGCATCGGGCTGCTCAACGCCTACGGCCCCACCGAGTGCTCGGACGACGTCACCCACGCCGTGCTCGGCGCCCCCGACGCCGGGACGCGCCACCTGCCGATCGGGACACCCGTCGGGAACGCCGAACTGTACGTGCTGCGCGCCGAGGCGGGGCGGTGGCACGCCTGCGCGCACGGCGAGACGGGGGAGCTGTTCGTCGGCGGCCTCGTCGTCGGCCGCGGCTACCTCGGCGACCCGGAGCGCACCGCCCGCGCCTTCTTCACCGACCCGTTCCGCGACCGGGGCGGCCGCCTCTACCGCACCGGCGACGCGGTGCGCGTCCGCCCCGACGGCCAACTGGAGTACCTGGGACGGACCGACCGGCAGGTGAAGCTGGGCGGCGTCCGCATGGAACTCGCGGAGATCGAGGCGGTGCTCGGCGCTCACCCCGAGGTCGGCGGCTGTGCCGTCACCGTCCACACCCCGGACGACGACGGTGCCCTGGTCGCCCGCGAGAGCGCCCACACCCCGACGACCGACCGGACCCCCCGACTCGTCGCCTACCTCACCACCACCGGCGACGACGTGGCGGAGCGAGCACTCCGCGCCCACCTGGCCGAGCGGCTCCCCGCGCCGATGGTGCCGCACACCTTCGTCGTCCTGCCCGGCATCCCGCTCACCCGCAACGGCAAGACCGACTACCGGGCCCTCCCACCGCCGCCACGCCGCGGCCGCCCCGACGACCGTCCCCGCACACCGCCGCGCGGCGAGGCGGAGGCCACGATCGCGGCCCTCGTCGCCGACCTCCTCGGCACCGGGCGGATCGGCCGCGACGACTCCTTCCTGGCCCTGGGCGGCGATTCGCTCCAGGCCATGCGGCTGGTCGCGGCGTTACGCGCGAAGGGATCGGCCGCGGGCCTGCGCGACGTGCTGCGCGACGGCAGCCCCGCCGCGCTCGCCGCACTCGGAGACCACCGGCCACCGACGCCCCGCACCCGCACCGCCCGGGCGCCGGACACCCCGCGGACCCGGCCGCTCACCCCGCAACAGGCAGGGGTGTACTTCCACTGGCGACTCGACCCGCTCAGCCCCTCCTACAGCTACCAGGGCTCGCTGGAACTGGACGGTCCGCTGGACGTGCCCCGGCTCGCCCGTGCCTGGCGGCTGCTGCTCGCGGAGAACCCTCAGCTCCTCGCCCGCTTCGCCGAGCCCGACGAGCCGGGCGGCCAGGAGGTCGTGCACCACTACCCGCACTGGCGGGTACCGCTGTCCGGCCCGGTCCGGGACGTCACCGAGCGGGAGTTCCGCGCCATCGCCGCCGAGGAGGCCGCCCGGCCCTTCGACCTGCTCGCCGAACCCGCCCTGCGCGCCGCTCTGCTCCGTCTCCCCGGCGGACGGCACCGGCTGCTCCTCACCATGCACGAACTGCTGCTCGACGGCTGGGGCGCCACCGTGCTCCTCCAGCGGCTCGCCGAACTGTACGAGCGGCGCCCCGCCCGACCCGACCCGGAACGCGCCCACCGGTACGACCGCTACCTGGACCACCTCGCGGACCGGTTGGCCACCGAGGAGGTCGCCGGGGCGGGGGAGTACTGGCAGCGCCGCCTCGCGGGCGAACTCCCGGTGCTCCAGATCGCGCAGAAGCAGCGCCCGGCCACACCCACCTACCGCGGCGACATCGTCGAGGCGGTCCTCGACGAGGACCTGTCGCGGCGGCTGCGGGACACCGCGCTGGCCGCCTCCGCCACCGACTTCGTGCCGCTGCTCGCCGCGTACGCACTGGCCCTGAGCTACTACGGCGACGCCGACGAGGTGATCGTCGGAGCCCCGATGGCCGGGCGCGAGCGGCCCGAGGCGGCCGAGGTCCCCGCCTTCGTCCTCGCCATGCTGCCGCTGCGGCTGCCCATCGACCCTGCCGCTACCCTCGCCTCCCTCACCGCGCAGGTGCGCGAGACGGTCCACGACGCGTACGCCGCCGCCGAGTACCCCTTCGGCTGGACCCTGCGACGGCTGCCCGCCGCCGCCCGCAGCGCCTCGGCTGCACCGGTCTTCCAGACCATGCTCAACATGCTGCCGTACCCGGCACGTGCCACCACCGCGGCCGGTGTCTCCTTCCGCTTCGTCGAACTGGACACCGGCTTCACCAAGTACGACTGCGCGCTGTACGTCCAGCCGCACGGTCCCGGGCGGCTGCTGTTGCAGTACGCCTACCAGCGGGAACTGCTCGACGCCCCGGCAGCCCGCAACGTGCTGGAATCCACGTTGACCGCGCTGCGGGCCCTTACCGACCCGCGCCGCGCGGGGCACACCACCGTCCGCTCCCTCGATCTGCTGCCCGGAGGCGATCACCGATGACCGCGCCGACCCTGCTGGAACGCCTAGCCGAACAGGTGGCCGCCCGCCCCGGGGCGGTGGCCCTGCGCCACCGGGGCGTCGATCTCACCTATCGCGAACTCGACGACTGGAGCAGCCGATTGGCCGCCCGGCTCGCCGCCAGGGGCACCGGTCCGGGCACCGTCGTGGCACTCGCCGCGCAGCGCGGCCCGGCCGCGGTCGCCGGGGTCCTCGCCGTACTCAGGACCGGCGCCGCCTACCTCGGACTGGACCCGGCGATCCCCGCGCGGCGCCAGCGCCGCATGGTGGAGGAGACCGGCCCGCACTGCGTGCTGGCCGAACCCGGACTCGACCGGTTCCCGACCCTGGACGCCCCCCGCGTCACGCTCGCACCGCTCGCCGACGGCCCACTGCACCGGGCCCCCGCGCACGAACCCGACGAGGACGCGCCGTTCCACATCGTGTACACCTCGGGCACCACCGGGAACCCCAAGGGCGTGCGGATCAGCGGGCGTTCGGTCCGCGGCCGACTGGAGTGGATGTGGCACGACCACCCCTTCGGCGAGAACGCGGTGCTGGCCGTCCAGAAATCCCTGGCCCTCGTCGCCTCGCCCTGGGAACTGCTGGGCGGGCTGCTCATGGGGGTTCCGTCCGTCGTACTCGACACCGACGAGCTCCTGGACCCCGCCCTGTTCGCCGAGACCGTCCGGCGGGAGCGGATCACACACCTCTTCCTCACACCGCAGTTGATCGCGGGACTGCTGGAGGAGAGCGCGCGGCGGCCGGACGGGCACCGGCCCGTCCTGGTCACCAGCGGCGCCGATGTCCTGCCGGTCGACACCGTCCTGCGCTTCCGCGAGGTCTGGCCCGACGCCACCCTGCTGAACCTCTACGGCATGACGGAGACCGCCTCCAACGTCGCCGCCTACGACACCACCGCCCTGCCCGCCGACGCCGAGCGCGTCCCCGTCGGCAGCCCCGTGGCGGGCGCCTCGCTCTCGGTCCGCGACCGGCTCGGCCGGCGGTTGCCGCCCGGCACCACGGGCGAGGTGTGGGTCTCCGGCCCGCCGCTTGCCCTCGGCTACCTCGGCGGCGACGGCGAGGACCGCTTCACCACGGACCCGGACGGCCACCGGCACTACCGGACCGGCGACCGGGGCCGCCTGCTGCCGGACGGCGCCCTGGAGATCACCGGTCGTAGCGACAACCAGATCAAGGTCCGCGGCTACCGGGTGGAACTGGAGGAGATCGAGTCCACCCTGCGCAAGGCGCCGGGCGTCACCGACGCCGGGGCGTACGCCGAGACCGGGGACGGCGAGGCGCGCGTCGTCGCCTGCTACACCGCCGACGACGAGACCGGGCCCGCCGCGCTCCGCGGCCACCTGCGCGACCGGCTGCCCGACTACATGCTGCCCGCCCGCCTCCAGCGGGTGCCGCGGCTTCCCCTGGGCACCAACGGCAAGCTCGACCGCACCGCCCTGCGCACCCTGACGGACGGCACCGGGCAGGAACGCACCACCGGATTCACCCCGTCCGACGCCACCGAGGCCGCCGTCGCCGCGCTCTGGGAGGAACTGCTCGGCGCGCCCCCGGCCGCGCCCGACCAGAACTTCTTCGACGCGGGCGGGCACTCGCTGCTCGCCGTACGCCTCGCCAACCGCCTGGCGGCGACGGCGGGCCGACGCGTCCCCCTGCGCCGCATCCTCGGCGCACCCACCGTCACCGCGATCGCCGCTCTGTGCCGCGAGACCCGTCAGGAGGACCGGATATGACCACCCCTTGGCTGAGCCTGCCGGAGCGGGAACCGCGGGAAGGCGGCGCGGCGGGCACGCTCGTTGTCTGCTTCGCCCCCACCGGCGCCCACGGATCGACCTACGCGGGCTGGCGCGGACTGCTGCCCGGGAACACCGCGCTCGCACTCGTCACCCCGCCCGGCCGCGGCACCCGCGTCGACGAGGAACCCGTCACCGCCATGACCGTCTACGCGGACACCGTCGCCGCCGAGATCCGCGCGGTGCGCGAGGGACGGCGGGTGGTGCTGATCGGGGTCAGCCTCGGTGCGCTGCTCGCGTACGAGACGTGCTGCCGGCTGCTCGACGCACAGGTGCCGGTCGCCAGGCTGTGCGTGGTGGCCGGACAGTGCCCCGGCGACTTCCGCGGCGACGGCGGCGAGATCACCGTCGAGGACGCGCGCGCCTTCGTCGCGGGGACCGGACTCACCGACCCGGAACTGCTGGCCGACCCCGAGTTCGAGGAGGTGCTGCTGCCCCCGGTCATCGCCGATCTGCGGCTCGCCGCCCGCTACGACGGGAGCCGGTCGGCCGTTCCGCACGTCGACCTGCGCGCGGTGTGGGCCACCGACGACACGCACGTCCACGAGGTGACGGTGCGCCGCTGGGCCGACTGGACCGGCGCCACGTTCACGACGAGGTCCGTCGAGGGCGGTCACTACGTCCACCAGGAGGACCCGGCGGCCGTCATCTCCGCCTGCCTGGACGGCCTTCCCGGCACCCGGCCGTCCCGTCGTTCCGTGCTGGGCGCCGGTGCGACCGCCGTCGCGGGCACCCTGCTCGGGCTCGGCGCGGCCGCGGCCGGCGCCCCACGGGCCTCGGCCGCCGTGCCCGGGGCGGACGGCGGGCCCTACGACGGGGACCCCACCGACCCGGTGGAACTCGCCGTCGCCATGATCCGCCAGGACACCAGCAACCCCGGCGACGGCGCCGTCACCGAGCCGTACGCACGGATGCTCCAGGGCATCTTCCGCGCCGCCGGGGTGGCCACCGAGATCGTGCCCACCCCCAAGGACGGCAACGTCCACTTCTTCGCCCGCGTCCCCGGCGGTGGGGCGCACCGGAAGAAACCACTGGTCCTGCTCGGCCACTCCGACGTCGTTCCCGCCATCGGCGACACCTGGACGAAGCGGCCCTTCGCGGGGGACATCGCGGACGGCAAGCTGTACGGCCGCGGCTCGCTCGACATGAAGGGTGTCAACGCGGCCTTCGTCGCCGCCCTGCTGCGACACGTCCGCGAGGGCGCCGTCTTCGACCGCGACATCGTCCTCTGGTCCGACTGCGACGAGGAACAGGGGCCCTACGGTGTGGGCTGGTTCCTCAAGGAACACCCCGGCCGGGTCGAGGCCGGCGCGGTCATCACCGAGGGCGGCTGGGTGCTCGACCAGCACGACGGCACCGCGCCCATGATCGCCTCGCTGACCTGCAACGACAAACGCTCCCTGCTGCTGCGGCTGGAGACGTCCGCGTACGCCACCCACACCTCCAAACCGTTCACCGGACAGGCCGTGATCCGGCTGGGCGAGGTGCTGGACCACCTGGGGGACTGGCGGGCCCACATCCGGCCCAACGCGCTCTCCCGGCTCTACTTCGCCGAACTCGCCGAGGCCACCACCGACCGGTCGCTCTCCGAGGCGATCCGCCGGATGCTCGACGCCCGCACCGAACAACGGCGGGACCGGGCGGGCGAGGAGACGGTCCGGCTCAGCCGGACCCCGGAACTGCACAACGCGATGCTCCGGACCACACTCGCCTTCACCTCGGCACGGTCCGGTTACTACCCGAGCATCGTGCCGGGCACCGCGACCGCCGAGTTCCGGGCCGCCTTCCTGCCCGGCGCCGACGACCCCGGCCGCATCGTCGCCGAACTGCGCGCGTACATCGGCAACCGGGCGACACTGACCGTGGTCGGGAACCCGGGCGAGAGCGAGCAGCAGGCACTGGACCGGCTGCGGGGCTACCTGGCCACGCCCGACTCCGACCACGACACGGACGTCTTCCGCGCCTGGCGGGCGGCCGTGCGCCGGACCCACCCCGGAGTGCGTGCCACCGCCTGCCAGTTCGAGGCGGTCACCAGCGCCGTTCCGTTCCGTGAACAGAACATTCCCGTGTACGGCATGTACCCGTTCACCGTCGACCGCGACATGCTCACACGCATGCACGGCACCGACGAGCACATCGGCGTCGAGGCCCTGCGGCAGGGCACCGAGACGGTGTACGAGATGCTCGCCGGGCTGCGCACGCGGGCCTGAACCGGGCTCGCGCGGCGGGTGGGCCCGGCCACGTCCGGCCCGGGCGCATCCGCCGCGCGGGGAACGCGTCACCCCATCCCGACCCGGTCGAGGGTGCGTTCGACCGCCCTCGCCCCGTTCCGGCAGCTCTCGTCGCGCCGTTCCTGGACCCACCGCGGTTCCCGGCGCCGCGACGCTTTCCGTCCACGCGCGGACCCCGTCGACGGCCACGGTCCGGTGGCCCTCCAGAGCCCGCGCCCGGCGCCGGACCGGTCGTCACTTCTCCGGCGGCGTGGGAATGCTGCCCTCCGGCTCGGGTTCCGCGGCGGGGATGAAACGTCCCACGAGGTGCTTGTACAGGAAGGCGCCGACCAGGCCGCCCACGAGCGGGCCCACGATCGGGACCCAGTAGTAGAAATTCCCGTACTGGTCCCGCCAGGCACCTTTGTATCCGGTGAGGAAACTCGCCAGCCGAGGGCCGAAGTCACGGGCGGGATTGATCGCGTAACCCGCGTTGGTGCCGAACGCCATACCGATGGCCACCACGATGAGCCCCACGACGAGCGGACTCAGATTGGCCCCCGGCGGAGTGTTGAGGAGATCGGTGACCGCGAAGATCAGCAGGATGAGAATGGCGGTACCGATGATCTGGTCCCGCAACGCACCCCATTCGGACACGGGAAGTGCGGTGTTCCCGTTGGCCGGAAGCGTCGAGAAGACGAATTGAGTCCTGATGGTGTGTCCGGGATCCGCCCTCGCCAGGGCCTCGGTGTAATTCCAACGCACCACCAGGGCACCGACGAAGGCCCCCACGAGCTGCGCGAGGGAATAGGGGACGACCTTTCTCCAGGGGAAATCCTTGAAGGCCGCGAGTGAGAGTGTCACCGCCGGATTGAGATGTGCGCCGCTCAGCCTGCCCGCCACATAGACGCCCAGGGTGACCCCGAGCCCCCACGCCCAGGCGATGCTGTCGTGATTCCCGAGGCCGCCCGGCGGGTCGGTGAGTGCCCCGCCCGCCACGACCTGGGCGACCACGCCGCAGCCGAAGAGGATGAGAACCAGCGTTCCGGCGAATTCCGCCGCGAGTTCCCCGCCGATTCCCGACAACTTGAGCCGCTCCATGGGCATCTCGCTTCCCGGGTCATGGCCGGTGGCGGCGTTGATCCAGATTTGAGCGTAAATGCCGGGAACGGGTTCCGCATGCGGTGGCGGAGGGCGGCGTGCGACGCGTGCGCGCGGCGGTGGGGTCCCGCTCGGGAGGCACACCCCGTGGGGGTATGGTCGCTCCGTACCACAGGGCTCGTACGAACGAGGATGCCGAGGCAGCCGTGAATCGCAGAGGGGCACGCGCACCGGGAGCGTCCCGGCTGCTCGTCCTGTGCGCCGTCCTGTGCGGTGTGTTCCTGATGCACGGGGCTCCGGCGAGCGCGGCGGGGGGCTGCCACGACGCCATGGCCATGAGCGCGGCTCCCTCCGCGCCCATGCCGACGGGGACCGGCCACCTCGCCGAGCCGGACGAACGCGCCGCGCACGGCGCCGTCCGCGCGGCCCCCGCGCCGCCCGGCGCGGCAGGCGAGTCCTGCGTGTCGACCCGGGCCCGTGACCGGTCGCTGCCGCCGTTGACGGTGCTCGGGTCCGTGGCCCCGGCCGCGTGGGTCCTTCCGGGGCGCACCGCGGCCCCGGAAGGACCGGAGCGGAGGGGGCCGCCGTACGCGGGAAGAGGGCTGTTGCTCCAGGTGTGTGTCGCGCGGACGTGACGGGTGGTTCGCCGGACCGGGCCCCGGGCCGGGTCCGGCAGGACGACCCACCCTTCTCCCGCGCGTCACCGATGTGGCGCCGACCACCTGGAAAGACACCTGTGATGTCTGTTTGTCCCACCCGTTCCGTTTCTCCCGCCCGTTCTGCGGTCGTCCGCCGCACATCGGCCGCCGTCGGCACGCTCGCCGCACTCGCCCTGACGCTGACGGCCTGTGGCTCCCCCGGCGGTTCCGGTTCCGACGGCCCGTCCGCGCCGGGCACGGACCACGGTGCGCCCCGTGCCACCGTGTCGGCCGCCCCCGGCGGTGCGTTCGGCGACGCGGACGTGGAGTTCGCGCAGCAGATGATCCCGCACCACCGCCAGGCCGTCGAGATGGCGGAGCTCGCCGACGGCCGTGCCGCCGATCCCGAGATCAAGGAGCTGGCCTCGGCCGTCAAGAAGGCCCAGGACCCCGAGATCAGCACCATGACGGGCTGGCTGAAGGCCTGGGGCGAGCCGCTGCCCGCGGCCTCGATGGGGGACATGCCCGGTATGCATCACGGCCCGGACGGTGCGGGCATGCCCGGAATGATGTCCGGCGAGGACATGAGCGGTCTTGAGGCCGCCGAGGGCAAGGACTTCGACAAGAAGTTCGCCCGGCTCATGATCGCGCACCACGAAGGTGCGGTCACCATGGCCGAGAAGGAACGGAAGGACGGCCGCAACGCCGAAGCGAAGAAGCTCGCCGGTGCCGTCATCACCGCGCAGACCGCCGAGATCGAGCAGATGAACAAGATCCTCGCCAGGCTTTGAGGGTGATCGCGCGGGGCCGTCCGTCGTGTGGTGACGGGCGGCCCCGCTCCGTGGCGCGCTCGGAACGGGGCTCCGGCCGCGGGGTCGGGGGGAAGGGCGCAGCCAGCGAGGAGATGTCACCCTATGGGCGTTTTGCGTCTTATGTGCGTTCTATTCTTTAATGATTGATTTGATGCGTGGTGCGACCTTTGGGTGCAAGGTGAAATGCCCCTTTCGTGAATCCGTGGTGTGAGTCACGTAAAGACGCCGGCGCGGCCCGGCCGACGGCCCGGACCCCTTTCGCGCGGGGGATATTGACTTCGCGGTGTGAGATGGATTACTGCGAATTGAATGAATTGATCATGTGAATCAATGTGATCAAAAAATGGGGGCTTGTTTCATTCCGCTTTTCTCGCCTACGGTCACCGTCAATCCGGACGGAACGCCGAATCCTGCCGCCGTCCGAGATCCCGACCCACTTCACGTACGGCAGGAGCGGGGGAACCAGGTAGGCCGCCGGTCCGGTATCCGGGCCGGCTCGGGGTGAAGCCGCATTCGCGTGCGGCCGGACATCTCCAGTCCGAACCCGACAGCTCACCTCGCAGGCGGCGGAGAGGAATTCGCCATGACCGCTACGGGCAAGTACCGTCGCCACTCGTTCATTTCGCCGACCCGCGGCATCATTGCCGCAGCGACGGGCGGAATGGCCCTCGTGCTCCCGCTGATCGGCGCCGGCTTCGCCTCGGCCGCTCCGGCACAGGCCGCCACCGCCGCCAAGGCCTCGGCGCCGGCCTCGTCCGTCGTCGGACAGGTCTCCGCGCGGAACGCCGCGCCCACGACACACTCCGTGATCGCGGGCGACACCCTTTCCGGGATCGCGCGGAAGTACTCCGTCGAAGGCGGCTGGCAGAAGCTGTACGAGGGCAACCGAGAGGTCATCGGCGGCAACCCCGCCCTGATCGTCCCGGGCCTGAAGCTGGTCGTCGCCGGGGCGGGATCCGGCGCCTCCACCGCGGTACCGGCCGCGAGCGGTGCCCCGGCCGCGGCCGTCACCGCCGCGCCGGTCGTGTACACGAACAACCTGGACGGCTGGATCAGGGAATCGCTGTCCGTCATGGCCCGCCACGGCATTCCGGGCAGCTACGACGGTATCCACCGCAACATCCTGCGCGAGTCCTCCGGCAACCCCCGGGCCGTCAACAACTGGGACTCGAACGCCGTCGCCGGAACGCCCTCCAAGGGCCTCCTCCAGATCATCGACCCGACGTTCCGCGCCTACCACGTGCCCGGTACCGCGCTGGACAGCTACGACCCGGTCGCCAACATCACCGCGGCGTGCAACTACGCCGCCGCCAAGTACGGTTCGATCGACAACGTGTTCGGCGCCTACTGACACCCGTCCGCACCGGCCCGGCGCCGTTGCGACGAGGACACGAAACGCCCCCGCGGAAGGCCGAGAGGCCCGACGCGGGGGCGTTCTCGCGTTCTCGTGTTCTCGTGTTCTCGCGTCCTCACGGACGTCGCGCGACGCGGTGTGCGGGATGCGGGGTGCGTTCCACGGCACCCCGGTCGCCTTCGCCCGCGACCGGCGCGTCCCTCACTCCGGGGCGCTCCGGGTCGGCCGCCCCGGCGACCGGAGCGGTGGCCGGGGAACCGTGGCCGCGGCTCCCTCCCGGACCGACCGCACCGCCGCGTCGTGGAGGCGTCTGCTGTCCTCCTCCGAACCGCAGGCCACGGGGCTGCCCGACATGGTGAACCAGTCGATAGCGCCCGTGTACTGCACGGTCACCTGGGCCATGTCGTCGGCCCAGGTCGTATGGATGGTCAGGTCCCCGGTCAGGACACCGACCTCCTCCGTGAGCACGCCGCCGTGCCCGGAGAAAACACCACGAGTCGTCCATGACGCCCAAGCCATACATCCAGGCTGGCACCTGGTCGGGCAACGCGCGACCCGCGAACCGTGCCACCCGCGCGTCCCGGGGCCCCGGCGCCCGTTCCGGATGCCGGGACGAGCGAAACTTTCCGCCCCGCCCGACTGCGGTTCCCGCACCCACCGACTCCCGTACGAGATGACGCACTTTTGGCGTCAAACCGTCGTGACACTGCGCTTTGGCAACGAATTCCGAAGGTAAACAGCTCTTGACCTACGGAACTCGTCGAGATTGCATGTCGCGCTGGGAGCGACGAAAACACCCACCACGTCCCTCGTCTGGAGGCGATACCGCTCCCTGTTCGAACACCGCACCTGTCGATCGGAAACGCACGATGACCGAAACGCTCAGCGCTCCCCAGGCGCTCGCACCGGCGACCGGCCCCACCCCGCAGAAGCTCAAGCGTTCCATCGGCGTCGTGGGCGGAACACTGCTCACGCTGTCCTGCGTGACGCCTGCCTCGACCCTTTTCGTGGTCGTACCGGACCTGTTCTCCAGCCTCGGCACGTACACCGCGCTCACCATCGCCGTCGGCTCGCTGCTCTGCGTCGCCGTCGCCTTCTGCTACTCGGAGCTCGGCACCCTGATCCCGAGCGCCGGCGGCGAGTACGCCATGGTGTCGACCATGGCGGGACGGCTGGCCGGATGGCTCGTCTTCGTGCTGTCCCTGCTCGTCGTGATGATCGTGCCCCCGGTCATCGCCATGGGTACGGCCGACTACCTCGCTCCCCTCGTGCACATCCCGGCCCCCGTCGCGGGCGCCGGTGTCATGGTGCTGGCCACCCTCGCCGGTCTGCTGGACCTGCGGGCCAACGCGTGGATCACCGGGATCTTCCTCGTGCTGGAAGTGATCGCCGCCGCCGTCGTGGCGGTTCTCGGCTTCGCGCACTCCGAGCGCGGGGCCTCCGCGCTGGTGCACGGCCAGGTCGCGTCGTCGAGCGGCACGACCTCCACCGTCACCGCGATGATGGTGATCTCCGGACTCGCGATCGCGCTCTTCATCACCCAGGGCTTCTCCACCGCCGTCTACCTCTCGGAGGAGCTGGAGAACCCGCGCCGCAACGTGGCCCGCACCGTGCTCGCCACCCTCGCCATCTCCACGGCGGTCATCCTCGTACCGGTCATCGCCATCACGTCGGGTGCCCCGGACGTCGCGGCACTGACCTCGGGCGACCTCAACGCCATGATCGTCACCTGGTCCAACTCGGCCGTCGGCACGTTCGTCAGCCTCTGCGTCGCCCTCGCCATCATCAACGCGGGCATCGTCATGGTCATCCAGAATTCACGGGTCCTCTTCGCCTCCGCCCGCGACAAGGCATGGCCCGAGCCGGTCAACAACGCACTGTCCCGGCTCGGCCGATTCGGTTCCCCGTGGGTGGCGACGCTGGTCGTCGGCGTGCCCGGCGCGGCACTCTGCTTCGTCAACCTGGACACCCTCTACGGAGTCACCGGCGTCTCCGTCACCGGCATGTACCTGCTGGTCGCGGTCGCCGCCCTGCTCTGCCGCCGCGGCACCCACCGAGAGGCGCCCGCCTGGCGCATGCCCCTGTGGCCGGCGATCCCCGCGCTGCTCATCGTGGTGCTCGCGTACATCCTGATCCAGCAGGAGGCCGAGTACCTGCTGTGGACCGGCGGGATCACCGCGGTCGCCACGCTGTACTGGGTGCTGTACCTGCGCCCCCGGCCGCGTACCCGTTGGCTGGTCAGCATCCCGGAGGACGCGCAGCCCTGACGGAAGGCGGGACCCGTCGAACAGGGCGCGACCCCCACCGGACGGACAGGGCGATGGACGCCACCGGCGCGGCGCACCATGATGGGGGCCGGGCGCGGACCACGGCTCTGCGGACGAAGGAGAACCACCGGTCGGCCCGGGGGCGGCGCACGCGTTCCTGATCCGGTCCCGTCGCGCCCCGTCCGTCCGTTCCGCCGCCCAGAAAGGCGCTGCCGTGCCGGTCGTCCTCGTGCTGCTGCTCGCCGGGACGTGGCTGCTCTCCGGCTCCCTGGTCACCGGAACCGATCCGCTGATCGTCGCGGTGGGCCGCACCGCGGTCTGCTGCGCGGTGCTCACCGCCGTCGCCGCGACGCGTCCGGGCGGCCGGGCCGATCTGCGCCGGGCCGCCGCACGCCCCGGCACCGTATGGCTGCTGGGCCTCCTGGGCTTCGCCGGTTACGCGGCCGGGACCCTCCTCGCCATCGAGCGCATCGGAACCTCGCTCGCCAATCTGATCGTCGCGCTGATGCCCTGCGCCTCGGTGGCGGTGGGCGCGATGTTCTTCGGCGAGAGGTCCGGGGCGCGCAGGTCGGCCGGGGCGGTGCTGGCGTGCGCGGCGGCTGCCGGATACGCGGCACTCGGCGCCGACGTGGGAGACATCGACCGGGTGGGACTGCTGCTGGTGTCCGCCGCGACCGTGGCCTTCGCGGTGTACGGGTTCCTGTACCGGGAACGGCTGCCGGGGCTGCCGCCCCTCGCCGTGCTCCCCGTGCTGCTCGCAGCGGCCACCTGCCTGCTGCTGCCGATGTCCCTGCCCGCGCTGATCTCCCACCCGCCGTCACCTGCCGCCATCGGCGGCATCGTGCTGCTGGGCGCGGCTGTCTACGCCCCCGCCTATCTCGTGCAACACCGGCTCATCCTGGTGCGCGGCCCGGTCTTCACGGCCGCCGTCCAACTCGCCGTGCCGTTCACCGTGCGTCTCGGCGACTGGGCCCTGCACACCGCGCCCGCGCCGTCGGCCACCGAACTGCTCCTTCTCGCCGTGTGCTGTGCGGGCATCGCCCTCGTCACCGTCCGGCCGAACGGACGCCTGAGGACTGCCCAGTGAGAGGGGCGTCCGCCGACGGACGCCCCGAGGGGCGAACCGCCGACGGACAGGTGCGGCCCGGTGCCGGGTCCCGGGCCGCACACAGGTGCGTCTCGGCTCAGAAGTTCACGTCCGAGCAGGCGTAGAACGCGTTGCCGGTGTCGGCGATCGTCCAGACGCCGAGGATCAGGTGCTTGCCCGACTTCTGCGGCAGCACTCCGGAGTGACTCACCGTGGAACCCGGCAGACGTCCGCCGAACGGAACGGTCAGGAACGGCTGCGGGTCCAGGTCGGCCCGGGTGAGCGGCTTGGTCGGGTCGTATCCGTCCTTGGTGATGTAGTAGCGGAAGTCGGTCGTGGCGTGCCGCGCCTCGATCTGCCAGCGGAAGGTGTAGTTCTGTCCGGCGGTGACGTTGGTCGCGGGCCAGTTGCCGCCGCGCGGGTCGTCGAGTTCGGAGAAACGGCCGATGCCTCCGGCGCAGATCGTGCCGTCGACGGGGCCCCGGGCGGGGAAGCCCTTGGGTCCCTCGACGCTCGGCGGCTCCCACTGGACCTGGCCGCAGTTGCGCACGGTGCCGTTGCCGCAGAGCTGCTGACGGCTGATCGGGGCGTCGGTGTATCCGTGGCTCTGGGCGGTGCCGCCGGTGGTGAGGACGGAAGCTCCGACGATGCCGAGCCCGAGCAGTAACGAGGTGATCCTTCTGCGCATGCTTCGCTCCTGGGGAGGTGTGGGGGCGCTGCGGGACGAGTGGGGGAGCCGCACCTTCCTCCACTAGGTCTAGACCAAGTTCGAGACTAGCCAGGGCCGGTTGGTCATGTCCATACCATTGGCGGGAGTGCGGTGAGGGAACCGTCCGCCGTGTCCGTGCCCCGGAAGCCGTCGCGGAATGGACAGAAGGGACCGGAAGAGGGCGAGGTACCCGCGACGGACGCCGCGAGGAGGCCGAGGGGTTCCTCCCGGATCCTGAACGCGGAACTCGGACCGGACCTCGGACCGGACCCGGCACGGGAACGGCACCGGCACGCGCGGCGCGGAACCGCACCACTGTGCCCAACGGGCCCGGCCGAAGTCCGCCACGGCCCGGACGAGCCCCGCGTCGATCGACGACCGGCGATGTCATACCCCTGTGCGACGCTGATGGGATGCTTGAGACATTTGACACCGTCGACTGGGCGAACCTGCCTCACGCCTATGGACCCGCCACCGACGTGCCCGGCCAACTCCGTGCGCTCGGCTCGGCCGAACGGGGCGTCCGCGAAAAGGCCCTGGGCGAGCTGAACGCGAACATCGTCCACCAGGGCAGCCGATACCTGGCCACCGCTCCCGCGGTGCCCTTCCTCCTGGAACTCCTTGCCGATCCGTCGACGCCGATCGGGCCGGAGATTCTCGGTTTGCTCGCCCGACTGGCGATCGGTGACGACCATTCCCCGCTCGACGGATACGCGATCTCCGTCCTCCGGGAGGCGGCCGAGGGTGGGCCGGAGTTGCTGGCGGACGCCGCGGCGCAGGTGTCCATGGCGCAGGAGCCGCATCCGGCCCGACCGGAACCCAGTGCGGATACCGAGTGCGAGGACGAGGAGGAGGACGAGGAGGAGGACGAGGACGAGGAGGACGATCTGCTGCCGATCGAACGGTACGTGGAAGACCTTCCCCACGAGGAGCAGACACGGATCCACGCCTTCGTCGAACTCGCCGCGTACGACGCCGTGCGCGCCGGGCTGCCCCTTGTGCGGAGCCTGCTCGACGCCGAGGACGCCGCTGTCCGTACCGCGGCCGCCCACCTCCTTGCCTGGTTCCCGGAAGAAGCCGCCACGGCCCTTCCCGCACTGGAACGAATCGTCGGCGATCCCGACCCGGTCGTGGCCGCCACGGCCCTGGTCGCCGTCGGCCGGCTCGCCGAACCCGGCCCGGCGCGGGCGCCACGTCTGCTGGACGACGCGCTGGACGATCCCAGGGACCTGGTCCGCTGGGGGGCGGCCACGGCGCTGGCCCGGCTGAACGGACCGCGGGCGGACCGGGCGGTCGCCGACGCGCTCCGGGAGAGAGTGAGCCGGGACACGGAACGAGGCGAGGAGGTTCCGTTCTTCGACGGTGATGTCCGCGGATACGCGGCGCGGTCACTGTGTCTGTTGGGTGACGACCACATCGACGAGACCCTGACCACGCTGCTGGCCCGCCTGCCGGAGATCTCCGGTGGCGAGGCCCTGCACGTGGCCGGGGCGGCGCTGCGACTTGCCTTTCCCGAACGGCCGTTGTCCGCCGGGACACCTTTCGCGACGCTGCACGACCGTCAGCGGCGGCTGATCCGCGCACTTGCCGATTCGCCCGGCACCTGGCGGCTCGGCGGCAGGCCGTTCGGCAACTTCGCCGCGCTCATGCGGACTTACGGGCTGCCGACCGAGGTGGACGCCCTTGCCGCGTACGCGACCGGCGCCAGGACCGAGGGCTCGACGGGGTGAGGCGCGCGGCGGGCGGAGAGTCCGGCGCCCGCGCACCACGGACACGCCCGGGACCCGCCGCCCACGGTCCCGCGGGACCGTCCTGCCGCGTACCGCTCCCGAGGCGCGACCTGGCAGACTCCGGGACATGACACCGGACTTGACCCGACTGCGCGACCTGATCGAGGCGTCGCCGCAATTCCGTCGCGGGCCGGCCCCCGCGGCCTCGGACAAGGAGATCCGCGAGGCCGAGGCGCGGGTCGGACCGCTGCCGCCGTCGTACCGGTGGTGGCTGGCGGAGTTCGGTCGCGGCCGGGCGGGGGCCGCGGACCTGGCCGTCGTCGTGCCGAGCGGAAGCACGGACGGAGCCGGTGAGCCGGACGGCACGGACGGAGTGCTCGACACGTACGACATGTACGAGGCCATCACGGCCGAGTGGCGGCTGAGCGGGGACAGACTGTGCTTCGCGGTCGAACCCGACTGCGGTGACAGCTACTTCTTCGCCCTGGACCGGCGCGGGGAGGCGGGGGACGGCGAGTGTCCCGTGGTGCGCCGTGACGGATCGGACGGCGACGAGTACCCGGTGGCGGAGTCCTTCGCCGGTTTCCTGGCCGTGCGGGAGGCGTTGTCGCGCGGACTGGGAGACGGGCCGAATCCCACGATCGCGTGTCTGTGGCGGTCGACGCCGGGCGTGCTGTTCGACAACGGCGTGCTGGTGTACGGGCCGCACCGCATCGGGGAACGCAACGAGAGCTTCGAGGTCGCCCGGCACGCGCCCGACTGGGTGATGGTCGGGGAGGACGGCGCGGGGCAGGGACTCTTCATGCGGCATCACGGCCGGGACCGCACCGGCGTCCACCGCCTCGATCCGACGGTGATCGACGACGACATCGCCGCACAGGGCGATCTGCTGACGGACGACCTGCTCGGCTGGCTGCGCGCGGGTGCGCCGGGAGTCTGACCCGGAGGGCCGGTCGGCATGACGTCCGGCACGGGTTCGTCTTCGTCCCGCCGGACACGACCGTGGCCCCCGACGGGCAGATGCCCGAAGGGCGGGGCCGACCGGATTCGAACCGGCGTCTTCCCACATGCCGTGAAGGCGCGACGACCACTGCGCTACAGCCCCACCCGCGGGGATCCTATGCCGCATGGCCGGAGCCTGCCCAACCCGCACCGGGTGCGCGTGGACACCCGCGGGCGCGGAACAGCCGGAGGGCCGGGACGGGCCGCCCGCCCGGCCGCCGGGCGGAGGGCTCCCTCACGTCCGGCGACCCGGGGATCCCCAGTCCGTGGGCGTGGAGATAGCCTCTCCCGATGCGCATCGGGATCGTTGGCACCGAGAACAGCCACGTCGACCACATCGTCCGCCACCTCAACGTCCACCGGGCGGGCGGCGATGCCCGGGTCGTGGCGCTCAGCGGCGGTCGTGACGCACGCAACGACGCGCTCGCCGCCGTCGGCGGGATGACGGTCGTCGCCGCCCCCACGGACCTGCTCGGCCTGGTGGACGCCGTCGTCGTCGCGGACCGGTACGGCGCGCACCACCGGGACCACGCGCTCCCCTTCCTGGCCGCGGGGCTCCCGGTGTTCGTCGACAAGCCCTTGGCCTGCACCGTCGAGGACGCCCAGGTCATGATCGACACCGCGCTCGCCCATGACGCGCCGCTCACGTCGTTCTCCGCGCTCCGCTGGATACCCGACGCGGAAAGGCTGGTGGCCCGGTCCTCGACCAGCGGAAGGCCCCATGCGGTCGTCATGTCCGGGCCCGCCGACCCCGAGGGCGAGCACGGCGGAGTCTTCTTCTACGGTATTCATCCGGTCGACCTCGCGCTGCGGCTCGCCCCCGGTGAGATCGGCGACGTACGCACGGACACCACCGCTTCGACGGTCACCGCCTCCTTCACGGCGGGGGACACCCGTGTCGTCGTCAACCTCGTCCGTCCGACCGACACGCGACAGATCCCGTTCCACGGAATGGCACTCACCCGGGACACCATGGTCGAGCAGACCCTCACCCTCGACGCGAGGTACTGCGTGCCGGGTCTGGAAGTGTTCCTGGACATGGTCCGGACAGGAAGGCCGCCGATCGCGTACCCGGACCTGCTGCGTCCCATCGAGGTCCTGGAGTCCGTCGCCACCGACCTGCGTACCCGGCGGACGCCCGCCCCATGAGCGGACGGCTCCGGCCGCCCGGCCGGAGCCGCGTCCCCTCCTCCCCCTCCCTTCCGCGCTCATCCGGTCCGGCGGGCGGCCGTTCCTCCGGGGAACGCGAACCGCGCCGCGCCGGGGTACGTCCCCCGACCTCGCCTTCCGACAGGGCGTCGCCCCGAAGGCTGTCACCGGTCCGGTGCTTATGAGCCACGTCGGCCCCTGACCACCTCCGGTTCCCCGCCCCGGTCCCTCGGCAGCGGGGCCGCGGCCCGGCCCGGTCCCGTTCAGGTCCGTCACTCCGTCAAGTCCGTGACCGAAACGCGCGGTTACGTGGACTTGGCGTCGATTTCCCCGTCGGTACGACAGGGCTTTCGGGCTCGGCACGCCCTCCTCGGATTTCCCGTCGCTCCCCGGCGGGGCAGAACCGCGCACATCGAACTTTAAAAAATATGAAAGCCGAATAGGCAATCAATATTATTAATAACCCACTTGGGTGTGGCGCGAATTATTCACATTCCGCCCGACTGGTCCGTCTGGTTCATTGAAAAACGGACGAGCGATGGCCGCTCCGTGATCGGGCGGCGCCCTGATACGCGGCTTGATTCCGACGATTGGGAACGCCGCGGGAGGAAAAGAAGAGAGCGGGTTTGCTCGGCGTCCCTGCTCGGGGCGAGGCCCATGGAAAATCCCATATCTGTCTCCGTGCATGAATCGCCCGTGCGGGGCGAGCGGTGTTCTCCGCGTTCGCCCGCATGCCCGCGGGAAGGCGTCAGTTCCTCCTTCGGGCCCGCGCGTTCTCTGTACCGGATTCCTTCGTGAAGGTGCTACGGATGGAAAAGTTCGAACCGACGCCCGGTGGCGATCCGGAGCCGGGCCCACCCCCCGTGCAGGGGAAAGGTTCCCCCGCGGGTCCGGTGCGCGGTCTGCTCCGCGTGCTCGCGTACCCGGTCCTGCTGGTCGCCGCGGTCTCGGTGGCCGTGGTGGCGTTGTGTCTCGACTGGGCCCCGGACCATGTGAGCCCGCTCTTCCTGCTCGGCACCATCGCGTATCTCACCGTTCTCGAACGCCTGATTCCCTATCAGCGTTCATGGCATCCCGACCCCGGCGAATGGCGTTGGTACGGCGTCTACTTCCTGCTCACGATGGTGTCCAGCGCCCTGGCGCAATATCTGGTCACCGCGGCCGTGGCCGTGGTGAGCCCGGACGAACCCGCGCTGAATCTCTGGGTGGAGATCCCCGGTGCTCTGCTGACCGGTTCGCTGGCGAGCTACCTCGTGCACCGGCTGGGCCACACCAACCCGATATTGTGGCGCCTGCACGGCGTTCACCACGTGCCACAGAAAGTCAACGTCGCCAATAACGGCGTCAATCACGTCCTGGACATCGTCCTCTCCCAGGGGGTCGTCCAGCTTTCCCTGGCACTGATCGGCTTCTCGCGTGAATCCGTCCTCGTCGTGGGACTTTTCGTGGCCGCCCAGGGCTATTTCGTCCACGCGAACATCGATGTGCGGATCGGCCGGCTCAACCATGTGCTCGCCAGTCCCGAACAGCACCGCCTGCACCACAGCACCGATCTGTCCGAGGCGGGCCACTACGGCTCGGACCTGTCGATCTGGGACCACCTCTTTGACAGCTACACCTGGCGTCCCGGCCGGGAACCGGTCGCCGTCGGGCTCAGCGATCCCGCCTCGTTCCCGCCGACCGGTGCCGTCGCCACCACCCTTCTCCACCCCTGGCGCCGAGCCAAGAGGGCCGGGCCCGGTTCCGCCTGACCGGTTCCGCCCTTCCGGGAGGCCGTACGGCCCTCCCGCAACCATGCCGTGACACGGCGCCACGAATTGAGGAGTACGACCTTGCCCGACGTGAACAGTGCCTCCGTGAGCGACAAAGTAGCGATCATCGGCATGGGCTGCCGACTGCCCGGTGGCGCGTCGGACCACCGCGCGTACTGGCAGAACCTCATGGAGGGCAAGGACTGCATCACACCGACGCCGGCCGACCGGTACGACGTCACGACGCTCGGCAGCAAACACAAGGACACACCGGGACGGCTGATCGGCGGCCGGGGCGGGTACATCGACGGGTTCGACGAGTTCGACCCCGGCTTCTTCGGTATCAGCCCGCGCGAGGCCGACCACATGGACCCGCAGCAGCGCAAGCTGCTGGAGGTGGCGTGGGAGGCGCTGGAGGACGGCGGCCAACGGCCCTTCGAGCTCGCCGGAAGCAACACCGCCGTGTTCGTCGGCGCGTTCACGCTGGACTACAAGATCCTCCAGTTCTCCGATCTGGGATTCGAGTCGCTGGCCGCGCACACCGCCACCGGCACCATGATGACGATGGTCTCGAACCGCCTCTCGTACTGCTTCGACTTCCGGGGGCCGAGCCTGTCGATCGACACCGCGTGCAGTTCGTCCCTGGTGGCGGTGCACCTCGCCTGCCGGAGCCTGAACGACCGCGAGACCGACCTCGCGCTCGCCGGTGGCGTACTGCTGCACATGGCGCCCCAGTACACGATCGCCGAGACGAAGGGCGGCTTCCTGTCACCCGACGGACGCTCGCGCACGTTCGACGCCGGGGCCAACGGCTACGTGCGTGCGGAGGGCGTGGGCATGGTGGCCCTCAAGCGGCTCGACGACGCCCTGCGCGACGGTGATCCGATCCACGCGGTGATCTCGGCGACGGGGGTCAACCAGGACGGCCGTACCAACGGCATCACCGTGCCGAGCGCGGACGCCCAGGTGGCGCTCATCCAGCGCGTCTGCGCCGAGGCCGGCATCACCCCCGGCTCCCTCCAGTACGTCGAGGCGCACGGAACGTCGACACCGGTCGGTGACCCGATCGAGGCGAACGCGCTGAGCAGGGCGCTCTCCGTGGGCCGCAGACCGGATGCCCCGTGCTACGTCGGGTCGGTCAAGACCAACATCGGGCACACCGAGTCGGCGGCGGGCGTCGCCGGGCTGATCAAGACCGTGCTCTGCCTCAAGCACCGCCGCATCCCGCCCCACATCAATCTGGAGCGGATCAACACGGCCATCGACGCCGAGTCGGCCCCGTACCGCATCCCCACCGGGCCGACCGACTGGCCCCGGCACGAGGGCCCCGCCCGGGCCGGGGTGAACTCCTTCGGCTTCGGCGGCACCAACGCGCACGTCGTGCTGGAGGAGGCGCCCCGGCGGGAAGCACCGCGGACCGTCCCCGAACAGCGTGCCTGGAACGTCCTTCCGCTGAGCGCCAGGACCCCGGACACCCTGTTGGAAGTGGCGGAAGGCATCCGTCGCGAGCTCGTCGGGGCCAACGGACCGACGGCGCCGCTCCCCGACCTCGCCCACACGCTCGCCCGGCGCCGCCAGCATCTCGAATCGCGCCTCGGCATCGTGTACTCCTCACCGGCCGAACTGGACGAGGGACTCGCGGCCTTCCTCCGCGGCGACGCCCACCCCCGGGTCGTCCAGGGCAGACAGCTCGACACCGAACAGCGCGGCCTGGTCTGGGTGTTCACCGGAATGGGCCCGCAGTGGTGGGGCATGGGACGCCAACTGCTCCAGGAAGACGAAGTGTTCCGGGACGCCGTCACCCGCTGCGACCGGGCGATCCGCGAGTACGCCGACTGGTCGCTGATCGAGGAGATGACGGCCGACGAAAGCGCGTCGCGGATGGGCGAGACCTGGCTCGCCCAACCGGCCAACTTCGCCGTCCAGGTCGGACTCGCGGCCATGTGGCGCCACTACGGTGTACGACCCGACGCCGTGGTCGGGCACAGTACCGGCGAGATCGCCGCGTTCTACGAGGCCGGCGTCTACACCCTGGACGACGCCGCGAGGATCGCCGTGCACCGCAGCAGGCTCCAGCACCTGCTGACCGGGACCGGAACCATGCTCGCGGTGAGTCTGACGGAGGAGGAGGCGCAGAACCGGGTGGCCGCCCACGGGGACCGGGTGTCCGTGGCCGCGGTCAACAGCCCCTCGGCGGTCACGCTGGCCGGCGACCGGGACGCGCTCGCCGAACTGGCGGACGGACTGCGGTCCGAGCAGATCTTCGCCAAGTTCCTGCAGGTCGAGGTGCCGTACCACAGCGCGGGCATGGAGGCGATCAAGGATGAGCTGCTGGCCTCGCTGGACGGGCTCGCGCCGCGTCCGGCGACCATGCCGCTGTACCTGACCGGCCAGGACGGCATGGCGCACGGCGGCGAACTCGACGCGTCGTACTGGTGGCGCAACGTCCGCCACCGGGTCCGTTTCCGGTCGGCCGTCGAACGGCTCGCCGACGACGGATACGGCCTGTTCCTGGAGATCGGGCCGCACCCGGTGCTCGGCCACTCCATCCGCGAGTGCCTCGACGACCGCGGCACCACCGTGCGCACCCTCCCCTCGATCCGTCGCCGGGAGAACGAACCGGAACGCTTCGCCGCCTCGCTGGCGGAGCTGCACACCCTGGGCGTCCCCGTCGCGTGGAACACCTTGCACCCGGCGGGCACACCCGTGACCCTGCCCCGCTACCCGTGGAAGCGCGACCGGTACTGGACGGAGCCCGCCCCGGTGGCGCGGGTCCGCCTCGGCCGCGTCGACCATCCACTGCTGGGCCGGCGCACCACACACCCCGAACCGACCTGGCACGCCACGCTCGACACCGAGCGGCTGCCCTACCTCGACGACCACCGCATCCAGTCCACCGTCGTCTTCCCGGCGGCGGGGTACCTGGAGATGGCCATGCAGGCGGTCCGCTCCCTGACCGGCGGCACCCACGTCGTGCTCACGGACATCGAGCTCCGCAAGGCCCTCTTCCTGCCCGAGGGCGAGGCCCGGGCCGTACGCCTGACCCTCTCGTCGCAGAACGCGTCGTTCACCATCGCCTCGGCGGGGGAGGACGAGAACGACCGGCCGGTGCACGCGAGCGGAGTCGTTCGCTCCGGCCAGCCCCGCCCGGCCGGTTCCGCGGACGGCGTCGACGCCGTCCGGGCACGCGCCCGGCGCCGGCTGGACGGCGAGGAATGCTACGCGGAACTGGCGGCACGGGGATACCACTACGGTCCCGCGTTCCGCGCCATCGACGACGTCCGGATCGGCCCCGGAGAGGTCCTCGCCCGGCTCCGTCCCCCCGCGGTGATCGGCGACGACGCGGCCCGGCACCACATCCACCCCGTGCTGCTCGACGGCTGCTTCCAGGCCCTGCTGGCGACGCAGCTCCTCGACGGCGGCACGGGCGGGCAGACCTCCGGCATCCGGCTGCCCCTGTCGATCGAGGAGGTGCGCCTCGCCCCGGTCGGTGACCGGCCGATCTGGGCACACGCCACGGTGACCCGCGAGGACGCGGACGAACTCGTCGGGAACATCACCCTCTACACGGAGGGCGGCGAACCCCTCGGGACCGTCGTGGGCTTCCGCGCGGCCGACGTGGACAGGGCGTCCACGACGGTCGGACTCGGCACGATCGATTCCTGGCTCGCCGAGACCGCGTGGATCGACAGGCCCCTCGAACAGGACGTCGACGAGGGGGACCGTACCGGGACCCGCGTCGGCCACCCCACCGGGACCGGCTGGCTGGTGTTCGCCGACGACCGGGGCATCGGCGACGCCCTCGGCGTCCTGCTCGCCGCCCGCGGCGAGCGGTGCCACCTGGTACGTCCGGGCACCGGGTACCGAAGGAGCGACGACGGACGCGAGTTCACCGTCGCCCCGGGCTCAGCCGAGGACCTGGAACGACTCCTCGCCGACCTGGACGGGAGCGGGAACGACGACGGGGCGGACCGGACCGGAGGGCCGGGAGCGGACGGGCCGGGCGACGCGGCGGCAACCGCCGTCACCGTCGTGCACCTGTGGAACCTCGATCTGCCCCGTCTCGCCGAAACGACACGCGACGACCTCGCGCGGCACCGTGACACCGGAGCGTACGCGCTGATCGCGCTCGCACGGACCCTGCTGCGCCGCGGGGACGGCGGCCGACTGCACATCGTCACCCGCGGCGCGCAGCACGTCGAACCCGGTGAGACCGTCGAACCGCTGGGCGCTCCCGCCTGGGGCGTCGGCCGGGTACTCAGGCACCAGGAGCTGCTCGGCCACCCCGGAAAGCTGATCGACCTGGATTCCCGCCCGCGGGACGACGAGGGCGTCCTGACCGACGCCGCGGCACTGCTGCGCGAATTCCTCACCGACGACGAGGAAGAGATCGCGCTGCGCGGTTCCGGCCGCTTCACCAGCAGGGCACGGCGGGCCGAGGGGCTGACCCGCCCTCTCCCGCTCCGCCTGCGCGCGGACGCCAACTACCTGGTCACCGGGGCCTTCGGCGCACTCGGCAGGCTGCTGTGCCGGACCCTGGTGCGGCGCGGGGCGCGCAGCCTCGTCCTCATCGGACGCACCGCCCTCCCGGAACGCACCACGTGGCGCGAGCTCGACCCCGCCACCCCCGCCGGGCGCGCCGCCGCCTTCGTCAAGGAGCTGGAGGCACTCGGCGCCCGCGTCGTCCTGGCCCCGCTGGACATCACCGACGAGGCGGCGTTCACCCGGTGGCTCGACGCCCACCGGCGCACCGACCCGCTGCCGGTCCGCGGTGTGTTCCACCTGGCCGGGCAGGTCCGCGACACGCTCGTCCCCGACATGGACCACCCCACGTTCACCGCCGCCCACGACCCCAAGGCCGTCGGGGCCTACCTGCTGCACCGCCACCTGCGCGACGAACCGCTGGACCACTTCGTCCTCTTCGCCTCGATCGCCTCCCTGCTCACCACGGCCGGCCAGACCAACTACGCCGCCGGAAACGCGTTCCTGGACGCCCTGGCCCACCACCGCCGGGCACTCGGACTGCCTGGACTGAGCGTGGACTGGGGGCCATGGGCCACAGGCATGATCGAGGAACTGGGGCTCGTCGGCCACTACCTCCACAGCCGGGGGATGAGTTCTCTGGCGCCCGAGGTCGGCATGGCCGTCCTGGAGCGCGTCATCGGTCAGGACCGGGCGCAACTCCTCGTCGCGACCGTCGTCGACTGGCCGGTGTTCCTGGCCTGGTACGCCTCACCGCCCGCCCTGGTGACCGAACTGGCCGCGAGCGCCCGGGCGGACGCCGCCGAGCCGGGAGCGGGCGACGGTCTGCTCGACACCTTCCGCACCGCGGACGCCGCCGAACGCCTGGACCTGGTGGCCCGCAGGTTCACCGCGGTGGCCGCCTCGGTGCTCCGGACCGGCCCCGACGAGATCGATCCGCAGGCGGGCCTCAACGCGCTGGGCCTGGACTCCCTGCTGGCGATGGAACTCCGTGCCCGGCTCGGCTCCGAGCTGGGCGTGGCCCCGGCGGTGGTGGCACTGCTCAGCGGTACACCGGTCGCCGAACTCGTCGTCCAGCTCCACGACAGCCTCGCCGAATCGGTGGCGTCGGAAGCCCGGGGCGGGGACAAGACAGTGGTGGAGGTGTTCGAGGACGAGTTCCGCCATCCGCTGACACAGAACCAGAAGGCCCTGTGGTTCCTCAGGCAGCTCAACCCCGAGGGCTACGCGTACAACATCGGCGGCGCGGTCGAGGTCCGCGTCGCCCTCGACCCCGACCTCATGTTCGAGGCCGTCCGTCACCTCGTCGCCCGCCACCCCGCGCTGCGGACCAACTTCCTCACCGTGGACGGGGTGCCCGTGCAACAGGTCTCCCCGGACCGGAGCGCGGACCTCGCCCTGTTCGACGTGCGGGACCAGGCCTGGGAGGACATCCACCGCACGATCGTGGCCGAGTACCGCAAGCCCTACGACCTCGAACACGACCCGCTGTTCCGCTTCCGCCTCTTCAAACGCGGCGACGACCGCTGGGTGATCATGAAGGCGGTCCACCACATCATCTCCGACGCGATCTCGACGTTCACCTTCATCGAGGAACTCCTTGCCGTCTACGAGGGACTGCGCCAGGGCCGCGCGCCCTCGCTGCCGCCCGTCACCGCGCGCTACCTGGACTTCCTCAACGCGCAGAACCGCTTCCTGGCCGACCCCGCGGCGCAGCGCATGCTCGACTACTGGCGCTCGCACCTGCCCGACGAGGTACCGGTCCTGGAACTGCCCGTCGACAAACCCCGTCCCGCCGTCCAGACGCACAACGGGGCCTCGGAGTTCTTCGTCCTGGACGAGGATCTCACCGCCCGCGTGCACGCCCTGGCCCGTCGGCACGACGTGACCCCCTTCATGGTGCTGCTCGGCGCCTACTACGTACTGCTCCAGCGCTACTCCGGCCAGGACCACGTCATCGTGGGCAGCCCGGTGACCGGGCGGACCGAGCAGGACTTCGCGTCCGTGTACGGCTACTTCGTCAACCCGCTCCCGCTGCACGCGGACCTGTCCGGCGAGCCGACGGTCGCCGAACTGCTCCAACAGGTCCGCACGACCGTGCTGGGCGGCCTCGACAACCAGGAGTACCCCTTCGTCCTGCTGGTCGACCGGCTCGGCCTCCAGCACGACCCCAGCCGGTCCGCCGTGTTCCAGGCCATGTTCATCCTGCTCACGCACAAGGTCGCCACCGAGAAGTACGGGTACCGCCTGGAGTACATCGAACTGCCCGAGGAGGAAGGGCAGTTCGAGGTCACCCTGTCGGTCTACGAGGACGAGGCCGACCACCGGTTCCACTGCGTGCTCAAGTACAACACCGACCTGTTCGAGCCGGAGACCATGCGACGGATGGCGTCGCACTACACAACGCTGCTCGACAGCATGACCCGGACCGCGGCCGAGCACCCCGTCACCCGGCTGCGGATGCTGGACGCCCGGGAGCGCGAACTGCTGACCGCCGAGTGGAGCGGGGCCCGCCGCACGACTCCGTCCCCGGCGGCGACCGGGGACGGCCGCGTCCGCCCCGTGCACGAACTGATCGCCGAGGCCGCCGCCGCGCACCCCGACGCCGTCGCCGTCACCCTTCCGGCGGCACAGGGCAAGGCCGTTCGGCTGACGTACGCCGAACTGGAGCGCCGCTCCGACGAACTGGCACGACGCCTGCGAGAGCGCGGAGCGGGCGCCGGAGCCGTCGTGGCGCTCTGCCTCGACAAGACGCCCGACCTCGTCGTGGTGCTCCTCGCCGTGCTCAAGTCCGGGAGCGCCTACCTCCCGATCCCGCCCGACCACCCCACCGACCGCATCGCGCAGACCGTACGGACCGCGGCGGCCGTCCTGGTCATCGTCGAGGACGACGCCTCCCAGGACCGGCGGACGGGACTGCCTGCCCCGACGCTGACCCTGCGCGAGCTGTGCGAGACGGCGCCCGCACCGCAGGACCGGCGGCCGACCGCCGTCGGGCAGCCGGCCGACCTCGACGCCCCCGCCTACGTCATCCACACCTCCGGCTCGACCGGACTCCCCAAGGCCGTACAGGTCAGCCATCGCAACCTCGCCTCCGCGTACGCCGCATGGCTGCACGAGTACCGGCTCGACCACGACGTACGGGTACACCTCCAGATGGCCGCCCCCTCGTTCGACGTCTTCACCGGTGACCTGGTGCGCGCGCTGTGCTCCGGCGGCACCCTCGTACTCGTCGACCGGGACCTCCTCTTCGACACCGAGCGCCTCCACGCCACCATGCGGGAGGAACGCGTCGACTGCGCGGAATTCGTCCCCGCGGTGGTGCGCGGGCTCATGGACCACTGCGAACGCGAGGGCCGCCGACTGGACTTCATGCGTCTGCTGATCGTCGGATCCGACGCGTGGAAGGTGGCCGAGTACCGACGGCTGCGCGGCCTGTGCGGCCCGGACACCCGCGTGATCAACTCCTACGGCCTCACCGAGGCGACCATCGACAGCGCCTGCTTCGAAGGACCCGCCGACGACCTCGAACCCGGCCGTACCGTGCCCATCGGACGTCCTCTGGGCAACACCACGCTCCATGTCCTCGACCGGCACGGTGAACCGGTCCCGCCCGGTGTCCCCGGAGAACTGTGGATCGGCGGCGAAGGAGTCGCCCTCGGCTACGCGGGCGATCCGCGGCAGACGGCGGAACGCTTCGTGACCCGGCCCCTCGACCCGGGGCCGGACGCCCGCCCCGCACGTCTCTACCGCACCGGCGACGCCGCGCGCTGGGACGCGAACGGTGCCGTCCACCTGCTCGGGCGGGTGGACGGCCAGATCAAACTCCGCGGCCACCGGATCGAGATCGGCGAGATCGAGACGCACCTCGCCCAGTGGCCCCGACTGGCCCGGGCCGTGGTCACGGTGCGCCCCGACGCCGCGGGCGAGGACGCGCTCTGCGCGTACTGCGTACCGGTGCCGGGGGCGGAGATCGACCGGCGCGCACTGCGCCGGCACCTCGCGGAACTGCTGCCCGCCCACATGATCCCCGCGCACTTCGTCGTGCTGCCGGAACTGCCGCTCACCGGCAGCGGGAAGGTCGACATGACCGCGCTCCCCGAGCCCCGGTCCGACACCCTTGAAGAACCGGAGCAGGAGCTCGGCACGCCGTTCGAGGAGAGCATGGCCCGGCACTGGGGGGAACTGCTCGGGCTGGAACGGGTCGGCCCGGCGGACGAGTTCTTCGAGGCGGGCGGCAGCTCCATCAAGCTGATCGAACTGATCCACCGGCTGCGCCGGGAGTTCGGCGTCGGCATCCCGGTCAGCCTCCTGTACCGGGTCACGACCCTGCACGGCATGGCCACGACGGTGGAACGCCTCGTCACCGGCGGCGTCGCGGACGACCTGCCCTGCCTGACCTTCAACACCGATCAGCCGGATCCGCTGTTCTGCTTCCCGCCGGCCGGCGGGCACGGGCTGGTGTACCGGTCGTTCGCCCTCCGGCTCGACGGGTACCGTCTCATCGCCTTCAACTACATTCCCGGCGAGGACAAGGTCGCCCGCTACGCGGATCTCGTCGAGTCCACGCAGCCCGACGGCCCGTGCCGACTGCTCGGCTACTCCCTCGGCGGCAACCTCGCCTTCGAGGTCGCCAAGGAACTGGAGAGCCGCGGCCGGGACGTCGCCCATGTCATCGTCCTGGACTCGCACCGCATCCTGGAGCCGTACGTCCCCGGCCCGGAACACTTCGAGGTCTTCGAGGCGGAACTCGCCGAGCACGTCCTCAAGCACACCGGGTCGGAGATCGTCGCCCGCCAGACCCTCGACCACGCGGCGGAGTATCTGGCCTTCTGCGGTCGCACCGCGAACCCGGGCACGGTGGCCGCGACCGTCAGCGTCGTCACGGACGAGGAGAAGACCTCCCTCTACGCGGCCGACGCACGCGGCACCTGGCACGGCAGCTCGACCACGGCCACGGCCGTGCTCCGCGGCTCCGGAATCCACGCCGACATGCTCGACCCCAAGCACGTGGCCCGCAACGCCGAGCTGGTGTACGGCATCCTCCGGGAAGGCGACGCCGATGCCCGATGACGTGGACGACGACTGGGGCGCCGACCGGCGCGGGACCAACGACGGCCCCCGGGTCATCGTGATCGGCGCCGGGGTGGCCGGACTGTCCACCGGCTGCTACGCGCAGATGAACGGGATGCGCTCGCGCATCTTCGAGAAGCACGTCCTCCCCGGCGGCTGCTGCACAGCCTGGTCGCGCGACGGCTACATCTTCGACTACTGCATCGAGTGGCTGATCGGCACGGCCGCGGGCAACGAGGCACACCAGGTGTGGCGGGAACTGGGAGCACTCGACGGCAAGACCATCACCAACTTCGAGATGTTCAACCGCGTCGTCGACGAGACCGGCCGCTCGGTGGTCTTCTACAACGACCCGGACAGGCTGGAGCGGCACCTGCTCGGACTGTCGCCCGCCGACGCCCGGCTGATCCGCTCGTTCTGCCGCGACCTGCGGCGGTTCACCGCCATCGAGCTCTACCCGTTCCTCACCGCACCCGCCCTGCGGACCGTGCGCGAGAAGACGGCGACGCTGCGCACCGTGCTGCCGGCGTTCCGCCTGTTCTGGCGCACCGCGTCGACACCGATGCACGAGTTCGCCGACCGGTTCCAGGACCCGTTGCTGCGCCGCGCGTTCCGCAACATCTTCTTCCAGGACCCGGACGGCTTCCCCGTGCTGCCGTACCTGTTCAACATGGCCAGCGCCCACCACCACAACGCGGGCTTCCCCCAGGGGGGTTCGCTGGGCCTGGCCCGGTCGATCGAGGAGCGGTACACGTCGCTGGGCGGCGAGATCACCTACCGGGCACGCGTCGAACGCATCCTGGTCGAGGACGGACGGGCCGTCGGCATCGAACTGCGCAACGGCAAGCGGTACTACGCCGACCACATCGTCTCGGCCTGCGACGGACACACCACCATCCACGGCCTCCTCCAGGGCCGGTACACCGGACCCCGGATCGACAAGCTGTACAACGACCTGCTGCACCGCAGCGGCACCCTCTTCCCGGCCGTGGTCTCCGCCTTCGTCGGAATCCACGGAGACCTCGGCCACGACCGGGCCCACAGCACCACGTACCTGCTCACACCCGAGGATGCCGCGCGACTGCCCGGAGCGCTCCAGAGCAGCCTGGTGGTCCAGCTGCGTTCCGACTACGCGGACGGCTTCGCCCCGCCCGGCAGATCGGTGATCCACTGCACCTACTTCAGCGACTTCGCCCACTGGAAGGAACTGCGCGCCGCCGACCGCAAGGCGTACCGGGCACAGAAGCGTCAGATCGCCGACTTCGTCCGGGAGTTCCTGGAACGCCGTATGCCCGGCACGGCCGAACGCATCGAACTCGTCGACATCGCCACCCCCGCGACGACCCGGCGCTACACCGGCAACCACGACGGGTCCATCCTCGCCTGGAAGGCGTTCTCCGAGGCCGACGACGTCGCGACCGCGCTGGTCGGCAAGGACCGCATGCGCCTGCCCGGTCTGCGGGGCTTCTCCATGGCGGGGCAGTGGGTCGGGATGGGCGGCCTCATCCGCGCCGCGTCCACCGGCCGCTTCGCCGTCCAGTACCTCTGCGACGAACTGGGACGCGGGTTCACCGCGTCCGAGAGCCGGGGCACCGAGCCCTGGCACCCCGGGAAGCTGGGCCGACTGCCCCAGCTCGACCGGTGGTCCGCGCGGGGGGACACCCGCACATGAGAACCGAGGAGAGCACGTCCGTGTCGCGTTCCCGACGAGAGTCGATGATCATTATCGGCGCAGGGCTCGGCGGCCTGTCCACCGGCTGCTACGCCCGGATGAACGGCTACCGCACCCATGTCCTGGAGATGCACGAACTGCCGGGAGGCTGCTGCACGGCCTGGGACCGCGGCGACTTCACCCTGGACCCGTGCGTCAGCTGGCTGCTGGGCAGCGGCCCCGGCAACGAGATGCACCAGATCTGGTTGGAGCTGGGAGCTCTGCAGGGCAAGGAGGTCCGGCACTTCGACGTCTTCAACGTGGTGCGCGGCCGGTGCGGCCGATCCGTGTACTTCTACTCCGACCCCGACCGGCTCCAGGCACATCTGACGGACATCTCGCCCGCCGACTCGGCCCTGATCCGGAGCTTCTGCAAACAACTGCGGGCCTTCCGCAAGGCCCTGGCCGTCTACCCGTTCCTCAAACCGGTCGGACTGATGCCGGTACTGGAGCGCTGGCGCATGCTCGCCTCGTTCATTCCGTACTTCAACGCCGTGCGCACATCCATCGGCGTGCTGATGACCGACTACTCGGCGAAGTTCAGGGACCCCCTGCTGCGCGAGGCGTTCAACTTCATCCTGTACGAGAAGCATCCGGCCTTCCCGGTGCTGCCGTTCCACTTCCAGCTCGCCTCGCACGCCAATCTCTCCGCGGGCGTCCCCGAGGGCGGATCGCTCGGACTCGCCGAGTCCATCGAGCGCCGCTACCGCAAGCTCGGCGGCGACGTCACCTACAACGCCAAGGTCGACGAAGTACTTGTCGAGGACGACCGGGCGGTCGGGGTACGGCTGAGCAACGGGGAGGAAATGCGCGCCGACATCGTCGTCTCGGCCTGCGACGGCCGCACCACGATGATGGACCTGCTCGGCGGCCGCTACCTCAACGACGCCTACCGCAGGCTCTACACCCGCACGATCGGCGAACCCGGGATGGTGTTCCCCGGCTACTTCACGCTCTTCCTCGGCCTGCGCCGCGAATTCCCCGACGCCGACCCCTGCACGACCTATCTGCTCGACGAGGAACTGGCGGCCGAACTCACCGGAATCCGCCACCCCAGCGTCAACGTCCAGTTCCGCAACCGGCACTACCCGGAGCTCTCGCCCGATGGGACGAGCATCGCCTACGTCACCTACTTCTGTGACATCGCCCCCTGGCGGGCCCTGGACGAAGGACCGGAACAGGCGACCCGGCGCCGCGGCGGCCAGGAGCTCCACACCCTGCCGGTGCGCCACGGCCGCGGCTACTACGCCGCCAAGAAGCGGGCGCGCGAGGCACTCATCGCCTTCCTGGAGCGGCACCATCCGGGCATCACGGACGCGATCGCCGTGCGCGACGTGTCGAGCCCGCTCACCCAGGTCCGCTACACGGGCAACTACAACGGCACCGTCCTCGGCTGGCAGCCGTTCGTGGAGAGCGGGGAGACGCTGGAGACGCTCATCAAGAAGCACGGACCCGGCCTGCCGGGACTGCGCAACTTCTACCAGTCCGGCGTCTGGGCGACCACGGGCGGTCTGATCCGGGCCGCGGCGGCAGGCCGGCACGTCATGCAGTTCATCTGCCGGGACGACGGACTGGCGTTCACCGCCTCCGTCGACGAGAGCGGGCCGCCACCGACCCATCTCGTCGTCCCGGTGGGACCCCGGACGGAGATCCGGTCCGGCACGGCAGAACGTTCGTCCCTCGCGGACGGGAAGGGAATGTGATGAGGACCAGGAAGTGGGTCGTGCGCGAGCACATCGAGGGGGTGCCCGATGTCGAGAAGGTCTACGAGATGGTCGAGGAGGACCTCGACACGCGTCTCGCCCCCGACGAGATGCTGCTGAGGACGCGCTACGTCTCGGTGGACCCCTACCTGCAGGGAATCGCCCTGGACACCCCGCTCGGCGCGCACATGGGCGCCGACTCGATCATGGAGGTGCTGGACGCCGGGCCACTCGCCGCCCACCGGCCCGGTGACCTGGTGCAGGGCTTCGGGGGCTGGCGCACCCACCTCGTCAGCAACGGTGCGGCGACGCCCTGGCAGACCGGAACGTTCCCCATGGTCTTCCCCGCCTTCCGTCGCCTGGACCCCCACTGGTACGACGACGACCTGCCACTGCCCACCGCGCTGAGCGTCATGGGCGGTCCCGGCATGACGGCGTGGGGGACACTTACCAAGTTCATGTCGGTCCGCCCCGGTGACACCGTCGTCATCAGCGGTGCCTCCGGTGCGGTCGGCTCACTCGTCGGACAGCTCGCCAAGCTCGCCGGCGCCCGGGTGGTGGGTACGACCTCGACGGTCGAGAAGGCGGACTACCTGGACGAGCTGGGCTTCGACGCGGTCGTCGTCTACCGCCACGGGGACAGCTGGGAAGCGGTGCGCGAGGCGCTCGGCTGGGTCGCGCCCGACGGGGTCGACAAGTACTTCGACAACCTGGGAGGCACCGTCACGGACGCCGTCTTCTCCATGCTCAACGTGGGGAGTCAGGTGGCCGTGTGCTGGCAGTGGGCCACCCAGGTCGGCCGCGAGGCCACCGGGCCGCGGCTGCTGCCCTACATCATGTTCCCGCGCACCTGTGTGCGCGGCATCTTCTCGCTTGAGTGGTTCACGGAGGAGAACTGGCGCGCGCTCCACCACGAACTCGGCGGCAGGGTGCGGCGGGGCGAGATCCGTTTCGGGCACACCGTCCACCACGGTTTCGACTGCATCCCGGACGCCTACGGCAGCCTCTACCGCGGAACGGGGGCCAACCGAGGAAAGGTGCTGGTCGAGCTCTGAGCGTGAGGACGCGGCGCCGTGACGCCGCCGGCGGATCCGGCCGGCGGCCACCCGCGTCCCGAGCCCGCTCGTTTCCGCCATACCCGCGCATGTGGACATGTGGAGGACCTACGTGCCCCTTTCCGACGACAACGACGTGATCACCGCCGCGCAGCTTCCCCCACTGCACCGTTCGGACTTCGAGCCGTCCGGCCCGCCCAGGCCCGTCGAGCTGCCGGACGGCACCCGGGCCTGGCGGGTGAGCCGCTACCACGACGTGCGCAAGGTCCTGACCGACCCCCGGTTCGGACGTGCGCAGCTCCACGTACCGGACACCGTGCCCCTGACGGGCCAGTCCGGACTCGTGGCCAGTGCCGACCTCATGTTCAACCAGGACGGAGAGGACCATCTGCGCCTGCGCCGCACGCTGCGCCGCGCGTTCACCCCGAGGACCGTCGCCCGCTGGCGTCCCTGGATCGCCTCGATCGTGGAACAGCGCCTGGACGCACTCGCCGTCGGCACGGCCCCGGTGGATCTGGTGGCCGGGTACACCCTTCCGCTCCCGGTCGACGTGATCAGCCGGCTGATGGGGCTCGACGTCGCGGCGCGGGAGCGGCTGCGCCACTGGACCGAGTACGCCTTCTCCGACGGTTCCCATCCCGAGGAGGACATGGCACCGGCGCTGGCGGAGTTCGCCGCGTTCGGGGCGGCGCTCCTGGCCGAGCGGCGCAAGGACCCCGGTGACGACCTGACCAGCATGCTCGTGGGAGCCGCCGACGACGAGGGCGGCATTCCCGAGGGTCAGCTCGTCGATCTCGTGTGCGGGCTGGTGGTGGGCGGTCACGACAGCACCATGACGATGCTCGGCAACGCGCTGCTCTATCTGCTCGGTGAACGCCGGGAGTGCTGGCCCCGCATCGGGGCGGACGAGGAAGCCGCGGGGGCGGTCGCCGAGCGGTTGCTGCACCTCGTGCCGCTCGGTGACGACCGCGGGACCGCACGCCATGCCGCCGTGGACACCGAAGTGGGCGGCGTCACCATTCCGGCGGGTTCGATGGTGCTGGCGGACTGCGGCGCGGCCAATCGTGACCCCGAGGTGTTCGCGCCCCGGCCGTTCGACGACCTGTTCGCCCCGCTGGCGGCTCCCACCCTGTCGTTCGGCGCGGGCCCGCACTACTGCCTCGGCGCGTGGCTGGCGCGGCTCGAACTCCAGCTGTCGCTGCACCGGATCGCCGCACGTTTGCCCGGTCTTCGCCTCGCCCACCCCGTCGACGCGGTCGAGTGGCGCGAGGGGACCACGTCCCGCAGCCCTGAGCGGATTCCGGTCGCCTGGTAGGAGGACATCGTCCCACGACGCCGCGGCGCCCCGGGGGGCAGGCGCTCGGCGGCGTCCGGGCCGCTCAGCCCAGGTGTACCGGCAGCGACTCGACGCCGTAGACGATCGACAGCTTGCGGAAGGACAGATCCTGCGGTGGGATCGCCAGCTTCATTTGAGGGAACCGCCTGGTCAGAGCCGGATAGACGGCGCGCAGTTCCATGCGGGCGAGTTCGGCGCCGACGCAGCGGTGAATTCCGTGGCCGAAGGCGAGATGGCCGGTGGCGTTGCGGTGCGGGTCGAAGCGGCCGTCGTCCCCGACGTACGAGGCGTCCCGGTTGGCGCCGCTCAGCGAGCAGAGCACCATGTCCCCCTTGGGGATGACCGCTCCGGCTATCTCGATGTCCTCGCGTGCGAACCGGGGGAAGGCGAGCTGCACCGCGGTGGTGTAGCGCAGTATCTCCTCGACGAACGGCGCGGCCGCCGCGTCGTCCGTCCGGATCCGTTCGAAGACGTCCTCGTTCCGCAGCAGGACGAGAGAGCCCAGGGCGATGGTGCTGGCGGTCGTCTCGAACCCCCCGGTGAGCACACCGTCGGCGAGGCCGGCGAGTTCCTCGTCGTCGATGCTGTCGCCGTGCTCCTTCACGATCATGCCGAGCAGGCCGTCGCCCGGGGTGCGGCGCTGGGCCCTGACCACGTCCCTGAAGTACTCCAGCGATTCCGACATGGCACCGAACGGCGCGGTCGTTCCCGCGAAGAGGTCGAAGCGGTCCATGGCCAGCCGCTGGAAGTCGTCGCGGTCCCCGTAGGGCACCCCGAGCAACTCACAGATCGTGAGCGAGGGAATGGGCAGCGCGAATTCCTGGACCAGGTCGACCGGGCCCCGGCGGGCCCGCATCGCGTCGAGGCGCTCCTCGACGATGGCGTCGATGCGCGGAGTGAGCCGGCGCAGCCGGCGCATCGTGAACTCCGGTGTCAGGATGCGACGCAGCCGTGTGTGCACCGGGGGGTCGCTGAACCCGAGCCCGCCGGGGCTCTGTTCCGCCGCGACCCCGGCATTGCTGGCGAGGTGGGCGAAGTCGGTGCTGAACCCGTCGGCCGAACCGAGCACGGCCTTGGCTTCCTCGTGGCCGGTGACCACCCAGACATCCATTCCGAACGGCAGCGAGACCTTGGATATCGGCGCTGTCGCCCGGACGCCGGCCAGCTTGTCCACCGGGTCCAGACCGTCCCTGCGCAACAGCATCAGCAACTCGTCCGGCAGCAGCCTGATCGTGGAGGAGCCGATGCCGTACTTCTGGATTCTGGAAAGGTAAGTGCGCCCAAGCCGGGCAGTGATACGAGAACGGAACTTCGTCCTCAATGTTTTCTCCATGGGTCGTCGCGCGGTCCGCACCGGGGTGCGGAGCTGAGAAGGGTGTGCAGCGGGCTCGGATACGGACAAAGTCGGGCGCTGCGACGCCTCGCGCCGAGAGAATTATCGTATCCCTCGGGGCGCGAGCCGGAAGAGCGCTGGTAGCACACGGTAGCGTGAGCGGTCGAGGAGGTCGTTCGGCAGTCTTCGGCGCCGGACGGACTCCCCGGCGGTCCGCGTCCGATGCCCTCGACGAGAACGGTGCCACGCCGTTCGGCGGAGTTCACGGAGCCGGACAGTTCGGATGTGTTGGACGCGGAGAACTATCCTCGGCGACGTGATCGAGACAGAGCGACTCTCCCTGCGGCCCCTGCGAACCGCCGATGCCGATGCCTTCGTCGAACTCCACGCCGACCCCAGGGTCAGCCGGTTCGTCGGCACCTACTCCCGCCAACGGGCCCTGGAACGGCTGACCGTGGTGGAACGCCAGTGGGCGGAGCGGGGACACGGGCTGTGCGCGGTCCTGCTGAGATCGAGCGGTGAACTCATCGGCCGGAGCGGTCTGCAGTACTGGGAGCAGTTCGACGAGGTCGAGTTGGGGTGGACGTTCCGGGCGGAGCACTGGGGACACGGGTACGCCACCGAGGCGGCTCGGGCCTGCCTCGACTGGGGTTTCGCCACGCTTGCGCAGCACCGGTTCACGGCGTTCATCAGGCCCGGCAACGATCCGTCCGTGCGTGTGGCCGAGCGCCTCGGCTTCACACCGCGTCGGCAGGACACGGTCAACGGAAACGCCGTCACGGTGTACGCGATCGACCGGCCGGACTCGTTCCCGTCCCCGTGACACCGTCGCGGAGCCCCGGCGCCGCCCGGACCGGAGGCCATCGGCCATGAGGATCGACGGTGTCCGGCCGGGCGAGGGGGCATCCGGTCGCGCGACGGGCCCGGACCAGGGCGGGCCCGGGCGCGGCCCGTCTCAGCCGGGCAGCCGCCAGCGGCCCGCCCTCGCGGCGGAGACCAGTTCGTCCACCGTGGCGAACTTGACCCGCGGACGCCCGGCTTCCCGGCCGCGTGCCAGTTCCGCCCTGTCGATCGCGGCCGACCCGCGGGCATCGACCACACGGCGGACACGGCCGCGGGCGAGGCGGAGGAACGCTCCGGGGGTGCCCGTGGGCGCGGGCAGCGCACCGGCGACCGCGTCGGCGAGCAGCGAGCCGACGGTCTCCGCGGCGCAGGCCCGATTGGCCCCTATGCCGCCCGAGGGCCCCCGCTTGATCCAGCCCACGACGTACGTCCCGGGGCGCCCCGGGACACGCCCCCGTTCGTGCGGCACGGTGCCGGTCGCCTCGTCGAACGGAAGCCCGGCCACCGGCTTGCCGCGGTAGCCGATCGCCCGCAGCAACACCCCTGCCCGTACGTCCAGTTCACCGGAGTGATCCGTCACCCGCACGGCTCGTACGCAGTCGCCGCCGAGCACCTCCACGGGCGTCGAGTGGAACCGGAGGACGATGCGCCGTCCCGCATCCGGCATGCGCGACAGGTCGGCCGACCCGCGGGCCGCGGCGCGTAGCAGCGCGGCCTTCCCGCCGGTCTCCGCCCCGTCGATCGCCGCCCCCGTACGGGGATCGTGGTCGTCGACGACCAGATCCACACCCGGCAGGTGCGTGAGAGCGAGCAGTTCGGACGCGCTGTACGCCGCGTGCTCGGGACCGCGCCGGGCGAGCAGCACCACCTCGCGCACCTTCGACGCACGCAGCGCGGCGAGGGCGTGATCGGCGATGTCCGAACCCGCGAGGACCTCGGGGTCCGTCACGAGGAGGCGGGCGACGTCGAGGGCGACATTGCCGTTCCCGGCCACCACCACCCGCTCGGTGGACAGGTCGACGGTGTCCGGCGCGGCCTCCGGGTGCGCGTTGTACCAGGACACGAACGCGGTGGCCGAGATGCTGCCCGGCACGTCCTCGCCGGGGATGCCGAGTCGACGGTCGGCGCCCGCGCCGACGGCGTAGACGACGGCGTCGTGATGTGCGGCCAGTTCCTCCGCGGTGATGTCCCCGCCGATCTCGACACCCAGGCGCATCCGCACCCGGGGATGGGTGTGGAAGCGCGCGAAGGTGTCACCCACCTTCTTGGTCGCGGGGTGGTCGGGAGCCACGCCGTGGCGCACCAGCCCCCCGGCCACCGGCAGTCGGTCGACCAGTGTCACCTCGGCGTTGGTGTGCAGCAGCAGGTCCTCGGCGGTGTACATGCCCGCCGGGCCGGTTCCGACCACGGCCACCCGGATCGGTCCGAAGTCGGACGGCAGGGAGCGCGCGAACGACGGCGCGCCCCAGACGTGGAAGTTCGGCGCGGTGCCGCCGGAATCGGGATCGGACTCGGGTTCCGTGTCGGCGAAGTAGGCCGCGTTGATCGCGGCGTAGTCCTGTTGCGCCGCGGGCAGGCCGTCCACCGGGAAGATCGCGTCGACCGGGCAGGCGTCGGCGCAGGCGCCGCAGTCGATGCACGTTCTCGGGTCGACGTACAGCATCTCGGTGCTGCCGAACGCCCGCTCCTGCGGTGTCGGATGAATGCAGTTGACGGGGCACACGGCGACGCAGGCGGCATCGCTGCAGCAGGTCTGGGTGATCGCGTAGGTCATCTCGTCAGCTCGGGTCGGTCGGCGGGACTCGGGTCAGATCAGGTGGGCGCGCTTGTACAGGGCCAGGGCCGGCCTGGTCAGCAGCCGGGCGGAGGCGAGGAACTCCATGAGTCCCGAACAGCTCGACCGCATCAGGGACTTGTGGTGTTCGTTCGCCCTCGCCGCGGCCACCGCGCGCTCGGTGTCGAGCCCGGCGTTCGCGTAGACGTCCCGGTTCACCATGCTGGTGACGATGAAGTAGGAGGCGGTCGCGATCACGAACGCGTTGAGCTGCCGGCGCAGCGGCCCGGCGTTCCTCAGGCGCCTGCGCGTCTCGTCGCGGGCGAACTTCATGTGCCGCGACTCCTCCACCACGTGGATGTTGTTGATGGTGCGCACGAACGGCACCACCCGCTCGTCCCGCATCCAGTCGCGCTGCATGACGTCGAGTACCTCCTCCGCCACCAGGATCGCGGCATAGGCGGCCTCGCCGAACGCGAGCGTCTTGAACGCCCGTCCGAGCTCGACCACGGCGCGGCGCGGCCGGTACGGCGGAGCCCCCAGCTTCGCGGCCCCCCGGGCGAACATGATCGAGTGCCGGCACTCGTCGGCTATCTCCGTGAGGGCCCATTGGAACCGCGGGTCGGTGGCGTCGGTCGTGTAGATGTCGCGCAGCACCATCTGCTGGAGGATCATCTCGAACCAGATGCCGGTGCTGGCCACCGAAGCTGCTTCCTGCCGGGTCAGCTCCTTGCGCTGCGACTCGGTCAGCTCGTCCCAGTACGCCGTGCCGTAGAGCGTGCTCCACTCCGGGCTCGCACCGTGGAAGTCCTTGTCCAGGGGAGTGTCCCAGTCCACCTCCGTGACCGGGTCGTACGACAGTTTCGCCGCCGAGTCGAGCAGGCGGCGGCTGACATCGTGGTCCGCGGTCCGGTTGTGGTCCTCCGGCCGAACGGTGCTGCTTGCCATGGTGCGGCTCCTTGAATCGACAGATCGACCCGACGCCCGTCGGCCGGGGTTCCTTTCCGTGTCCGCTCGATGAGAACCCGCCCCGCCGCGCGCCGCCCCCGCTTGTTAGACGTGACGTCTAGCAAGCTGTTAGACGGAACGTATAGCAAGACTGCCGCACCGGCCTACCCCTTGCGGGGAATCGGCTTGACCGATCGTGGACGGCGCCCCGGATCGCCGCCGTCCGGGCCGTCGCGCAGAAGCACCCGTGGCGAAGGAGACGAGACGCGTGGCCGCCGCGGCGGCGGGACGGAGCGGTGCGGGCATCACGCCTTGCGGCCGATGACGGCGTACGCTCCCGCCCCCGCGGCCAGCAGCATGACGCAGGCCGAGAAGATCAGTCCCGCGTCGCGCAGTCCGAGCCAGGTGGCCAGGGCGCCGACCCCCACCACCGGCAGCGAGATTCCGGCGTAGGCGACGACGAAGAACGCGGAAATGGTGCCGCCGCGATGCCGTGCCGGGGCCGCCCCACCGACCAGGCCGAGTGCCGCGCGGAAGGCCAGCCCCTGGCCCGTGCCACCGCACAGTGCGCCCAGCACCAGAAGGGTCACGGACTCGGCGATCAGCGAAGCGGCCACCAGCGCGAGGCCGACGACGAGGATCGCGCAACCTGCGGGAAGCGCGTGGCGCGCCCCGATCCGCGGCGTCAGCGACTGACCGGCGATCGAGGCGAGGAAGACGGAGAACACCACGGCCCCGGAGACCGCCGGACTGCGCAGGTCGAGCGTCTGCGCGACGAAACTCGGCGCGACCGCCGTGAACAGCCCGAGCAGCGCGAATCCGGCGAAGGCGGCCACCGCCGCCGGGGCGAACACACCCCTGACCTCGGGAGGCACCGACAGTCCCCGCGGGGCCGACGGCGGCCGCTTCCTCGGTGCCGCCACGGTCTCCGGCAGGGCCCGGACGACCGCGCAGGCGGCGGCCACCAGCCCCAGATGCACCACGAAGGGCAGCGTCAACGGCCGGGACGTGTACTGCGCGAGGAACCCGGAGAGCAGCGGCCCGCAGCCCAGACCACCCATGTTCGCCGCGGTGGCGGCGAAACCGGCCCGCGCGCGCTGCCCCGGACCGGCCAGTTCCATGACGGCGGCCGTCGCCGCGCCGCTCAGCAGACCGGCCGCGCAGCCGGACAGCAGCCGTCCCGCGAAGAGCAGCGGCAGGCCGTTCTCCAGCAGGAAGCATCCCGCGCTCCCGGCCGACAGCACCAGCGCGCACATCAGGACCGGTCTGCGGCCGACCGTGTCCGAGTAGTTCCCCGCCGCCAGGAGCACGACGATGACCGCGACCGCGTAGACGGCGAAGACCGTCGTCGCCGTCAGCTCGGAGAACCCGATCTGTTGCTGGTAGAGGCCGTACAGCGGCGTGGGGAGAGTGGTTCCGGCCATGCCGACGGCGAACACGAACGCCGCCCACGGGTAACCCGGTCCCCGGGCCGCGCGTGCGGTGGCGCGGCTTCCGCGGGGCCCCGGAATTCTCAGCTCCAGAGCGCGTAGTACGTGACCTGGTGCGCGTGCGCCGGTGTGCCGTCGGTGTAGACGAGCCGCAGCCGGGTGAACTGCCGGAGCTCCGGATGCTTCTGCCAGTCCTTCGGCCGGTCGAGCCGTACCTCGACCGGATAGGTGTGGAACGTGCCCGCGGCGCAGTACGGCACGCAGTCGTTCACCGCGTCGAGTCCGCTGCCCACGGCGGATCGGGAACCCCAGTGGGTCCAACGCAGCGAGACGAGGCGGTTGTTGCCGTCCCCGCAGGCGATCAGGAAGTCGCCCGGGCGCACGCGTGCGTGCGCGAGGCAGTCGACGGCCACCGCGCGGGCCGACGAGGGCGACGTGGCTGTCGCCGTCCCGGCCGACGGAGCCGGTGAGGGCGTACGCGCGGAGGCGGACGTCGTCGCCGCGGCGACGAGGCCGGTGGCGGCGCACAGCATGACCGCGTTCCTCAGTCTTCTTCTCTGCATGCCGGCTCCCCAGCTGGTTCTCTCCGGACCCGCGTGGCCCCGGCCGTTCCTCTCCCGGTCCGCAGCCACGTGCGGGCCGGGAGCCGTCCGCAGCCGCAGCGGCCGTTTCCTCCGTCGACAGTACGACCGGGCCCGGGCGCGCACCACCCGAACAGTTTCACTGCGGGGAGCGGGGAGCGGGGAGCGGGTAGTGGGGGAGGGCGGAGGGCGGGGGCGGGGAGCGTGGCACGCCGGTTCCGCGGCGACGCCGGACCGGCCCGCCGCCCCCGAACGGGACCGTTTGAATGATCAAATCGGCGTCGGGTTAGCATATGAGCGCCGCCTAGCTCGAAAGATAAATCTGTGACTGTCAACGAGGACTCGTTCACCAACTGGAAGAACCGCGAGGAGATCGCGGAGTCGATGATCCCGATCATCGGGAAGCTGCACCGGGAGCGGGACGTCACCGTCCTGGTCCACAGCCGCTCCCTGGTGAACAAGTCGGTGGTCAGCATCCTCAAGACCCATCGATTCGCCCGTCAGATCGCCGGTGAGGAACTCTCGGTCACCGAGACACTCCCGTTCCTGACAGCACTCACCACCCTCGATCTCGGCCCTTCCCAGATCGACATCGGCATGCTCGCCGCGACGTACCGGACCGACGACCGAGGTCTGTCCGTGGCGGAGTTCACCGCCGAGGCCGTCGCCGGTGCCACGGGCGAGAACAAGATCGAGTGCCGTGAGCCGCGCGACGTCGTCCTCTACGGCTTCGGCCGCATCGGGCGCCTCGTCGCCCGACTGCTCATCGAGAAGACCGGTTCCGGGAACGGCCTGCGACTGCGGGCCATCGTCGTTCGCCGCGGTGGCGAGCAGGACATCGTCAAGCGTGCCTCGCTGCTTCGCCGCGACTCCATCCACGGCCAGTTCCACGGCACGATCACCGTCGACGAGGCGAAGAGCACGATCGTCGCCAACGGCAACGAGATCAAGGTGATCTACGCCAACGACCCGTCGGAGATCAACTACACGGCGTACGGCATCGACGGTGCCATCCTCATCGACAACACCGGCAAGTGGCGCGACCGCGAGGGGCTGTCGAAGCATCTGCGGCCCGGTATCGACAAGGTCGTCCTCACCGCTCCCGGCAAGGGCGACGTCCCCAACATCGTGCACGGCGTCAACCACGACGTGATCGAGCAGGACGAGCAGATCCTCTCCTGCGCGTCCTGCACCACCAACGCGATCGTCCCGCCGCTGAAGGCGATGGCGGACGAGTACGGCGTGCTGCGCGGACACGTGGAGACCGTCCACTCGTTCACCAACGACCAGAACCTGCTGGACAATTACCACAAGGCCGACCGCCGCGGGCGTTCGGCGCCGCTCAACATGGTCATCACCGAGACCGGTGCCGCCTCGGCCGTCGCCAAGGCGCTCCCCGACCTCGACGCGCCGATCACCGGCAGCTCGATCCGGGTTCCGGTGCCGGACGTCTCGATCGCGATCCTCAGCCTGCGCCTCGGCCGCGAGACCACCCGCGAAGAGGTTCTCGACTACCTCCGCAACGTGTCGCTGACCTCCCCGCTCAAGCGCCAGATCGACTTCATCACGGCGCCCGACGCGGTCTCCAGCGACTTCATCGGTTCGCGCCACGCCTCGATCGTCGACGCCGGAGCCACCAAGGTCGACGGCGACAACGCGATCCTCTACCTCTGGTACGACAACGAGTTCGGCTACTCCTGCCAGGTCATCCGGGTCGTCCAGCACGTCTCCGGGGTGGAGTACCCGACCTACCCGGCCCCGGCCGCCTGACGGGCGATTCCGGCTTCTGCCGTGCCCCCGCCCCGTCCGCCGTCCGGCGGGCGGGGCGTCCGTCGTGGACCGGCGGCGGGACCGGCGTCCGGCCCGGGGACGGCCCCCGGCGGGGCGCGTTCACGTTTCGACCGGCACCGGTCAAGGAACAACTCGGTGTCGGGGCACTCGCCCGCCGTCGTCACGAAGGAGCGCGCTCATGCCGGTCTCGCTCGGTCTCGGTCTTCCGCAGATGAAGCAGTACGACATAGGCCGTGACGTGGCCACCGTGGCGCGCGCCGCGGAGGAGGCCGGATACGCGAGCCTGTGGGTGTTCGAACGTGTGCTCTTTCCCGAGCCCGCGACCCAGGGACTGTACGGCGTCCCCGGGCTGCCGTGGCCGGACCGGTACCGCTGCGTCGCCGACCCGCTGATCACGCTCGCCCTGGCCGCCGCGGCCACCGACCGGGCGCGGCTCGGCACCAGCGTCCTGGTCGCACCGCTGCACGTGCCGTTCCAACTCGCCCGGTCGCTCGCCTCGCTGGACGTGGCGAGCGGCGGGCGGGTGGTCGCCGGCCTCGGCACCGGCTGGTCGCTGGACGAGTACGCGGCAGCCGCGGTCGCCCCCTTCGAACGGCGCGGCGCGGTCCTGGACGAACTGCTGGACGTGTGCGCGGCGGTCTGGGGCCCGGACCCCGTGGAGTACCGGGGGGAACTGACCACCGTCGTCCCGTCCGAGGTGGGCCCCAAGCCGGTCGGCCGCATCCCGGTTCTTCTGCCCGCGAACAGCCCGCGGGCCACCCGCCGGCTCGTCGACCGGGCGGACGGCTGGATGCCCGTGGCCGCCGGTGCCGCCGAGCTGGCCGAGCAGTGGCAGCGGGTGCGGGACCTGGCCGCCGAACGCGGCAGGGAACGCCCGGTCGACGTCTGTGCCCGTGCCAACGCCCGGTACACCGCCGAGCCGTTCCGGGGCGAGGGGCGACAACCGTTCCACGGCAATGCGGAGCAGATCGTCGAGGACCTGGTGGCACACGCCGAGACAGGTGTGTCCGAGTTCATTCTCGACCTCCAGAGCACGACGCGCGATGCCGCGGAACTCGTCGACGTGGCGATCGAGGTGTACGAGGCGGCGCGGGCGGCGGGCCTCTGACGGGCCACGCCGACCGCGTCCGGCCGGGCCGTCCGGCGGGGACGGTTCGTGGAACCCGGGCATTCCGGTGAGGAGGACGGCGAGGGCGACAGGGTGTCGGACACGGTGCCCGGCATCCTTGGAACCGGATCGACGAGACACCACGAAGCAGGAGAGGACCGATGGGCGAATCGATTGCGGATGTGCAGATTCCGGACAGTCGGCTGGCGCGTGAGGCGACCGAGCTCGTACGCGAAGCGGCGTCCCCGCTGCTGTTCGATCACTCCCGGAGAGTGTTCCTCTGGGGGGCGCTGCGTGGCCGCGAACAAGGGCTCCGGTACGACCCGGAGCTGCTGTACGTGGGCGCGATGTTCCACGATCTGGGGCTGACCGAGCGCTTCCGCCGGACCGACCAGCGGTTCGAGATCGACGGCGCCGACGAGGCACGGCGGTTCCTGCACGCGCACGGCGTCACCGGCGAGGCGGCCGACCGGGTCTGGACGGGAATCGCCCTGCACACCACGCCGGAGATCCCACTGCACATGGCTCCCGAAATCGCCCTGGTCACCCGGGGGGTTGAGCTGGATGTCCTGGGCATCGGCTACCACACGGTCTCCGACGAGCAGCGGGCGGCCGTCGTCGCGGCCCACCCCCGCCCGGATTTCAAGAACCGGATCCTCGCCGCGTTCACGGAGGGCATCGAGGACCGTCCCGCGACGACGTTCGGGAACGTCAAGGCAGATGTCCTGGCCCACTTCCTGCCCGGGTTCGTGCGCGGCGACTTCGTCGACGTCATCCGGGAGTCCGACTGGCCGGAATGACCTGACCGGGCGGGGGAGCGGCATCGCCGCACCCCCGCCCGGTCCCGTTCCCGCTCGTCGTCACCGCCCCGGCGGGACGGGAGCCGGAGCCGGTGTCACCCGGCGCTCAGGGCGCGGGCCTCGGCGACGATCAGCGCGGCGCGGGCGGCGGGCAGGCCGTTGCCGGACTGGCGCGCGGCCCAGTCGGCGAGCTGGGCGTAGTGGCCGTGGCCCAGCATCGTGGTCAGGGTGGCGACGCGGTTGATGTCGGCGCCGGAGGTCAGGATGAGGTGGGCCAGACCGGTCGGGGTGGCCCGGAGGGTGAAGGCCGAGGTGGTGGTGGCGGTGCCGCCCGGTCCGGTGACCTCGGCGCGGAGCGTGTGCGGGCCGGCGGCCAGCGAGGTGAGGTCGAGCGGCTTGCCGGGAGCGACGGAGGCGCCGTCCAGCGTGAGGGAGACCTTGTCGGCGCCGGTGGCCTGGACCGCGGCGACGGGGGTCTGCGAGCGGTCCAGCGACGCCGAGGCGGCGGGCGAGGTGATGGTCACGGTCGGCTCGGCCGGAGGCGTGGGACGCTCCTGCCGCTGGGCCGCGTTCCAGCCGGACAGCTCCGCCGGGCGGTTGGTGATGATGCCGTCGACCCCACCGGCCTCCAGGGCCTGCCAGCGGGTCGCGCTGTCCACCGTCCAGACCATGACCGCGACGCCCGCCCGGTGCAGGTCGGAAACAACGCCGGGCCGCTTGGACAGTGCGTCGTCCGACGGGTTGTAGGACGCCAGGTGGAGTTCCTCGGAGAGGGCCACCGGATCGGCGTCCAGAGATCCGCGCAGCAGGCCGAGCGGCAGTTCCGGCGCCAGCTCGTAGGTGTACTTCAGCGCGTCGACCTCGAAGCTCTGCACGAACACCCGGTCCGTCATGCCGTGCTCACGGATGGTTCTGACGATCGTGGCCACCTCGTCGCGGGTGTGGGCGCCCTTGATCTCCAGCAGCAGATCGCCGCCACGGGTCCGGAGATCGTCCAACTGCGCCGCCAGGGTGGGTATCCGGGTCCCGGCGTAGGCGGGCCCGAACCACGAGCCGGCGTCCAGGGCGTCCAGCTGCGCGGAGGTGAGGTCGCGGACGGCGCCCTTGCCGTCGGTGGTCCGGTCGACCTTGTCGTCGTGCAGGACGTACGGCACACCGTCCTTGCTCGGCTGGACGTCGTTCTCGATGTACTCGGCCCCGCCGCGCCGGGCGATCTCGTCGGAGACCAGGGTGTTCTCCGGCGCGGCCGAGGAGGCGCCGCGGTGCGCGATCACGGTCATCGGCGAGCCGGTGGGCCGGATCCAGCTCTCGGCGGGGAGCTCGGTGACCAACAGGTCGTCGAACGAGACGGTGGAGCCGTTGACGACGAGGGCCTCGACGCCGTCGGCGGAGCGGGCGACCCGGGTGGTGCGCATGGCCTCGCGGCCGTCGAAGAACCAGCGGGCCTTCGTGCCGTGCACCTCCACGGCGATGCGTACGTCGCGGCCGGTTCCGGCGGCCGAGGGGGCGGCCGCGGTGTCGGTGACGTTCCACGCGTCGGCCGAGGTGCGCTGGGCGAACTCCAGACCGTTGGAGGCCGTGGTGCCGCTGCGCATCGTGGCTATCGACCAGGGCACGGAGCCGTTGGCGGGTACGTCCAGGCCCATGGCCGTCCAGCGGGCCGCGTCCTTCACGGACTCGAAGCGCGCGGTCACCTCGAAACGGAAGTCGTCGAGGTGTTCTCCGAAGGTGATCCGGCTCTGCTGGTTGCCGTCGGCCGACGTGCCGTACAGCCTGCCGTTCTTGACCTCCCAGGTGCCCTCGGCGGGGCGGAAGCCGGCGGGCAGCGAGTTTCCGGAGAAGTCCTCGGAGACGACGACCCGGCTGTCGGCCGGACCGGAGCCGGACGACTTCGTTCCGGCGTCGGCGGTGCCGGCGGTGAGGCAGGGGATGATCACGGCGGACGCCATGAGCGCGGACGCGACGCGAATTGATCGATGAGACATGGCCAAAAACGTATGAGCCGAAGATCAACAGGCGTTGTCCGGTGGAGGAACACGAGCGGGCCGCCACGCGGACGTATGCCGAAGCGGGGCGTACCGTCGACGTCTCCTCATTCGTCGTTCGCGTCGTCGGGCACCCAGCGCAGCACGTCGCCGGGCTGACAGCCGAGCGTGCGGCAGATCGCGTCGAGTGTCGTGAACCGCACCGCCTTCGCGCGACCGTTCTTCAGCACGGCGATGTTGGCGGGCGTGATGCCGACGGCGGCGGCGAACTCGCCGACCGACAGGCCGCATCTGGCGAGCTGGACGTCGAGGTCGACGACGATCGCCATCAGATCACCTCGGCGATCTCGGCCTGCAGATCCGTCGCCTTGCGCAGGAGACCGCGCATGATGCCGACGAGCATCGCGAACGCCGTCCCCACGCAGACGCTCGCGATCGCGGCGCCCAGGGCGCCGAGGACCGCCATGCCGTCGTCGTCGGGGGAGGGGACGGAGGCCAGGGCCAGGTGGCCGGCGACGCCGAGCGCCAGCAGGGTCGCGACGATCGAGGATCCGATGACGGTGTCGACCCAGCGGAAGGCCAGAGGGGTGAAGACGGCGCCGCGTCGCGCCATGGAGAGCAGCATCCACACCGCGCCGAGCGCGACCTGGACGCAGGCGATGCCGACGACGGCGACGGCCACGTAGGGCACGGCGAACGGCGCGTACGGAGGGAAGCGGTCGACCTCGTCGGCCGCCGTCGTGGGAATGACCACCAGCTGGCCGAAGAGGCCGACGAGGACGGCGGCGACGATCCCGGCCCTGAGCATGGAGATGAAGAAGCGATTCATACATCGATTGTCGATCGAAATCTATCGAAAATCAATCGATCGTTTCTCGCGCGCGGGACCGGCGCCGATCAGGTTCTCGACGAGACGCGCAAGGCGTAGGGCGCGCGTGCGCAAGACGTCCGGACCACAACGCCGGTGTCCGGCCGTCCGGTACCGGGGGCGTCGCGTCGCGGTCTTCTCAGGCGGCGCGGGTGATGGTGACCTTGACGTGTTTCATGAGCGGCTGGTCGCTCTGGAGGCTGTAGTCGCCGATGGCGCACAGCACGTTCATCTCGGGCATGTAGCCGGCCGCGCAGCCGCGGGGAATTTCGTAGGGGACGGCGAGATAGCCGTTGAGGTGCCGGTGGCTGCCGTCCTTCGCGGTGCTGGTGATGTCGACAGGGTCGAACTCGCGGATGCCGCGCTCCCGCATGTCGTCGCGGTTCATGAGGACGAGGGTGCGCAGGTTCTCGATGCCCCGGTAGCGGTCGTTGTCGGAATAGACGGTCGTGTTCCACTGGTCGTGGGACCGCATGGTGCCCAGGGCCAGGGTGCCGGGGGCGGGGACGACGTCGGGGAGCGGGGCGGCGGAGAACTCGGCACGTCCCGACGGGGTGAGGAAGACCAGTTCGCGGGCGGGCTGCTTGATGCGGAATCCGAGTGGCAGGCGCACGCGGCGGTTGCAGTCCTCGAAGCCGTCGAGGACCCGGGCCATGGTGTCGCGGACGCGGTCGTAGTCCTCGACGTACCACTCCCACGGGGTGTCGCTGTCCGGCAGCGCCGCACGGGCGATGCCCGCGATGACGGCGGGCTCGGAGAGAAGGTGCGGCGAGGCGGGACGTTTCATGCCGACGGAGAGGTGGACCATGCTCATCGAGTCCTCGACCGAGGTGCTCTGGAGGCCGCTTCGCTGATGGTCCTTCTCCGTCCGGCCCAGGCACGGCAGGATGAGCGCCCGGCGGCCGTGGACGAGGTGACTGCGGTTCAGCTTGGTGCTCACCTGGACGGTGAGTTCGCAGTTGCGCAACGCCTCACAGGTGTACGGGGTGTCGGGCGCGGCGAGGGCGAAGTTGCCGCCCATGCCGACGAACACCTTCACCTCGCCGCGGTGCATGGCCTCGACGGTGCCCACCGTGTCCAGGCCGTGCTCGCGCGGCGGCTCGATCCCGCAGACCCCGGCCAGGCGGTCCAGGAACTCGGCGGAGGGCCGGTGGTCGATGCCGCACGTCCGGTTGCCCTGGACGTTGCTGTGTCCGCGCACCGGCGACGGCCCGGCTCCCTCGCGTCCCAGATTCCCCCGCAGCAGAAGGAGGTTGACGATCTCCCGGACCGTGTCGACGCCGTGTTCGTGCTGGCTGACGCCCAGGCACCAGCTGATGATGCTGCGATCGGCCTCGCGGTACGCGCGGGCCGCCTTCAGGATGTCCGCCCGGCCGACACCGGACTGCCGCTCGATCTGTTCCCACGAGGTCGCCCCGCACACCTCCCGGTAGGCGTCGAAGTACGCGGTGTGCCGGTCGATGAACTCCCGGTCCAGGGCCTTGGGATCGGTCTCGGCCCGGTCCAGGATCGCCTTCGCGATGCCGCGCACGAGCGCCATGTCGCCGCCGATGCGTACTTGCAGGTTCAGGGTGCTGGTCGGGGTCGCCCTGAACAGGGCCATGTCCGTGAAGTCGTGCGGCACGATGGTGCGGGTGGCGGCTGCCTCCACCAGCGGATTGATGTGCACGATCCGGGCGCCCCGACGGTGCGCCCCGGCCAGCGCGGTGAGCATCCTGGGCGCGTTGGAGGCCGCGTTGACCCCGATGACGAACAGCGCGTCGGCGGCCTCCCAGTCCTTGAGGTCGACCGTCCCCTTGCCCGTGCCCAAAGACGCGTACAGAGCCCTGCCACTCGCCTCGTGGCACATGTTGGAGCAGTCGGGCAGGTTGTTCGTGCCGAGCTCGCGGGCCATCAACTGGTAGAGGAAGGTCGCCTCGTTGCCGAGGCGCCCGGAGGTGTAGAACGACGCCTGGTCCGGACTGTCCAGCTCGCGCAGGGTACGGCCGACGAGCTCGAACGCCTCGTGCCAGCCGATCGGGACGTAGTGGTCCGACTCCGCGTCGTAGACCATCGGCTCGGTCAGCCGTCCCCGGTCCTCCAGGGCGAAGTCGCTCCAGCCGGACAGTTCCGTGACCGAGTGGGCGGCGAAGAACTCGCGGCCGACCCGTTTGCGGGTCATCTCCCAGGTGACGTGCTTGATGCCGTTCTCGCAGATGTCCAGGTGCAGGCCCTTGGTGTCGTCGGGCCAGGCGCACCCGGGGCAGTCGAAACCACCGTTCTCGTGGTTCATCCGCTTGATCGCACGCGGCCCGTCCACCGGGGCGCCCTCGCGCAGCAGTACCCGGCCGACGCTCCTTGCCGCGCCCCAGCCGGCGGCCGGGTGGCGGTACGGACGGAACGCCGGCTCCTTCTCGGGGGACGGTCCCACACGGGACTCCGCTCGTCCGCTGTCGTCGTCGGAGGCGTTCAAGGTCTTCACCCCTTCGTGACCCGGGCACGGGGCGGGCCGGTACCGGCCGGGTGCCGCTCGGGTCGTGCCGGTGGATCACACGACGTGGTGCGACGGTCCGGACACGCCTCAGTGCTCCTCGCCCGGGGAGCCTTCCTCGTCCGGGGCCGGACCGTCGTTCGGACCGGCCGCGACGACCGTGCAGTGGAGCGAGTCGTCCCGCACGTCGGCCACGATCGTGTCGCCGGGCTCGACGTCACCGCCGAGCAGGAGCGACGCGATGCGGTTGTCGAGTTCCGACTGGATCGTGCGGCGCAACGGGCGCGCGCCGAACTCCGGTTGGTGACCGTGGGCGATCAGCAGCTTCTTCGCGGCCTCCGTGACCTCCAGCTTCATGCCCTGGGCGTGCACCCGGTGCTTGCTCCGGTCCAGGAGGTGGTCCACGATCTGCGCCAGGTCGTCCTCGGTGAGGCCGTGGAAGATGATGATGTCGTCGATGCGGTTGAGGAACTCGGGAAGGAAACGAGCCCGCAGATCGTCCATCAACTCGTCCCTCAGATCGGAGACGTCGCCCTTGTGATCGAGAATGCGATGGGCGCCGATGTTGGACGTCATGATCACCACACAGTGCCGGAAGTCGACGGTGCGGCCCTGGGCGTCCGTCAGACGTCCGTCGTCGAGAATCTGCAGCAGTGTGTTGAAGACGTCCGGGTGCGCCTTCTCCACCTCGTCGAACAGCACCACGCTGTAGGGATGGCGCCGGACCTTCTCGGTGAGCTGACCGGCCTCCTCGTAACCGACGTATCCCGGAGGGGCGCCGACGAGCCGGGCGACCGTGTGCTTCTCCTGGAACTCGCTCATGTCGAAGCGGACCATGCGGTCCTCCGCACCGAACAGCAGCTCCGCGAGGGTCTTGGCGAGCTCGGTCTTGCCCACACCGGTGGGGCCGAGGAAGAGGAAGGAACCCACGGGGCGATTCGGGTCGCCCATACCGGCCCGGTTGCGGCGCACCGCCTGCGAGACGGCGGTGACCGCCTCGTCCTGGCCGACGATGCGCGCGTGCATCTCCTCCTCCAGCCGGAGCAGCTTCTCCTTCTCTCCGGCGGTGAGCTGGGAGACCGGGATACCGGTCCGGCGGGACACGACGTCGGCGATGTCGCGGGCGGTGACGGAGACGACTCCCTCACGCCGTTCCTCGATGCCCGCGAGTTCGCCCTCGATCCCGGCGATCTCCTTCTTCAGATCCGCCGCCCTGGCGAAGTCCTCGGCGGCGACCGCCTGATCCTGCTCCCGCCGCAGCTTCGCGATGCTGTCCTCGCGGCTGACGACCTCGGTGGAACGGGCGGCGCCGCGCAGGCGCACCCGGGCACCCGCCTGGTCCATCACGTCGATCGCCTTGTCGGGCAGGAACCGGTCGCTGATGTAGCGGTCGGAGAGTTCCGCCGCGGCGGAAAGCGCACCGTCGGCGAAGCGGACCTGGTGGTGCGCCTCGTACGCGTCGCGCAGCCCCTCCAGGATCTGGACCGTCTCCTCCACCGTCGGTTCCGGAACCAGCACCGGCTGGAAGCGGCGTTCGAGGGCGGCGTCCTTCTCCACGTGCTTGCGGTACTCGTCGATGGTCGTCGCGCCCACCACATGGAGCTCCCCGCGCGCGAGGGCGGGTTTGAGCATGTTGCCCGCGTCCATCGAGCCCTCACCCGTGGCACCCGCGCCGACGACCGTGTGCAGTTCGTCGATGAACAGGATGATCTCGCCCTCGGACTCCTGGACGTCCTCGATCACCTTCTTCAACCGCTCCTCGAACTGCCCCCGGTACTGCGCGCCCGCCACGAGTCCGGACAGGTCGAGGGAGATCACCCGCTTGCCCTTCAGCGTGTCGGGCACCTCGTCGGCCACGACGCGCTGGGCGAGTCCCTCCACGATCGCGGTCTTGCCGACCCCCGGCTCCCCGATGAGCACCGGGTTGTTCTTGGAGCGCCGGGACAGGATCTCGACGGTCTGCTCGATCTCCTCGGCACGTCCGACGACCGGATCGAGCTTTCCGGCCCTCGCCTCCTCCGTCAGGTCCCGCCCGAACTCGTCCAGGGTCGTGGCGGGCTGCTTCCCCTCGGCGGGCACCCCGTCCGCCCGGGCCGCCCGCGCCGTGAGTCCGGCCAGTCTGCTCACGTCCTGGCCCTCCGCGCGCAGCAGCCGGGAGGCACCCGAATCGGGGTCGTCCAGCAGGGCGCCGAGGATGTGCTCGGGACCGATGTAGGACACACCGGCCGCCTGGGAGCGGGCGTACGCGGCGGTGAGCGTGCGCTTGGCCGCCGGAGTGAGGCCCGGTTCCGAGGACGGCTCGCCCGACTCGCGGGGAAGGATCTTCGCGATGTCCGACGCGAGCGCGTCCGGGTCCACCGACGCCTGGGCGAGGAGCGTACGCGCCGGATCGACCTGCGTGGCAGCCCACAGCAGGTGTTCCGTGTCGAGATCGGACGTCCCGTCCTCCACCGCCCTTCGCCCGGCCAGATTGAGCAGTTCCAACGAGGACTCGGTCAGCAGCCGCCCGATCGGCACTCGTTGCACGGCCGGTGGCGAACTCGCCGGTGACATGCCGAAGAACCGGTTCAGCATCTCGCTGAACGGGTCGGACGAGCCGAAACCGAATGACGACATCGACATGGCAGCTCCTGGTGCGGCGGCGGTTTCCACAACCCAAACCCGATCCCCACCGCTCCGCAACCGGGAGGTGTGGCGCACGCCGCCGTGCCCGCGCGGTGCGCTGACCCCGCACGACGCGGACGGATCACCGGCTGCTCGCGCCCGGTGTTCTCGCCGCGCGCCCGGGGGCCCGTGGCGCCCGCCCCGGTGGTCGTGGTCCCGGAGTCCCCGCTGGAGCACGTCGTGGGGAACGGCCCGGCCCCGTGCCCCGGACCTGAGGACCGGGCACGGGGCCTTCGGGGAGGCGCGGAACCTCCCGGGGACTTCTGGGGACCCCCGGCGGATCAGACGCCGGCGACCGACTGGATCCAGGAGCGGTACGCCGTGACGTTCGTGTACGCCGTCGTGGTCTGGCGGTCGCTGGTGGAGGCGACGCCGACCTGGACGCCGTTCAGCGTCATCGGCCCGCCGGAGTCACCACCCGCGGTGATTCCGTTGCCGCGGCGGGCACAGATCGCCGAGCCGCCGTACGCGTCGGTGCAGCCGCTGGTCACGGTGACGTCGGCGACCTTCAGGTAGCGGGACTGGCAGTTGATCTCCGAGCCGCACTGCGAGGTGGCGCCCCAGCCCCACACCTGGACGTTCTGCCCGATCTGCACCGTGCCGGGCTGCCCGAGCCGGGAGTAGGTCCCCTGGACGGAGCGGTCGAGGCGCACCAGCGCCAGGTCGGCGCTGTGCGTGTAGGTCTGGATGCCGTTGGCGACGGTGCCGCCGCTGTACTGGTCCAGACTGCCGATGCGGAAGGAGAGTGCGCCGCCGGCGACGCAGTGCTTGGCCGTGAGGATCCACGTCGGCGCGATGATCGTGGCCGAACAGGTCTCCTGGCCGTTGGAGTACAGACGGGCGGCCCAGGGGGCGTTCTGGGCGTAGCCGCCGCCGATGATGGGCTGCACGGCCTTGGTCACCGGTGCCACCCGGGCAGGAGCCTTCTCGGCTGCCGAGGCGGTGGGGGAGAGCAGGGCGAGGACGGAGACCGCCACGGCCGAGACGGCGGGGACCAGCCTGGACATGCGCATGCTTCCTCGTTTCACGGGACACGCGGGGCGTGTACGGGGGGTTGACGGGCCTTACGGCCCGGGGAGCGGGAGAGGGGCGGGCCCGCGACGCGTCGCGACTCCGCCTTGGACCCGAAGCCGCATGACGCCGCTCACTGCTCCACCCCTGTCGCTCCCCGGGCCCCGTCAGATTCCCGGAGAACCGCGGTGGCCGGTACCTCACTCCTGGCCATGCCGCGACGTTATGTCCCCGCGCGTGGCGGGCGACCCGCTCCGCCGTGCCGCGGCGGGCCGCCGGGGCGGAACGGAGCACACCGCCCTTCGTCCCCACGCGGCCCGCCCGCCCGCAATCGCACGCACCATGCCGCGCCCGCTCGCCGGTCCAGGGCCACCCGACAGGCTCAGAGCACGCGACGCAGCCAGCCGTGCTTGTCCTCGGCACGCCCGTACTGGATGTCCAGCACGTGCTCGCGCAGCGCCACGGTCTGCTTGCCCGGGGTGCCGTTCCCGACGGTGAACTCGTAGCCGTTGCCCTTGAACCCCACGATCGGGGTGATGACGGCCGCCGTGCCCGCGGCGAACACCTCGGTGACGGAGCCGTCGGCGGCGCCCGCCCGCAACTCGTCCAGGGTGACCGACCGCTCCTGCGGGGCAAGGCCGAAGTCGTCGGCCAGGGCGAGGACGGTGTCGCGGGTGACGCCCTCCAGGATCGTGCCGAGCGCCGGGGTCACGAGGTGTCCGTCCGAGGTGACCAGGCACAGGTTCATCGTCCCGGACTCCTCCAGCTTGCCGCCGCCCGTGCTGTCCAGGTACATCACCTGGTCGCAGCCGTGCTCCTCGGCCTCGACCTGGGCGGCCAGGCTCGCGGCGTAGTTGCCGCCGCACTTGGCGGCGCCCGTGCCGCCGTCCGCCGCCCGGGTGAACTGCTCGCTCACCCACAGGGTGACCCCCTCGACCCCGGACGCGAAGTAGGGACCGGCGGGGCTCGCGATCACCGAGTAGACGACCTGGGCCGCGGGCCGCACGCCGAGGAACGCCTCCGAGGCGAACATGAACGGCCGCAGGTACAGGCTCTCCTCGCCGGCCGAGGCGGGAACCCACGCCTCGTCCGCGCGGACCAGTTCCTCCACACTCGTGAGGAAGTCCTCCTCCGGGAGGACCGGCAGGACCAGGCGCCTCGCGGAACGGGCGAAACGCCGCGCGTTGGCCTCGGGACGGAACAGCCAGACGCTGCCGTCGGCGTGACGGTACGCCTTCAGCCCCTCGAAGATCTCCTGCGCGTAGTGCAGCACGGCGGCGCTGGGGTGGAGGGAGAACGACCGCAGCGGGCCCACCTCGTGATCGTGCCAGCCGGCTTCCCGCGTCCACACGGCCGACGCCATGTGGTCGGTGAAGTAACGGCCGAAGCCCGGGGCGGCGAGAATCCTCTCGCGCTCGGCCGCGGGCGTGGGACTCGTCGTCCGGGACAGGGGGAAGCCAGTGCTCATAGCCAATTCCTTACGCCGAAGCGGTTCTTCAGCGGGTGCAGATGTCGCCCACCGGGTCGTGTTCCTATGTTAATGGTCGTTATTCCGGGGAGAGCCGGTGAGGCGGCTCGCCGATCCCGCCGACGACGGCGTGCAAGCCGCCGTCGGCGTGGACCACTTGGCCGGTCGTGCGTCGGGCCAGGTCGGACAGCAGGAACAGCACCGTGCCCACCACCTGACCCGGATCGGTGCGGTCCCAGCCCAGGGGCGCCCAGCGCTCGTAGTGGTCGGCCAGCGCGTCGAAGGTGCCGATCCCGCGCGCGGACAGCGTCTCCGTCGGACCCGCGGCGACCAGGTTCACCCGCACGCCCGCGGGCCCCAGATGCATCGCCAGGTAGCGGGCGACGGATTCCAGGGACGCCTTGTAGACGCCCATCCAGTCGTACCCGGGAAGCGCGCGGGCGCTGTCGACGGTGATGCCCACGACACTGCCGCCCCGCCCGCCCGCGGTCAGCAGGGGCGCGAGCGACGCCGCGAGACGCTGGAGCGAGTACGCCGAGACCTCGAAGCCGCGCAGCGCACTGGCGGCGGGCGTGTCGAGGAACGCGCCGCCGACGGCGTCGGGGGGCGCCTGCGCGATGCTGTGCAGCACACCGTCGAGCGCGCCCCACCGGCGCCGCAACTCCTCGGCGACCCCGGCGAAGCACGCGTCGTCCGTCACGTCGAGTTCCAGCACGTCGGGCGGGGACGGGAGCAGCGCCGCCGCCCTGCGGGTGATCCGCGCCGCCCGGCCGAACGAACTGAGGACGACCTCGGCGCCCTCCTCCTGGAGCGCGGCCGCGACGTGCCAGGCGATCGACTCCTGGTTCATCACGCCGGTGACGAGGTAGCGGCGGCCCTGGAAATCGAATCCGGTCATGGTGCTCCCAGCACGAGGACGGCGTTGTGTCCGCCGAAGCCGAGCGAGTCCGACAGCCCGATCGCCCCGTGGCGGCCCGGGGCGAGTGCGCGGGCGGTGCGCACGTGGTCGAGCGTGCCGAGCCGCTCGTCCGGCCGGACCAGTCCGTACGTCGGCGGGGCGAGCGCCTCGCGCAGCGCGGCGAGGGTGGCGATGGCCTCCACGGCGCCGCCCGCGCCGAACAGATGCCCGGTCGCCGCCTTGGTGGAGGACAGCGGAACGGATTCCAGGGCGTCGCCCAGGGCCAGCCGCAGCGAGCGGATCTCCGCCTCGTCGTTCAGCGGTGTCCCGGTTCCGTGGGCGTTGACGTAGCGGAGGTCCTCGGCCCCGACGCCCGCGTCGGCCAGCGCGCGCCGGATCGCCCGGGCCGCCGGGACACCGTCCGGCGACGGCGCGGTGACGTGGTGGGCGTCGGAGCTCGCGCCGTAGCCCCGCACGAGGCCGAGCACCTCGGCCCCACGGGCGCGGGCGCCCGCCAGACTCTCCAGGACCAGGATGCCCGCGCCCTCGCCCATCACGAAGCCGTCGCGGTCCGCGCCGAACGGGACGCACCGGCCCGTGGGGGAGAGGGCACCGGCCTGCGCGAAGGACTCGCGCACGAGCGGCACCGACGCGGCCTCGGCCCCGCCCACGACCGCCGCCGTGACCTCGCCGCGCCGGATGGCACCCAGCGCGAGCCCGATGGCCTGCGCCCCGGCGGCGCAGGCGCCCGCCGTCGCGAAGGACTCCCCGCGCAGCCCGTAGCGTGTACTCACGCTCGCCGCCGCGCTGTTGGCCATCATCAGCGGCACCGTCAACGGCGTCGCGTCCCCGGCCCGCGGCGCCTCCGGGACCCCGCCGAGGCCGGTGCCGACGACGCACATGATCTCGTCCGCCGGGCAGGGCAGCCCCTCGGTCCACCCCGCCCGGCCGAGCGCCTCGGCGGCCGCGACGAGGGCCAACTGCGCGAACCGGGCGTTGCGTCGCGTCTCCCGGCGGGTGAGGAAGTCCCCCGCGTCGAACGCCGCGCAGCGCCCGTCCCCGTCCGTCAGCCCGGTCTCGCCGGCGAGGAGCCGGGAGACCAGCACGTCCGCGCCGACACCGAGCGGGGTGACGGCGCCGACGCCGGTGACCGCGACCGGATCGGTCAAAGGCCGGCCTTCTCCGCGACGTCGGAGGCGAGTTGGCCCACGGTGACGTCGGCGAGCTCGGCGCGCGGGATGGTGACCCCGAAGGTGCGTTTGATGGTCGCCATCAGCTCGGCCGCGTCGAGGGAGTCGATGTCGAGGTCGTCGAACTTGGCGTCGGGCTCGATGGTCTCCTCCTCGACGCCGGAGTCGATGAGCTCGGTGCGGATGAGGTCCAGCACGGCCTCGGCGGTGACGGTGGTGGGCATGATCGCTCCTTGTGTGCTCGGTGGTTCAGCGGCTGAAGTTCGGGGACTGGCGTTGTGACCAGTACCACTGGCGCCAGTAGCTCTCGGCCATGTCCATCCAGGTCTCCAGGCGCTGCTCGCTGTCGAGGAACCAGTTGAGACTGACCATCAGCCAGCTGTAGACGGCCTGGCTGTCGCGGCAGCCGCCGCAGTCGCCGGAGGTGCAGCAGAACTGCAGCGTCTCGTAGTCCGCGCCGTAGACGGCGAATCCGTCGAGAACGGGGTTGCCGTTGTTCACCCGTTGCTCGTGCTCGGGCATGTCGACACTGATGCTCGGGCAGACGTCGTAGCCGAACCGTCCGCCCCAGTGGCCGCGTCCGGTGACCAGGGCCTCGATGAAGTACGGGTGGCTGACCACGGTGTCCGGATAGAGTTCCTTGACCCGCAGGGCCTCGGCGAGGGTGCGCTTCTCGTTCTCGATCCGCAGCGGGTGGTCGGAGCCGTGCTCGCTGTAGAAGTTGAACGTCACCTGGTTGCCGTTGTCGCGGATCGCCCGCACGGTCGGCTCGATGTACGGGAGCCCCTCCTCCGACAGGGCGAAGACGAAGGTGACGCGCGGATCCTCGCGGTAGTGCCCGAGACCCTTCTCGAACAGTCCCGTGAACGAGGAGCCGTTCGGACGGTGGGCGCGCAGGTCGTCGTCGAGCGGGCCGCCCCCGAACAGGCTGATGCCGATGGCGACGTTCTCGTAGCCGTCGCGCGGCAGCGGGCGCAGGCCGTTGGTGGAGATCGTGACGTACGGCAGCGTCTCCACGAACGGACGGACCCGGTCCAGGACGAGGGTGGGCTCGCCGCCGATGAGGGTGGCCTGGGTGACGCCGTCCGCCGCCAGCTTCTCGGCGAAGGCACGGATCCGTCCGGGGTCCGAGGTCTCCTTCACCGCGGTGTCGAAGCCTCCCTCGAAGTACCAGCAGCCCTTGCAGCGGATGTTGCAGGCGGTGGTGAGATGGACCTCGCAGCCCCGCACGCGGCGGCCCATGCCGCGCAGCGTCTTCAGACGGGAGGCCAGATCGGGCCGGTCGGCCAGCAGCCCGCGCAGCCGGGCCTTGGCCTCGGCGCGGGAGGGCGGACGCGGAGTGATGAGCACGGGTACGGCCATGATTGCCTCCGCGGCTTATTCGGGGACGCTCAGGCCCAGGTTGGTGATGCGAGGGGCGACCTTCTCGTGCCACAGCGCGATGGCCTCGCCATTGTTGGTCTTGCGCAGGCCGTAGCGCACGGCCTTCTGGGAGCGCTTGGTGTTGGCGCTGCCGAAGATGCCGACGAACATCGGCCACAGCCGGTCGAGCGCGGTCTGGAGCTGCTCGCGGCCCTCCTCGGTGACGGCGAGGTTGCGGCAGACCCGGGCACCGTGGGCGATGTGGATCTTCTCGTCCTGGATGATCGTGCGCACCGCCTCGGCCCACGGCTTGTAGCTGCTGTCGGCGAACTCGCGGAGCATCACCATCGCGGTCTCCTCGCCGATGTACGAGTAGACGCCGCGCTCGGCCCAGCTGGTACAGGTGTGCATGCGGTCGTCCGCGAACAGCATGCGCTCGGACAGCGGCTGCGTCTCCATGTAGGTGGTGTCGACGCCGATGTCGGCAAGGATGCGTTTGCCGATCTTGTAGTGGTCGTACTCCTCGGCGGCCCGCTCCGCGCACACCTGGCGCTCCTCCGAGGACGGCGCGAGCGGAAGGAACATCAGCGCGTAGTCGTCACCGCCGGACAGCTCGCCCTCGGTGTTGATGGTGATCTGACTGATCAGCATCTTCTGGTAGTCACGGGGCATCCGGTGGAACTCCTCCGGCGTGCGCACCACGACTTCTTCATCGTCCAGTACCGCGACCGTCATCGGTGATCTCAACCTTTCTGTCTCATGGGCGAACAGAGCAGGACGAGAGGCGGCGGAAGTGCCGCGCCCACCGACGGCACGGTTCACCCCCGGATGTGTGGCGCAGACCCCCCCAGGCCCACGGATCGACACATTGTCATACCGGAGACCGGCAACACCAGACTTCACCGGGCACCCGTTGTTTTTCGCCAACGATCTTGCCCCGCAACGGAGTTGGCATGAGCTGCCCCGCCCCGTCGATGTGCCCGGTCGGGCGCGAAGTCCCTCCTCGTCCCGCCGCGACCGGACGTCTCCCTGACGCAGCCGATCCCAAACTCTCCCGGAACAAGGCCTGTTCGGGCCATTGAGCTGTTAATCTCACCGGCGATGCCATCGACTTCGGACACCGCCACGACCACCGGCCCGTTGCGCCGGGCCATGGAGACGATCAAGTCGCTGCGCGCGGAGCTGGACGCCGCCCGCGGCGCACGGCGCATCGCCGTCGTGGGCACCGGACTGCGCGCGCCCGGCGGCATCGACGACCGCGAGACGTACTGGCGGGCACTGGCCGAGGGCCGCGACCTCACCGGAGAACTGCCCGCGCGGCGTCGCGGCGTGTTCGGCGCCGACTGGGACGGACTGCTCTCCCGCGGCGGATACCTGGACGACGTGTTCGGCTTCGACGCGAAGTTCTTCGGGATCTCCCCCCGCGAGGCGCGGAGCCTCGACCCGCAGCACCGCCTGCTGCTCCAGGTGGTCTGGGAAGCCTTCGAGGACGCGGCTATCCCGCCCGCGAGCGTCGCCGGATCCACCGGCGTCTTCGTCGGGATCACCGGGCAGGACTACCGCCAATGGGCGGAACCCGATCCGAACGCGTCCTGGCTGATCGGCAACGGGCACTGCTTCGCCGCGGGCCGGATCGCCTACACCCTCGGCCTCGGCGGGCCGACGATGGCCATCGACACGGCCTGCTCGTCCTCCCTGACCGCGGTGCACACGGCCTGCCGCGCCCTGACGGCCGGGGACTGCGACGTGGCGGTGGCCGGCGGTGTGAGCCTCGTCCTCGCACCCCGCTCGACGGCGGAGATCCAGCGCACCGACGCGCTGTCGCCGGACGGGCGCTGCCGCCCGTTCGACGCGCGGGCCAACGGATTCGTGCGGGGCGAGGGCTGCGGAGCGGTGGTACTGAAGCGCCTGGGCGACGCCGAGCGCGACGGGGACCGCGTCCTCGCCGTGATCGAGGGCACCGGCGTCAACCAGGACGGCCCGTCCGCCGGCTTCACCGCGCCGAACGGACCGGCGCAGACCCGGCTGATCGAATCCGTACTGGCCTCCACCGGGCTGACGGCCGACGACATCGGCTACCTGGAGGCGCACGGCACCGGAACCCCCCTGGGCGACCCCATCGAGCTGGAAGCCGCGGCCACCGCACTGAGCGGCGGTGGCCGGACCTGGTACGTGGGATCGGTGAAGGCGAACGTCGGGCACACCGAGTCCGCCGCCGGCGTGCTGGGACTGCTCAAGGCGCTGCTCTGCCTGGAGAAGCGGCAGATCCCCCGCCAGGCGCGGTTCGAGCGGCTCAACCCGCGAATCGACCTCGGCGACAGCGGCATGACGGTGCCGACCCGGACCGTCCCCTGGGACACGACGTCCTCGGGCCGGTGTGCCGCGGTCAGCTCCTTCGGCATGAGCGGCACCAACGCCCACGCCGTGCTGTCACCGGGCCCCGGCACCCCGCCGCACGGGGGAGCCCCGTCCGCCCCCGGCGGACTCCTCGTCTCCGCGCACACGGAACCGGCGCTGCGCGCCCTCGCGCTCCGCTACGCGGCGGCGCTGGCGGAGCCCATCGCCGAGACCGACTTCGCCGCCTTCGCGTACACCGCGACCCACGGGCGCACCCGCCTGCGCCGTGCCGCGTGGATCGGGGCGGACAGCGCGGCCCAGGCCCGCGAGGCCCTCATCGCACTGGGCAACGGCATCGACGACCCGCGGCTGCGGACGCTCGCCGGGACGGAGGCCGTCCCGGCGGACGCGACGGCGCGGCTCGTGCGCTCGCTGCCGTTCTACCCGTGGGAACAGGTCACCCACTCGATCCGCGCGCTCGGCGACGACTGAGAGCCTGCCGGACGGCCACGTCCTGGCACGTCCGCTTCCGGCGTTGCCGGAATGACCGGGCAGCTCCGCCACCGGGCCCTCCCGGCGCCCCGGAATCGCACGCGCCGTGTCGTGTCCGCCTTCCCGCCGAAGGCCATCCGACAGGTTCTGGGCGTCACGGATCGCGCCGTCTGCCCCCGGGAAAGGAGAAATGAAGGGTGGCCAGGGCGACCGCCCGGCCCGGCCCGTCCTCGACACGCGCCGTGAACACGGCAGTCCGGCGGCCGATGCGCACGGCCTCCACCCGGGCCCGCAACTCGCCCGGCTCCGCCGCCTCCAGGAAGCTGATGCTGCTGGACGTCAGCATGGCCGACGGCGTCCGGCCCCGGTAGGCGCTGAGGGCGATGTACGAGGCCACGTCGGCGAACATGAAGAGGGCCGGCCCCGAGACCGTGCCCCCCGGCCGAACCGGCAGACTCGACGCACCTGCCGTGAGGACCAGACCGTCGGGCGCGACCTCGACGACGTCGAACCCGTCCAGGCCCGGCAGGTACTCCGTCAGCAGCAGACGGGTCTCCTCGACGGTGAGGACCGGACGATCACCCATGCGCGGAGGTCTCCTCCGTGTCGAACAGCTCGGACAGCGCGGCGCCCAGCCGGGCCAGGCTGCCGTACTTCCACAGAAGCGTCGGGCTCAGCCGCAGCCCCAGTGACGCCTCCAGCCTGTTGCGCAGTTCCAGCGACATCAGCGAGTCCAGACCCAGCGATTTGAGCGGGACGTCCCGGGCCAGCACGTCCCGGTCGATGCGCAGGACGAGCGCGGCGTCGCGCCGCACCACGTCCTCGACCAGCTCCCTGCGCCGCTCCGGGGGCACGTTCCGCAGCCCCGTGTCGACCGCCGCCCGGTCCGCGCCCGTGAGCGACTGCCAACTCGTCTGCGCGGCGGTTGCCGGATAGGTCTCCCGCCACCGCTCGGGATCGAGGGCGGCATGGGCGACGACCGCCTCGTCCGTCTCGACGAACCGGCGCAGCGCCCGCCAGCACTCCTGGACACCGACACTTCCCAGGCCTCGGTCGGCGAGCCGGTCCCCGCGTCCGGACGACCGCGCCGCGAGCCCGACGCCCGCCACCGGACCCCACTGCACACTCAGCCCGGGCAGCCCGGCGCGGCGGCGCTCCATCGCGAGGGCGTCCAGCGCGCTGTTGGCCGCGGCGTACGCGGCCTGGCCGGCCGTGCCGACATAGGCGGCCGCCGACGAGAACAACACGAACAGGTCGAGGCCGTCGTCGGCGGTGAGTTCGTCCAGCACCCGCGCGCCGTTCACCTTCGGGCGCAGGACCCGCTCGATCCGGGCGGCGTCGAGACCGAGCAGTGTGGCGTCGTCGAGCACCCCCGCCGCGTGGAACACCCCGCGCAATGGCGGGAGTTGTGCGCGAATCTCGTCCAGCACGGCACGCATCCGCCGCTCGTCGGCGACATCGGCCGACCACACTCCCACCCGGACCCCGGTGGCGCGCAGCGCTTCGATCCGGCCGGGGTCGCCCGGCGCCGACCGCCCGAGCAGAGCGATCGCCCCGGCACCCGACGACGCGAGGAACCCGGCCAGCGACAGGCCCAGCGCACCCAGCCCGCCGGTGATCAGATAAGTGCCTCCCGCGCGCAGCCGCCCGTCGGGCAGCGGCTGCGGCCGGACCGTGCCGCAACGGGCCGGACCGGTGAGCACGATCTTGCCGATGTGCTCACCGCGCGCCATGGTGCGCACCGCGTCCTCGGCCTCGGTGAACTCCCGGGTGCGCACCGGAAGAGGACCGAGTTCGCCCGCCTCCACCCCCCGCCACACGGTCCCGAGCACCGAGGCGAACCGCTCGGGGCGGCGGCGCAGCAGCCCCGCGATGTCCACGGCCGTGACGGAGATCGACTTCCTGAACGCCCCGAGCCCGACGGAGGTCCCGGCGTGGATGTCCCGCTTGCCGACCTCCACGAACCGGCCGTCCTCGGCGAGCACCTCCATGCCGAGCGGGAGAGCGGCGCCCGACAGGGAGTTGAGGACGACGTCCACCCCCCGCCCGCCCGTGGCGGCGCGCACCTGCGCGGCCCAGTCGAGACGGCGCGAGTCGAAGACGTGGGTCACCCCCAGGTCCCGCAGGTGGCGGCGTTTCTCCTCGGTTCCGGCCGTGGCGATCACGGTCGCGCCCGCCCTCCGCGCGACCTGGAGCGCGGCGAGACCGAGGCCACCGGTGGCGGAATGGATGAGCACGGTCTCACCGGGCTCGGTCCGGGCCACGTCGACGAGCGCGTAGTGGGCGGTGACCAGCACCATCGGCAGGGCCGCCGCCTCGGCGGCACTCAGCGCGACCGGGACCGGCACCACGTGCCGCGCGTCGACGGTGACATGGCTGGCGAGCGCCCCGAAACCGCAGGCGACCACCCGGTCCCCGACACGGACCCCGGTCACCGAGGGACCGACGGCGGTCACCTCGCCCGCGCAGTCCAGCCCCAGCACCTCACGGTCCGCCGAACGGTCGGGGTAGACACCCATGGTCTTCATCACGTCGATGAAGTTGAGCGACGCCGCTTCGACGGCGACCTCCACCCTGCCCTCGCCCGGCGCCGACCGGTCCAGCGGCCACCTGCACAGGGAGTCGGGGCTGCCCGGCCGCGCGACCCCCAGCCGGAACGGCTGTGCGCCCCCACCGGTGCGCCACGGCGCGGGCGTGCGGGACGAGCCGCCCCGGACCCGCAGCCCGACGAGCCGTTCGCCCTCGCGCAGGACCACGCGGTCCTCGCCCGCCGACAACTCCTCCACCAGCTCCGCCGAGAACGTGTCGGTCTCGATGAGCCGTGCGCGCAACTGCGGGTACTCCGCCTGCACCACGGCCACGAAACCCTCGTACAGACCGGCCGAATCCGTACCGCCGCGGACCACCACCGACAACTGGACCGCGGGGTTCTCGTCGAGGCAGCGGCGTATCAGTTCCGTCAGCTCCACCAGCCCCGCCCACCCCTGTTCGGGTGCGACGAAGACCACCGTGCGCGCCCTGGCGAGGTCCTCAGGACCGAGCGCCTCCGGCAGCACGTCCGCGCGCGCCCCCTCCCGTCCGCAGACGACGACCGGGCCGCGCTCCTCCGGGGGCAGAGGCTGCCGCTCACGGGGCTCGAAGACCGTACGGAACACGTTCCGGCCGACCTCGTCCCGCTCCCCGGCACCCGGCAGGCCGGCCAGCACCACCCCTTCCAGCCGGCCGACGGGCTCGCGCTCCGCGTCGAACACCGTGAGGTCGAAACCGGCACCGCCCGCAGCGCGCCGCGCATGCACCCACAGTCGGGGCGAACCGGTCGCGGTCATCGACGCGCCACCCACCGCGACCGGTACCGACGGGCCCTCGCCCACGGCGAGAGCGGCCTGCAGAACGCCGTCCCACAGCACCGGGTGCAGCGCCCCCCGCATCTCCCCGGAACGGCTCCCGGGCGGCAGCTCCACCCGGACCAGGGCCTCGTCCTCGGCGACGTGCCCACCGGTCACCGACCGGAACGCGGGGCCGTAGGGCAGATTCCGCCGGGCGCAGCCCCGGTAGAAGTCGTCGGCGTCCAGCTCCTTCCCGGCAAGCAGGTGGTCCGGGAAGGGGACATGGGCCGCGGGAGCGTCCCAGGACACCACCGCACGGAAGTGCCGCGTCCATCCGCCCCCGCCGCCCCCTCCGGTCCCGTCGCCCTCGCCGCCCCCTCCGGCCCCGCCGCCCGAGAGAAGGGACACCACACCCGCCGGGCCCGCCCCCGGACGCCAGGTCACGGCGAGCTCGCGGGGGTCGTCGCCCAGCGTCAGCGCCGTCGGCAGACCGATGTCGCGCAGCGTCGGCGCTCCCTCGCCGCGCCCGGACAACGCGTGCTGCACCAGGGCGAGATGGCCGCCCGCGGGAAAGACGACGGCGTCGTGCACGCGGTGATCGGCGAGCCAGGGATGGGCCCGCACGGACATTCCGACGGTGCCCTCCCACACCCCCGTCGCCGTCGACGGCGCCAGGACCACCGTCGGCCGCCCGCCCGCGGGCGCCGCGCCGCGCCGGGGCGCCACCCAGTGCCGCTCGCGCCGGAACGGGTACGGCGGCACCACCACCGAGGGACGCCGTGCCGGACGCGGCCCCCAGGCGTTGAGACCGCAGACGTACGCCTCGCCGAACGCCCTCAGCAGGTCGCCGTGCGATCCCGCGCCGCGCCGCAACGTGCCCAGTACGACCGGCGGTTCACCGCGGTCCTCGCCGATCTGGCGGAGCGCGGTGCCCAGACCGGGGTGCGGGCTGACCTCGACGACGTGGGTCACACCGTCGTCGAGCAACAGCCCCACCGCCTCGGCGAAGCGCACCCGATGACGCAGATTGGCCGCCCAGTACCCGGCATCCATCTCCGTGCCGTCCAGCCGTCGCAGGTCCACGGTGGACAACAGCGGGATGTGCCCACGGCGAGCGGTCACGGACGCCAGCGCCTCGCGGATCTCCGGCACGATGGGGTCGATCTGCGGGCTGTGCGACCCATAGTCGACATCGACCAGGCGGCAGAACACGTCGTCGGCCGCGAGGATCTCCTGGAGCAGCAGCACCGAGTCCTCGTCGCCGGACAGCACACAGGACCGCGGCCCGTTGTGCACGGCAAGCTCGACCAGTCCCTCGAAGCCCTCCAGGGCCTTCGCCGCGTCCCGCGGACCGAGGTCGACGGCCAGCATCCGACCGCTTCCGGTGATCCGGCGGAGAATCGAGCTGCGCCTGCTCACCACCAGGGCGGCGTCCTCCAGGGAGAGCGCGCCGGCCACCGCCGCGGCCGCGATCTCGCCCTGGCTGTGCCCCACCACGACGTCCGCGACGACGCCCGCCTGCGCCCACGCAGCCGCGAGGGACACCGACATGGCCCACGAGGCGGGCTGCACCCGCTCCACCCCGGACGGGACCACCCGCCCCGTGACGAGATCGCGCACATCCCACGGAACGTGCCGCGACAGGGCCCGCGCGCACCGGTCCATGGTGTCGGTGAACGCCGCGTCGTGCCCGTACAGGCCCGCGCCCATGCCCGTCCACTGGGCGCCCTGCCCGGGGAAGACCAGGGCGATCCTCCCGGCCTCCCGGGCCCGCCCCGACACCGATTCGGTCAGCTCGGGACCGAGCAGTGCCCGCCGCTGGGGGAAGTGGTCCCGGTACCAGGCCAGGGCCCGGGCCGTCTCCCGGCCGCGGCCTCCGTCGGCCAGCAGCTTCCGTACATCCGCCTCACGCTGTTCCAGAGCCTCGGCCGAATGAGCGCTCAGCGGCAGCAGATACGGTTCGTCGGACTCGGACTCGGACTCGGACTCGGACCCGGACGGGCCGGGGGAGGGAGCGGGTGCGGTCGCTTCGGGCGGCCCGCTGAGGACGACATGCGCGTTCGTGCCGCCCCAGCCGAACGAGTTGACACCGATGTGGCTCCCGGGGGCCAGGGGCAGCGGCTCCCGGGCGACGGCCAGGTTCAGCCCGTCGAAGTCGATCGCCGGGTTGAGCTCCTCGGCGTGCAGACTCGGCGGGACGACACCGTGCTCCAGGGCCAGCACCGACTTGACGAGCCCGGCCAGCCCGGCGGCCGGTTCGAGGTGGCCGATGTTGGTCTTCACGGAGCCGATGTGCAGCCTGCGCCCGTCCACGGCCCGGCCCAGCACCGCGCCGAGCGCCTCCGCCTCCGCGGTGTCCCCGCGCGCGGTTCCGGTGCCGTGCGCCTCGACGTACGCGAGTCTCTCCAGCGGTACGGAGCCCGATCCGTACACCCGCCGCAGCAGATCCCGCTGCGCGGACGGGTTCGGAGTGACGAGGCTGTCCCCGCCGCCGTCGTTGTTCACCGCGCTGGCCACGACCACCGCACGGACCCGGTCACCGTCGCGCAGTGCCTTCCGCAAGGGTTTGAGGTACACGACGGCGACGCCCTCGCCCCGCACGAACCCGTCGGCCCCGGCACCGAAGGCATGGCAGCGGCCGGTCGGCGACAGACCGCCGAAGTGCGTGAGCCCCACGGTCACCTCGGGCGTCAGCATCAGGTTCGAACCGCCCACCAGCGCCGCGTCGACCTCGCCGTGCCGCAGCGCCTGACACGCCTGGTGCAGGGCGACCAGGGAGGAGGAACAACTGCTCTCGATGGTCAGACTGGGCCCGGTCAGGCCGAGGACGTAGGAGATACGGGACGAGACGATGTCGAGGGAGTTGCCGACGATGCTGTGCTGCGTCGCGCCCGCTCCCGCCTCCTTGCGCAACAGCTCGTAGTCGTGCCAGAGCCCGCCGACGTACACCCCGGTGCGCGATCCGCGCAGGGCCCCGGCCACTTCGCCGGCGTCCTCCAGGGCCCTCCAGACCGTCTCCAGCATCAACCGCTGCTGCGGGTCGAGGACTTCGGCCTCGCGGGGCGAGATCCCGAAGAACGCGGCGTCGAACCGGTCGACGCCCTCGATGAACCCCCCGACGGCCTGGATGTCACGCGTCGGATCGACCACGTCCGCGGGATCCCACCGTTCCGGCGGCACGGGTCCGATGGCGTCACCGCCGTTGATCAGCAGTTCCCACAGAGCGTCCGGATCCGGCGCCTGCGGAAACCGGCCCGCCATGCCGACGATCGCGACCAGATGAGACCCCACGCCGTGCAACAGCCCTCCCCGATGGACCTTGCCGTCCCAACGGCCCCCCATACTGATCGGCTTCGCAGCGCTTGTCGACCCCCGGGAGAGGCCACCACCGCGCCCTCGCGCAGGCCTCCCAGGTCATGAACCCGCGGCCGGTCGCCGAAGGTCGGGCACCCGCACCACCGCGGCACCGCAGGGCCGGCGGGGAGACGGGCGCCCCGCGGTATGTCGGGGCTCCGGCCGCGCGTCGGGCGGCGTCAGGCCGAGGAGCGGGGAAGCCCGACGGTGCGGAATTCCTCCATGACTTCGTAGCCGGCGCTCGTGTAGAGGTTCATCGCCACCTCGTTTCCGCCCCACACGGTGAACATCAGCGCGGAGTCGCCGCCGTCGAGCGTGGCCCGTTCGCCGACCGCCATGGCGGCCCGTCCGTACCCCTTGCCCCGGTGCCGCTCCTCGACGTGCAGCGAGTAGCCGTAGGTGACACCCGGGAGGTGACCGTGCTTCAACCAGCCGGTGCCCACCTGCTCGCCCGCCGCTTCGAGCACCAGGAGCGTCGTGTCCGGAGTCGTCAGCCCCTCGGGGAGGAGCTGCGCGAAATCGCGGTCGGACTTGCGCCGCGCCTCCTCGGGGCTCAGCGACCCGGCCCGGACGATGTCGCCGATGTAGGCGAGCTTCTCGGAGGCGAGCCACGCGGGATACTCCGCCTGCGTCATCGGCCGTGCGGTGAGGCCGTGGAGCGTCTTCGGCGGGGACACCACGGCCCGGGTCCTGGTCTGGCCCTGGACGGGGCAGTCGTTGAACGGGCCGTCGTCGGCGGGACCGGTGAGCCGTACGTCCAGACGGCGCGCGCCACGCTGCGCGCACCACGCCTCCGCCCAGTCGCGGGCGGCCCGTTCATGCCCCCGGCCGACGTGGGCCGCGTCGACATGGAGGTCGCGGACACTGCCTGCCGGAGTGCCGTTGTCGTCGCTCACGACCACGGCGACATGGCCCACCCTGCTCCCTTCGCCCGTGATCTCCGCGACGGTCCAGCCGCCGACGGAAGCGCGTGTCCCGTCGATCAGGTGCTCCACCGCTGCGGAGCCGAGCCCTGCGGCCAGGTACGCGGAACGGAGCCGCCGCTCGAAGTCCCTCTGCCATTCCGCTCTGTTGTCAAGGATGTTGAGTTCTGTCATTCGATCACACTAAGGGCTGTCCGTAACCCGCGGTGGACCAGTGTGCGGCGTCGGGCGCGTCGCGAGGCGGAGGGGTGTCCGCGTACTGGATGGCCGCACCGGACGGCGCGACAGTGGTGGGCGGGCGCCCGGTGGCATCGGCCATCGTCCCGCGCGGGCCGACGAGTTGGGCCCCGCTGTAGAGTGACGGGCGTCTCCCGGGAGTCGGGCTTCACCTGCGGGGAGGCGGATCGGGCGCCGTGCGGCATCGCCCCTCTCCCCACGCGTGAAGAGAGGACCCGCATGCCTCGCACACCCACCTGCGTCCTTACCGCGACGGCCTCCCCGTCGACGACCGAGGGACACGCGATCGACCGCTTCGTCGAGATCGGTTCGCTCACCAAAGTCCTCACCGGCACGGTGCTCATGCGGATGTGCGCCGAGGGAACGCTCAACGTCGACGATCCGCTCGGACGCTGGCTCCCCGTTCCCGACACCGGCATCACCCTGCGGCAACTGGCCGAGCACACCTCGGGTCTTCCCCGCCTGCCACCCGGGCTCTCCCGCCGTGACCCGTACGCCCGCTTCACACCGGCCGCCCTGCGGGAGCTCCTTCCGCACCTGGGAAGCATCGCGTCGCGTCCCGCCGGGCAACAGGAGGAGTACTCGAACCTCGGTTACGCGGTGCTGGGAGCAGCCCTGGTCGCCGCGGCGGGGAAGCCGTACGAAGAGCTGTTGTCCGCACACGTCCTCGTTCCTCTGGACATCGACGAAGTCACCGCGTCCCCCGCCGCGGAGAGCCGCCTGGACGCGCCGGGCCGGTTCGGCCGGAGCCGCGCGCCCTGGACCATGAACGGGGCGATCCTTCCCGCGGGCGGGATGTGGGCCACGCCCCGCGCCCTCGCGCGGCTGGTCCCGGCCCTTCTTCTGGAACGACGGCTCGGCGCTCCAGCCCTCTCGTGGCAGAAGGCCGGTCCGCTCCTGTGGCACAACGGCGCCACCCGCAGGGCCTCGGTGTTCGCCGGAGCGATGCCCGACGGGCGATGGGTGGTGGTTCACCGTCTCAACGGGGCGTCCGACGACACCGACGAGCAGGCCCTGCGACTCCTGACGGCGCAGAAACCGGCAGGCGCGCCCGGGCCCACGCGGGAGGACGCAGGGAGTTGACGCGGAAGGGCACGCCGGTCGCCCGGCCCCGGAACCTGCCCGGCCGGGCCGCGATCGGTCAGGGGCGCGGCGACAGCCCGTCGTCCACGGGGACGTCCTCGGCGCGCAGCACGAGTCCGGAGTTCCTGGCCTGCTCCAGGATCAGCGCGGCGAAGTCGTCCTCGACGTGCCCCGCGCCGATGGCACCGGCGACGATCTGGGCGGTGGCCGCGGCGAGCGGCATCGGAACTCCCAGCCCGTGGGCCGCGGTCAGCCCCAGGTCGAAGTCCTTGCGCAGCAGCGGCATGGTGAACGTCGGAGTGAAGTCCAGGTTGATCAGCGCGGGGGACTTGTAGCGGGTGTAGGGGGAGCCCATCACGGAGTTGTTGAGGAAGTCCAGGAAGGCGGCGCGATCGATGCCTCCCTTCTCGGCGAGTACCGTGATCTCGGCGAGCGACTGGGTGATGACACCGAGGAAGACGTTGTGCGCGATCTTGACGAGCCGCGCGGTCTCGTCCTCGCCGACGTAGGTCACTCCGCGGCCCAGCGCCGCCAGCAAGGGTTCCACCCGGGCGAACACCTCGCGGGATCCGGAGACCGCGACAGTCAGTTTCCCCGCGGTGATCACCTTCGGGTTCCCGCTCACCGGGGCGGCGAGGAAGTCGGTCCCGCGTTCCGCGGCCTCCTTCCGGATCAGCGCGGACATCTCGACGGAGACCGTGGAGCTGTCGATCAGCACCCCCGGCGCGGCGGTCGCGGAGGCAAGCACCCCACCGGGTCCGGAGACGACGGCGTGCAGGTCGGAGGAGGCGGAGACCGTGGTGAACACGACGTCCCGGTCGGCCAGGTCGACCGGCCGGTCGACGACCACGGCCCCTCGTCCGGCCAGTGGTTCGGCCTTGGCGCGGGTCCTGTTGCAGACGGCTACGTCGTGCCCCGCGTCCAGCAGCCGGGCGGCGAGATTGAACCCCATGCGGCCGGTGCCGATCCAGCCGATGCGCGGGCGGTCCTGGGCTGTGTACGCCATGTCGTACCTCGTTCCTGGAAGACGGCTCGGCCCGTGCGGCGCCGTCGCTCACCGGCCGGAGGCACGGCGGACGACCGACGGGATGCCGACCGGCGACGGCCTTCGCGCCCGGCGGCGCGAGGACCGGCTCCCCGACACGGGCGGAACGGACGGATGCCCCGCGGACCGCGCCCGCGTGCGCGGGCAGTCGCGAGTCTGCTTCCCCGCGGACGCGTCCGGCATCAGGCACGACTGAAGGCGCCCCGGAAGGGTGACGCCGTCCCTGCTCCGGACGCGGTGCGAAGCCGGGCGACGGCGGGAGACCGGGGCCGCGCCGGGGCGAAGCGCCTACCGGTCCAGTGTGATCCCGGCCGTCACCGGCAGGTGGTCGCTGCCGGTCGGGGGCAGGGTGCGCATCCGGCCGACGGTTGCCGAGCGGGCCATGATCTGGTCGATCCGGGCCAGTGGGAGAGCGGCGGGGAAACTGAAGGCGAGGCCGCGTTCCGCCACGTTCATGCGCGAGGTCAGCGGGGCAAGTCCGCGGTCCTCGACCGTGCTGTTGAGGTCGCCCAGCAGGATCACCGTTCCCAGCGTCTCGGCGGCGACGGCCCTGCCCAGCCGCTCGGCGCTCTCGTCACGCCGGGCGGAGGCGAGGCCGCTCGTCCCGACGCGGACCGAGGGCAGATGCGCCACGTACACGGCGACCTCGCGGGACGGCGTGTGGACCGTGGTCCGCAGCGCACGGCTCCAGGGCTCCTCGATGTCCCGGGGTTTGATGTCCAAGAACCGGGTGCCGGTCAGCGGATGCCTGGACCAGAGCCCGACGGTGCCCCGGACCGCGTGGTACGGATACTCCGGGGCGAGAACCCGCTCGTAGACCGCCGATGCCGGGGACACCAACTCCTCCAGCGCGATGAGATCGGGCGCGGCGTCGGCCAGGGTGCGGGCCGTGCCCGCCGGGTCGGCGTTCTCGTCGCTGACGTTGTGCTGCACCACGACCAGGTCGGGTGTGCCGGAGGCCGTCCCGGGCAGGAGCAGCCCGCCGAAGAGGTACGTCCAGGCCGTGACCGGCAGGAGCAGGGCCACGAGTGCGAGGGCGGACCGTCGCAACAGCGCCAGGCCGAACAGCAGCACGATCACCGGGCCGAGCCACGGCAGGAAGGATTCCAGCAGACTGCCCAGACGGACGACGGAGTTGGGCACGGAGCGGTGAAACGCCAGCAGCCCGGCCGTCAGCAACGCGAGCACGGCGAGAACGCGCCCCCGCGTCCAGGCCGACCGGTCCCGGGCGCCCTTGAGCGTGTTCGAGGCGGCGGTCCGGCACCGAGCCCGCAGGGACGTTCCTGCCGGCACTGCCGGCGGTGCCGCCCCACCGTCCGCCCCCGCATGCTCCGTCATGGCTCCCCTCCCGTTCGGCGACGCCGTGGGCCGATCCTCCCAGGCGAACCGGACGGCGGGGATCGCGGCCCCGCACGAGAACCTCGCCGCCCCGGAAGCCGGCACACCCCGCCCGCACCCGCCCGAGGGCCGGGGCACGAGGGCGGCGAGGACCCGACGGCCGGCACACCCCGTCCGCAGCCGAGCGAGGGCCGGGTACCGGGTACCGGACGCGGTGGTCCCGGGCAACTGCATGGGCACCTCAATCGCCTGCTGGGGCAGCTAGGGGTTGGCCGTGAAGACGGACCCTCATAATCTCTTCGGAGAAGTCGTCCCATTCGGCCGGCGGCTATCAATTCTCCCGTCGCGGATTTGTGAAGAATTCTTCCTGCCGGGTGATACGGGGCCGATGGTCGCGGTCGCCGGCACCGTACTCGTGCAGGGCATGAACAGTCACATTCATTATGGGTGGCAGGGGTTGGTGAATATGCAATCGGATTCGATTGCTGTGCTCGGTGCAGGGGTCATGGGCCGCAGCATCACCGCACTGGCGCTGGGCCGCGGCGTGGACGTCGTACTGGTCGACGTCTCGGACGCTGCGTTGAGGGACGCCCGGACGGACATCGCGCAGCACCTGCGGCACGGGCAGTTCATGGGGGTCCTCCCGTCCGGCCGGACCCCCGGAGCGCTGACGACCACGCTGTCGGCCGAGGACGCGGCGGGTGCCGCCTCGGTGATCGAGGCGATCACCGAGGACGCCTCGGCCAAGGCGCGGGTGATGGCGGAGATCTCGGCCCTGGTCCCGCCCGGCGTCCCGCTGATCACCAATACGTCCGGTATCCCCGTCGCCGAACTGGCGAAGTCGGTGCAACGGCCCGCGGAGCTGGCCGGGGTGCACTTCATGAATCCGGCCTACCTCATCGAGATGGTCGAGGTGGTCCGCGGCCCGCGGACCGGCGACGCCACCATGACCGCCGTCCTGTCCCTTCTGGAGCGGCTGGGGAAGAAGACCGTCGTCGTTCGTGACGCGCCGGGATTCGTCACCAGCAGGCTGCTCCATCCCATGATCAACGAGGCGGCGAGAATCGTTTCCGAGGGCACCGCGAGCGTCGAGTCCGTGGACCTGCTGATGCGCGGCTGCCTCGGCCATCCGACCGGCCCGCTGCGTACCGCCGATCTGATCGGACTCGACAATCTCGCCGACGCTCTTCGGCTGCTCGCCGAGCGGACCGGGAATTCCACCTTCGAGCCCTGTGAACTCCTCATGGAAAAGGTGCGCCGCGGTGATCTGGGGCGCAAGACGGGGCGCGGATTCTACGATTACGGAGAGGTGCTTTCGTGAGCCAGTACCTGGTATCCAGCGCTGAGGGGATCGAGCGGACGATCACGGCGTTCGTGTCGAAGCGGGTCGGGGCGGACGTTCCCGCCGATCGGGACCTCTTCGAATCCGGGCTGGTGTCCTCGCTGTTCGCGATGGAGCTCGTCGTCCACCTGGAGCAGGCGTTCTCCGTGCAGATCCTGGGCGACGACCTCAAACGGGACAGCTTCCGCTCCGTCCGGGCCATGACCGACCTCGTACTGCGGCTGAACGGCGCCGGGCAGGCCGCCGATGCCTGAACCGCTCGCGGACGCCCGGGAGACCGTCGACGACCTGGTCGGTGACCGGGCCGCCGAGTGGGACCGGGCCGGTCTGATCCCCGACGACGTCCTGCGCGCACTCGGGGCCCGTGGCCTGTTGTGCGCGCAGGTGCCGGAGACCTCCGGCGGACTCGGGGCGAGCAGCGCGGTGAACGGCGAGTTCACCGCGTACGTCGGAAGCCGGTGCAGCTCGCTGCGGAGCGTGATGACCTCGCAGGGCATGGCCGCGTGGGCGGTCCAACGCCTGGGCGATCCGCGGCAGCACGCGCGGTACCTGCCGGAACTGGCAGGGGGACAACTCGCCGCGATCGCGTTCAGCGAGCCGGAGGCGGGCAGCGATCTGTCGGCGATGACCACCACCGTCGAACCCGACGGTGACAGTGTCGTCGTCCGGGGCCACAAGGTCTGGACGACCGCGGCCCACTACGCCGACACCATCGTCGTCATCGGGCGCCACGGATCCGGTGCGGCCGCCGTGGTGGTGCCGACGTCGGCTCCCGGCGTCACCGTGACCAGGGTTCCGCGGCCGTCCGGCTGCCGGGCGGCGGGCCACGCGGACGTGCGCCTCGACGGCGTACGGCTGCCGGCCGACGCTGTGCTCGGCGGCGGGCAGCCGTTGATGCTTCTGGTGACGACCGCGCTGGCCTACGGGCGGATCTCGGTCGCCTGGGGCTGCGCCGGGATCCTCCGGAGCTGTCTCGACGCCGCCCGTCGGCATGCCCGGGTCCGGCAGCAGTTCGGCAAACCGCTCGCCCGGCACCAGCTCGTCGGCCGCCACCTGGCGAACCTGCTGACCGACGAGCAGATCGCCACCCGGATGTGTGAACACGCCAGCCGGTGCTGGGACGACGGCTCTCCCGACATGGTCGTCGCCTCCGTCCTCGCCAAGCAGGTGAGCGCCGTCCGGGCCGCGCAGGGCGCGGCGGCGGCCGTGCAGGTCCTGGGTTCGGCGGCCGCGCACGAGGGCCACGTGGTCGAGCGCGCGTACCGCGACGCGAAACTCATGGAGCTCATCGAGGGCAGTACGGAGATCTGCCAGCTGATCCTGTCCGACCACGCCGTGTCCGCACCGGCGAGTTGAGACGGCGGGACCCTGTGCCGGGACGCGACGGCGGGACGAGTCAAGGAGAAACGGTGGCCGAACAGCCCTCGATCGTGAAGTGCCTGGTGTGGGACCTCGACAACACGCTCTGGCAGGGCACCCTGCTGGAGGACGGTGACGTGGAGCTCCCCGCCTTCGTCAGGGAGCTGATCACCGAACTGGACAGCCGTGGCATCCTCCAGTCGGTCGCCAGCAAGAACGACCACGACCAGGCGTGGAAGCGACTGGAGGAGCTGGGCGTCGCCGAGTACTTCGTCCTGCCGCGCATCGGCTGGGGCCCCAAGTCGGACTCGGTGCGGGCGATCGCCGACGAGCTCGGCTTCGCGCTCGACACCATCGCCTTCGTCGACGACCAGCCGACGGAGCGGGCGGAGGTCCGGTTCCACCTGCCTCGGGTCCGCTGCTACGACGCCGAGCGGTTGCCCGAGTTCGCCGCTCTGCCGGAGTTCAGCCCGGTGACGGTGACGGTGGACTCGCGCCGCCGTCGGAGGATGTACCAGGCCGGATTCCTGCGGAAGACGGCCGAGGCGGAGTTCCAGGGGCCCAGCGACGACTTCCTGCGTTCCCTGGACCTGGACATGCGGATCGGGCGTGCCACCGAGGACGAGCTGTCCCGCGTGGAGGAGCTGACGCTGCGCACCAGTCAGATGAACGCCACGGGAGTGCACTACTCCATCTCCGCCCTGCGCGCGCTGCTCGCCGATCCGGGCCACGAGGTCCTGGTGACCACGCTCAGGGACCGGTTCGGGCCGCACGGGGCCGTCGGCCTCCAGCTCGTGGAGAAGCACGCGGACGTCTGGAACCTGAAACTGCTGGCCACGTCGTGCCGGGTGGTGTCGTGCGGCGTGGGTTCGGTGCTCCTCGGCTGGCTCGGCGACCGGGCCGCCCACGCGGGCGTCCACCTCGTCGCCGACTTCCGGCACACCGAGCGCAATCGGATGATGGAGATCGCCTACCGCCTCGCCGGCTTCACCGACGAGCCCTGCGACTGCCGGGCCGGGCTGCCCTCGCCCGCCCAGGAGGACATCCGGCGGCTGCACCTGATTCCGGCCCCCTGCGCCCCGCCGCCCACGATGACGCTGCACGCCGTCAGCCTTCGGAGCGCCTGAGTACGGGCACGCCCCACCGACCGGACCGATCACAGAAGATGGACGACGCATGGCGAACCAGCTAGGTCTCCCGGCCGGGCTCTCGGAGTACATCCGGGAGTCCTCCCTGCGCGAGGACGATGTCCTGAGGGAACTGCGCGGGACGACGTCGGAACTTCCCGCGGGCAGCGCGTTGCAGGTCATGCCCGAGGAGGGGCAGTTGCTGACCCTGCTGGCCGGTCTCACCCCGGCCCGCAGAATCCTTGAGATCGGTACGTACACCGGGTACAGCACCCTGTGCCTGGCCCGCGCGCTCGCGCCCGGCGGACGGGTGGTCACCTGTGACATCACCGACCGCTGGCCGCGGATCGGCGCCGAGTACTGGACCAGGGCGGGCGTCGACGGGCGGATCGACCTGCGCGTCGGCGACGCGCAGGCCACCCTCGGGGCCCTCGTCGCGGTGGAGGGCCCGGGCACGTTCGACTTCGTGTTCATCGACGCCGACAAGCAGCACTACCCGGACTACTACGAGTCGGCGTTGACCCTCGTCGGTGACCACGGCCTGATCGTCGTCGACAACACCCTGTTCTTCGGCAGGGTCGTGGACCCCGACGCCCAGGACCCCGACACCGTCGCGATCCGCGCGTTCAACACCCTGGTGCGCGACGACCCACGGGTGGAGATGTCCCTGGTTCCCATGGCGGACGGCATGACGCTGATCCGCAGGAAACGGCGGACGGAGGGGTGACCGGCCCCTCGGGACCACCGGGCCGGAGGAGAGGCCCGGCCCCTCGGGACCGCCGGGCCCCCTCCGCCTGCCACGGGGGCCGCGATCAGCCGACGACCCTCGGCACGTACGCGGCGTGGGCACCGTCGGAATAGCGGCGCAGTTCGACGCCGTGCACCTCGGCGGGGTAGAGCTGCCGACCGAGGAACTCGATGACCCGGCTGAATTCCGGCGGAAATTTGCTGGCCACGATGACCATGCGGAGTCTGCCGATGGAGAGATTCGCTTCGAGTGCGCGCAGGAACGAGCTCTCATCGGTCGAGAATCCCATTTCCATGAGCAAATGTTCTCCCGTGCTGTTGTACAGCTGTGCCGTGTACTCGAACGACCGCTGAAGTATGTGGAGCGGCCAGTGCCGCGCACCGTTGCCCGCATAGTCGAGTGTTTTACCGAGAGCGTCGCTCGGATTCCATGTGTCGTGCGGCTCCACCACTTCGACGACGGTCGGCACGCCCTTGGAATCGGCGAACAGATGGGTGGCGCTGAAGGAGTAGCCGTCCGTGTCCGGCATGACGTCCGCGGGATTCCTGCGGATCAGCAGCAGCCGGGAGCCGGCGTCATGGGCGCTCGCGGCCGTGGACAGCAGGTCCGGGTAGTGGACGAGGATCTCGTGCAGGGGCGGTTCGGGGTGGGCCGTTGTCGGCGTGAGCAGGGAGAGGCCCGCGCCGTTCTGCAGCACGATGCGCCGGTTCGGCGCCTCGGCGCGCGGCGCCGGCGGGCGTGCCCCCGGTGGGCGCGCGTGCCTGCCCGACCGCGCCTGACCCGGGTCCACCGGCAGCACCGCGGGGCGTTCCAGCCAGGGGTCGATCGGGGCGACGGAGGAATTCAGGATGAAGGCCAGCGTCTTGTACGTCCCGCTGAGGGCCAGCAGTTCGAGGAACTGTTCCTCGCCGTAGCGTTCGGCGAGTTGCTTCCAGGTGCTGTCCGAGATCACGGACCTCGTGTGGAGCTCGTCGACGGCGGTGAGGAGGGCTGCCTCGAAGGGCGTCCACTCGGAGGCGTCCTCCGAGGCGACCCGGGCGATCTCCGTCTCGTCGAGCCCGACGAAGAGCGCCGCGGCGTGGTGGTGTGCCCAGATGTACGCGGCCTGGGAGCGCCAGGCCGTGCGCAGGATGACGAGTTCGCGTTCGCGCGCCGGGAGGACTTCGCCGGCCACGTGCGCCATCAGTGGCTGCATCGCGGGCAGCAGTGCCGGGTGGTTGGCGATGGTCCGCATGACGTTCGGCGGGGGCCTGTCCGCGAGGAGCCCGTTCAGCGACTCCTTCGCCGTCCGGGCGTAGGCCCGGCCGGCCGGTGTGACGGCGAATTCCTCCACGTCCTGCGGATCGATTCTGGGCCGCATTCCCTCCCCCTTGAGCTCGCTCGTGTGTGTCGGCATCTCGGGGACGGGCGATTCGGCTGCGGAAGCCCCACGGGGCCGACGAGGTGCCCACGATAATGCAATCGGAAAGGTTCTCGCACATCGGGGTTCGGGTGCTGACGTATTCGGCATTGCGTCGAGCGGTGGGACTCAGAAGACTTGCATGAGCAAAGACGTAGATGTCGGACCAACGTCTCAAAATCAAAACGAAAGTCATTGGAGCTGTGGGGGTGCCCCTGTAGGATCACGCTTTGTTGATCACGACTTGAACGGCATTCCTGTGCCGGAATCCTGGAGAACGGGCATGTGGTGGCACATGCCCTCTCCCTGCTGAGCCTGCTGAGACGAATGAGTTGGGGAGCGGAGCCGTGAGCCGATCCGAGTCCATGTCCGCCGAGCGCGTCCGTACGCATGACAACGCCATCGCCGTGGTGGGGGTGGCCTGCAGACTGCCGGCCGCGGAGGACCCCCGGCGGTTCTGGCGCCTGCTGACGGACGGGGCGAGCGCGGTGACACAGTTGCCGCCGGGCCGGTGGGGCGACGAGGAGGCGGCCTCGGGCCGTACCGGCCGGGGCGCCTTCCTGGGCGAAGTCGACGGCTTCGACGCCGAGTTCTTCGGGATCTCGCCGCGCGAGGCCCGGTCGATGGACCCGCAGCAGCGACTCGCGCTGGAACTGGGCTGGGAGGTCCTGGAGGACGCGGGCGTCCTGCCGGCCGCGGTACGGGGCGGCGACACCGGAGTGTTCGTCGGTGTGACCGCGGACGACTACGGGGCACTGGACCGGCGCAGGGGACCGGCGGCGGTCGGACACCACACGCTCACCGGCCTGAACCGCGGCATGATCGCGAACCGGGTCTCCTACTTCCTGGGACTGCGCGGGCCGAGCCTGGTGGTGGACACCGGGCAGTCGTCGTCGCTCGTGGCGGTGCACCTGGCATGCGAGAGCCTGCGGCGCGGGGAGTCGACGACGGCGCTGGCCGGCGGCGTACACCTCAACCTGGCGCGGGACAGCGCGATGGCGGCGGACCGGCTCGGCGCCCTGTCCGCGGACGGCCGCTGCTTCACCTTCGACGAGCGTGCCAACGGATACGTCCGCGGCGAGGGCGCCGGGATGGTGCTGCTCAAGCCGCTGGCCGGGGCACTTGCCGACGGCGATGAGATCTACTGCGTCATCGAGGGCGGCGCGGTCAACAACGACGGCCCGGCCGAAGGCCTGACGACCCCCGATCCGGGCGGACAGCGGGCGGTGCTGCGGGCGGCGTGCCGCCGCGCGGGGGTGGACCCGGCCGAGGTGCAGTACGTGGAGCTGCACGGGACCGGCACCCGGGTGGGCGACCCGGTGGAGGCGGCGGCGCTCGGTGCCGTCCACGGGGCGGACCGTCGCGCGGACGATCCGCTGCTGGTCGGTTCGGTGAAGACGAACGTGGGTCACCTGGAGGGCGCCGCGGGCATCACCGGCCTGATGAAGGTCGCCCTGTCGCTGCGCAACGGCGAACTGCCGGCGAGCCTGAACTTCGAACGGCCCAACTCGCGGATCCGCTTCGACGAGTGGCACCTGGACGTGGTGACGGAGCCCCGCCCCTGGCCCTACCGCGACGGCCGGGCGCTGGCCGGGGTGTCCTCGTTCGGTGTGGGGGGCACCAACTGCCACCTGATCGTGTCCGCGCCGGAGCCGGCGCCGCGGCACACGCCGGTGCGCGCGGGTACCGACGACGCCGGCGTCACCGTGCCGTGGCCGCTGTCGGGACGGACCCGGGACGCCCTGCGGGCGCAGGCCACGGGCCTGGCCCGCCACATGGCGGAGAACCCGCACCTCGATCCGGTGGACGTGGGCTTCTCCCTGGCGACCACCCGTACCGCCTTCGACCGGCGCGCCGTGGTCCTGGCACCCGACCGCACGGATGCGCTGTCCGCGCTGTCCGCGCTGGCCGGCGGCGAGTCCGCGCCCGGCGTGGTGCGGGGAGCCGCCGACGTCGAGGGCCGGACGGTGTTCGTCTTCCCCGGCCAGGGTGCGCAATGGGCGGGCATGGGCGTCCGGTTGATGGCGCAGTCCCCGGTGTTCGCCGAGCGGCTCGCCGAGTGTGCCGCCGCGCTGGAGCCCCACGTGGACTGGTCGCTGCCGGAGGTGTTGCGGCAGTCCGAGGGCGCACCGTCGCTGGAACGCGTCGATGTGGTCCAGCCCGCCTCCTGGGCGGTGATGGTGTCCCTCGCGGCGCTGTGGCGGGCGCACGGGGTGGTCCCGGACGCGGTGGTGGGGCATTCGCAGGGGGAGATCGCGGCGGCCTGCGTGTCCGGTGCCCTGTCGCTCCGGGACGCGGCACGGGTCGTGGCACTGCGCAGCCGGATCATCGCCCGCCGACTGGCGGGGGAGGGCGGCATGCTGTCCGTGCCGTTGCCGCGGGCCGAGGTCGAGGCACGGCTGGACCGCTGGGACGGCCGGGTCTCGGTCGCGGCGGTCAACGGGCCCGGCTCGGTCGTGGTCTCCGGCGAACCCGAGCCGCTGGACGCGCTGTTCGAGGAACTCACGGCAACCGGCATACGGGTACGCCGGATCGCGGTGGACTACGCCTCGCACTCGGCACAGGTCGAGCGGGTCCGTGAGGAGCTGACGGCCGCGCTGGGGGACATCGCCCCGTGCCGTCCGCGGGTGCCGTTCCTCTCCACGGTGACCGGCACGTGGCTGGACACCGCAGGCACGGACGCCGGGTACTGGTACCGCAACCTGCGGCACACCGTCGGATTCGAACCCGCGGTGCGGGAGTTGCTGGGGCAGGACCACCGTTTCTTCGTCGAGGTCAGCCCGCACCCCGTGCTGACCGGCGCGATCCAGGAGATCGTCGACGCGGCCGGCACCCGGGCGGCGGCCGTCGGCACACTGCGCCGGGACCTGGGCGGGAAGGACCGCTTCCTGACCTGCCTGGCTGAGCTGTACGTCCGTGGTGCGCCGGTCGACTGGGCGCTGTCGTTCGCCGGGACCGACGCCCGGCGGGTGGCCCTGCCGACATACGCGTTCCAGCGCGAGCGGTACTGGCTCCCGGAGCCCGCCGGCGCCGCCGCGACGCGGGAGGAGACCGCCGCGGCGACCGGGACCGGGACCGGGCAGGCCGTCGCAGCGGACGGGCACGCCGCCGGTCCGGAGCCGACGCGCGGGGCGCCCGACGACGCCTGGACGCGCGCCGCTCTGGCGCGGCTGGTGCGTGCGGAGACGACCGTGGTACTCGGCCACTCCTCCGCGGACCGGGTGAACCCTGCGCACTCCTTCCGGGAGCTGGGCTTCGACTCGGCCATGACGGTGGAACTGGTGACCCGCCTGAAGGCCGCGACCCGGCTGCGGATGGCCGACACGGTGCTCTTCGACCACCCCACGCCCGACCGGCTCGCCGACCATCTGGCCACCGGGCTCGGCACCCCGGCGACCGACGGCGCGCGGCCGGAGCCCGGCACCGCCGGGACGGACGACCCGGTCGTGATCGTGGGCATGGCCTGCCGCCTCCCGGGCGGGGTGACCTCCCCGGAGGAGCTGTGGGACCTGCTCTCGGGCGAGACGGACGCGGTCTGCGGACCGCCCACCGGCCGTGGGTGGACATCCGGGACGCGGGCGACCGCCGGGCCGGGCGGGTTCCTCCACGACGCGGACCGTTTCGACGCGGCGCTGTTCGGGATCTCGCCGCGCGAGGCGCGGGCGATGGACCCGCAGCAGCGCCTCGCGCTGGAGGTGAGCTGGGAGGCGGTGGAACGGGCCGGGATCGCCCCCTCGTCCCTGCACGACAGCCGGACCGGGGTGTTCATCGGGGCGATGGCCCAGGACTACGGCCCGCGGCTGAAGGACAGCTCCGGCGACACGCAGGGCCATCTGCTGACCGGCACCTCGCCGAGCGTCCTCTCCGGCCGGATCGCCTACGCCCTGGGGCTGCGGGGCCCGGCGCTGACCGTGGACACCGCCTGCTCCTCGTCCCTGGTGGCGTTGCACCTGGCGGCGCGGGCGCTGCGGGCGGGCGAATGCTCGCTGGCACTGGCCGGTGGCGTCACCGTGATGTCCGAGCCGGGGATCTTCGTGGAGTTCGCCCGGCAGGGCGGACTGTCGCCCGACGGCCGCTGCAGGGCGTACGCGGAGGCGGCGGACGGCACCGGATGGTCCGAGGGCGTGGGCATCCTGGTGCTGCAACGGCTCTCGGACGCGATCCGCGACGGCCACCGCGTGCTGGCGGTCCTGCGCGGTTCCGCGGTCAACTCCGACGGGGCGTCGAACGGCCTGACCGCGCCGAGCGGCACCGCGCAGCGGCAGGTGATCGGCATGGCCCTGGACGACGCGGGCCTGACGCCCTCGGACGTGGACGCGGTGGAGGGGCACGGCACCGGCACCCGGCTGGGTGACCCGATCGAGGCCCAGGCGCTGCTCGCCGCCTACGGACAGGACCGCGACCACCCGCTGCTGCTGGGGTCGCTGAAGTCCAACATCGGGCACACCCAGGCCGCTTCCGGTGTCGCGGGCGTCATCAAGATGATCCTTGCCGTGCGACACGGGGTGCTGCCCCGGACACTGCACGTGGACGCGCCGTCGTCGCGGGTCGACTGGTCGGCCGGCGCGGTCGAACTGCTCACCGGGCCCGCTCCGTGGCCGCGGGTCGAACGGCCCCGCCGCGCGGGCGTGTCGTCGTTCGGGATCAGCGGCACCAACGCACACGTGATCATCGAGCAGCCGCCGCGGGACCGGCCCGCTGCTTCCGCCGCGCCCGCCCCGGCCGCGCTCCCGGGGCGGGCCGGGCCCGCGGTGGTGCCGTGGCCGGTGTCGGCCCGCACCGAGGCGGCGCTGGAGGCCGGGCTGGACCGGCTTGCCGCGTTCGTCGCCGAGACCGGCGCGACGGCGCCGGACGTCGGCTACTCGCTGGCGACGACTCGCTCGTCGCTGGAGTGCCGGGCGGTCCTGCTGGCCACGACGGGCGGCGCCGCCGCGGACGGCACGCGGGACGGTGCCGAACGGGTGGCCGGGGGCACCGCGGCCGGGGCCCCCGGTCCCGTGGCGCTGCTGTTCGCGGGCCAGGGCGCGCAGCGGCCGGGCATGGGCCGCGAACTGTACGCCCGGTTCCCGGTGTTCGCGGCGGCGTGGGACGAGATCGGCTCACTGCTGGACGGGCTGCTGGACCGGCCGCTGCGCGAGGTCGCGCACGGTGACGACGAGGAACTGCTGCACCGCACCGAGTACGCCCAGCCCGCGCTGTTCGCCCTGGAGGTGGCCCTCTTCCGGCTGGTGGAGTCCTGGGGCGCGGTGCCCGAGGTGCTGATCGGGCACTCGGTCGGGGAGATCGCGGCGGCGCATGTGGCCGGGGTGCTGTCCCTGCCGGACGCGTGCACGCTCGTCGCCGCCCGTGGGCGGCTGATGCAGGCGCTGCCCGAGGGCGGTGCCATGGTCGCGCTGCGGGCCACCGAGGACGAGGTGACGCCGCTGCTCGCCGCCTTCGGCGACCGGGTGGGACTGGCCGCGGTCAACGGCCCGCGGGCGGTGGTGGTCTCGGGTGAGACCGCCGCGGTCGAGGCGGTCGCGGCCCGGTTCGCGGCCGGGGGACGCGGGGCGACGCGGCTGCGGGTCGGCCACGCGTTCCACTCCCCGCTGATGGCGCCGATGCTGGACGAGTTCCGCACGGTCGTCGAGGGCCTGTCCCCGGGTGAGCCCCGTATCCCGATCGTCTCCACCGTCACCGGGAAGGAGATCGACGCGGAGCGGATCCGTACCCCCGACCACTGGGTGGAGCACGTCGGGCGGACCGTGCGGTTCGCCGACGCGGTCGCCGCGGCGGCCGCGTCCGGAGCCCGCACCTTCCTGGAACTGGGACCGGACGCCACACTGTGCGCGCTGGCCCAGGACGTCCTGATCGACGCGGTGGACGCCGAGGCGGTGCCGCTGCTGGACCGCGACGCTGGTGAGGAGTCCGCGGCGGTGACGGCGGCGGCCCGGCTGTACGTCCGCGGTGTGCCGGTGCGGTGGGCCGAGCTGTTCGCCGGGACCGGCGCGCGCCGGATCGCGCTGCCCACCTACGCCTTCCAGCGCGAGCGGTACTGGATCGCCCCCACCGGCACGGGCCCGGGGGCCGGGGCCGCCCCGGCGGGACCGGACCGCATGGACCATCCGTTCCTCGGCGCGGTGGTGGAACTCCCCGGGAACGGTGGTCTGCTGTGCACCGGGTCGCTGTCGGCCGCGGAACGGCCGTGGCCGGCCGGCCGGGCGGCGGCCGACGTGGCCTTCCCCGGGGCCGGGTTCGTGGAACTGGCGATGCGCGCGGGCGACGAGGCCGGCTGCGGCGTGGTGGAGGAACTGACCCGCACCGCCCCGCTGGTGCTGCCCGGACCGGGCGGGAGCGATGTGCGGATCCAGGTGACGATCGGCGGCCCCGGCGATGACGGACGGCGCACGCTGGACGTGCACGCGCGGCCCGCCGACACCCCCGACGAGCCCTGGACACTGCACGCCACCGGCGTCCTCGCCCCCGGCACGCCGACGGCGGCCCGGACCGGGGCCGGACGGGCGTGGCCGCCGGACGGCGCCGTACCGGTCGACCTGGACGCCTTCCACGCGTCCCGGCCCGCTGCCGAATCCGCGCACGGACCGGGGTCCCGGGCCGTCCGGTCGGCCTGGCGGGCCGGCGAGGAGGTGCTTGCCGAGATCGGGCTCCCCGGACACCTGGCCGGCGACGCCCACGCCTTCGGCCTGCATCCCGCGCTCCTGGACGCGGCCTTGTCCCTGGCGTCGCTGACCGGTCCCGACGGCTCCTGCGGCGAACTGTCGCCGACGGCCTGGTCCGGAGTGAGCCTGCACGCCGCGGGCGCGTCGGTCCTGCGGGTACGGCTGCGCAGGACGGGCGAGGACACGGTCACGCTGAGCGCGGCGGACGCCGCGGGCGATCCGGTCCTCTCCGTGGGCGGGGCGACGCTGCGCCCCGCGGCCGACGACACCCCCCGGGCCGTGCCCGATCGGCCGCTGCTGCGCCTGGACTGGCTGCCCGCCCGGGTGCCGGACACCGGCGGGCACGATCCCGCAGCGGCGGGGGAGACGGTGCTGGTTCCGGTCACCGGGCCCGCCGGAGTGCCGGTGCCGGAGGCGGTCCGTACCATCACCGCCTCCGTCCTCGACGTACTGCGCCGGCATCTGGCGGACGAGGACGGCGACGCGGACGGCGCCGGGCGGCCCGCCCGGCTGGTGTTCGTGACCCGTGGTGCGGTCGCCACCGCGCCCGGAACGGCGCCGGACGTGGTGGCGGCCTCGGTGTGGGGGCTGGTGCGGTCCGCCCAGCAGGAGAGCCCCGGAAGCTTCGTGCTGTTCGACGCGGACCCCGCGGACGACGAGGATCCGGCGTCGGCCGACGCGGCGGCGCGACGCGCCTCGTCGGCCTGCGACGAGCCCCAGCTGGCGTTCCGCGACGGTGAGCTGCTGGTGCCGCGCCTGGTGCCCGCCGACGCACCGGACCCGGCAGGGCCCGGTCCGGTGTGGGGCGGCGAGGGCACCGTGCTGGTCACCGGTGGCCTGGGCGGCCTGGGCGCGCTGGTCGCCCGACACCTGGCCGACGGGCACGGGGTCACCCACCTGCTGCTGGCCGGACGCCGGGGCGCCGACACCGAGGGCGCCGACGAGCTGGTGGCCGAGCTGACCGCGCGGGGCACGCGTGTGACCGTCGCCGCCTGCGACGTCTCCGACCGCGCCGCCCTGGCCGCGCTGCTGGCCGACGTCCCGGCCGAACACCCGCTGACCGGCGTCGTCCACGCCGCCGGTGTGCTCGACGACGGACTCGTCGGGGCACTCACCCCGGACCGGCTCGACACGGTCCTGCGCCCGAAACTGGACGGCGCCTGGCATCTGCACGAACTGACCCGCGAGCACGACCTCACCGCGTTCGTGGTGTTCTCCTCGGTCTTCGGTGTCCTGGGCAACGCGGGACAGGCCGCCTACACCGCGGCCAACGCGTTCCTGGACGCGCTGGCACAACGGCGGGCCGCGGAAGGCCTCGTGGGCCTGTCCATCGGGTGGGGGCCGTGGCCGCAGGGCGCCGGTATGTCCACCGGGCTGAGCGCCGCGGAGATGGCGAGGATCGCCCGGTCCGGATTGCCGGTGTCCTCCGTCGAGCAGGGCCTCGCCTGGTTCGACGCCGCGAGCGCGACGCGCGGGGCGTCGGTGGTGGCGGCACGGGTCGACCGGGCCGCTCTGCGGGCGCGCGACACGGTCCCCGCCGTCTTCCGGGGCCTGGTGCCCGCCGCGCCCGCCCGCCGGACCGCGGCCACCGCCCCCCGGGCCCTTCCGGCCGGGCCGACGGGCGACCCGGCCCGTGCCCGTCTGCTGGAGCTGCTGCACGAACAGGTGGTCGCGGTACTGGGACTGAAGGGCCCGGAGGCGATCGGGGCCGGACGGTCGTTCAAGGACCTGGGATTCGACTCCCTGACCGCCAACCAGCTGCGGAACGCCCTGCGTGAACGTACGGGCCTGCGCCTGCCCTCGACCCTCGTCTACGACCACCCGACCCCCGAAGCACTGGCTGCCCACCTGTGGACCGAGCTGGAGGGCGGGGCCCGGGGCGGCCGGGGCGCCGGACCGGACCCGGAGACGCCCCGTGGCCCGGCGGCCGGGGCATCCGGCGCCGAGCCGATCGCGATCATCGCGATGAGCTGCCGGTTCCCCGGCCGGGTGCGTTCGCCCGAGGAACTGTGGGAACTGCTGATGGAGGAGACGGACGCCGTCTCCCCCCTGCCCGCCGACCGGGGCTGGGACCCGGACGTGTACCACCCCGACCCGGAGCGGCCCGGCCGCACCTCCGCCGGGGCGGGGGGCTTCCTCGACGGAGCCGCCGAGTTCGACGCGGAATTCTTCGGGATATCCCCGCGCGAGGCGGCCGCGATGGACCCGCAGCAGCGGATGCTGACGGAACTCGCCTGGGAGGCGTTCGAACGAGCCGGGCTCGACCCGGCCTCGTTGCGGGGAAGCGCGACCGGCACGTTCGTCTCCGCGCTCTCCCAGAGCTACGGGGCGGGAGCATCCGCCGACGCCGACGGATACCAGCTCACCGGGACGCTCCCCAGCGTGCTGTCGGGCCGTCTCGCCTACCTGTTCGACCTGGCCGGGCCGTCGGTGACGGTGGACACGGCGTGCTCCTCCTCCCTGGTCGCGCTCCACCTCGCGTGCCAGTCGTTGCGCTCGGGGGAGAGCGACCTGGCGCTGACCGGCGGTGCGACGGTGCTGGCCGGCCCGGACGTGCTGGTCTCGCTCAGCCGGCACCGGGTCATGGCACCGGACGGGCGATGCAAGGCGTTCGCCGAGTCGGCGGACGGCATGGGCATCGCCGAAGGCGCCGGCCTGTTGGTGCTGGAGAGGCTCTCGGACGCCCTGCGCCACGGTCACCGGGTCCTGGCCGTCGTCCGCGGATCGGCGGTGAACTCGGACGGCGCCTCCAACGGGCTCACCGCGCCCAGCGGTCCGGCACAACAGCGGGTCATCCGACAGGCCCTGGCCAACAGCGGACTCTCCACGTCCGACATCGACGCCGTGGAGGCACACGGGACCGGCACCGCGCTGGGCGACCCGATCGAGGCACACGCACTGCTGGCCACCTACGGCCGGGACCGGGGAGACAACCCGCCGCTGCTGGTCGGCTCGGTCAAATCCAACATCGGGCACACCCAGACCGCCGCCGGTGTCGCCGGTGTCATCAAGATGGTGATGGCGCTGCGCCACGGTCTGCTGCCCAGGACCCTGCACGTCACCGAGCCGTCCTCGCGCATCGACTGGAACACGGGCGCGCTCAGGCTGCTGACCGGGACCACGCCGTGGCCGCCGCTCGGCCGACCGCGACGGGCCGCGGTCTCGGCATTCGGGATGAGCGGCACCAACGCGCACACCGTCCTGGAACAGGCCCCCGCACCCGCCGCCCCGCCCGCCGTCACCACCGCCGCGCCGGGCCCGGCGGACGCCGACCACCCCCGGACCGGAGACCCGGTCCCGGACGGCCCGACGGCCTGGCCGCTGTCGGGCAGGTCCGCCGCCGCGCTGCGCGCCCAGGCCCGAAAACTCCTCACCCACCTGGAGAGCCACCCCGAGCTGCGCCCCCTCGACGTCGGGTACTCGCTGGCGACGACCCGCACCGCGTTCGAACACCGGGCGGTACTGGTCGGCGACGACCGCGCGGCCCTGCACGAGCCCCTGACCGCCCTGGCCCGGGGCACCGCGCACCCCGGGCTGCTGCGGGCGACCGCGTCCGGACGCGGCCCGGTCGTCTTCGTCTTCCCCGGCCAGGACGCGGCCTGGCCGGGCATGGCGGCCGGTCTCCTGGACACCTCGCCCGTCTTCGCCGCCCGCGTCGAGGAGTGCGGCTCGGCCCTTGCCCCGTACATCGACTGGTCGCTCACCGGAGTGATGCGCGGTGAGCCGGACGCGCCCCCGCTCGAAGGGCGGCCCGACGTGCAGCAGCCCGTGCTGTGGGCGGTCATGGTCTCCCTCGCCGCCGTCTGGCGTTCGCTGGGGGTCGAACCGGCCGCCGTGGTCGGCCATTCCCAGGGCGAGGTCGCCGCCGCCTGTGTCTGCGGCGCCCTGTCCCTGGAGGACGGCGCCCGGGTGGTGGCGCTGCGCAGCCGCCTGATCCGCGAACGGCTCTCCGGGAGCGGCGCGATGATGTCCGTGATGGGCCCGCGCGAGCAGGTCCAGGCGGTACTGGACCGGGTCCCCGGCGGCGCGGTGTCGATCGCGGCGGTCAACGGCCCGAGGACCGTGACGGTCTCCGGCGACCCGGCCGCCCTGCACGAGGTCGAACGGGGACTGTCCGCCGCCGGGCTCATGCGCTGGCGGCTGCCCGGCGTGGACTTCGCGGCCCACTCCGCGCACGTCGACCGGATCGAGTCCGAACTGACGGAGCTGCTGGCCGACGTACGGCCCCGCGCCTCGCGGGTGCCGTTCCACTCCACGGTGACCGGAGGCCGCCTGGACACGAAGGAGCTGGACGCCGGTTACTGGTGCCGCAACCTGCGCCGCACCGTGTCCTTCGCCGAGACGATGACGGGCCTGGTCCGCGAGGGGCACGGCGTCATGATCGAGGTGGGCCCGCATCCGGTGCTCGCGGTCGGCACCAGCGAGATCATCGAGGACGAGGGCAGCCCCGCGGTCACCCTGGGCACGCTGCGCCGGGACGACGGCGGATGGGACCGCTTCCTGCGCTCACTGGGGGAGGCCCATGCCCACGGCGTGCCCGTCGACTGGCCCGCCGCGCTGGCCGGCGGCCGCGCCGTGGACCTGCCGACCTACGCCTTCCAGCACGACACCTACTGGACCGCCCCGCCCACCGCGACGCCCCGCGCCCCCGGCTCCGCCGACGGGCCGCTGTGGGAGGCGGTGGACCGGCGGGACACCGCCGCCCTCGCCGCGCTCATCGGCCTCGAAGCCGAGCGCGAGGACGCTCTCGGCGCGGTACTCCCCGCGCTGTCGGCCTGGCACGAGCGGCAGGACCGGCACGCCCTGGTCGGCGCCCTTCGCCACCGCACGGTCTGGACACCGCTGCGCGTCCCCGCCGGCCCGCCCCCGAGCGGCACCTGGCTGGTCGTCACCACCGACGGCGCCGACGACGCGGACGTACGGGACGCCCTTGCCGCGCACGGTGTGCGGTTCCGCCGCGTGGTCCTCGACGGGACCTGCGCCGACCCCGTCACGCTCGCGGCACGACTCGGCGGCCTCGACGGCACGGCCGGAGTGCTCTCCCTCCTCGCCACGGCCGAGGAGGCCGGCGCGGACCGGTACGCGCCGCCCGCCGACCTGGCCCTGACCGTCTCCCTCACCCGGGCCCTCATGGCCTCCGGCCTCCGGCTGCCGCTGTGGACGGTGACCCGGGGCGCCGTCTCCACCGGCCCGGCCGACCCGGTGGGCGACCCGCGCCGGGCCATGACCATCGGACTCGCGCGCACCGCGGCCCTGGAGGCACCCGCGCTGCGCGGCGGACTCGTCGATCTTCCCGAGCGGCTCGACGCGGGGACGGCCGGCCGGTTCGTCTCGCTGCTCTCGCGGGGCCCGGAGGCGGACGAGGCGGCGGTGCGCCCCTCGGGCGTCCTCGTCCGGCGTCTGGTGAAGGCACCCGCACGAACCGGATCGCCCACCACCTGGGCACCGCGCGGGACGACCCTGATCACCGGCGGCACCGGAACCCTGGGCCGCAGGACCGCCCGCTGGCTCGCCCGGCAGGGCGCCGAACACGTGGTACTGCTCAGCCGCCGCGGCCCCGCCGCACCCGGCGCCGCCGCTCTGACGGCGGAGCTGAACGCCCGGGGGACGACCGCCGAGGCGGTGTCCTGCGACCTGACCGACAAGGACGCCGTGGCCGCCGTGCTCGACGGGCTCTCGGCGAACGGCACCCCGGTGCGCTCGGTGGTCCATCTGGCCGGTGACCGCGCTCTCGGCCCCCTCGCCACGGCCGGTCCCGGCCATGTCGCCGACGCGGCGCACGCCAAGGCGACCGGCGCCGCGCACCTCGACGAACTCCTCGACGACACCGCACTGGACGCCTTCGTCCTGGTCTCGTCGGTCGCCGGGACCTGGGGCGTGGGCGACCACGCCGCACAGGCGGCGGCCGGCGCGTACCTGGAGGCGCTGGCGGCGCGGCGCCGCGCCCGCGGCGCCCGCGCGACGTCGGTCTTCTTCGGCCCCTGGGAAGAGGCCCGGGAGCAACTGGGCGAATCCGGCGGCGGACAACTCCTGCGCACCGGGGTCTCCTTCCTCGACGGAGACCTGGCCCTGGCCGGTCTCGCCCAGGCACTCCACGAGGAGGAGAGCGCGCTGACGGTCGCCGACATCGACTGGAAGCGCTACCTCCCCGTCGTCACCACGACGGGCCCCCACCCGTTCTTCGGCGAACTGCCCGAGGCACGGGAGCTCACCCGGCCCGCACCGGCCACCGGTGACAGCGACTTCACGACGCGGCTGCGGAGCCTCCCGGCGGCCGAACGGCGCCGACTCCTCCTGGACCTGGTGCGCGACGAGGCCGCGGCGGCACTCGGCCACCCGTCCGGCGACGCGGTCGCCGAGCGCGCGGTGTTCCGCGACAACGGCATGGACTCCCTCGCGGCGGTCGACCTGCGCAACCGGCTCGCCGCGGCGATCGGCACGACCCTGCCCAGCACCGTCGTTCTCACCCACCCCACCCCGGCCGACCTGGCCGATCACCTCCTCGACCACCTCGCCACCCCGCCGACGCCCGATCACCGCACCGGCGGCCCCACCACGGACCTGGTCGCCCGTCTCCACCGCGAGGCCGTACGGGCCGGCCGCCCGGGCGACGCCGACACCCTGCTGTCCCAGCTCGCCGCCCTGCGGCCCAAGAGCAGCGAGCCTCTCCCTCCCGTCGCGGACCGGCTCACCGCCCACACCTCGGGCCCCCGCCTGGTCTGCGTGGCCCCGATCGTGCCCCTGACCGGACCGGACACCTACTTCGCCCTCGCCCGGGCCCTTCCCGGACACTGGGCCATCTCCTGCCTGACACCCCCGGGCTTCGGCGCGGACGAGGTCCTGCCCGCCACCCGCGAAGCACTCGTGACGGGGCTGGCACAGGCCGTGGCCGCCGGCACCGGCGAGGAGGCGGACGAGCCGGTGATCCTCCTGGGCACCTCGTCCGGCGGCATCCTCGCCCACGCGACCGCCCGCCACCTCGCCGACCGCGGCACCCCCGTGCGGGCCGTGGTCCTCCTGGACACCTACGACCTGCGGACCCCCGCCGCCCGCGGGCTCCTTCCCCACCTGTGGCACGGCCTGTACGAGCGCGAGCACCTCACCGGCGGCTACGACGCCACCACCCTGTCCGCCCACGCCTGGACCGAACAGCTCCTTCGCACCTGGAGCCCCGGCCCCGTTCCCTTCCCGACCCTGCTCCTGCGGGCCTCGGAACCCCTCCCGGCCCCGCCGGGGACGGACACCGGACCGGACGACTGGCAGACCGGACTTCCCCACATCACCACCACCCTCACCACACCGGGCAACCACCTCACCCTCATCAACCGGCACGCCGCCACCACCGCCACCCGCATCACCGACTGGCTCGACGCGCAGGGGGCGCACCCGCCGGAGCCCCGCCCCCGGACCCCGGGCGGGCGCCGTTCCACGCGGTGACGGGCCCGGCCCGCCGGGTCCGAGGCGCGGGCACAGCGGTCACCGGCATGCCCGGCGTCGCCCCGTCACGGCGCGACGCCGTCCCCGGCGTACAGGTAGGCGCCCGGCCGGGCGGGGGGGGGGGGGCCCCCCCCCCCGCCGGCGCCCCCCCCCCCCCCCCCCCCGGGAAAACGGGGGGGGGGGGGGCCCCCGCCCCGGCCCCCCCCCCCCCCGGGGGGCCCCCGCCCCCCCCCCCCGCGCCGCCCCCCCCGCCCCCGCCCGCCCCCGCCCCCGGGCGGCCGGGGGGGCCCCGGGGGGGGGGGCGCCCCCCCCCCCCCCCCCCGCCCCCCCCCCCCCGCGGGATCCGCAGCTTCGAGACGATGGTCTGCAGCGCGACCGGACCGGCGGCCCCGGACGGCTGGAGGACCAGGTCGACGACCGGGTCGTAGTTGACCAGCTTGCCGGTGTCACCGATCGACACGACGACGGCGGGAACGGTCGGCGCCCCCATCGCGAGCAACTGCTGCACGTCGCGTCCGGAGTTGAACGCGCCGATCGACTGCTGAACCTTCGCGAAGTCCTCGGCGCCGAGGAACGCGCGCGTGGCGCGTCCGTAGAGACCCTTGCCGCCGGCCACCTTGTCGGCGATCTCGGCGGCCCGCTCCTCGCGGCTCTTGCGACGCTTCCCGAACATGCCCATGACGGCTTCTCCTTCTCGATGATGTCTGGTGTGTCCCGGGCGGACTCCGTCGTACACACCGCGGAACGTGCCCACGTCGGCATCGGTGCCGGTCGCGGGGCCGACGTGACCGCACCAACGCTCCCGGGGGAGCGGGGCGCGGGTACCCGCCGCGTACGGGGGCTGAGTCCCGCGGCCGGAGCCGTACGAAGGGGCGTCCCGGTCACGGGCCCCCTTCGCGTCGTCGACCCGTCCGACACCGTCGACGCTAGGCGGCCGGGAAGACCTACCGATCTCAGGTTCGCCCGTCCGATTTCGAACGGCGTACCCTTCTCGCATGCCGCCCCTGACCCAGCCGACCGGCGAGCGCCGACCGCGCGCCATGGTCATCGACAGAGCCTGGCGCGGCCTCGGGCCGGGGCTGGAATCGCTGAGCGGGCCGGGCGGCGCACCCCTGACCCGGACGGTCAAGCTGATCGTGCTGCCCCTGATCGTCAGACCCGCGCTGAGCCCCGAACTCGCGACGGACTTCCTCGGGCCGGCACAGGCCGCGCGTCTCGGCGCGCTGATCCGGGAGTCCGGTGCGCGCCTCGGGGCGACGGCACAGTGGTTCACCCTGCTCAAGCGGACCCGCCGGGCCCTGGGCGTGGTGGCGGGCAACCCCCAGGACCTGTACTTCCAGCGGTGTTTCGAACTGGCCGCCGAGCACGGAGCACCCGCGGCCGGTGCGGACGCCCTGGCCAGGGCCGTGGTCGAGGACGTGGCGGACGCGGCAGACGGACGCACGGTGGACGTGCTGAAGGACCACCTCGCCGACGCCACGCGGCGCGCCCGGCTCGACGGAGAGCTCGCCACCGTGTGGGGGAGCCGCAGCCCCGCCCCGGTCGCGGACACGGCCGCGGCGGTGGAACTGGCGACCGAGGTCCTGGAGGCCTGCGGCACACCGGGCGGGGCGAGGAACACGCCTGCGTACGCCTCCATGGTCCGGGCGGAACACGGAGACCTGCTCGGCCGGGCCCTGTGGGCACACACGGACGGCGTCTGGGGCGGCGAGGATCTACCGGCGCACCTGGGACTCACCGGGCGGCAGGTGCCGCCGCGCCCGGAGGTCGGCCGGGGCGCCTCGACGGCCACGCTCCCCGCGCCGCTGGACCGCACACTCTTCGAGCGGCTCTTCGCCGTGCTGCAGTCGTCGGCGCGGCGCGAGGAACTGCCCACGGTGCCGGAACTCGTCGGCCGGGAGGTGGGCCGCAGCTGCGCCCCGCTCGGTCTGCACGACGAGAGCCTGCGCGTGACCGTGTTCCTCGGGGGGCGACTCGCGGTGGGCCTCGACCCGCTCGGCACCGGACAGTGCGCGCTGGGACCGACGACGGCGCACCGGGCCGTCAACAGCCGCTGGAGGCGGGAGGCGTCGGCCCTTCGCGCCCGCAGGATGACCGTCTCCCCCCGCCCCGACCCGGACGGTGGCGCGCTGGACGCCCTCGCCCAGGACCTCCGCACGCCCTGGGCCGCCTACATGCGGCGGCTGTGGGTGCGGCTGCACGGCAGGGATGTGCGCGGCGCCCCGCTGGAGGACGTCGCCTCGGCCTGGGCGGTGCTCGACGGGGTCGCCCGCTCGGTGATGATGGACCACCGGGCCAGGGTGAGGGCGGCGCTGCGGACACTGTCGGCGACCGGGCCGGAAGCCACCGCGCCGAGGAGCGCGTGATGGCACGGGCCCGCGGCGACGTCCACGTCGTACGGGAGGAGGACGGCACGATCCGAGTCGCCCCCGTCCCCCCGCCCGCCTCCCCCGGCGGGACCGAGGAGCGCGGCCACCTCGCCGACGGGCCGGGCCCCGACTTCACCCGAGCCGTTCTCGACGTCGCGGGAGCGGTACTCACCTGGTCCGTCCTCGACCGTCCGGGGCCGCCGACGGCTCAGCTCCACGACGTGTCCCGGGCGCAGCAATGGCTGTGGGCGGTCTACGGCGAGCGCACCGCCGCCGCCGTGCAGGCCTGTGCCGCGGAGGAACGGTCCCTGCGGGTCACGGCGGACCGCACCGCCCTCGCCACCGACGCCGCCCGGCTCGGCCTCGGGCACTGGGCCGCCCGTTGGTGGCCGGCCTCGTACCTGGACGGCATCCCGGCGCTCGAACCCGACGTGCTCGGCCTGGAGCTGGCCGCGCTCACCCACCGCTGCCAGCAGTTGTTCGACGACTTCGGCGACCAGCCCGACGACTGCGCGGCCGAACTGATCCAGGACCACCGGGCCGCCCTCGACCCGCTGACCCGGTGGTGGCGGACGGCACCGCGGCCGACGGACACGACACGCCGTCTGGAGAGCGTCCTGCGGCTGGTCGACGACGCGGCGGACGGCGCCGGGCTCGACGGGCAGGCCCTGCGCCGCCTCCGGTCGTCCCTGGACGGGCGCGATCCCGCCGGTGCGCCGGTCGATCCCGGCTCGCTGTTCGTCCGCCACGACGGTTACGCCCTCGCCGCGGGCGGTCCATTCGGCGCGGGCGGCAGGGTGATCGCCCGGGGTTCGGGGACCAACGACTGGCGTCGCTGCCCGCCCGGCCTCGTCGACGCCTCCGAGACCGCGGTCTCCTGGACCGCTCGCGCACACGGCGCGCGACGGCAGATCGAGGTCGAGGCCGTCGCGCACGGCGCGGCCTCCGCCGCCGCGGTGCCGCTCGTCGCGGAGGTCCGCGTGAACGACGGTCACCGCAACCGCGTGCCCCTCGCCAGGCGGGACGACACGTGGACCGGCCGGACCGGACTCGATCCGGCGGCCGCGGCGACGACGCCCCGTATCGCGGTAGACGTGCTGCTGCCCGGCTTCGACCCGCTCCCCGATCCCGACCGGTCCGGCGAAGCCGGAGACATCGCCGACCGCGACGCGATCCGCGCCCTGGTCCGGCGGCGGCTGACGAGCGCCGCGCGGTCCCTGACCCACGACGCCCCGCCGTACGACGCCTCCCCGGAACCCTTCCTCGCCGAGACCGTCGCCGCCACCGCCGGAGAGGACTACTGACGGATGCGGAACGAGGAGGACGACGCGGCGGCGGGGCTGTACGGAGAACCGTTCGACAGCGGTTTCGCCCTGGCCGGGGAACACCTGCTCGCCGCCGACCTGCCCGCCGCCCACACCGTCTACGAGGAACTGCTCACCGCGACCGAATCCATCGAGCACGTGCCCGGGGTGCCCTTCCTGCGGGCACATCTGCTGTCGGACATCACGAGCGTCCGGCTCGCCGGGACGGACTTCGCGGGGGCGGCGGACGCCGTGGAGCGGGCCCTCGGTCTGCTCCACGACACCACGACGATTCCGCCGGGGCCGCAGGGCCGTCAGATCTGGCTGGAAGTCCTGTTGAAGACACTGCTCGCCAGAGCCGACCTGCTGCGCGGGACCGGTCGCCCGGACGAGGCGCTGGCATGTCTCGACGAGGCGGCGGCCAGGCTGCCCGAGTTCGACGATCCCGAGGGGCTGCGCACCGCCGAACTCGGCCTGAGCCGGGTGCATCTGCTGATGGCGCGCGGCGCGTGGGGCGCGGCCGAGGAACAGGCGTCGGCGCTGTTGTCCACCATGCCGACGGTCCCGTCGCCGATCGCCCTGCGGCTGCTGACCGCCCTCGGCCTGATCTGCGCCTCGACCGGGAGGTTCGACCCGGCCGAGGACTACTTCGCCCGTGCGGAGGAAGGCTGCCGTGCGACGGGGGACGCCGACGAACGGCAGTCGCTGCTCGCGCACCGGGCGTACGCCGCGATGCGCCGGGGCGACCTCGACGTCGCGGAGCGGCTGTACGCCGAGGCGTCCGCGGTCTTCGAGCGGCAACGGCGGTTCGGTGACCTGGCGGTCTGCGAACAGGCCCGCGGCTTTCTCGCCGGTCTGCGCGGCGACGCCGTCGGGGCCGAGGAACTGCTCGGGGCGGGTCTGGCCCGGTTCCAACGCATCGGCGCGTCGATCGCCGCCGCCGACACCGGTCTGCTGCGCGCCCAGCACGCCTATGACCGGGGCGACATCACCGAGATGAAAAGGCTGGCGCAGGAAGCCCGAGACGCGTACCAGGAGGGCGCGGTGTACGAGCGGTGCGCACAGGTCGACCTCATGCTCGCGAGAACCCTGGAGGACAACCTGAACCGGACGGACCACGGCGAACACGAGACCCGGTCCCTCGACACCGCGCTCTCCCTGGCGCTTCCCGCCGCGCTGGCCCTGGAGGCGGCACGCCACGACTTCGCCACGGCCCACGCGCGCAGTCAGTGGCTGCAACTCGCCGACGAGGCCATGCGGCTGGTCTTCCGTCTCGCGGTACGCCGTCAGGATCAGGGACTCCTCTTCGAACTGGTGGAACACCGCTGCGCCGGCGCCTCGCTGGCACTGGGGCGCACGCCACGGTCACAGGCGCCCGGCGCGAGCTCCGGGGCCGCCGTGCCCGTCGAGCACGCCGGGTCGGTCTTCCCGGACGCGGCCATGAAGACATACGTGCGTGCCGACGGCCCGACGGCGCTCGGGGGCGCGGTTGCGGAGGCAGCCGCCTCCGTCGGCCTGCGCGTCGCGCCGCCGCCGAAGGTGCGGATGTCGCCGGAATCCGGCCGCTTCGCCCTCCAGGAGTACATCGAGGCGGCCGAATTCCGCTATCACCGACGGATCGTGAGCGAGGAGGAGGTGCCGTTCTGGTCGCCGACGACCTGACGGGCCGCCCGGTGGTCCAGATACGGCTGGCCGATGCCGGTGATCTGTTCATGACCTGGATCTGGACCAGTGGGGCCCGGGGGTTCGGTACCGGCCACGGGCCCGGTGACGAGGTCGACCGGGCGGTGCGCGCGCTGGCCGCCGCGCTGCCCGGGGCCGGTGGGGGAGCGGACGGGATACGGCGGGCGCTCACCTCGGGAGCGATGGCCGACCGCCCGGCCGAGCACCGGCTCGCGCGACTGCTGGCCGATGCTCTGTGGCCGGAGGAGCTGACGGCACAGATACGCCACGTATCGGCGCGCGCGGGCCGTCCGCTGGTGCGGATCCAGCCATCGCCCGGAGTGGCCCAGGTTCCGTGGGAACTGCTCGCCGTCGACGGCGACGTCAGGCTCATCGATCTGGCGGACGTCGCGACCGCCGCGCCGGTGTCGTTGCGTCCGCGGAGACCCGCCGCGCCCCCGGCGTCCGGCGCGCGGCAGGCAACGGGCGCCGGCCCCGACGCGGTCGTTCTCGTCCTCGACCCCAGGGTGCCCGGGTTCCGGGCCGACTCCCCGCTCGGTTCGGTCCTGGGGCCGCCCGGCTCGGACCCGCGGCTGATGTCGTTCGTCCGGAGCCGGCTCGACGCGGGCGCCGTCGTGCCGTCCGTGTCCTCCCCGGAGGAGGCCTTCCGCCGTACCGACCTGGACCGGGAATGGCTGAGCGCCGTGCTCCGCGAGGGTGCACGGCGGCTGATGTACGTCGGGCACGTGAGCGCCGCACCGGTCGAGGGCGGGCAGAGCGAGGACGGCGCGCTCCATCTGTGCTGCGGTCCGGGAAGCGTCGGCCTGACCGGAACGGTCCGTACGCATCGGCCGCTCTCGGCCAAGGACCTCCTGCTGGGCACGCTTCCCCTGCGCGCGGACGGCGAGCCGGGCGCGCGGATCTGGCCCGCGCCGCCGCGAGTCGCGCTGATCGGCTGCGAGAGCGGCGGCGATCTGAGGTTCGCCGAGCCGTTCGGCCCGGCCGCTGCGATGATCCACAACGGAGCCGAACTCGTCACCGCCACCCGCTGGGTGCTGCCCACCAACGTCGCCTTCCACCGGCTGGCCGGTCTGCCCGGGACCGTACGCCCGCTGTCGGAGGCGATCATCGCCGTCGACGCGGCCCACGAGCACCGCGACCCCGTGCACCGGCTCGGCGGCTGGCAGCGCGAACAGCTCGACCACTGGCGTGCCGACGGCCGGATCGAGCACTCGCCCCTGATGTGGGCCGCCATGACCTGCATCGTCGTATGACAGGCGAACCTCCCGCCGGGCCCCGGTGACCCGTCGGGGGGTGGTGACGGCACCACCCCCCGACGGGCCCCAGGCCACCTGACGTGTCGCCGTCCGCGCAGCAGACTTCTGCCCAGCCCCGGCGAGGATGCGCCCGGGCCCGACCACGGACGGGGAAGAGCGATGGCCAGTCACACACGCCGAAGGATCCTCCGGGGAGCGGCACTCACGGCCGCCGGCAGCGTCGTCGGAGGCTACGGCCTCGGCCACTACGCCACCGCGGCCCGGGCCGCGGTGCGCGGCACGGCGGCCGGAGGCGAGGAACCGTCCCCGTTCCTGGAGGGAGCCTTCGCCCCGGTCACCGAGGAACTCACCGCGTTCGGCCTCCCGGTGACCGGACGGGTACCCCGCGACCTGGACGGCCGGTACCTGCGCACCGGCCCCAACGCGCTGGGCGTCGAGGACCCGCGCGCCCACCACTGGATGATCGGCGACGGCATGGTGCACGGGGTCCGGCTGCGCGGCGGCCGCGCCGAGTGGTACCGCAACCGGTGGGTGCGCTCCTCGCGGGTGGCACGGAAACTGGGCGAGCCGTACCCGGGCGAGGTGCCGCCGGACGACTTCGCCTGCAACACACACGTCATCCCCTACAAGGGGCGCGTCCTGGCCCTCCAGGAGAGCGGCCCCCTGCCGTACGAGCTGGACGGCGAGCTGAACACGCTGCGCCCGTACGACTTCCGCTCCACCCTGGAGGGCGCGTTCACCGCGCACACCAAGTACGACGCGGCGGCGGACGAACTGCACGCGGTGGCGTACTACCCGACCTGGGACCACGTGCGGCACCTCGTGATCGACCGGACCGGCCGGGTGGCACGGACCACCCGGATCCCGGTGGCGGACGCCCCGATGATGCACGACTTCGCCCTCACCGGGAAGTACGTGGTGATCGTCGACGTGCCGATCACCTTCGACATGGCGGCCGCCGGGGCAGGGGCGCCCGTTCCGTACGTCTGGAACCCGAAGCACCCCATGCGGGTGGGGGTGATGCCGCGTACCGGCGGATCCGCCCGCTGGTTCGAGATCGACCCCGTGTACTACTCGCACACGCTCAACGCCTACGACCAGGGCGACACCGTCGTCATGGAACTCACCACCATGCCCGCGCCCTTCTACGCCGCGGGCCGGGGCAACGGCGGCCCCTCCTCGACCGGCACACCCGCGCTCGACCGCTGGACGATCGACCTGCGCGCGGGCCGCGTCCGCAGCACCCGGATCGACGACCTGCCGCAGGAGTTCCCCCGTGTCAACGAGGGCCTGGTGTCGCGGCGGCACCGGTTCGCGTACACGGTGAGCGCGGCGGAGATGTGGCGCGCCTACGAGACGGTCGACGGAGTTCCGCCGGACGACAGGTTCACCAATTGTCTGGTGAAGCACGACATGCTGCGGGGCAGCAGGCAGACGCACCGCTTCCCGGACGGCGCGGCGGCCGGGGAGCCGGTGTTCGTGCCGCGCCGCGGGGCACGGGACGAGGACGACGGCTACCTCCTGTCCTATGTGCACGACCCCGGCCGCGGCGCGAGCGACCTGGTGATCCTCTCCGCGCAGGACCTCACCGCACGCCCCCTGGCCCGCGTTCACCTGCCGGGCCGGGTACCGCTCGGATTCCACGGGAGCTGGGTGCCGGACGCGTGAGGCGGACCCCGCCGCGAGACGCCTGCCGGGAGGTGCGCGCGGTGCGAGGGGGACCGGAGCGAGCGCCCGACCGTATTGGACCGTATGGTCGAGGAATGACGGGAATGCGCCGTGCGAGGCACACACCTCACTCCGCGGCGGGCCCGACACGAGGTGCGAGCGGAACACAGACGAAGGAGCCGGCTCAAAGTGAAGGCTGCACGCTACTACGACCGCGGCGACATCCGTATCGAGGACATCCCGGAGCCCACGGTCCGGCCGGGCACGGTGGGCATCGATGTCGCGTACTGCGGGATCTGCGGTACCGACCTGCACGAATACCTCGACGGACCGATCTTCGTCCCGCCGGGCGGTCACCCGCACCCGGTCTCGGGCGAGTCCGCCCCCGTGACGCTCGGCCATGAGATGTCAGGCGTCGTGTACGCGGTGGGCGAGGGCGTCGACGGCGTGAAGCCGGGCGACCGGGTCGTCGTCGAGCCCTACATCCTGCGTCCCGACGTCGACACCGGCGAGAACAACCCGACCTATCACCTCTCGCCCGACATGAACTTCATCGGGTTGGGCGGCTGCGGCGGCGGGCTCGCGGAGAAGATCGTCGTGGAGCGCCGGTGGGTCCACCCGGTCGGAGACGTCCCGCTGGACCAGGCGGCCCTCATCGAGCCGCTGTCGGTGGCGTACCACGCGTTCCAGCGTTCGGGCGCGAAGGCGGGCGACTTCGCTCTCGTCGGCGGCGCCGGCCCGATCGGGTTGCTCACCTGCGCGGTGCTCAAGGCGATGGGCATCGAGGTCGCGGTCACCGAACTCAGCTCGCTGCGTCGGCAGAAGGCGCTGGACACCAAGGTCGCCGACCACGTCATCGACCCCGCGGCCACCGATGTGGCAGAGGAGGTCCGGCGTCTCACCGGCGGCAGGGGTGCCGACGTCGCGTTCGAGGCCACGTCCGTCAACGTCGTCCTCGACACACTCTTCGACGCCGTCAAGCCGGGCGGTGTCATCACCGTCATCTCGATCTGGGGCAAGCCGGCGTCGCTCGACATGCAGAAGCTGGTCCTCAAGGAGATCGACCTGCGCGGCACGATCGCCTACGTCAACTCCCACCCGCAGACGATCAAACTCGTGCAGGAGGGGCGCGTCGACCTTGCCCCGTTCATCACCAGCACCATCGGCCTCGACGACCTCGTCACCGAAGGCTTCGAGACCCTGATCCACCACAACGAGACGGCCGTCAAGATCCTGGTGGACCCCCACCTCTGACACACCGGCCGTCCCGCACGGGCGCCGGGGCACCGGCGTCCGCACCCGGGGCCGCGACCCGGTCGGACGGTACGGCGGTAGGAACGTCCGGGGGCGATCGCCGGGATCTGTGCACGAGAAGGGCCGTTGCTCTCTGGCGGTGATCGATTCCGGAGTGTAGCCTCACGAGGAGATGTCGTGGTTCGCAGGACCTGCCCGCGCCCTTGGTGCGGGCGTTTCGCTGTGCGGTGCGTGACCAGGGCGATCACCTCCGGGTCCGCGCGGTGCGGACCCGATGCCGACTGAGAGGTACGAGCATGGCCAGCGGAACCGTGAAGTGGTTCAACGCCGAAAAGGGTTTCGGCTTCATCGCGCAGGACGGCGGGGGCCCCGACGTCTTCGCGCACTACTCCAACATCAACGCCTCCGGCTTCCGTGAGCTCCAGGAGGGCCAGGCGGTCACCTTCGACATCACGCAGGGCCAGAAGGGCCCGCAGGCCGAGAACATCACGGCCGCCTGAGGCGAGCCCGCAGGCGGTGTGTGGAACGACCCGGCGCCCCCCGGGCCACACGGAACGCCGTCGGCTGATCCCGGGGCCCTGAACACGTCGCCCCGCCGAGCACATCGGCGGGGCGACGTGCTGTGAAGCGGCCGGTATCCGGGCCCGCTCCAGTCGTCCGCCCACGGTGCGCGGACGGCCGACGAACTGCACGCCCGGCCGTCCGGGCGCCACGACGGCAAGGCGCACACCACCCCGGCCATCGCCATGGGGCGGGCCCGCGCCTTCATCCGGCGGGACGGTGCGGCGACGAGGCCCGCAGGGCTGATCTCTCGTCACTGGGACGCGAAAACAACGGACTTGACGGCTAACACCGTTAGCCCTACCGTGGCGCCATGCGGCTAACGGTGTTAGCCGCTTCGATCGGCCGCCATGACGAGAGGGCTGCAATGAACACGGTCACAGCGGGCGGGGCGCCCCGTGCGGCGGTGCCCCGCCCCGCCTCCGCCGAGCCGTACGGACGGACACGGACGTTCCCCCGGGGGGCCTCGACGGTCACGGGGGAAAGGGTGCCGACCGTCGGTCCTCGCCGCCCTCGTGCCTCTCGACGGCCCCCGGCCCCACCCCCCGTTCGGACACCGGCTTCCGGACCGGGACGACCCACCGGCACCGCGATCACACGGGCGGATCACGATGACTGACCGCGCGCGTCAGATCATGGCCGTTGCCCGGGAACTGCTCGACGCCGAGGGCCCGGACGCGCTGTCGATGCGGCGCATCGCCGAGCGGGTCGGCATCCGGGCGCCTTCCTTGTACAAGCACTTTCCCGACAAGGCCGCCGTCGAGGCCGGGCTCCAGGTGCAGGGGATGACCCGGTTGGCGGAGGATCTGGAGGCCGCCGAAGCCGGGATCGGCGCCGAACCGCCCCTGCTCGTGCTCGCCGGCGCCTATCGACGGCACGCTCTCGCCAGTCCGCACCTGTACCGCATCACCCATACGCGGCCGCTCGCCCGCACCGCTCTCCCCGAGGGACTCGAAGACCGTGCGGCGATGCCACTGGCCCGCGCGGTGCACGGCGACATCGACGTCGCGCGTTCCCTCTGGGCGTTCGCGCACGGCATGGTCCTGCTCGAACTCGACGGCCGCTTCCCGCCGGACGCGGACCTGGACGCCGCCTGGCGTACCGGCTGCGAGGCGTTCACGCAGACAGTCCGCAACAAGTCCCGGGGGGACATCGCATGACCACAACGGTTACGGAGCCCGCTGCCGGCGTCATCACCGCCCGCACCGCCGGCTACGCACACGCCGCGGCATGGATACTGGGGCTCGCCGTCGCCTGGGGGGCAACCCCCGAAGCCGGTGACACCTACGCCGAGATCACTGCCGCGTACGCCGACCGGCCGTTCCGGGCGGTGGCCCAGGCGCTGCTCGTTCACGGTGTGGCGGCCGCCGGGCTCATGGTCGTCGGATCCGGACTTGTCGACTGGGCCCGCCGTACCGGCAGCACCGGGGCCCGCCAGGCCGGATGGGCCGGATGGGCCGGGAGGATCGCGGGGGCGCTCGCATGCGTGCAACTCGTCCTGGAACTGATCGCGGTGACCGGGGCCGGTCCCTCGGCCTCGGGCAGGACCGGCGCACTGTTCGAGGCGGTCCAGCGCGTGGACGGTGTCAAGATGCTCGCGCTCGCGGCGCTCGCCGCGGCCGTCTGCGCGGCGTCCCGGCACGGCGCACTGCTGCGGCGCCGGGAGATCGTCCTGGGCTGGGTCCTCGCCGCCACCATCACCGCGTCCGGCATCGGTTACCTGTTCCTGTCCACCGCCTTGACCCCGACGGCGTTCCTCTCCCTGCCCGTGCTGCTGATCTGGATCGCCGTACTCGGCACAGCACTCACACGCCGGCCCTGAGCGCGAGGATCGCGGGGGCCGGACCGGCGGGCACCGGCCCCCGTCGGCAGCCCGCCCGAAAGCGGCCTGAGCCACGGCGGGTCCCGCTGGCCGTGGCCGTCCGGCCCGGCAACCGGCGCCGGTTGGCGAGGAGCGGGGATCCGGGTGCCAACGCGGACGTCACCGTCCGGCAGTGCCGTTCGGTATCGTCGGTGGGCGTCTTCACCACGTGGTCACCGGCCCCGACGTCTGCTTCGGCGAGTCCGTCGAATCCGGCAACACCGGGACGGAGGCGGCGTGTTGATTCCCGGAGGGTTCCGGTAGGGCATCCGGCGGATGCCCGGGCCGCTGTGGGCGTGATGTTCGTTTCGATTCGTCGGGCCGTTGTGGATTCACCCGCCGGTCACGGCTCGGCCCGTCGGCCGTGACCCGATGGCTCACACTCCGGGAACCCGGTCGGATTCCTTGTCCGGGGCCTTGGCGAGTTCCACACCACGCAGGCTGAACAGCATCAACGTGACGCATCCGCAGGCGAGCGCGATGTCGGCGACGTTGCCCACGAACGGGCCGTAGTCGATGAAGTCCACCACACGTCCGCGGGCCGGGCCGGGCTCACGGAAGAGCCGGTCGCCCAGGTGGGACATCGCACCGCCGAGCAGCGCGCCAAGTACGAGCGCCCAGCCCGCGGAGGCGAGGCGGCGGGCGATGTAGAGGATGCCGATCACCGCCGCCGCGGCCGTCAGGGTGAACACCCAAGTCGCCCCGGTGCCCATGGAGAACGCGGCACCGGCGTTGTACAGCAGCCGGAAGTGGATCAGGGAGGGGATCACGGTGATGCGCTCGTTGTCGGACAGTGCGGAGACCGCCCACCACTTGGTGAGCTGGTCCGCGAGCAGGACCACCACCGCCAGCAGGAGCATCACGCCGTACAGCCGCCTCGAACCCCGTTCCCACCGCGTCATGTTGGCCTCCGTGCGTAGCGATCTCCGAACCAGGATTCCCCGAGGTTATCGGTCTCCCTCCGTGGCCGGGCACCGGCCGGCCGGCGGGGGACGGTCACACGAGCGACGGCCACCGGTCGGCGGCCCACTCCAGCCAGTCCCGCCATCCGGGAGGCGGCCCGTCGACCTCGCTCCCGGCGAGTTCCGCGGCGTCGGGTTCCTCGAACAGCGACCTGTGGCGCAGAAGGTCCGCCTCGTCCATCGGGAAGGTCCCTTCCGCAGTCGCCGACCGGCGACGGGCGATCCGGGTTCGCTGGGTCTCCGGGTCCACCGGCAGGTACACGAGGCGGCAGGACGCGCCCACGGACGCCACCAGCCAGCGGATCGCCGACCTCTCGTCACGGGACCAGCATCCGAAGTCCAGGACCACGTCGGTTCCCAGCTCCAGGGCTTCCAGGGCGAGGTGGAGCAGCCGTCCTTCCAGCACATCGCGCTTTCCGCCCGCCTCCGCCTCGCCGAAGAGCGGAATCATCCACTCGTCCGGCGTCAGCCGCAGCGCGCGGTGTTCCGCGGCCAGCCGCCGGGCTCGCGTGGTCTTTCCGGCCCCCGGCAGACCGACGGTGAGGAACAACGTCGTCGTGTCCCCGGCGAAGGACATGGCGCCACCTCCTGACGACATCACCTGCCGGAACCGACCCGATGTCCGCGCCCGGGGCGGTGACCCGCACCGTATCCCCCTGCGCGTGCGGTGCGGGACGGACGGTTCTGCGGGGGGTCAGGCGAGGGTGACCTCGACGGGCAGTCTCTTGACGCCGTTGACGAAGTTGGAACGGACCCGGGGGACGTCGCCGGTCAGGCGGATGTCCGCCAGGCGGGGGATGAGCTCCTCGAACATGACGCGGATCTCGGTGCGGGCCAGCAGGTTGCCCAGGCACAGGTGGGGGCTGCCCTTGCCGAAGGTGACGTGGTCGTTGTCCCGGCGGGTGACGTCGAAATCGTAGGGGTTGCCGAAGACCTCCTCGTCGCGGTTGCCGGAGGCGAACCACATGACGACCTTGTCTCCCTCCCTGACGTGCTTGCCGCCGAGTTCGACATCGCGGGTGGCGGTGCGGCGGAAGTGGTAGACGGGGGAGGCCCAGCGCAGGAACTCCTCCACCGCGGTGGGAATCAGGGAGGGGTCCTCCTGGAGGCGGGCGAGCTGCTCGGGATGCTGGAGGAGGGCCAGCATCGAGTGCGTGATGGTGTGCCGGGTCGTCTCGTTCCCGGCGACGACCAGCAGCAGGAAGTAGTTGTCGAAGTCCCGGGGGGAGAGCGGCACACCGTCGCGGGGAGTCTCGTTGACCAGCGTGGAGACGAGGTCGGTGCCGGGGCCACCGCGTCGCCGCCGGGCCAGTTCGCGGCCGTACTCGAACACCTCCAGTGCGGCGGGCGAGCGGAACGGCAGGTCGCGGTACCTCTCGCTCTCCTCGCTGTCCAGGAGTACGTCGGCGTAGTCGGGGTCGGTGTTGCCGATGATGCGGTTGCCCCAGTCGATGAGCCGCTGATTGTCCTCGGGGGGCACGTCGAGGAGGCGGGCGAGGACGTTGACGGGGAAGTCGGCGGAGATGTCCTCGACGAAGTCGAAGGAACCCCTGGACAGGGCCGAGTCCAGGGTCGTGACGGTCAGGCCGCGCAGGAAGTCGGCGTAACCGTTGATGACGCCCGCGCCGAACTGCCGCCGCAGCAGGCCGCGCAGCGCGCGGTGGCGGACGCCGTCCAGCTCCAGGATCGAGGCGCGTCTGCCGATCTGGTCGTCGTCCACCTCCTCCAGGTTGACGAACCTCGTGGAGGTGAAGGTCTCGGCGTCGCGGTCGACGCGGGTGATGTCGGCGTGCCGGGTAAGTGCCCAGAAACCGGAGTGGGGGGCCTGTTCGGGCTGCCAGTGGACGGGGTCCTCGCGGCGCAGGGTGTGGAACATGCGCCAGGGGGTCACGCCGTCGGTGCAGTTGTCGAGGTCGGCGAGGTCGATGCCGGCAAGGGGGAGCGGCTCGTGCACGGCCTCGGTCGCGGAGCGGGATGTCGTGGTCATGGGGTGTGCCCTCCTCGGCGTCACAGGTGGTAGGCGTACTCGGTGAACTCCCAGTCGGTGACATGGCGGTGGAAGCGCGCGACCTCGTCGTGCTTGTACGCGAGGTAGGAAGTGGTGAAGTCCTTGCCGAGCACCTCGGTCAGCGAGGTGTCCGCCTCCAGCGCGTCGAGGGCGTCGGGCAGGCTCCTCGGCAGCACGGCGGACCCGACGGCGTCGTAGCCGTAGCCCTCCAGGGGGGCGGGTGGCTCCTCGCCGGCCAGGACCCCCAGCAGCGCCGCCGCGAGCGTTCCCGCGATCAGGAGGTAGGGGTTGGCACCGGCGTCGCCCAGGCGCAGTTCGAAACGCGTGGCCGGGCCGCGCTCCGGGGGAATCCGGACCATGGCGCTGCGGTTGTCGAGGCCCCAGTCGATCAGCCAGGGCGCGAGCGTGTCGGGGCCGAACCGCTTGTAGGAGTTGACGGTGGGGTTGGCAAGTGCGGCGAGCGCGGGCGCGTGGGCGAGGACACCGGCCACCGCGTGGCGCGCGGTGGCGGACAGGCCGTGGGGCGCCGTGGGGTCGGCGAAGGCGTTGCCGTCCTCCTCGTCCGCGCAGGACAGGTGGAGGTGGAACCCGGAGCCGCCGGCGGAGTTGAAGGGTTTGGCCATGAAGGTGGCCAGCCGGCCCTCCTTGCAGGCGAGTTCCTTCACGGCGGCCTTGAAACGGAAGGCGCGGTCCGCGGCCGACAGGGCGTCGGAGTGGGTCAGGTTGATCTCGAACTGCGAGCCGTCGTACTCGTGGTTGCCGCTGCTGACACCGATGTCGAGATCGCGCAGTGTCCGCAGGGTGCGCAGCAGGTGGTTCTCGGGGTCCGCGCGCAGGCCCGCGGTGTAGATGACGCCCCGGGCGTCGCTGTAGCGCTGCCAGCCCCGCGGGTCGTCCGGGGCCGGGTCGCACAGGAAGTACTCCAGTTCCGGGCCCACCACCGGGCGCAGGCCGTGCTCGCCGCACCGGGCGATGACGGCGCGCAACAGGTCGCGGGGGGATTCCGGCGCGGGCAGCCCGGTGGCCGGGTCGGTGACGTCGCCCAGGCAGGTGGCGACCCCGGGTTCCCAGGGAAGGGCGGTCAGGGTGTCCAGATCGGGGTGTACGCAGATGTCGGGCAGGCCGGCGTCGAGGCCGCCGGGGACCCGGACCGTGTCGCCCTGGGGGCTGGTGTGGTACACGGCGCGGCAGAAGGCGAGCCCGTGGTCGCAGGCGGCGGGCAGGTGGTCGAGCAGGACGTCCCGGGCCCGTTCGGTGCCGATGAGGTCGGGATAGGTCACCCGGACCACGTCGATGCCCTCGGCGGCCAGCCGTTCCATGCGGTGGCGGACGGGCGGGGTGTCGGATGCGCTCACCGGTGTCTCCTCGGGGAAGGGGGCGCCCGCAGGGGCTCGGGACGCCGGGGGAGAGGGGAGGGGAGAGCGGCCTCGGACTGCGGGGCGCAGCGGGCCGCGAACTTGTTTGAGGGCAAACGGTATGGAGGGTCGTCACTCCACCGCAAGGGTTCCGGGCCAGAAATCTATCCACCTGGATAGCTATTGACCACCGGTCCGCTCGTTCCTATCTTATTTGGAGTCAAACGAGTTGGGGGCTGTCAGCACCCCCTCCGGCCGGGCCCGGCCCGCGTGATCCGGGCCCCTCTTCCCCTCTCCGACGCTCCCTCAGCACCAGGAGGACCGGCCATGAAGGTCGTCGTCGACATGAACAAGTGCCAGGACCACGGCCAGTGCGTCTTCGCCGCCCCCGACGTCTTCGGTCTGGACGGCGCCGGACGCCTCGTCCACGTCCCCGACCCCGACGACGCGCTGCGCGACGAGGTCGAGGAGGCCGCCGACGTCTGCCCGCTCCAGGCCATCCGGATCGAGGACTGAGGCGTGGGCGCGACCGTCGTCGTGGCCGGTGCCTCCATGGCCGGCCGGCGCGCCGCCGAACCACTGCGCGCCGCAGGCCGGCACGGGCCGATCACCCTGGTCGGGGACGAACCCCACATGCCCTACGACCGGCCCCCGCTCTCCAAGGAGGTGCTGGCCGGCCGGGCGTCGTTCGACTCGCTCGCCCTCCGGCCCCGTGCCACCGTCCACGACGTGCGGTGGCGGCTGGGCACCCGCGTCGTCGGAGCCGACCTCGGCCGCGGGGTCGTCCACCTCGACGACGGCGGGGCACCGCACTACGGCGCGTTCGTGCTCGGCCTCGACGACGTGCGGGTGCTCGACGGCGAACCGGAGGGGGACGTACTCGTCGGCTACCACCGGGCGGGCCGCCTGGTCGGGGTCGTCGCCCTCGGCGGACCGGCCGCCGCCGCTGCCGCCGCCCGCCACCGTGCCGAACTGCCGAAACCGCCCGCCCTCACCGCGTAAGGAACCCCTGCCATGACCACCGTCCGCGGATTCTTCCACCCCAGGACGGCGACGGGCGCCTCGTCGCTGATCCCCTCGCCGCCGTGGCACTACTCCGGCGACCTGCTGACCATCGAGTACCGCACCGATCCGGACCGGGTGCGCGAACTGCTGCCCGAGCCGCTCGGGCTCGCCGACGAGGACCCCGGCGCGGTCGCGCTGATCTGGGCCGACTGGCAGTCCTGCTCCGCCTCGGGGCACGAACTCCTCGACCCGGTGCTCGCCCAGTACAAGGAGGCGTTCGCGGTCGTCCGCTGCACGTACCGGGGGCGGACCTACACCCGCTGCGTGTACATCTGGGTCGACAAGGACTTCGCGATCGCCCGCGGACTGCACCAGGGCTATCCGAAGAAGCTCGGCTCCATCCACCAGACCCGCCCGCACCCCTACGGGCCCGCCCCCCGCATCGGGGCCGGGGCCCGCTTCGGAGCGACCCTCGCCGCCGCCGACCGGCGCCTCGCCCAGGCCGTCGTCACCCTGCGCGAACCCTCCCCGACCCATGGCTTCGTCAACGGCCATCCGATGGCCCACCACCGCCTGCTGCCCTCCGTGGAGACGGGCGGGGGCCTCGCCCTGGACGAGCTGATCGAGTCCGGCGCCGCCTCCTTCGAGGGCGGACAGGCGTGGGTGGGCGACGCCGACCTGGAGCTGTTCGCCTCGCCCACCGAGGAACTGGCCCGGCTGGAGATCCGCGAGCCGATCGCCGCGTACTACCGGCAGGTCGGTGTGGTGTGGGACGGCGGCCGGCTGCTGGAGTCGAACACCTCCGGCACCCAGTGACCCCACCGGACCGCACCGACCGAAAGGAGCCCGAGGACATGAGCGCACACCTGACGACCGTGGCCGGAGTCGCCGTCGACACCCGGCACTTCATCGGCGGCGAACGCGTCGCCTCCGCCGAGACCTTCACCGACCTCTCGCCCATCGACGGCAACACCCTCGCGGAGGTCTCCCGGGGCACCGCCGCGGAGGCCGCGGCGGCCGTCGCCGCCGCCAAGGCCGCGTTCCCCGGGTGGGCCGCCACCCCGCGCGCCGAGCGCGCCCGCATCCTGCGGGGCATCGCCGACGGGGTCGACAAGCGCGTCGAGGAGCTGGCCGCGGTCGAGACCGCGGACAACGGCGCCCTCCTGCGCTCCCACCGCCGCGGCGTCATGCCCCGCGTCGCCCACAACTTCCGCTTCTTCGCGGACCGGCTGGTCGGGCTGGACCACGGGGACTTCACCACCCGCGGCCACACCAACCACGTCAGCTGGGACCCGGCCGGCCCCTGTGTGCTGATCACCCCGTGGAACGCACCGCTGATGCTGGCCACCTGGAAGGTCGCCCCGGCACTGGCGGCAGGCAACACCGTCGTCCTCAAGCCCGCCGAGTGGTCCCCGCTGACCGCCTCCCTGCTCGCCGACATCGCCACCGGGGCCGGACTCCCCGCCGGCGTCCTCAACGTCGTCCAGGGCCACGGTTCCGAGATCGGGGAAGCCCTCACCTCGCACCCGGACGTGCGCCGCATCAGCTTCACCGGGTCCGTGCCGACCGCCCGGCGCATCGCCGCGTCCGCCGCCGCCAACCTCACGCCGCTCAGCCTGGAGCTCGGCGGCAAGTCCCCCCTGCTGGTCTTCGCCGACGCCGACCTGGACCTTGCCGTCGACCTCGCCGTCGAGCAGTACGACAACGCCGGCCAGGTGTGCCTCGCGGCGACCCGCATCCTCGTCGAGGCATCCGTCGCCGAGGAGTTCACCCGCCGTCTCGGCGAGAAGGCGGCAGGGCTGGAGCAGGGCGACCCGAGGCACGAGACCACCGACATCGGCCCCAACATCCACCCCCGGCAACTGGAGAGGATCGACGGCTTCGTGCGGCGGGCTCTCGCGGCCGGTGCCCGCGCGGTCGTCGGCGGACACCGGGGCGAGGGGCAGTACTACGCCCCGACCCTCCTCACCGATGTCGCTCAGGACTCCGAGATCGTCCAGGAGGAGGTCTTCGGCCCCGTCCTCACCCTGCAGACGTTCACGGACGAGGACGAGGCGGTACGCCTGGCCAACGACACCCGTTTCGGCCTCGCCGCCACCGTCGCCACCGGCGACGCCGAGCGCGCCGCACGGGTCGCCGCACGGCTCGTCGCCGGAACCGTCTGGGTCAACTGCTTCTTCGTCCGTGATCTCCGGGCGCCCTTCGGCGGCTCCCGGCACTCCGGCGTCGGACGCGAGGGCGGCACCTGGAGCTTCGACTTCTACTGCGACGTGAAGAACACCGTCACCGCACCGAAGGGGTTCGAGGACCATGGGTGAGATCGTCGGGGCGGGCCTGCTCGCCCATGTCCCCACCATCGTGCTCCCCGAGGAGACCCGGCTGGAACTCAACGAGGGCAAGGAGGTCACCCTCGTCACCGGCCTGAGGCAGCTGCGCCGGGAGGTCTTCGAGCGCGACGACTACGACACCGTGGTCGTCCTGGACTCCCACTGGGCCACCACCGTCGAGTTCGTCGTCACCGCGCAGCCCCGCCGGGCCGGCCTGTTCACCTCCGAGGAACTGCCGCGGGGCATGTGCCGCATGCCCTACGACTTCCCCGGCGACCCCGAACTCGCCGGCAACATCGCCTCGTTCGCCGACCGGCACGGCACCTGGATCACCCCGATCGACGACGAGTACCTGCCGGTCTACTACGCCACGATCAACCTGTGGAAGTACCTCGGGGAGGGCCTGCCCGGCAAGCGCTGGGTGTCCATCGGCGTCTGCCAGACCGGCGACATGGAGGACCATCTGCGCCTGGGCCGCGCACTGGCCGACGGCATCGCCGCCACCCCCGGCCGTCGTGTGCTGCTGATCGCGTCCGGCGCGCTGTCGCACACCTTCTGGCCGCTGCGCGAGCTGCGCGACCACGAGGCGAGCGACCCGGTGCACATCTTCACCCCCGAGGCCCGCGAGGCCGACCGCCGGCGCATCGACTGGTTCGAGCGGGGCCGCCACGACAAGGTCCTCGACACCATGGACGAGTTCTGGAAGTACAGGCCCGAGGCGAAGTTCTTCCACTACCTGATGATGGCCGGTGCCCTCGGCGGGCACGCGTGCACCGCCAGGGGCCGCCGGTACGGCGCGTACGAGAACTCCATCGGCACCGGCCAGGTCCTCCTCTGGTTCGACCGCCCCGAGGGCGGCTGGACCGGCGCCCGCCCGCACATGTCCGCCACCCCGCAACCGACCGTCTAGAGAGGTCCGTCATGCCCGAGTACCGCCGTGTCCTTCTCGACGGCGCCGCCGTCCAGGTCACCGTCGACGGGGACGAACTGGTCTCCGGGGACGGGCGCCGCGTCGGCGCCGCCGACGCGCGGCACCTGCCGCCGGTCCTGCCGTCCAAGGTGATCGCCGTCCACCTCAACCACCGCAGCCGGGTGGAGGAGTTCCGCATCGGCCTGCCGGACACCCCCACCTACTTCCACAAGCCGACATCCGCGCTGAACGCACACGGGGGCGCCGTCGTCCGGCCCGAGGGCTGCAAGTGGCTCAACTACGAGGGGGAGGTCGCGATCGTCATCGGCAGGACCGCGCGCAACATCTCCCCGGCCGAGGCGGGCGAGTACATCGCCGGCTACACCGTGGCCAACGACTACGGCCTGCACGACTTCCGCGACACCGACGCCGGGTCCATGCTCCGGGTCAAGGGCTCCGACACCCTGTGCCCGCTCGGCCCCGGCCTGGTCACCGACTGGGACTTCCGCGGCAAGCGACTGCGCACCTACGTCAACGGACGGGTGGCGCAGGAGGGTTCGACCGACGAGATGACCTGGGACATGCACTACCTCGTCGCCGACATCGCCCGCACCATCACGCTGTACCCCGGCGACGTCCTGCTGTCCGGCACCCCGGCCAACTCCCGCCCGGTGCGGCCGGGCGATGTCGTCGAGGTCGAGGTCGAGGGGCTCGGAAGACTCACCAACCACATCGTCACCGGCCCCACGGCCGTCCGCACCGACATCGGCGCCCGGCCGACCGAGTCGGAGGAGGTCCTTTCCACCGCGCTCGGCGGCGACTGGGAGTTCCGTGGCATCAGGCCGCCGAAACGCTGACCGGAGTGCCGCCGGTAAGGTCGTCGGCATGACCGACCCCGGGAACCCCGACGGCGGGCGCCGCGGCCGCAAGCGCGTCACGCACTACGGCACGGGACGGATCGCCCTGCTGGACGCCGCCGTCCGGGTGGTGGCCCGCGGCGGTCTGCGCAAGCTGACCTACCGGGCCGTCGCCGAGGAGGCGGGAGTCACCCACGGGCTGGTCGTCCACCACTTCGGATCCCGCGACGCGCTCATCGAGGAGGCCGTCGACCACGCACTTTGTGCCTCGCTCCGTGTCAGCGTCCTGGACGGCGGCACGGGCAGGGCGCAGGACTTCGCCGCCGGACTCGGGGAGATGGTCGAGTCCGGGCCGGACGTCCAGGCGTTCCAGTACGAGCTGATGCTGGAGGCCCGGCGCAGGCCGGAACTGCTGCCGAGCCTGCGTGCCCTGTACGAGGAGTACTTCGCCGCCGCCCGGCGCGATCTCTCCCGGATCCTCTCCCGGCCGGTCGAACCGGCCCTGTCCCGGCTGGTCTTCGCGGCGCTGGAGGGGCTCGTGCTGCACCAGCTCGTCTTCGGCGAACGCGCGGTGACCGACGAGGCGCTGGCGCAGCTCGGAGCGCTGCTGGACGGGGCTGCCCGGGGCGCGGCGGAGACCGGGGCCCCCGAGGACGCGGCAGGGAGCTGAGCCACCCCGGCCGCCGGTGCGAGGGGGTGGCCGGTCACCCGGATCACCGGGGCGCGGGGGATTCTCCGGCGGCTCGGTTCCCCACGCCCCGCCCCTTGTCGAACGGATAGTTCGCGCACCACGATGAGGCAATTCGTTTGGCTCCAAACAAACTCGCTCCTCCCCTCTCTCCTGGCAGGTGATCCGAGTGGACAGCGATACGGTCTCCACGGAGCGGACCGTACGGGACGCCCCCGCCGCCGCCGTACTCAAGCCCAACGCCCTGGGATGGTGGTCCCGTTCGCCCTGTTCGGCAAGGACCCGGTGGTGCACCTGTTCTCCTGGTTCCGCGGCCTCGCGGTGCTGGCGATGATGCTGCTCTACCTGCTGGCATCCCTCTCGGTGATCGTCTTCTTCCGCCGGGAACGCCATGACTCCCGGCCGTGGAACACCCTGATCGCCCCGGCCCTGGGGGCACTGGGACTCGCGGGCGCGGTCCGGCTGATTCCCGCCAACTTCACCACGCTGACCGGAGGGGACCCGGGCACGGCCGTCGGGCTGGTGGTGTCGGTCCCGCCGGTCATGTCGCTGGGGATCGGCGCCGATCGACTGCGCCGCCAGAACGCCGCCCCCGGAAACCGACTGACGCCGCCCCGCGCCGGTCCACCGCCCGCGCCACGCGCACCCCGGTCACCACCCCGCACCCACCTTCCGCCCCGGCTCCACCGCACAGCTCGCACCGTGACGAAACGAGGATTCACCGTGGATGGCACCCTTGACGACTGGATCCGCAGGGCCGGGACACTCCGGTTGCCCGGCGGGCACGTCATCGACGGCCGCGAACACGGCTCGGACGACACCTTCGCCGTTCTCTCCCCGAGAGACGGCCGGGTACTCGCCGAGGTCGCCGACGCGGGCACGGCGGAGGTCGACCTCGCCGTAGCGGCGGCCCGGCGGGCCTTCGACAGCGGTCCCTGGCCGCGGTGGGCGCCCGCCGAACGCGGCCGGATCCTGCTGCGCGTCGCCGACCTGATCGAAGAACGGCGGGCGGACCTCGCCCTCACCGTGAGCCTGGAGATGGGCAAACCGATCAGCGACGCACACGACATCGAACTGCGCGCCCTGATCGCCACCTTCCGCTGGTACGGGCAACTCGCCGACAAGCTCACCGACGGGTCCCCGCACACCGCACCCGACGCGCTGGCCCTCGTCACCCGCGAACCGGCGGGCGTCGTGGGCGCCGTCGTGCCGTGGAACTTCCCCCTCACGCTCGCCGGGTGGAAGGTCGCCCCGGCGCTCGCCGCCGGCTGCACGGTCGTGCTCAAGCCGTCGGAGTACTCGCCGCTGTCGGCCCTGCGACTCGCCGGGATCGCCACCGAGGCGGGTCTGCCGCCCGGGGTCCTGAACGTCGTCAACGGCGACGGACCGGTCGTCGGCCGGGCCCTCGGCCTCCATCCCGACGTCGACGTCCTCGCCTTCACCGGCTCGACCGCCGTCGGCCGCCACTTCCTGCGCTACGCCGCCGACTCCAACCTCAAGCGGGTCTGGCTCGAACTGGGCGGCAAATCACCCAACATCATCCTTCCCGACGCCCCCGACCTGGAGCGGGCCGCCGCCACCGCGGCCTGGGGGATCTTCTTCAACCAGGGCGAGATGTGCACCGCGCCCTCCCGGCTGCTGGTGCACTCCTCCATCGCCGAGCGCGTTGTCGAGGCGGTCGTCGAACGGGCCCGCGCACTGCGGGTCGGGGACCCCCTCGACCCGGCCACCGAGATGGGGGCACTGGTCGCAGAAGGACACCTCGACCGCGTGCTCGGCCACATCCGGGCCGGCGTCGAGGCAGGCGCACGACTGCGCACCGGGGGAGAACGCGCGCTGCCCGGCACCGGGGGCGCGTACCTCCGGCCCACCGTCTTCGACCGCGTCCCCGCGGACAGCGCCCTCGCACGCGAGGAGATCTTCGGCCCGGTCCTTTCCGTTCTCGCCTTCGACGACCTCGACGAGGCGGTGGCCCTCGCCAACGCCACCGACTACGGACTCGCCGCGGGGTTGTGGACCTCCGACCTGTCCACCGCCCACAAGGTCTCACGGGCACTGAGAGCCGGCACCGTCTGGGTCAACTGCTACGAGGAGGGCGACCTCACGGTGCCCTTCGGAGGCATGAAGCAGTCGGGCAACGGCCGGGACAAGTCCGTCCACGCCCTGGAGAAGTACACCGAACTGAAGACCACCTGGATCCAGTTGTGACGCACCCCCAACGCCCCCTCATCGCCGTCCCGGCCCGCTTCTCCACCTCGGCCTCGGCCCTGCGCCACGCGGCCGAGGCCAACGCCCGCGCACTGATCGAGGCCGTCTGGCGGGCGGGCGGCGAGCCCGCCACCCTCCACCCGCACGCCCCCGGCGGCTCCTGCGACCCGGCCGAGGTCAACGCCCGGCTCGCCCGCTTCGACGGCGTCCTGCTGCCCGGCGGCGGGGACCTGGCACCCCACCGCTACGGGGCCGGCGAGGTGCACGGGAGCGTCTACGACGTGGACGACGAACAGGACGCGTTCGACCTGGAAATCGCCCGGCAGGCACTCGCGCTGCGGCTGCCACTGCTGGCGATCTGCCGCGGCCTCCAGGTGGTCAACACCGTCATGGGCGGGACACTGCACCAGGACATGGGCGGACCGGGCCGGGACCACCGGCACGTGCGGCACCCGGTGTCGCTCGCCCCCGGATCCGCCGTGGCCGCCGCGACCGGAGCCGGCAAGGCCGAGGCGTCCTGCTACCACCACCAGCACGTCGACCGGCCGGGGGACGGACTCGTCGTCACCGCGCGGGCCGACGACGGCACGGTGGAGGCGGTGGAGGCGGCCGGGGCCGGCGGCTGGTTCGTGGCAGTGCAGTGGCATCCGGAGGACACGGCACGCGAGGACCCCGCCCAGCAGCGCCTGTTCGACGCACTGGTCGGGGCCGCGCGCGACGCCCGCTGAGCGGGGGCCGCGCCGCGGCGGTTCAGCCCTTGGACCGTCGGCCGCCCCGCCGCGGCGCGAGTTCGGCCCCCTCCAGCAGCGACCTGCGGCGGTCCTCGCCGTGCTCTTCCACCTGAAGGACCACACGCCGCAGCCCGTCCGCGAGGTCGCGGCACTCCGCGGCGGTCAACTGCGAGGTCACGAAGGCCTCTTCCTCGTTGAACGCGGGAAAGACACGGCGCATGAACTCCTCGCCCTCCGGGGTGAGGGACAGCAGCACGAGCCGCCCGTCGGTGGGGTGGCCCGTCCGCCGCAGCAGCCCGCGCGACTCCAGGGTGCGCGAGACACCGGTGAGGGTGCCCTTCGAGATGCCCGCCTCCTCGGCGACGTGCCGGGTCTCCGATTCACCCCACACCCACACCACCCACAGCACCACGAACGCGGTCCAGGTCAGGTTCGAGCCGCGCAGCACGGAGTTCTCCAGGTGGTGGCGCACGGTGGAGGCGGCCCGGTAGATGTTGGCCACGGCCACCATCTGCTCCCGCCGGACGGGTATGCCGCCCAGCTTGGCCTGCGCGAGCTTCTCCGCTTCGGTGATGGACCGCTGGCCGGGCAAGCGTGCTCCCTGAGTCGGCTGGACAGCACCGGACGGCCCGTCGGCCGGTCCGGTCGTTCGGGAACGAATTGTACGGGCGGCCACCGCCGCGGGGCCGGGAGGCCGCCGCACCCCCCGACGGCGGCAATCCGCCCGCTCGGGCCCGCCCGGCGGCCCGCGGAGCCGTGATCGTGCCCGCTGTCACTCCGAAGCGTTGTCGCGTGCGAACACGATCCGCCCGTCGAGAACGGTGAGGTCGATGTCGAGCCCGGGGATGTCGTGCGGGTCGGTGGCGCGCAGATCGCCGCCGAGAACGCACAGGTCGGCGACCTTGCCGGGTTCGACGGTGCCCTTCCAGGACTCGGCGAAATCCTGCCGGGCGGCGTTGACCGTGTAGGCGCGAAGCGCCGTCTCCAGCGGGACACGCTGCCCCGGGCCGCTCACCCGGCCGGTGGCCTTGGACTCGCGCAGCATCATGGCGGCCACGCCCCGGCGCCAGTCGGGGGCGGTGATCGGGGCGTCGGAGCTGGCACAGACCGCGATGCCCGCCTCCGTCGCCGAACGCACCGGCCACTGGTAGTCCGAGCGCTCGCCTCCCACGACGTCGTCCATCAGATCGGCGATGGTCCATTTGATGGCCGGGTTCATGTTGACGCCGTATCCGTGCGCGGCAAGTTTCTCCAGGCTCTCAGGGGAGGCGAAGTCGCCGTGGATGACGTAGTGCCGCGCGTCGGGGCGCGGGTGGGCACGGTCGGCGGCGACGAAGGCGTCGGCCACGGCGTCGATCGCCCGGTCGCCGGTGACGTGCACCCCGAGCTGGTACCCGGCGGCGTGGGCGACCCGGATCATCTCGGCGAGTTCGGCCTCCTTCAGGCCGGCGTCCGCGCCGTGCACGCACAGTCCGCCGTGACCGCCGCCCGTGTACGGTTCGCGCATCCAGGCGGTCTCGTTGGGCGGTACACCGTCGGCGAACACCTTGACACCGATGACCGCCAGACGCGCCGGGTCCACGTCGTCCGGTACGGCGAGGCCGCGCAGGCCGTCGGCGACGTCGGACGCCGAGCCGCCCATCGGCGCGGGCAGCAGCAGCACCCGTACGCGCGAGGCGAGCTGCCCGGCCCGGGCCAGCTCGACGTATGCCTGGAGCGTTCCGGTGTCGAGGCCGCCACCGAGGATCTCGGCGCCGCCCGGGCCCAGCCCCGGTTCCGTGTAGCTCGTGATGCCCTCGGCGTGCAGCGCCGCCACGGCGGCCCGGATCGCCGCCTTGCGCTGCGCCACGGTCGCGGGCGGGACGAGTCCCTGCACGAGTGCCTGTGCCGCCTCCTTGAGGATGCCGGTGGGCTCCCCGGCGGCATCGGTCTCGATGACCCCGCCGGCCGGTGGCTCGCTGCCGCGCGTGATCCCGGCGCGTTCGAGCGCCCTGGAGTTCACCCAGGCCATGTGGCCGGAGAAGTCGGTGAGACAGACCGGGTGGTCGGGGGCGACGGAGTCCAGGTCGCCGCGCCCGGGCCGGCGGGACCCGTCGGCCCGGCATTCGGCGAGGTAGCCGACGTCCCATCCGAGGCCGGTGATCCACTGCCCGGCCGGTGTCGTGGCCGCGGCCCGGCGCACCGCCCCGGCGATGTCCGCGATCGACCGGACGTCCGGATGCCCGAGGCTCAGCGCGAACGGCGGCCGGGTCAGCGCCCATGCCGCGCCGTGCAGATGGGAGTCGTTGATCCCCGGCAGCACGGTCCGCCCGGCGAGGTCGATGACGCGTGTGTCCGGTCCGGCGAGTGCGCTGATCTCCGCGTCGCTCCCCACGGCGAGGATCCGGCCGCCTCCCACGGCCACCGCCCGGGCGACGGAGAACGCGTCGTCGATGGTCAGCACGTCGCCGCCGGTCAGGATGAGGTCCGCTGTCGTTGGCATCGACGACCTTTCTTGCCGAGGAAGAAAATGGAAGGGACGGCGGGGGACGCGCCCGGGCGGGGCGGGCCGGCGCGCCGACCGCGGTGGCCGCCGGGGCGGTGCCGCCCTGCGGCGCCGTCGGCCGCCCGCATATTATTTGAATCCAAACTTTATGCCGGGGTGCCGGGACCGGCAAGGGGTTCCGGCCGCCCCGGCGTCGTCCGGTCGGGACACGTCGACGGCCCGACGCGGGTCAGAGGCCGAGTACACGCCTGAGCCATGACAGGCGTGCCGCCAGGGCGGCCCGGGTCACCTCGTGCTCGGGGGCGAACACGTCGAACCCGTGGAACGCCCCCTGCCAGATGTGCAGTTCGGCCCGGCCCCCGGTGGCCCAGATGCGCGAGGCGTAGGTCACGTCCTCGTCGCGGAACAGTTCCGCGCTGCCCGCCTCGACGAACGCGGGCGGAAGGCCCGACAGGTCACCGGCCCGGGCGGGGGCGGCGTACGCGGACACATCGGCCGCGCCGCCGCCCGCCCTCCCGCCGAGCAGCGCCCGCCACCCCAGCAGGTTCATCGCGCGCTGCCAGGTGCCCAGGCCGTCGTACTGGTGGCTGGAGACGGTGGTGTTCCTGTCGTCGAGCATCGGGCACAGCAGCAACTGCCCCGCCGGGCGCGGCCCGCCCCGGTCGCGCGCCAGCAGGGCCACACCCGCCGCGAGGCCGCCTCCGGCGCTTCCGCCCATGACGACGACGCGCCCGGGGTCCACGCCGAGTTCCGCGGCGTGCTCCGCCATCCAGCACAGACCGGCGTAGCAGTCCTCGACCGGGGCCGGGTCGGGGTTCTCGGGGGCGAGACGGTACTCGACGCTGACGGCCACCACACCGAGTTCCTCGACGAGACCGGCGAGGCGCGCCGTGTCCTGGTGACGGTGACCGCTGATCATGCCGCCGCCGTGGATGTTGTAGAGCCCCGGGACCGGGCCCTCGGGGCGTCGCGGACGCAGCACGGTGATGGCGAGGTCCGGGGCGCCGTCCGGCCCGGGAACCGTGAGCTCCTCGGCGTCGATCTCCCGTCCGCCGATGACCTCGGCGACGGACGGCACGGGGACGGCCGAGGCGGAGGCGCGCATCGCCTCGACCGTTCCGGGAGACGGGGCCGCGGCCCCTCTCCCGTGGAGCATGGCTTCGAGCACGGCGTTCAGAGCCGGGTCGAAGGGAACCGGGACGACGGGCATGGTTCTCCTGTTCTCGCGTGGGCGGATCAGCGGGGGGCGGCCGAAGGCGCGGTCGCGGTCACCCCGGCGGTGCGAAGGCGAGCGCCCGCGCCGGATTGGCGACCATGATCAGGCGGATCGCCTCCTCGCTCACCCCGAGGCGGCGCAGGGCGGGCAGGAAGTACCGGGGGATGTAGTCGTAGCCCTTGCCGCCGTACTTCTTGAGCTGGATCTTCTGGCACACGTCGTGGCCGAGCAGGATCTGGTCCGCGTATCCGCGCTCGACGAGTTCGGCGATGCCCCGGGCGACCTTGTGGTCGCTGGTGAGGAACAGGTGCCCCCAGGGGCTGCCGGGCGAGGCCAGGAAGTCGAACTCGACGAAGACGCCCCGGGCGAGGACGCGTTCGCCGAACGCCGGGTCCGCGAGGATCTCCGTGCCGTGGCCCAGCACGACGTTGGACGGCGCGACGCCCTCCTCCGCGAGGATGTCGAGCACCCGGAACTTCTCCTCGCCGACACCGCCGACGTGGAAGGTCACGGGGGCGCCCGTCAGCCTGCCGGCGCGTCCGCTCGCGCGCACGCTCTTCAGCTCGTTGTCGGTCAACGGCACGGAGTCCGCGCCGACCTCGCCGATGACGCCCGACCGGATGCCGGTGCCGTCGGCCCCGATGACGATGTCGCGCACGATGGTGTCGGCGAGTTCGTCGACGTCGCGCCCGTCCATGTCCGCCGGGTGGAACGCGGGGGTGTACCAGCCGCCGCCCATGACGACGTGGAGCCCGCTCGCCCGGGACAGCCGCAGCAGCGACGCGGGGTCCCTGCCCAGGCCGGCGGGGGAGACCTCGACCACGGTGCCGCCCCCGCAGTGGGCGAAGGCCAGCACTTCGGCGAGCATCTCGTCGAAGTCGTCGAGCCTGTCGTTGTCCGCGTTCGGCCGTCCGTGGCGGGTGCGTGCGAGGGTCGCGAGCGTCAGCGGCTCGGCGGCCTCGGGCGCGTCCTCGCCCGGGCGGTGGAACCGCGGCGGCCGGCGCAGGTCGACGAAGACGTGCTCGTGCATGAGCACCGGTCCCAGCGCCGACGGGTCCACGGGGCCCGCGACGGTGAGCACCTTGCCGGCGATGTCCGGGATCTCGAAGGGGTGGCGGCTCACCGGTCCGCCCCCGGGGCCGGGACGGTGAGCAGCCGCCGCGGGTTCGTCACGGTGACCGTCTCGACGAGGGCCTCGTCGGCCCCGAGCATTCTCAGGTACGGGACGAACTGCCGGAGGACGAAGCCGTATCCGCCGCCGCCGTGGGCCAGCAGCTGCGACTTGGCGCGGACGCCCTGGGACAGCAGTACTCGTCCGGCGTGGCCCCGGCGGGCGAGTTCGAGCACGGCCGCGGCGACATCCTGGTCGTCGCGGACACTGAGCACCGAGGGCAGTCGGCCGATCCCGTCGAACTGCACGAACACCCCCCGCTCCAGGAGCGGTTCGAGGGCGTCGGGGCGCGGGGCGAGCGCGTCGCAGTGTCCGACGGCCACACGGGAGAGATCCGCGCCCTCCCCGGCGATCAGATCGAGCGCGCGCCGCTGGGTTTCGGGGTCCTCGCAGCGGTCGACCGACAGGGGGGCGCCGGTGGCGGCCGAGGCCCGTGCCGCCGCGACGAGGAGGGCGCGCTCGGCGGGTTCGCGCGGATCCAGCTCCGGCAGTGCGCCGATGATCCCCGCACGCACGCCGTCCACGCCCTCGGTGAGGTCCCGGACGATCTCCTCGGTGAGGCGCCCCGGATCGCGGTCGGCCGGCCCGTCGGTCCAGGCCGGGTGATGGCGCCCGCTCCCCATCACGATGTTGAGGCCGGTCGCCGCCGAGATCCGGCGCAGACCGGCCGGACGGCGGGCGAGCGGGGCGGTGGTGGCGTCCACCAGTGTGCCGCCGCCGGCGCGGGCGAAGGCGGTGGCCTCGGCGGCGGCGAGTTCCTCGTCGTCGAGCAGCCAGTCGTCCCTGTTCGGCGCCCCCATGCCCACCTCGCCGAGCAGTTCCATGGTGAGCGGGGCCCGGTAGAACCGCAGCCGTTCGGCGCGGGTGGGGCGGGCCCGCCCGGTGGTCGCCCAGGACTCGGGGGTGTCGTGGCGCGGGGCGAAGTCGCCCAGGAGGTGTTCGCGGGGAAGCACCGCGCCGAGCGCGTCCGGTGCGACCTCGCCGGTGACGGTGACGACCGTCTCCCGCGGTGCCCGCGCGCCCCCCGGCGGGTGTGCCGCGGCTGTGGTCGGGTCAGTGGTGGACATACGGTCAACGTAACAGATGAGATCTGTAATCGTATATGATTCTGCGGTGAAAAAGCCCCACCGCCCGCGAGGGGTCGCGGTGCGGCGGGACGCGGAGCCGGAGCCGGTTCAGTCGGCCTGTGGCGTGCCGTGGGCGTCGTGCAGCGCGTCGGCGGTCGCGATCTTGTGGGCGCAGGCGACCCGTTCGACCTCCCGCGCCGTGGCGCCCGTCTCGATCAGTTCCAGCAACCGGTCGTGTTCCGTGACCGAGCGGCGGGCCCGGCCGGGGACGTAGGTGAACGTCGAGCGGCGCATGTGATCCAGCCGTGCCCACTCCGCCTCCAGCAGCGAGACCAGGTGCCGGTCCGGGCAGTGCTCGTAGAGGGAGAAGTGGAACTCCCGGTTGAGGGCGGTGAAGGACGCCGGATCGAAATCCTCCAGCGCCTTGATCATGCGGGTGTTGATCTTCCGCGACCGCTCGATGTGCCGCGCCGTCATGTGCGGCGCGCAGATCGCGGTCGCGTACCCCTCCAGCCGGGCCAGTACCTGCAGCGAGTGCTCCACCTGCGTGGCGTCGAAGACCGCCACCCGTGCGCCGATGTTGCGCACCACCTCGACGAGCCCGTCCGACTGCAGTCTGCGCAGCGCCTCGCGCAGCGGGATCGTGCTGACCCCGGTCTCCCGTGCGAGCTGGCTGAGGACCAGCCGGAAGCCCGGGCCGTAGGTCCCGTCCAGGATCCGCGAGCGCAGCAGCTCGTAACTGACCTCGGCTTTCGACCCCTTGGCCCCGGTCTGCTTCTGCGTGGTGCTCATCGCTGTCCCCTCGTCCTGGTCCGGCCGGCCGCGGCGCGGCCCCGGAACTGTACGCGGTCGACGGCCGGTGGCGCGTCGACGCCGTCCGCGGCGCGTCCGGTCCTGCGCGCGGTCACCGGGCGAGGACCTCCAGCACCGTGCGACGGAAGGCGGCTCCGGTCAGGGCGTCCAGATGGCCGCCGGGCACCGAGGTCAGCTCCGCCCCGTCGACCAGGCCGACGATACGCTCGATGCCCCGGGTCAACACATCGTCCTCGCCGACGACGAAGACCGGTGGTGTCGGCCCGGCCCAGCCGCGCGGGGCGAAGGGGGTGCTCCGCAGCCCCTCGACGCACAGGGCGAGGCCGGCCGCCCGCTCCCCGTGGGCGCGCACCATGCCGGCGATCGCCGAGGTGAACGGATCGGCGGGTTCGGTGCCGTCGGCGACCGCGCGGCGCAGCGCTCCGACGTCCACCGCCTCGAACGGTTCGGCGGGGCCGAGCCCGCCGAGAACGGCCCGGCGCACCCGGCCGGGCGCCGCGTCGGCCAACTCCCACAGCAGCCTCGCGCCCAGGGAGTAGCCGACCGCGTCGAACGCTTCGGCGCCCGCCTCGTCCAGCGCCGCCAGCAGCGTCGCGGCCAGCGACGGTGCGTCCGCCCCGGCCGCCGCGGAGGGCGCGGGGCTGTCCCCGTGCCCGGGCAGATCGGGCACGATCACGGCCCGTCCGGCATCGGTCAGCGCCCCGACGATCCCGGTTTCGACCCAGTCCCTGTTCCCGTCGGAGCCGAAGCCGTGCAGGAGCAGCACCGGCGGCGCGTCGGCCGGCCGGTCGGGGGCGGATGTTCCGGGAGCGAACGTGCGTACGTACGGACTGGTTCGACCTTGCATCGGGTGCGCACTCCTCACAGGGGATTTCGTTGTTCTCGGCACTGCCCTCCGCTGACGCGACTGTCTTCGCAGTGCCTCTTTCATTCTAGATCATGCATGATAGCGTATACGATTATTGAGGCGGTCGGCCACCGCGACGCACCAGGTCCCCGGTGCGGGGAAACGCCGCCGCCCGTGCCGGACGGCCCCGCTCACACCGGTGGCGACCGGCCACCGCCCCTCCTCGACAAGCGCCTGACGTCGCTCACGCCCCAGGAGAAATCCCATGCCGCACCCGCTGGGAACCCAGCCGTCGAAGATCATCGCCGTCCACCTCAACTACCCCTGCCGGGCGAAGGAGCGCGGTCGCGTCCCCGACCGGCCGTCCTACTTCCTCAAACCCCCCTCCTCCCTCTCCGGCACCGGCGACGCCCTCGTACGTCCGGCCGGCTGCGAACTCATGTCCTTCGAGGGCGAGATCGCCCTCGTCATCGGCCGCCGCGCGCACCGGGTCACCCCCGAGCGGGGCTGGAGCCACGTCGCCTGGGTGACCGCGGCGAACGACGCCGGCGTGTACGACCTGCGATACGCCGACCACGGCTCCAACCTGCGCTCCAAGGGCGCCGACGGCTTCACCCCCCTCGGCCCCCGGCTGCTGGACGCCACCCGGCTCGACCCCGCCGCGCTGCGGCTGCGCACCTGGGTCAACGACGAACTGGTCCAGGACGCCGACACCGGCACGCTGCTCTTCCCGTTCGGCACACTGATCGCCGACCTCTCCCGGCTCGTCACGCTGGAGCCGGGCGACGTCATCCTCACCGGGACCCCGGCCGGCGCCTCCGTCGTCGTGCCCGGCGACGTCGTCGAGGTGGAGGTCCGCGGCCGGGACGGCGAACCGTCCGGCGGCCGACTGCGCAACACGGTGACGGACGCCGCCCACGACCTTGCCGAATGGGGCGCCATGCCCCGCGTCGACGCCGCACTGCGTGCCGACGCCCGGGGCCCCGGCCACGTCGCCGGACCCGCCCTGGACCGGGACATCGCCGACGCGCTGCGCTCCCTCGCCACCGCCACCCTCAGCTCCCAACTGCGCAAGCGCGGCCTGCAGCACATGACGATCGACGGGGTGCGACCCACCCGCCCCGGCGACAGACTGGTCGGATCCGCGCACACCCTGCGCTACCTGCCGCTGCGCGAGGACCTGTTCCGGAAGTACGGCAACGGCATGAACGCCCAGAAGCGCGCCGTCGAGGAACTGCGCCCCGGCCAGGTGCTCGTCATGGACGCCCGCCGCGACCCCACCGCCGGCACCATCGGCGACATCCTGGCCCTGCGGGCCATGAAACGCGGCGCGGCCGGCATCGTCACCGACGGCGGCCTGCGCGACAGCGCCGCGGTCGCCGCCCTCGACCTGCCCACGTACTACGCCGCCGAGCACCCGGCCGTCCTGGGCCGCCGTCACATCCCCTGGGACACCGGCACCCCCGTCGCCTGCGGCGGAGCACTCGTCCAGCCCGGCGACATCCTCGTCGGCGACGCGGACGGCGTGGTCGTCGTCCCGCCGGACCTGGCCGCGGAACTCATCGCCGACAGCACCGAGCAGGAACTGCAGGAACGCTTCATCGCCGAACAGGTGGCGGCGGGCGAGCCCGTCGAGGGCCTGTACCCGCTCGGTCCCGCCCGGCACGCCGCCTACCGGCAGTGGCGCGACACCCGCCACTGACCACTCCCGCCCCCATCCGCCCCACCCACCGGAGCAGTCCATGAAGTACCGCACCGACCCCGCCACCATCCGCGGGTCCATCGCCCCCGTCGTCACCCCGTTCACCGACGGGGGCGCGGTCGACCACGACGGCCTGCGGGGCCTGATCCGCTGGCAGCTGGAGTCCGGCTCGCACGGCATCTCGCTGGGCGGCTCGACCGGTGAGCCGTCCGCCCAGAGCGCCGCCGAACGCATCGCCGCGATGCGGACCGCCGCGGACGAGATCGGCGACCGCGTGCCCTTCCTGCCCGGCACCGGTTCGCACAAGCTGGACGAGACCCTCGAAATCACCGCCGCCGCCCGGGACCTGGGCGCCGACGCGGCCCTGGTCATCACCCCGTACTACGCCAGGCCCACCCAGGAAGCGCTGTACCGGTGGTATGCCACGGTGGCCCGCGAGTTCCCCGACCTGCCCCTCGTCGCCTACAACGTGCCCTCGCGCACCGCCGTCGACATCGCGCCCGAGACGGTGCGGCGCCTGTTCACCGACTTCGACAACTTCGTCGGCGTCAAGGAGACCACCAAGGACTTCGAGCACTTCTCCCGGGTCCTGCACGCCTGCGGCCGCGAGCTGCTGGTGTGGTCCGGCATCGAGCTGCTGTGCCTGCCGCTGCTCGCGCTCGGCGGAGCCGGCTTCGTCTCCGCCGTGGCCAACCTGGCGCCGACCGCCGTGGCGCGCATGTACGAACTGTGGGAGGCCGGTGAGTTCGACGCCGCCCGGGACCTCCACTACCGGCTGCACCCGTTGGTCGACCTGCTGTTCGTCGAGACCAACCCGGCCCCCGCCAAGTGGGTCCTCGAACAGCAGGGCCGGATCGCCTCGGCCCACGTCCGCCCGCCGCTCACCGGGCCCACCGAGGCCGGCCTGGCCCGGATCCGCGCCCTGCTCGCCGAGGGCGGCGACCTCACCCGGCAGATCTGACCCCCGCGAACGAAGAGAGACGCCATGACCACCGACACTCCGGCCACACGCCCGGCCGACCTGCCCGACGCGATCCACCACTGGATCGGCGGGAAGCTCACCGGCAGCGCCGACGGCCGTACCCTCCCGGTCGCCGACCCCGTGTCCAACACCCCGTACACCACCGCCGCCGCGGGCGGGCCCGACGACGTGGACCGCGCCGTCGCCGCGGCCCGGGCCGCCTTCCCCTCCTGGTCGAAAGTGGGCAACCGGGAACGCGCCAGCGTCCTGTACCGGATCGCGGACGCCGTCGAGGCGCACGAGGAACGGCTGGCCGCCTGGGAGACCTTCGACTCCGGCCTGCCCATCACCCAGGCCAGGGGCCAGGCCAGGCGGGCGGCGGAGAACTTCCGCTACTTCGCCGACGTCGTCGTCGCCCTCGGCGAGGAGGCCTTCAGGGCCGGTGACCAGCAGCTCAACTACGTCGTCCGCACCCCGGTCGGCGTCGCGGGCCTGATCACCCCCTGGAACACCCCGTTCATGCTGGAGAGCTGGAAGCTGGCCCCCGCCCTGGCGTCCGGCTGCACGCTCGTCCTCAAGCCCGCCGAGTGGACCCCGCTGTCCGCGAGTCTGTGGCCCGAGATCCTCGACCAGGCGGGACTGCCCTCCGGCGTGGTCAACATCGTGCACGGCATCGGCGAGGAGGCCGGCCAGGCCCTCGTCGACCACCCGGACGTACCGCTCATCTCCTTCACCGGCTCCACCGACACCGGACGGCACATCGTCCGCAGCTCCGCGGCGCACCTGAAGACCACCTCCATGGAACTGGGCGGAAAGTCCCCGGTGGTGCTCTTCGCCGACGCCGACCTCGAAGCCGCCCTGGACTCGGTGGTCTTCGGCGTCTTCTCGCTCAACGGGGAACGCTGCACCGCCGGTTCCCGCGTGCTGGTCCAGCGCCCGGTGTACGAGGAGTTCACCCGCCGCCTGGCCGAGCGGGCCGACCAGGTCAGAGTCGGCCCGCCCGCGGACCCGGCCACCGAGGTCGGCGCGCTGGTCCACCCCGAGCACTACGCACGCGTGCTCCAGTACGTCGAGATCGGACGCCGGGAGGCCAGGCTGATGGCCGGCGGAGTGCGCCCCGCACACCTCCCGGAGGGCAACTACCTCCAGCCCACCGTCTTCGCCGACGTCCCCAGGGACGCCCGCATCTTCCAGGAGGAGATCTTCGGACCGGTCGTCGCCGTCGCCCCCTTCGACGACGAGGCCGAGGCCGTCGAACTGGCCAACGCCACCGCGTACGGTCTCGCGGCCTACGTGTGGACGTCCGACCTCAAGCGCGGGCACCGCGTCGCCCACGCCGTCGAGTCCGGCATGGTCTGGGTCAACTCGCACAACGTCCGCGACCTGCGCACCCCCTTCGGAGGCGTGAAGGCCTCCGGACTCGGCCGCGAGGGCGGCGCGCATAGTATCGACTTCTATACCGAGTCGAAGATCGTCCACGTGATGCTCGGCGAGGTGCGCACACCCCGCTTCGGCGCGTCCTGACCGCGAAGGAGTAGCACCCATGAGTACACCTCCCGATGTCGTCCGCTCCGCCTATGCCCAGCTCGTCGTCACCGACCTGGCCAGGGCCCGCTGGTTCTGGTGCGACATGCTCGGCTTCCACGTCCAGTACGAGGACGAGACGCTGCTCTGCCTGCGCGGCACCGACGAACTCACCCACCACTCCCTCGTCCTGCGCGCGGGCGGGACGCCCGCCTTGGACCATCTCGCCTACCGGGTGCGCACCCCCGAGGACGTCGACCGCGCCGAGGAGTACTTCACCGCCCTCGGCCGTCCCGTCCGCCGCGTTCCCCGGGGACAGGGCACACCGGGGGTCGGCGACGCCGTCCGTGTCGTGGACCCGCTCGGTTTCCCCGTGGAGTTCTTCCACGACATCGACCGCGCCGAACGCCTCATCCAGCGCTACGACCTCCGCCGCGGCGCCGAGATCGCACGGCTGGACCACTTCAACATCTGCACCCCCGACATACCCGCCGCCTACGCCCACTACCAGGCGCTCGGTTTCGGCTGTTCGGAGACCATCGAGGGTGACGAGCACGAGCTCTACGCGGCCTGGATGTACCGCAAACAGACCGTCCACGACGTCGCCTTCACCGGTGGCGCGGGGCCCCGGCTGCACCATGTGGGCGTGGCCACCCACGAGTCCCACCACGTGCTGCGCACCGCCGACATCTTCGGCTCCGTGCGCAAGGAGCACCACATAGAACGGGGCCCCGGCCGGCACGGTGTCTCCAACGCCTTCTACCTCTACCTGCGCGACCCCGACGGCCACCGGGTGGAGATCTACACCTCCGACTACTACACCGGCGACCCCGACCACGAGACCTACCGGTGGAACGTGCGCGACGACCGCCGCCGCGACTTCTGGGGCAACGCGGTGATCGAGTCCTGGTACAAGGAGGCGTCCCCGGTCCTCGACCTCGACGGCTGCCCCCGGCCCGTCACCGAGGCACTGCTGGACGAGTCCGCCGTCCGGGTCGGCGCCGACGGCCTCGGCATCGTCGACCCGGCCGGGCAGGACGGCTGACACCCGGATGCCGGGGGCGGCGCGCACCGTCCCCGGCATCCCCGTCCGCGCCGGCGGTCCGCCGGCCCCTCACCGTGGGACGCCGCGCCGTCCCACGGTGTTCCCGTCGTCGAGCCCGCTCGTCGTCGAGGGGTTCCCGGGCCGGCGAAGCAGGGGAAGCACGGCGGTCCGGACGAGCACGCACGCCAGGACGGTCGCGGCGGCCATGGTGAGCGCCATGGTCACCTCGGTGGTGCCGGCGAGCGAGACGAGGGGCGCCACCACGGGACCGACGGCGAAGCCCGACATGCCGAGCAGCGCGGCGGCCGTTCCGGCGTGGCCGCCGTGCCCGGCGAGCGCGAGCGCCGAGCTGTTCGGACCGATGACGCCGTAGCAGAACAGCACCAGCGCGAGCAGCACGAGCACGGTGGCCGGACCGGCCCCGGCGAGGACCGCGGCGAGCAGCCCCAGGGCCGCCGCGGCCGTCGCCGCGGTGCCCGCCACGTACATGCGCACCGGCCCGGCCCGGCGTACGACGGCCCGGTTGAACAGGGACCCGAGCACGGCGACGACCGCGTTGGCCGCGAAGACCACCCCGAAGGCGCGCGGGGTGAGGTGGAAGCCGTCCTGCAGGACGAAGCTGATGGACGCCAGATACGTGAAGAAGGCGGTGCCGGTGCACGCTCCCACCAGCAGGTAGCAGACGAAGAGACGGTCGCGCAGCACCGTGCCGAACCGCCGCCCGGTGCCGGCGAATCCGCCGCCTCGGTGCCGCAGTTCCGGGGGATGGGTCTCCGGCAGCAGGGTGGACGCGACGACCAGCAGGGCGAGGCCGACGACGGCGAGCACCACGAACAGCCCGCGCCAGTCCAGGACCGAGCTGAGCTGCCCACCGGCGACCGGAGCCAGGATCGGCGCCAGCGCGCCGACCAGCCCGAGCAGGCTCAGCAGCCGCACCAGTTCGGTGCCCGAGGCGATGTCCCGGGCGGCGGCGAGCGCGATGACGACCCCCGCCGAACCCGTGACCCCCTGCAGGAAACGCGTCACGAGCAGAACCTCGATCGTCGGCGCGAGCGCGCACATCAGCGAGAACACCGCGAACAGCGCGATGCCGCCCAGCAGCGGCCGGCGCCGCCCCAGGCGGTCGCTGAGCGGACCCGCCGCGAGCTGGCCGAACGCGAGCCCGAGCATGCACACCGACATCGACGCCTGGGCGAGGCTGTCACTGGTGTGCAGATCCCTGGCGAGCCGGGGCAGCAGCGGCATGGACAGGTCCATGGACAGCGGCCCGAACACCTCCAGCGAGCCCAGGACGAACGCGGCGCGGCGCGCGCTCATCGGGCGCGCGCCGCCGGGAGGGGCCGTCGTCATCGGGACCGGCCGGTGCGGCCGAGGACGCGCCGCATCCACGAGCGGCGGGCCGCCCCGGCAGCCCGGGACACCTCGGCGTCGGCGGAGAAGCCGGTGAAGCCGTGGTATCCGCCGGACCACACGTGCAGCTCGGCCCGGCCGCCGGTCGCCCAGATGCGCGAGGCGTAGTCCACCGCCTCGTCGCGGAACACCTCGGCGGCCCCGACCGAGACGAAGGCGGGCGGCAGCCCGGAAAGGTCCTTCGCCCGGGAGGGCGCCGCGTACGGCGAGACCGCGTCGGTGCCCCGGTCCGCGCCGAGCAGTGCGTCCCAGGCGGTGTCGTTGTTGGCACGGTCCCAGATGCCGATGCCGTCGTACTGCCGGCTGGAGACGGTGTCGTTGCGGTCGTCGAGCATCGGGCAGTCCAGCAGTTGGCCCGCGAGGGCGGGGCCGCCGCGGTCGCGGGCCATCAGCGCGGTCGCCGCGCTCAGGCCCCCGCCCGCGCTCGCGCCGCCGACGAGGATGCGGGCGGGGTCGACGCCCAGCTCGGCGGCGTGCCCGGCGAACCAGAGCAGCCCCGCGTAGCAGTCCTCGGCGGCGGCGGGCGCGGGGTGTTCCGGAGCGAGACGGTACTCGACGGTAGCGGCGACGGCGCCGAACCGCAGGACGTCCTCGATCAGCCCGGCGACGCCGAAGCACCGGTTGCCGAGCACCATGCCGCCGCCGTGGATCGCGTAGATGCCCGGCGCGTCGCGTGGGTTGCCGTGCGGGCGCAGCACGGTCAGCTCCACGTCCGGCGCCCCCGCCGGACCCGGCGCCGTGACGTGCTCGAACCCGACCGGCCGGTCGCCGATCGCCTCCTCGACGGAAGGCACCAGTGCGGCGAAGTGCGCGCGATTGGCGAGGACGGTGCCGGCCCGCAGCGGGACGCGTTCGATCAGCTCCCGGCAGTTCGCGAGGCCCGGTTCGAGCTCCGGGTCGTAGGGGACGGGGCGCGGGCGCACCGGCCGTCCCCCGCCCGGTTCGCCGGATGCGGTCGCTGTCACGGTCAGGGGCCTTCCGGGTCGACGGCGTCGCGGTCGCACCAGAACGGCTCGACGAGGGCGCGCAGCTCCTCGGCCCCCACCCGCCGCAGCAGGTCCAGGGCGCCGATGTTCTGCCGGACCTGCTCCAGCCGGCTGGCGCCGACGAGGGTGGTGACGTTGGCGGGATGGGTGAGGGTGAAGGCGACGGCGAGCTGGGCGCACGTGGTGCCGAGCTCGGCGGCCAGCCGCGTGACGGCGGGGACGGTCGCCACGATGGCCTCCCGGATACCGCCGGGGTCGCGGCCGATCTCGCGGCCGGGGGAGGTCCGTCCGGCGAGGATGCCGCCCTCCAGCACGTCGGACGCCTGCATGGAGAACCCGTCGGCGAACAGCTCGGCGAACGGCTCGCCGTCGGGGATGGAACGGCGCGCCATGCTGTACTTCAGCTGGGCGATCTGCGGTCCGGGCACCCCCTGCTCGGCGGCGACGCGGCGCAGGGCGTGGATGTTCGCCGCCGACCAGTTGTTCACCCCCCAGGCCCGGATCAGCCCGGCGTCCGTCAGGGCGGCGAGGTCGGCGACCAGGTCCTCCAGGCGGACGTCGTCGCGGCGCAGGTCGCCGAGGATCACCAGGTCGGCGTGGTCGAGCCCGGTGCGCAGGAAGGCGTTTTCGAGCTGAGGACCGAAGCCCCGCTCGCCGAAGCCCTCGATCCACAGCTTCACGGAGGCCAGGTACTCGGAGCGCGGAACCCCGGTCGCCCGCATGATCGCGCCCCACAGCACGTCGGTGAAGACGGGAGGCGTGCCGGGCATGCCGTAGACACCGACGTCGAACAGGTTCACGCCCCGGTCGAGCGCGTGGCGGACCATGGCGACGGCGTCGGCGAAGTCCATCCGGTCGAACGTGTGCCATGAGCCGAGGGACAGCAGCGATGCCTCGAGTCCGCTGCCGCCGATGCGGCGTCGGGGGAGAAGTGCGGGGGACACGTGCGGTTCCTCTCTTCGGGGCGCGGGCGTCGTCGGACCGCCCGGGCGGGTCGGTGGTGTTGGTGCGGCTTCGGGCGGGTCAGGTGATCCGGGGGTCGACGACGGCCTTGATCTCTTCGTGCCGGCCCATCGCCTCGATCCGCGCGGACGCCTCCGACAGGCCGACGGGCGTGCCGAACAGCCGGTCCCACGGCATGCGGTCGCGGAAGGCGGTGAAGAACCCGATCGCCTCGTGGTAGTCGCCGATGTCGCCGTTGAGCGAACCGACGACGGTGAGCTCCTTGCCCATCACCGTGCCGAGCGGGAGCGCCTCGGAGACCGGGCCGGTGCTGCCGACGACGACGACGCGTCCGCGCTGCGCGGCCATCTCCACGGCCTCCCGGCCGACCGAGGGCGCACCGGCGAAGTCGAGCACCAGGTCGGCCCCTCGGCCGCCGGTGAGTTCCCGCACCCGCTCCACCACGGCCGCGGACCCCTGCGCGATGTCCACCGTCTCGTCGGCGCCGAATTCGCGGGCCAGGGCCAGACGCGGGGCGGGAGCGCCGACGGTGACCACCCGGCCCGCGCCGCCGATCCGCGCGACCGCGGTGGCGAACAGGCCGAGCGCTCCCGAGCCCTGGACGACGACGCTGGACGCGGGACGCACCCCGCCGGCCCGGGCGAACGCCCGGAGCACGGTCTTCGCGGCGCACCCCGCCATCGCCGCCCAGGTGTCGGGTATCCCGGCGGGCAGCAGGAGCTTGGCTGCCCCGGGGACCACATAGGCGTACTCGCACAGACCCGCGGTGGCGTGCGGAGGGACGTCGGCGCGCTGCAGGAACCCGTAACCGCGGGCGGAGCAGGCGACCGGCTCGCGCAGCACGGCGCAGCCGTGGCAGGCGCCGCAGGTCGACTCGGACCACCCGATGCGGTCGCCGACGGCGAGTGCGCGGCCCAGCGCGTCGCGGGTGTCCTCGCCGACGGCGACGATCTCGCCGACCATCTCGTGGCCGAGCACCATCGGCAGCATGCCGGGGAAGGTCATCTTCCCGGACCAGATCTCGATGTCGGTGCCGCACAGCGTCGTGCAGACGATCCGCACGAGGGCCGCGCCCGGCTCCGGTTTCGTGGGAAGCGGCAGGTCGGTGAGTTCCAGGGAGGTGCCGTGCGCGGTCAGGACGGCGGCACGGGTGGAGGAGGGAAGGTCCATCGATGCTCCTTCGGATCGAGCACGGGGCGGCTCGACGATGCGTTAGTCTACGGTTGTCGACTCAAATGTCGAGACCCCCGAGAGCAATGAGGAGCACCCGTGCGCACAGTCGACGGCGACGCCCGCACAGCATCGGCAGACCTGATCCTGCGGGGCGGGGTGGTCCATTCCCTCGGTGCGGGCGACGAGGGGGCGAGCGCGATCGCCCTGCGCGACGGACGTGTCGCACGTGTCGGCGACGACCGTGCGGTGACGGAACTCGCCGGACCCTCGACCGAGGTCGTCGACCTCGCCGGGCGGGCCGTCCTGCCCGGCGTCAACGACGCCCATCTGCACGCCACATGGCTCGGCGCCCTCTGGCCGGACACGCTCTTCGGCGGGAACGCGGACCTCGGTCCGGGACCGCAGCGCCCCCTGCTCGACGACGCGCGGCGCCGCCGGGCGATCCTGCGCGCCGGTGACCTCCTCGCCTCGCTCGGCATCACCAGCTACACCGAACCGGGTCTCGGTCCCGGCGAGGACCGCGGCCCGACCGGCGCGTTCGGCACCTCGGTCGTGCGGCAGTACCGCGCGCTCGCCGCCGAGGGGCTGCTGCGGGCCAGGGTCACGGTCCTCGGGCTCTACGGCGAACTCGACGGCCCCAGCGACCTGGAGCACTTCCTCGACGGGCTCGTTGCCGACGACGGCACGACGAGCGATCCGCGATGGCTCCGGTTCGCCGGAGTGAAGATCTTCGCCGACGGCATTCCCCCGATGAAATCGGCGTATACGCACCACTGCTACGCGGACGGCGTCCGGCCCGCGCTCCTGGTGGCGGGCGCCGACGACGCCGAGCGCGAGGAGAACCTGGCGCGGATGATCCTCGCCGCCCACCGCCTGGGCCGGCAGGTGGGTGTCCACGCCACCGGGGACCGCTCCATCGACGTCATGCTCGACGCGGTCGAGCGGGCCCGGCAGGAGCACGACGTCGACCTCGGGCACTACGTCATCCACGGCGACCTGGTGACCGGGCCGCAGTTGCGCCGGATGGCCGCGCTCGGCGTGGGCCTGGACACGCAGCCCGAGATCGCGGTGCGCACCCATTCCCTGGTCGATGCCGCGCTCGGGCGGGGCACGGCGGCGGCCGCGTGGCCGTTGCGCGCGGCGCTGGACGCGGGGGTGCCGCTGTGCCTGACCTCCGACGCGCCCGTGCTCTCGCCGGACTGGCGGCGCCAGATCGCCGCCGCCGACGAGTGGATGGGGCCCGCGGCCGACCCGCGCGAGCGGATGGAGCGGCTGCTGCGCTGCTACACGGTGGAGCCGGCCCGCCAGGACCACGCCTCGTCGTGGAAGGGGACACTCGCCCCCGGCATGGCCGCCGATCTGTGTGTGCTCGCGGCCGACCCGCTGTCCGTGGCCCCGGCCGAACTGCCCGATGTGGAGGTGGACCTGACGGTGGTGGACGGGCGGATCGTCCATGATCGGGGGACGCCGTCCGTGGTCTCCGTGGCCGCCCGGGCGGTGGAGACGGCCGGTATCGCCGAGGCCCCCTGAACCGGCGCCGGTTCTTCCCGGGCGCGGTGACGCCGTTCCGGAACGGCGGAAGCCGTCCGAACCGGTGGAGGGCGCCGGGCCCGGGATGACCGGGCGCATGGGCGCGGTGGCGGACGCGCCCATGCGCCGGGCGGGGCCGGGGGCACCGGCTCCGCCCGCACCCCGTGCGGTCCCGGACGTCCGCCCGGGTCAGGTGAGGAGTTGCCCCCCGTCCACCGGCAGGCTGGTGCCGGTGATGTGCGCGGCGCAGTCGCCGGCGAGGAAGACGGCGGACGCGGCGACGTCGTCGACCGCCGCGAGCCTGCGCAACGGGATGCGGTCCTCCCACGCCCGGCGCTGCGGCGAGCCCTCGGGCATTCCCGCGGCCAGCATCTCGGTGAGGACCGGGCCGGGCGCCACCGCGTTGACGCGGATGCCGTGTGCGGCCAATTCGATCGCCGCCCACCGGGTGAGCGCGTCCACGGCCGCCTTGCTGCTCTCGTAGCCCCCCATGCCGGGGGTGGGCTGCCGGCCGCCGATCGAGGACATGTTGACGATCGCCCCGGCGATGCCCGCGTCGATCATCCGCCGGGCGACCTGCTGGGTCATCAGAAACGTACCCAGCACATTGGTCCGCAGGATCGTGTCGAGGTCGCTGCCGGGCAGCTCCAGGAGCGTGCCGTGCACGGTGAGCAGTCCGGCGTTGTTCACCAGCACCTCCACCGGGCCCAGATCGTCCTGGATCGAGTCGAGTTCACGCGTGACCGACACCGGATCGGTGATGTCGAGAACCCGGCCGTGGACGCCGAGTTCCGCCGCGGCCCCGGTGACGCGCTCCGCGTCCAGGTCGGCGACGACCACGGTGTCGCCCGTCGCCGCGAAGGCCGCGGCGACGGCCCGGCCGATCCCGCCCGCTCCACCGGTGACGAGCACGGTGCGTGTTCTCTTCATCGTCCACTCTCCTCACAGCGTGACCCACGTCACGGCGTCGGCCGTATAGTATACGGTTGTAGACGAAAAACCCGAGGCTTCCGGGAGGAACTTTGAGTGCTGCGAAGACCGTTCCCCGCCGCCCGTTGGGACCCGGCGGTCCCGAAGTGCCGGTGCTGGCCCTGGGGTCGTGGAACACCTGGGACCGCATGGACTTCGACGAGGCCGTGGCGCTGTGCGCACGGGCCGCGGAACTCGGCTGCGCGTTCTTCGACGTCGCGCACTACAACATGGGCCCGCACGCGGAGAACGCCCGCACCGACCTGATCTTCGGACGTGCCGTGCGCGAGGCCGGGCTCGCCCGGGCCGACTGGCACTTCTGCGGGAAGCTCTGGCTCTGGGACTACCCCGACACCGGTTTCACCCGGCAGATGGAGACGTCTTTGGAGCGTGTCGGCGTCGAGCGGGCCGACACGGTCGTCGTCGGCGACTACTTCGGCGAACTCGACGTCGAGCGCGTGGTCACCGACGTCGCCGAGCAGATCGAGGCCGGCCGCTTCGACACCTGGGGCGTCAACAACTGGCGCTACGGCGACCTGCGCCGGGCGATCGACGTCGCGCGCGAACGGGGGCTGGTGCCACCCGTGTTCGCGCAGCTCAAGTACGGCCTGGTCCGCCGGTCGATGGCCGAGGGGAGCCACTACGCCCCACTGTTCCGGTCCGGGGAACTCGCACTGCAGGCGTCCGACGTCCTGGAGGGCGGCATGCTGGCGGGCAAACTCCTCCCGGACCGCAAGATCGGTGCCGACGTCGGCGGCATCCGCGAGCGCGTCGCCGCCGCGTACGGCGAGGTGCGCCGCCTCGCCGACGCGTTCGGCGCCTCCCCGGCCCAGTTGGGCATCGCGTTCTGCCTGGCCAACCCGGCCACGGCCAACGTCCTGGTCGGCGTCTCCCGGCGGACCCAACTGGAGGACAACGCCGGTGCGCTGGCGCTGCTCGACCGGGTCGGTGCGGCGGAGCTGCGCCGGGCCACCGAGAGCCTGTGGCTCGACCGCCACGTCGCCGCGGACGGCACCTGATGACACCGGCCGGCACCGGCCACCGCACGGACCCCCGACCGACATCCGCAGGACAACACCGTCAGGAGAACGCCATGACCGCACCGAGCGCACAGGCCACGCCCGACCGCATCATCGAGATCGCGACCGGCTACATGGGGGCCAAGCAGCTCTTCGCCGCCGCGCGCACCGGAATCTTCCGCGCCCTCGCCGAGGGCGAGCGCGACGTCGCCGAACTCGCCTCGGCCACCGGCGTGAGCGAGCGGATGGCGCGGATCCTCGCCGACGCCATGAACGGACTGGGGCTGCTGGAGCGCCGCGACGGGCGCTACCGGCTCGCGCCGGACGCCACCGCGTACCTGACCGGCGACGGCGACCTCGACCTGCACCCCTTCCTCGGCTTCCTGAACGAGATCAGCTACGGCCACTGGCTGCAGTTCGACACCACGGTCGACACCACCAGCCCCGGCGACCTCCGGATGGACGACGCCCGGTGGCAGACGTTCATGGCCGGGGTCATGCGCTACAACGCCCTGCACGCCGCCATGCTCGCCCGCTCCTTCGACTTCGGGCCCTACCGCGACCTGCTCGATCTCGGCGGCCTGTCACCCGACTTCGCCATCGCCGCGCTGAAGGCCAACCCCGGGTTGTCTGCCCGCTTCGTCTTCGACCCCGCCTCCACCGACGCCATGGCCGAGGCGCTGGACGCGGCGGGCGTCGCGGACCGGGCGCGGATCGAGGCGGCGCCGACCGATACGGCCCGCCCGGGCGGCGACCACGACCTCGTCATGGTGAACCACGTCATCCACCGCTTCACCGCGGAGCAGAACCGCGCGATCCTCGCGGCCGCGCGCGCCGCCGCCGCGCCCGGGGCGACCCTGCTCCTGCTGGACTTCCTGCTGGACGACGACGAACGCCAGCGCGCCGTCGACGCCCTGCACGCGGGGGAGTACTTCGTCATCGACGGCACGGTCGTGTACCCGGCGTCCGAGGTCGAGGAGTGGCTGGAGGCGGCGCACTGGCGCCCGCGCGAGGTGCTCGCCCTGCCCGGAAGCCCGCGCGTCGTCGTCGCCGAGGCGGTCTGACCAGTCGTTCGACCCGCGGCCGGACCACCCGGCCCGGACATGGCCCCTTCGCTCGCCAATCGGCGGCGACGGGGCCATTGTCTTTTTAGCCGACGTCCGTAGACTAACGGCCACGACACGTGAGATGGCGTGCGGGGGAACACTTTCCCACGCACCCGCCCTCGTCGATCGATGGGCCGAGCGCTGCGACGGCGACGAGAACCGGCGATCCTCTCCCGGCTCGATCTGGCATCAGCGCCCCTCTTACCCGAGAGAAGATTCCATGCAGAGGATCTGGAGAGCCACACTTGTCGCGGTCATCGCGCTCGCGCTGGCCGCCTGTACGAACGCCGCCGCCACGTCCGGCAGCACCACCACCGACCAACTCAGGATCGGGACGCTCCTCGACGTCACGTCCTGGGACCCGGCCAACGCCGACATCGGCTTCGACGGCCCCTATCTCTCCGCCGTCTACGACCCGCTGGTCGCGCTGGACGAGAACTCCCGCCCCGTTCCCGCACTCGCCACGTCGTGGTCCTACTCCCCGGACTACCTGACCCTCACCATGCACCTGCGCACGGGGGTCGCGTTCAGCGACGGGCAGCCCTTCGACGCGACGGCCGCGGTGCGGAACCTCGAACACCTCAAGGCGGGCGTCCGGTCCGGGCAGACGTACGCGAACGTCGCGAGCTTCACCGAACTGGACCGGGACACCGTCGTCCTCCACCTGAGGAAGAAGGACGACTCGCTCCTCTACTACATGGGACTGGGCCGCAGCTGGATGGCCTCACCCGCCGCGATCAAGGCCGACGCCCTCGCCGGCGGACCGGTCGGCTCGGGCCCGTACACCTTCGTGGCGGGCAGGTCGACACCGGGATCGCAGTACGTCTTCGACGAGAGGCCCCGCCACTGGGACCGGGCGACCTACCCGTTCCGCACGGTGAAGGTGTTCCCCATCGCCGATCCGACCGCGAGCTTCAACGCCATGCTCTCCGGCCAGCTGGACGTCAACTACGCCAACGCGGCGGACATCCCGTACGCCGAGCGCAACGGCTGGAACATCGCCGCGAAGGTAGCCACCTGGGTGGGCATCCAGTTCACCGACCGCACCGGCAAGCAGCTCAAGCCGCTCGGCGACCTGCGCGTGCGACAGGCCATCAATCACGCCTTCGACGGCGCGGCCGTCCTCAAGTCGGTGGGCCAGCGCTCCGGGGTGGCGACCAATCAGGTGTTCCCGGCCGGCGACCCGGCCTACGACGCCTCCCTCAACGACCGCTACCCGTCCGACATGGACAAGGCCAAGCGACTGCTGGCCGAGGCGGGCTACCCCGACGGATTCCGCGTGACGATGCCGATGTCCTCGATCTTCCAGGCCTGGCAGCCCGCCGTCCAGCAGATCCTCGGCCAACTCGGCATCAAGGTGACCTGGAAGAACATGTCCCCGGCCGACTACCAGCAGAACGCCTCCACCTTCCCCATGTTCGTGGCGGTCGTCGCGCTCGACTCCAACTCGGCGGCGTCGGTGGACGGCCGGATCGCCTCCCGGCAGTGGTTCAACCCGAATCCGTCCACCGAGGCCTTCCCCGAGATCCGGACACTTCTGGACAGCGTCCAGGCGGCCACCGGGGACGAGCAGATCGCCCTGATCCGCACCCTCAACGCGAAGATCACCGACCAGGCCTGGCAGGACGTCTGGTACCAGGCGGACAACACCTACTTCAGCATGAAGGGCATCACCGTGACCCCGATCACCGGCATGATGTTCCCGACCCTGCGGTTCATCCAGCGCGGCTAGCGCTGCGACCGGGAAGGTCCACCGGCTCACCCTTCCGGCCACAGCACCAGTTCCCGTTCCCGCGACGGCCCGCCCCGGAGCGGCCGGCCGCGCACCCAAAGGGGTCCCACATGATCACATTCACTCTGCGGCGCCTGCTCTCAGGAGCCGTCCTCCTGGTGGTCGTCACGTCCGCCTCCTTCTTCCTGGCCCACCTGGCCATCGGCGACCCCACCGCCGCCCTCCTCGGCGACAGCGCCACCCCGGTCCAGCGGGCCGCGCTGCGCCACCAACTCGGCCTGGACCGGCCACTGCTCGTCCAGTTCTGGGACTGGCTCTCCCACGCCCTGCGCGGCGACTTCGGCACCTCGTGGCGCAACTTCCAGCCCGTCTCCGACCAGATCTCCATCCGCGTCCCGGTCACCCTGTCGGTCGTGGTCGCCGCCACCGTCCTGGCCGCCGTCGCCGGAACCGCCGTCGGCGTCGCCACCGGTCTGCGACCGCACGGCGTCCTCGCCCGGGTGCTCAAGACGGCCTCGGTCGTCCTGTTCGCCCTCCCGGGCTTCTGGGTGAGCCTCATGCTCGTCATGGCGTTTGCCGTCAAGCTCCGCTGGTTCCCCGCGGTCGGCTACGTCCCCCTCGGCCACTCCGGCACCGAATGGCTGCGCTCCATCACCCTGCCGTCGATCGCCCTGGCCCTCGGCGCGATCGTGATGATCGCCGAACAACTGCGCAACGGCTTCCTGGAGGTCGGCAACCAGGACTTCGTCCGCACCCTCAGGGCCCGCGGACTGTCCGCCCGCCGCGTGACACTGCACGTGCTGCGCAACGCCTCGCCGGCCGCGCTCACCGTCCTCGCCGTGATGTTCGTGGGGCTGCTCGGCGGTGCCATCGTCGTCGAGATCGTCTTCAACCTCCCGGGCATCGGCAGCCTCACCCAGTCGGCCTCCCAGATCGGTGACATCCCGATCCTGCTCGGACTGACCGCCGTGACGGTCGTCTTCGTCGTCGTCATCAACTTCCTGCTCGACCTCGTGCTCGGGTGGGTCAACCCGAAGGTGCGCGAGAAATGACCGAAGCCGCGTTCCCCGCCACACCCGGACCCGCCCCGGCCGGACAACAGCTCCGGGCGCGCTACCTGCGCCGCCCCGTCGGCGTCGCCGCGCTCGCGGTGTTCCTCCTCGTCGTCCTCGTGGGCCTGTTCGCCCCGCTGCTCGCACCGCACGACCCCAACTTCGTCGACTTCGACCTCACCCAGGAACCGCCCGGCCACGGGCACCTGATGGGCGGCGACTCCGCCGGCCGCGACATCTTCAGCCGCCTGCTGTACGGAGCGCGCACGACCCTGTTCGGCGCCGCCGTCGCCTGCCTCGCCGGGTGCCTGCTCGGCGTCCCCGCGGGTGTGGCCGCCGGTTACTTCGGAGGTCCGGCGGACCGGATCTGCTCGTGGATCAGCGACGCCGTGCAGTCCGTGCCCGGCATGATCGTCCTGCTGATCGTGGCCGCGGGCACCGGCGCCGACTTCACGCTGCTGATGGTGACGGTCGGCGTGTTCATGGCCCCCGCCTACTACCGCATCTCCCGCTCCAGGGCGCTCGCCGTGCGCAAGGAGCCCTACATCGACGCGGCCCGGGTGGCCGGGCTCACCCACACCCAGATCCTGCGCGCGCACATGCTGCGGGCCGTCCACGCACCGGTCATCATCCAGTCCGCGCTGACCGCCGGCGTCGCCATGGGCATGCAGACCGGCCTCCAGTTCCTCGGTATCGGCACCGCGTCGAGCCCCGACTGGGGCCAGATGATGAACGACGGGTTCCGCACCATGCTGACCCACCCGTTGATCCTGTTGTGGCCGTCGGCCGCACTGGGCATCACCATCGCCGCCCTCGCCTTCATGGGCTCGACCCTCGCCGACCTGGTGAACACACGGACCGATCCGGCCCCCCGGCCCGCACCCGCACCCGCGGCCGCACCGCGTGGACAGCAGGACAGCGCCACCGGCGAACTGCTGCATCCCGCACAGGACAGCGCGCTGCGGATCGAGAACCTCCGCGTCGCCTACCGCACACCGCGCGGCGTCAAGCAGGTGGTGCACGGGATCAGCCTGGACGTGGCACCCGGCGAAGTGCTCGGCATCGTCGGCGAATCGGGATCGGGCAAGTCGCAGACCGTGTTCTCCGTGCTGGACCTGCTCCCGGCGGACGGCACCGCCACCGCGGACGGCATCTGGATCGGCGGCCGCGAGGCCGGCAGGCGCCACGCACTGCTCGGCACCGGGATCGGCTACGTGCCCCAGGAGCCGATGAGCAACCTCGACCCCTGCTGCACCATCGGCCGCCAGCTCACCGAACCCCTGCGCGCGGTGCACAAACTGTCCAGGGCCGAGGCGCGGGAACGGGCACGCGCGATCCTCGAACGCGTCGGCATCACCGACCCCGACCGGGTCCTGGCCTCCTACCCGCACCAGATCTCCGGCGGAATGGCGCAGCGCGTCCTCATCGCCGGCGCGGTCGCCGGCAACCCGAGCCTGCTGGTCGCCGACGAGCCGACCACCGCCCTGGACGTCACGGTGCAGGCCGAAGTACTCGAACTGCTGCGCGAGCTCCAGGCGGAGTACGGGATGGCCCTCGTGATCGTCACACACAACTTCGGCGTGGTCGCCGACATCTGCGACCGGGTCGTGGTCATGAAGGACGGCAGGATCATCGAGACCGGCCGGGTCGAGCAGATCTTCGGAGCCCCCGGCGACCCGTACACCGCGGAACTCATCAGGGCCTCGCAGGACGACACCGAAAGCCGCGCCGACCTGGACGCGGCCTGGAACACGGCCGGACGGACGGTGCACTCATGACGACGGACACGAACGACGCCGCGCTGCTGGAGGTGGACGACCTCGTGGTCGACTACCGCCGCGGACGCACCACGTTCCGCGCGCTCAAGGGCGTCTCGATGAGCATCGGGCAGGGCGAGTGCGTCGGCCTGGTCGGCGAGAGCGGCTCCGGCAAGTCGACGCTCGGCAAGGCCGTCCTGGGGCTGGCCCGGGTCACCTCCGGCACCATCAGGTTCGACGGCCGCGACATCACCCACCTGGCAGGAGCCGCCCGGCGCCACCTGGCCGCCGACCTCCAGGTGGTCTTCCAGGACCCCTACGGCTCGCTGGATCCCACCCTGACCGTCGGGCAGATCCTCGCCGAACCCCTCACCGCCTCGGGCACCGGCCGGGCCGACGCACGCAGGGCGGTGACCGACATGCTCGACCACGTGCGCCTGCCCGCGGACACGGTCACGCGCTATCCCGGCGAGTTCTCCGGCGGCCAGCGCCAGCGCATCGCCATCGCCCGCGCGCTGGTGCGCCGCCCGCGCCTCATCGTCTGCGACGAACCGGTCAGCGCACTCGACCTGACGACGCAGGCGGCGGTGATCGACCTGTTCATCGACATCCAGCGGGAGACCGGCGTCTCCTACCTCTTCGTCTCCCACGACCTGGGGGTGGTGCGGCGCATCTGCCACCGGGTCTCGGTGATGTACCGGGGGGAGTGCGTCGAGTCCGGCCCGAACGAGAAGATCACCCGCGATCCCGAGCACCCCTACACCCGGCGGCTGCTGCTGGCCTCCCCGGTGGCCGACCCGGCCCGGCAGGCCGAGCGCAGGCGAAGCAGGCTCGGGCTACGTGCGACGAGCGGATCGCCAGTACCGTAGGTACGACTATGCCGAAGATTATCGACCACGATCAGCGGCGGCGGGAAATCGTCGCGGTCGCGAAGAAGCTCATCATCCAGGGCGGTTTCGAGGCCGCGACCATGAGGAGCATCGTCGCTGAGGCGGGTTTCGCCAACGGCGCGCTCAAGCGCTATTTCCCCAGCAAGGACAGCATCGTCGCCGCCACGTTCCAGAGTGTGCTCGCCGAGATGAACGAGCGGATCGGGGAGAGCGATCCGTCACTCGACCCGAAGGCGGCACTGCGCCACGACATCGAGGCGACGCTGCCGCTGGACCAGTACCGCATAGACGGGGCCCGCGTGCTGCTGGCCCTGTGGGAGCACTCGGTGGCGAACGAGGAACTCGCCTCGCTGTACCGCGATCACCTGCGCGAGTGGCGCCGGCTGCTCGCCGCGCGGATCGCCGCGGCGCGCGGCAAGGACGAGTCCCCCGACGCCGCTGCCGTGACCGACCTCGCGGGGGAGGTCATCGGGATGACCATCGGGGCCAACGTCACCTCCCTGATGTTCCCCGACGGCGCGCTCGTCCCGGAGTACCGCGCCTACGTCGACCGGCTGATGCGGAACATCGCCGACTGACCCGCGTCGTCGTGGGCCCGTCCTCCCCGGCCGCGCGGGGAGGACGACGTCGTGACGCGGCGGACCGCCGCGCGCCCGGCCCCGGACACGCGGGGCGGCCGTCGGCGGACCCCGCACGGGCCGGGCGGACCGCGGTGGGCGGGACCGCGAGACGGGCTCCCACGCGCCGAATGCGTTCATCGAGACGAAGGGGGTGCGGATACGGCATGGCCGACACATCCGTCACCGGAGAGGAAGACAGCATGAGCGACCCCGGCGACGGGCACGAGGCCGTCCGGACCGTCGTGGAGGCCTATGTCTCGGCGGTGCGCGCCGGGGACCCGGAAGCCGTACGGGCGGTCTTCCGCCCCGACGCCCACATGTGGGGCCACCTCGGCGCACAACTCGTCTCCGCCCCGATCGGGGCGTTCTGCCAGGTGGTGGCCGCCGAGTCCGGCGAACGCGCGTGGACCCGCACGTACACGTTCACCATCCGCGCGATCGAGGTGAGCGGCGAGGTGGCGGTGGCGGTGCTCGACGAACGCGGGTACCAGGGAGCGGACTTCACCAACCACTTCTCACTGGTCCGGGAGAGCGGGGTGTGGCTGATCGCGTCGAAGACGTTCTTCCGTCGGGACGCGGACTGACGACCGGCGCCGTGCGGGCCTCGGCGGCGGTCCTCAGATCGTGCAGCCACGCTTCGAGGCCCTGGCAGAGGGTCTCCGTCGCGGTGGGCACATCCGCTTCGACCCGGGCGCCGGTGTGGGTTTCCTCGGTGCTCACGAGGACGCCGCCCTCGACCTTCGTGAAGTTCCATACGTGGACGCCGTCGATGCGCAGTCCTTCGCCGGTCGCGGGGCCGGTCCAGCGGACGCAGGAGTGGGGCCTGAGCTGTCCGACGGTCGAGGTGATCTCCATCTCGGTTGCCGGAGTCGCGGGGGTGGGCGGAATCGGGGTCGTCCACCGGAACGCCGAGCTCTTGCGGAGGGGGGCCGTGGTCGAGGCGTTGCGCTGTTGTGACGGAAGCCTGCCAGGACGGCCAGCGCGCCACGTCCGTCTTCAGCTTCCAGACGGTTTGCAACGGCGCGTGGATCAGGGTCTCGGTCCGTTGGCGAACGCGCGTCGGGATCCACGCCCGCCACGCGGCAGGTGAGGAACGTGCCGGGGTGACGGTGGGCGGCTCCGGCTGGCGTGGCGACGGTGCCGGGGACGGCGAGGGCGAGCGGGACGGCCGCGTGGTACACCTCGAAAGAGCCAGAGGCTCCCGTGTTCGTTAGAAGTCATAACCGGCAGGTGGGCTACCACGCCCCCGAGGACACCACCAGGATTTCTTCCCAGATCATGACCACCCTGCTCGACGCCTGCGCGGCCCTCGCCGAGGACGGTCCCATGACGCCGTTCGACGCGCACCTGGCGGGGCACCGGGACTGGGCCGACGGCCACCCCGCCCAGCCCGCGGCCCTGCACCGGGCCCTGGCCTTCTGGGCCCGGCTGCACGGCGTCCTGTCCCTGGAACTCGCGGGGCACTTCGCCGGAATGGGCATCGGCCCGCCCTGTTCTTCGCCGCCGAAGTCGACGGCCTGCTCGCGCGGCGGCCTTGAGGCCATCAACGCTGTCCCGCCCGTCGGACAGTCAGGCCGGCGTGCCCGGCACCGGACGCGTCCGCTCCGCCGGACCTGCGTACCGCGCTCCCGGGCGCGCAGGGGCTGTCGGGTGACCCGGACGAGAACTGACCGGCGCGGACGCCGGGCCCCGCGCGGCAGGTGCGCCGGATTGCGGCACGTGTGCCGTCCCGCCCCTACCGCGCGCCGCGAGGGGCACCGGACAGGCGCGGGTGAGGCCCGGCCGGTGCCGCCCCGTGAGGACGGCGCGGGGCGGTCAGTGGACGCAGACGTGGGGAGCCGCGACGCCCGTGACCGGGGGCTCGCTCGCGGCGGCGGCACGTGCCACGTCGGCCAGCAGGCGCAGACGCTCCGCGCGGTCCAGATACCGGCCGTCGACAAGGACCGAGTCGATCCGCTGCGTATGACGGATGTCGGCGCGCGGATCCGCGTCCAGAACCAGCAGGTCGGCGCGGTCGGCCGGGAGGCCGAGCATCCGGGCGGGCGCGGTGGTCGCGGCGTGGAGGACGTCGCGGGTGGGCAGCCCGGCCTCGACGAGCAGTTCCAGCTCGTGATGGAGCGCGAAGCCCGGCACCGCGTAGCCCGTGCCGGTGTCGGTGCCCGCGAGCAACTCCACACCGGCCCGGTGGAGTTCCGCGACGAGACGCAGCCGGTGCTCGTAGATCCGGTGGATGCGGGAGGTGTCCCGCGCGGTGCGCCCCGCGGTCAGCGAGGACCAGATGTCGGGCCAGTAGTCGGTCATCCAGCCGGGCAGGTACGCGAACTCCGGTGAGCCGGTGGGGAGCTGGTCGGTGCGCTCCAGGGAATGGTGGACGGTGAGGGTCGGAACGACGCGGGTGCCGTTGGCGGCGAGCCGGTCGAAGAGAGCGCGGGCGCGGCCGACGTCGTAGGTGAGCATCGCCTCCCACTCCACCGCGTGCACTTGCCGGAACCAGCTCGCGTAGCGCTCGAAGCTGGTGCCGAGGGCGGGGTCGATCCGGACCTTCGCCATGGCCCGTCGGATCTCGGCCTCCCGGGACGAGGTGGCGAGGAGAAGGGCGTGAAGATGCTCGATGGACTGCTGGCCCGCGTCGCTCGCGCGGGCGACGGAAAGGGTGTCGGGGCAGTGGCCCGCGTGCCGCAGGCCCTGACGGCGGGACTCGTCGGCGATCGCCTCGTACGCCTCCGGCGCGAGCCGCGAGTACACCTTGACGAAATCGGCGCCGCTCGCTTTCGCCTCGCGCACCGCGCGGCGCGCGGACGGGGCGTCGGCGACCTCGACGACACGCTGGCCGGTGTCATTGGCCCACAGCGAGGGCCGCCCGTCCATGACGGAGCTGGCGATCACCCAGCGCGGGCCGAGGAGCTTGCCCGCGCGGACCTTGTCGCGCCACTCGTGGTGCAGGGGCCCGCCCCACATCTCGCGGACCGCGGTCACGCCGTTGAGCGGAAAGAGGGGCGGGATCACGGCCTCGGGCCCGTCGTTGTGGACATGGGACTCGACGAGGCCACCCATGACGACGTACTTGCCGGTCAGGTCGTACGTCGTCGCCCCGCGGGGAACAGGGACCTCGGCCGAACGGCCCGTGCGGGTGATGCGGCCGTCGCGCACGAGGACGGTACGGTCGGCGCCCGCGCCGAGCACAGTGGCGTGGGTGAGGGCGATGGTCCCGCCGGGACGCCGGCCGGAGGTGGCTTCCGTACGGCCGGGAGCCGTAGGGGGGACGGCCGCCGCGGGCGGTGCGGCGGGCAGGACGGCGGCGCCGGCGAGGGCGGCCGAGGCGGCGAGGGTTTCGCGTCGTGTGGGCATGGCACCACTCTGGTCCGGGCCGGAGCCCCGGTCACTGGCCCCAGGCGGTGGGTACGGGGTGTCGGCGGCACCACCACGGGGAGTGGCGCCACCCCGGGCGCGCCCGGGCCGACCGGCGAGGGCGTGCGACGCGCGCCTGGGGGAGGCGGCAGAAGAGCGGGCCTCGGACGCACGGGCAGCTTTCCAGTCACAATCCGATCAAGCCCGCTTCGCCATCAATGACCCATCGCATCCGGTCTGACAACATCATCGGAAAGTCTGAACAGCGTGACGGCAGAGGCGTGGGGGAAGCCGAGTGACGACGTACGGGGGGCGTTCGGCGCGTACCGCACTCGTTCTGGCGAGGGCGCGGGCACACGGCCCGCTGATCGCCGCCGCGCTCGTCACCGTCCTGCTGACCACGTCCGTGCTGGCGGCCCTGGCCGCCTACTCGACCGCGATCGGCGACGCGGCCCTGCGCCACTCGCTGGCCGAGCCCCGCAACGCCGCCGATGCCGCGCTGGTCGTCAAGGCCGAGATGGCGGCCGATCGTCGCCGGACCGCCGACACCGCCGTACGCGACGGCGCGCGCCGCACGTTCGACGGACTGCCGGTGACCGTGCGGACGCTGGTGCGCTCCGGCCCGTACGCCCTGCCCCCGTCCACCCGGGCCGCGGCCCCCCGGCCCGGCGACAAGCCCGACCTCACACACTTCGCGGCGCTCGATTCCACGCAGGTGCGGATCGGCGAGGGACGCCTGCCGCGCGCGGGCGCGCCGGACGTCGAGGTGGCGGTGCCCGAGACCGCCGCCCGGTCGCTGCGCCTGACACCGGGCACCCGCCTCACCGTCACCGACCGGCTCGACGGGCCGCCCGTACGGATCCTCGTCACCGGCGTGTACCGACCGGCCGAGCCGGCCTCCCCCTACTGGCTGCTGGACGAACTCGGCGGCCGGGGCGTACGGACCTCCACCTTCACCACCTACGGGCCGCTGCTGACGGCGCCCTCCGTCGTCACCGGCGGCCGGGTGAGCGACGGAGGGTCGGCGTGGCTCGCCTCCGCCGACTTCACCCGTCTCACCGCCGACCGGATCGACGCCCTGCGCACCTCAGCGCGCACCGGGCCGGCCGCCCTGCTCGAACTGCCCACCGGGGACGACAGCAAGGGCGGCACGGCCGGCCGGGCGACCGCGAGCACCGCCCTCCCCGAGGTCCTCGACCGGGTCGAGCGCTCCCTGCTCGTCTCCCGGTCCACCCTCCTGATCGTCGCCCTCCAGCTCGCCCTGCTCGCGACCTGCGCGCTGCTGCTCGTGGCCCGGCTGCTCGCCGACGAGCGCACCGGCGAGACCCGGCTGCTGCGCGCCCGCGGCGCCTCCCGCGCCACCCTCGCCGGCCTCGCGGCCCGGGAGGCACTGCTGCTGGCCGGGCCCGCGCTGCTGATCGCCCCGCTGCTGGCAGGCCCACTGATCCGGCTGCTGGCCGGGCAGGGGGCGCTGGCCCGGCTCGGACTGGAACTGGAGGTACCGGCCGGCGGACGTTCCGGGGTGTGGCTGACGGCGGCAGTCGTGGCGCTGGGGTGCGCGCTGGCGGTGACCCTGCCCGCGGTCGCGTCGACAGGGTTCCGCACGCCCCGCGCCCGCTCCCTGCCCGCTCCGCTGCGCGCCGGGGCGGACCTGGGGCTGGTGGCGGTGGCCGGAGTCGCCTACTGGCAACTGGACCGCCGCACATCGGGCGCGGTGAGCGCGGACACGACAGGCACCCTGGGCATCGACCCGCTGCTGGTCGCCGCGCCCGCACTCGCGCTGCTGGCCGGCGCGGTCCTGACACTGCGTCTGCTGCCCATGGCCGCCCGGCTCGCCGAGCGCCGGGCGACGGGCGGGCGAGGTCTGGCGTCGGCGCTGGCCGGCTGGCAGCTCAGCCGCCGCCCGGGGCGCGGCGCCGGTCCCGTACTGCTGCTCGTGCTGGCCGTCGCGCTCGGCGTACTGGCGGTCGGCCAGGGCTCCTCCTGGGAACGCTCGCAGGACGACCAGGCCGACTTCTCGGCGGGCGCCCCACTGCGGATTCTGGGCACCGACGGCGGCGAACTCGGCCGCACGCAGGAATACGCGGCAGTGCCCCATGTGCGCGAGGCCGTCCCCGCCGTACGGAAGACCCTGTCACTGTCCGGGCACCGCACGGCGACGGTGCTGGCGCTGGACACCGCGCGCGCGGCGGACACCGTCCTGCTCCGTCCCGACCTGGCGCCCGCCCCGATGAAGCGGCTGCTGGCCGAGCTGAGCCCCGGCGAGTCCGAGGGCGCGCGCGTGCCCCCCGGGACGACCCGGCTGACGCTGACGACGACCCTGCTCAGTTCCGCGCGGGGCACGAAGAGCGCGGCGGCCGTGACCCTGACGCTGGAGGACGACCACGGCGTCCCCTACCCGCTGCCGGCCGGCGACCTCCCCGCCGACGGGCACCCGCACCCGCTCTCCGTCGAACTGCCCGGCAACCACGGACCGATGACGCTCACCGGGGTACAGCTCGTGCTGCCCGTTCCGTCCCTCCACGCCGAACAGCACACCCTGACCCTCGACGCCCTGACCGCCGCGACCGCCGCCGGCACAGCACAGCGAGTGTCCCTGCCGGCGTCCTGGACAGCGGCCTCCGGCACCAACGGGCAGGGCTCGACCAGCCCCAGGACCTCACCGGCCCGCCCGCACGTCCGCCCCGCCGCGCACCCCACCGCGGTGTACGGCACGGGCTACGTCCCGTCCTACGAGCTCTGGCTCAGACCGTCACTGACACTGCGCATGCAGGTGGTACAGCCCAGGACCCCCGCGGTGGCCGTCCTCGCCACCGACCGCTTCCTCGCCTCCACCGGCGCGCGCACCGGTCAGACGATGGACATCGCCCTCGACGGACAGAACGTGCCCGTGCGGATCGTGCGCGCCGTACGACAACTGCCGACCACCCGGGGCGGGGAGCAGGACGACGACGGCGGCGCCGTGCTCCTCGACCTGCGCGCCGTGAACCGGGTGCTCCAGGCGCGCTACGGGGCTGCCCTCACGCCCACCGAGTGGTGGCTGCGGCCGGACTCGCCCTCGCACGGCGCGGGCATCGCCACCGCTCTGCGGGCCCGCCCCGACCTCGATCCCGGGCAGATCGTCGTGCGCGACGAGATAGCCGCCGAACTGCGCGACGACCCGTTCGGGGCGGGCCCGGAGGCCGCGTTCACCGCGGCGGCCGCGGCCGCCGCGATCCTGGCCGCGCTCGGGTTCGCGGTGAGCGCGGCCGGGGCGCTGCGGCAACGGGACGCCGAGTTCGCGATCCTGCGCGCGCTGGGCGCCCCCCGCCGCCGACTGGCCCGTGCCGTCGTGGCCGAGCACGGCGTCCTTGTCGCGCTGGCGCTGGCCGTCGGCACCGGTCTGGGTGTCGCCCTGACCCGCGCGGTGCTGCCGCTCATCGTCCTGACCGGCGAGGCCACCCGCCCGGTGCCGGACCTGCTGGTGGTGCTGCCGCCGCTGCGGGTGGCCTTCCTGCTGACGGCCGTGGCCGCCGTCCCGGTCGTCGTCGTGGCACTGCTGGCGGCACGACAGGCCGATCCTGTGCGGGTGCTGAGGGAGGGGGAGTGACGTGGTGATCCCGTTCGGACGTGGGGAGCGTGCCGCCGTCCCCTGGGTCCGTACCCGTCTGCGGTCGGCCCCCGGCGCCGCTCTCGCCTTCGCGCTGCTGGTGGCGGTGACCGCCTGCCTGGCCGCCGCGTTCCCCCGCGCACTGGACCGATACGAGGACGCGGGCCTGCGCCGCTCCGTCGAACGGACACCCGCCTCCCAGAGCGTCGTCCGGCTGTCCGCCCCGGCACCCCTGACGGTGGAAATGCCACAGGACCAGCGCGAGGAACTGCTGCGCCCCGCCACCGTGAAGCACGACTACGAAAGCATCCTCGGCACGCTCCGGCGACCCTTCGTCCCCGATCTCAGCCAGTCGTCGTACGGCGTGACCACTTCCGTGAACCACGAGGTGACCGATCCCTGGCTGCCCCGGCCGAGCGGGCAGCCCGCCCGGGTCGCCCTCGTCGCCCAGGCGGGCCTTGCCGACCACGCCCGGCTGCGCGAGGGCCGCCTGCCACGCGCGTCCGGCACGCCCACCGCGACGACGCCCGAGGTGGAGGCTGCGGTCAGCGCGGACACCGCCAAGAGCCTCCGGATCAGGGCCGGGTCGGTCCTGCACGTCCCCGACGCGAACCAGGGCACGCTCACCGTCCGGGTCACCGGCATCGTCGCCCCGCGCGACCGGGACGGCGCCTACTGGACGGCGGAACCCCTGCTGCGCACGCCCGCGCTGATGCGGGTGGCGCCCGCCGACCCGGACTCGCCCCGGTACTGGCTCGGCGCCCTGCTGCTGGCACCGGAGGCGGCCCCCGTGCTCCTGCGCGTCGAGGAACTGCCCAAGCGCTACTGGCGGCTGGCCCCCTCCCCGAACACCCTGCACCTCCGTGACCTGGGCGAGCTCGAATCCGCGGTCGCCTCCCTGGAGTCGGGCCCCAGTCTCCAGCAGATGCGAGAGGCCGCCGACCTCCTCATGGAGTCCTCCACCGACCTCGACGACGTGCTCGCCTCGTACTCCCGCCTGCGCTCCGGCCTCTCCACGCTGATCTCGATCGCGGCGTTCGGCAGCGGTGCGGTCGCCGTCGTCGTCCTGGCCATGGCGGGCGGTCTGGCCGCCGACCGCCGCCGCACCGAACTGGCCCTGCTGCGCGCCCGCGGCGCCTCGCTGCCGGGTCTTGCCGCCCGCCTGCTCGCAGAGACGACGGTGGTCGCCGTCCCGGCCGGGACGCTCGGCCTGGCCGTCGCGGTGTGGGCCCTGCCCGGCGCCCGGACCCTGCCCGCGGCACTGGCCGTCCTCGCCGTCACGGTCGTCGCCTGCGCGGCCCTCCCACTGCGCGCGGCGGCCGCCCACCGGCACATCCGCATTCCCGCGCTCCGTCACGACGTGACATCCGTACGGCCGTCCCGGCGGCGTACGGTCGCGGAGCTGACGCTCGTGACGGTGGCCGCTGGCGCGGTGGTGACCCTGCGCCGGCAGGGCACGTCCGGCGGGTCCGGCGATCAGCTGATCGCGGCGGCGCCCGTGCTGGTGGGGGTGATCGCCGCGCTGCTGCTGGTCCGTCTCCACCCCCTTCCCCTGCGTGGCCTGGCCGGACCGGCCGGGCGGCTGCGCGGTGTGGTGGGACATCTGTCCCTGGCCCGGGCAGGCCGCAGTTCCGTGTCCGCGGTGCTGCCGCTGCTCGCCCTGCTCACCGCCCTCACCACTGCCTCGTTCGGCGGCTCGGTCCTGGCGGGCATCGGCGAGAGCCGTGACCACGCGGCGCTCCTCGCCGTCGGCGCCGACGCCCGTCTGGATTCGACGGTGGGTACCCTGCCCGCGGGACTGACCGACCGGGTGCGCCGGGTCTCCGGCGTGCGGGAGGTGACGGCGGTGGGCGTCGCACACGAGAAGAGGCCGAGCGACGGGCGCCAGGCGGTGCCGGTGGTGGGCGTGGACCCCGGCGGCTACGCGGAGCTGACGAGGCGAACGGGGCTCGGTGCCTTCCCCGGGGAAGCGTTGAAGAAGGACCGGGAGGCAGGCGCCGTGCTGCCCGCCGTGGCCTCCCCGGACATGGCGCGCGCCCACGGCTCGGCCCCGTTCCCCCTCACCACGGAGGACGGCAGCAGTGTCACCGTCCGCATCGTCCTCGTCCGGGACACCACTCCTGCCGTGACCGGCGCCGACTTCCTGGTGGTGGACCGCGCCGGCCTCGGCGCCGCGGCGGCCGGCCCGACGACGCTGCTGGTGACGGGCCCGGAAGCGGACGGCCGCGCCCTGCGCGAGGCGGCAGGGGACGCGGTGTCGGTCCGCCTGCGCGCCGACGAGAGAGCCCAGTACGTCGACTCGCCCCTCCAGTCCGGCGTGGAGCACCTCTACACGGCGGCGGTGGCCGCGGGCGCCGGCTACGCCGTGCTCGCGCTGCTCCTGTCACTCCTGCGTGCCGCTCCCGAGCGCATCGCCCTGCTCGCCCGCCTCCGCACCATGGGCCTCACCCGTCGGCAGGGCCGCCGCATGCTCGTCCTGGAGTCCCTGCCGCAGGCCGTGCTCGCCGCGGCGGGCGGCGTCCTGACCGGCTGGGTCACGATCCGCCTGCTGTCCCCCGGCATGGACCTGACGGCGGTGGCCCTACCGCCCTCGGTCGCCGCCCCGGAGCGGACTCCGCTGCACGCCGACGCCTGGTCGCTGACGGTGCCCGCGCTGTCCGTGGTGGCGGTGACGGTGGGAATCGCCGGTGCACAGGCCTGGTGGGCGGGCAGGAGAGGGGCGGTGCGGGAGTTGAGAGCGGGTGACGCGAGGTGAGAAGGGCGGCGCAACCCGTCCCCGGCGGGTCCGGCGACGCACCCCGGGGGCTCCGACGACTCCGGCCCCCGACCCCGGCGGCCCCGGACCTCGGCGGACTCGGCGGTCCCGGCCTCCGCCCCGGCGGCCTCGTCCGCACGCGACAGTCCCGGAGCATCCTCGCCCGGCCGCGGCCCCCCATGGACCAAGGAGACCGATGACGACGAATCCCACCCTCGCCGACCTGGCCGACCAGGCGACCGCCACCCGCACCCGGCCCGCCTACGGCCACGACGCCCTCATCACCTGCGACCGTCTCGTCCGTGTCTTCTCGACGGACGGCGTGGAGGTGCAGGCCCTCCAGGGCCTCGACCTGCTCGTCCGCCAGGGCGAACTCATGGCCCTGGTGGGAGCCTCGGGCAGCGGCAAGTCCACCCTGATGAACATCCTGGCCGGTCTGGACACCCCCACCGCCGGGGCGGCCCAGGTGGCCGGTCACAACCTGCTGGCCATGACGGCGAAGGACCGCCTGTCCTACCGGCGCAAGGTGGTCGGCTTCATCTGGCAGCAGACCTCCCGCAACCTGCTGCCGTATCTCACCGCGGCCCAGAACGTCGCCCTGCCCCTCCAACTGGCGGGCGGGCGGCGCCGCTCCCGCGCCCGTGCCGAACGTGCCCTGGAACTTATGGAGTTGCTCCAGGTCGCCGACTGCCGCAACCGCCGTCCGCATGAGATGTCCGGCGGTCAGCAGCAGCGGGTCGCGATCGCCGTGGCCCTCGCCTGCGATCCGGCGGTGCTGTTCGCCGACGAACCCACCGGCGAACTCGACTCGCACACCGCCGAGCAGATCTTCGCCGCCTTCCGCACGGCGAACGAGGAGCTGGGCACCACCATCGTCATCGTCACCCATGACCGTGCCGTGGCCACCGAGGTCCGCCGCACGGTCGCCATCCGCGACGGGCGTACCTCCACGGAGGTGCTGCGCCGCAGCGAGGTCGACGAGACCACCGGTCACGAGACGCTGGTGGCCCGGGAGTACGCGATGCTCGACCGGGCCGGCCGCCTCCAACTGCCCGCCGAGTACACGAAGGCACTCGGCATGCGCGACCGAGTGGCGCTGGACCTGGAGCAGGACCACATCACCGTATGGCCGGACGACAGCACTCACAGCTGATCGTCGCCCGCGGACCGGGCGGCGGGCGCGCGGGCCGCTCAGGGCGGGCCCCGAGGCGGAGCGCGCCGGCGCCTTCGTACGCGACGCCCGCATCGTGCGCGCGCCCGGCGTCTTCGGCAGGCGTCTTCGGCAGGCGGCGGCCAGGGCTATTCCCCCGTCGCCTCCCGTATCTCCCCGTCGCGCAGTTCCAGCACCCGGTCGGCCAGGCCGAGCAGGGTCGCGTCGTGCGTGGCCACCAGCGCGGTGACCTGTTCGCTGCGCACGACCGCCCGCAGCAGTTCCATCACGGCATGGCCGGTCTCCGCGTCCAGCTGCCCGGTGGGCTCGTCGGCGATGAGCAGCGAGGGGTTGTTGGCCAGGGCACGGGCGATGGCGACCCGCTGCTGCTGGCCGCCGGAGAGCTCGCCGGGCCGCTGGGCCGCGTGATCGGCGAGGCCCACCAGGGACAGCAGCAGGTCGACCCGCTCCTCGCGCTCCCGCACGTCGGCACGGCGCATGCGCATCGGCACGCCCACGTTCTCCGCGGCCGTCAGGATCGGGATGAGGCCGAAGGACTGGAAGACGAAGCCGATCCGGTCCCGGCGCAGCGCCAGCAGGCCGTCCTCGCCGAGTTCCGACAGGTCCAGACCGTCCACGGTGACCCGGCCCCGGTCCGGTGCGTCGAGCCCACCGACGACGTTCAGCAGCGTGGTCTTCCCGGAGCCCGAGCGCCCCTTGAGCGCGACGAACTCACCGCGGGGTACGTCGAAGGAGACGCCACGCAGGGCGTGGACGGTGGCGGCTCCCCGGCCGTACGACTTGTGGACGTTCTCGACGCGCACCATGGTCCGCGTGACGACCTGGCTCATGTATTCTCCCTCGAACTCCCGTGGGCCGGTCGTCAGTATCGCGGCCTTCCGCCCGGTCCTCAATCACGCGCCAGGCGCCGCCCCCGCCATGAAGGACCCGACAGCCGCGTACGGGGTGGTGGACGTGCTGTCCACCGGCCCGGACGCCGCCGCGGTCGAGGTACACGCCCAGTCAGGAGACGCAGGTGTACTTCCTCCTGATCACACGCCTCCCGGCCAGGTCGCGCACCGCCCTCCTGCGCTTCGACCTCGATGAAGCCGCGCCACGGCCGCCCCGGGGCGTGGATGTGGACGGGAACGGGCACGGCCGGGGGTTCCGGGAGCGTCGCAGCTTCCGGGGCCGCCGAATAATCCCGTGTCGTGGCACCGGCGGAGGTGCAGACTTGCGTCATGGCGGACATGACGGCGTTCCAGGAAGCGATCACCACTTGGGCGACCGGCGGTTCCGACGGACCGGCGCGCGATCTGGCGGAAGGCTTGGGGGCGCGGACAGCGGTCCTCCTGGAAGGGCTGAGCGACCTCGCGGCAGTCGAGGCGCTGGCCGCCCGGCGCGGCCGGGACCTGGCCACCGAGGGCGTGTGTGTCGTGGCGATGGGCGGGGCGATGAGCGTCGGTCGCTATGCCGGACTCCTCGGGCCGCCCGGTCTTGGTCTGCGCCTGACGGGGCTCTGCGACGAGGGCGAACGGGGCTTCTACGAGCGCGGCCTGGCGCGGTCACAGGCGTCGCTGGAGGACATCTACGTATGCGCTGCGGACCTGGAGGACGAACTCATTCGCGCGCTCGGCACGGAGGGGGTCGAGGAGATTCTCCTCGCCGAGGGCGACTTTCGCTCCTGGCAGACCTTCCAGCGCCAGCCCGCACAGCACGGCCGGCCCCGGCATCAGCAGATGCGTCGCTTCCTCGGCACGAAGAAGGGACGGAAGATCCGCTACGGCCGCCTCCTCGTCGAGGCTCTCGCGCCGGACCGGACACCGCCTCCGCTCGACGGTCTCCTCGCGAGCCTGTGAGCCGTGGAAGGTTTTCCGTTCCGGGCGTGATCCGGCAGCGGACGGGCGCGGACATCGATCGGCCGGCCGGGTGGCGACGGCTGGGCGGGCTCCGCTCCGACCGGCCTGCCCCCGCCGGAGGCCCCGGACTGTTTCTCGCCCCGACGAGGTCCGAGCCGACGCGTACAACGGCCACGGTGGGCGCCGCACCGTCGCCGAGGTCACTGACGTCCGTACCCCTTCACCACCGGGGGACCACCGCGGGCACCGGGCGCCCGGCCTTGCGAAGGCGATGCTCATGATCGTCCTCCCCGCGCGCCGCGAGGCCCGCAGGCCGGCGGGCGGCTCGCCGGAGCAACACAGTTGACGGTTAAACCATTGCGTGTGCGGGGTGACATCGCCATGTGCCGGGGCGAGGCGGCTTGTTCTTGAGCTTCCGGGCCCAAGTGCCGTCGCCGGGGGAGTCGTAGCCGGGCTCCGTGCGTGCGGGCTCTCCCGACGGGCGGACGCTGGGCTCGATGCGCACCCCGGCATCACGGAGGGACGTGTGCAGATGCTCGGCCCCTCGTATCGGACGTTGCCGAACACGCCCCACGGGCGGCGCGATCCGCTCCGGTGCGCGGGGAGTGCCGACGGCATCGCCACTCGGCGATGCCGGCCGTTGAAAGGGCGGCGCGGAGAGCCGGTCAGGCGGGCGGGGTGCCCCTGTCCGCGGGGACGGGGCACCCACGGGTCAGGCGGTGGTGACGTCCTGGGTGGTGATGGTGGCCGGGACCTGAAGGTCGGGCAGCGCCGCGCGTATACCGGCGACCGCCGCTTCCAGGAGGGCCTGGCGGTCGGCCGGGGCGAGGTCGCCGTAGACCGGCTGGCCGGGCTCGATGCTGATCGTGATGGTCGCCTTGTACTTGTCCGGGTCCGATCCACCGTGCGGGCGGAGCTGGGCACTGACAGGGATGGACATGTGGTTCCCTTCGATCGCCTCGCCCGAGTGGCGAGGAGGCATGGGCGAACGGACCGGCCGTGGACCGGGGAGCCGGTCCGTATGCGCAGGGGACGACCGTACGGCACTTGCCGGTGTCACCGTCGGCCCCAGCCGTCATTGATTCCTCGGTCCGGTGCCTGGACCGTGCCGACCGACAGGAGCGTGCCGTTCCGGGGGAGGGGCCCGGGGCCTTCCGGCCGACCGGGCGCCGCGTGCCGAGGCCGGCGCCGGAGTCGGAGTCGTCGCCCACGGTCCCGCGGTCTGTGCGGGGTGTACGGCCCCGGGCCTACTCGTCGGTGTCCGCGACGCGGATGATCGTCTTGCCGGGAGTGCGTTCGCCGGGTGCGAAGGCCGCGGAGGTCTCGGCCAGTGGCCGCACCGAACCGATGACGGGCCTGAGACGTCCGTCGCGCACGCGGGCGGCGAGGTCGGTCAGGCGGTCACGGTCGGGTTCGACGACGAAGAAGACCGCGCGACCGTCCTCGGGGCGGACGGTGACGGGACGGGCGATGGTGACGAGCGTGCCGCCGGGGCGCACCAGGGCGGTGGACCGGTCGAGGATGTCGCCGCCGATGACGTCGAGGACGACGTCGACATCGCCGATGTCCTCAAGGCGTTCGGCCTGCAGGTCGACGAAGGCGTGCGCGCCGAGGCCGAGGACGGTCGTACGGTCGCCCGCGCGACCGGTGCCGATCACGCGGGCCCCCGCTTCGCGGGCGAGCTGCACGGCCAGCGAGCCGACACCGCCCGCGGCGCCGTGGATCAGCGCGGTCCGGCCGGCGGCCAGCCGGGCGTGGTCGAAAAGACCCTGCCAGGCGGTGAGCCCGGAGACGGGCAGGGCGGCGGCCGTGATGTGGTCGATGTCGGCGGGCAGCGGGGCGAGGTTGCGGGCCTCGACCGCCACGTACTGGGCGAGCGAGCCGTCGCGGGTCCAGTCGGCGAGGCCGAACACGCGTTGACCGATGCTCAGCCCGGTGCTGCCGTAGCCCAGTTCGGTCACGACGCCGGACAGCTCGTGACCGGGAACGCTGGGCGTCCGGTCGCGGCCCGAGCGGTCGGTCCAGGTACCGGGCCAGGCCAGCTCGCCCGGGGTGAACCCGGCGGCGTGGACGCGAACGATCACGTCGTTCTCGGCTGCGTGCGGATGCGGCAGGTCGGTAAGGGCCAGGCCACGGACACCGGCATCGCGGTCGCGGACGGTGATGGCTTGCATGAAGGGGTTCCTCGCAGTACGGGGACAGTCCGTTTCATTACGTTTTCCAACCCTAAGGGCTTGCCGATCAGGATCAAGAAAACGTGTTGATGATCGGCAAGCCCTTGGTCGGCTGCCGGAGGCTCCAGCCCCCGCAGGTCCGGTAATGCGATGATTTCCAGCCGTCCGTACCCCGTCCCGCAACGCGCCGGGAAGGAATCGAACAGGTCGGCAGCGGGGCCGTGCCAGAGCTCCGTCCCTCCGCGGCGGCACCCGAGAGCCCCGCCGCGACCACGACCGGGCGGGCCGCCCCGGGGGCGACTTGCCCGCCCGCGCCCACGATCCGTCCACCGCTCCGTCCACCGCACGGGCTTCCCGAGCACGTTGGACCTCGATGCGGTGGCCCCGGCCTTCGAACGGGCGCAACCACGTGGTGCCTGCCCGGACATCGGGCAACGCACCACCAACGATCGGCGCGGGGCGGGAGGTCAGGTATGCGCGGTGGTCACCACACCACACGGCCACGGACCGGTCGGGGCGGCAACGGCGCGGTGGCTGAACTCAGTTGTGCCGTAGTGCACCCGAAATCCCATGGACCGATCCACGGAAGATCATCTAGTGTGTGGTTCCACGCCATACGACGGACGGAAGGAGGCGAGTGCCGTGCAGTTCACATCTTTCCAGCGCTCCCCCTTGTCCGCTGTCCCGGCGTGGTTCGTGAATTTCTGACCGGGAGCGCGCCAAGCAGCCTGAATCCCGGAGGAATCCATGACCGATCCGGTCATCCGCACGCTTTCCGCGAGCGACGCCCGTCTCTTCGACGCAATGCCCGATCCGCTGGGCGCCCGTGAAGGCCATCTGCGTACCCGGTTCCGCAGCGACTGGATGCGTGTCGCCCTGCGCGACGGCGAGGTCGTCGCACGTGGCGCGTGGTGGGGCGGCCCCGACGACTCGGAGCCCGTCAACATCAACTGGTTCGACGTCGCCGAGGGCGAGGAGGAAGCGGGGGCCGAGCTCCTGCGCTCGGCTCCCTGGCAGGTCGAGCTCGAGATCAACCTGCCGGGCGGCTGGCGGGACGAGCCCGACCTGCGCGCCGCCGCCGGTGCACGCTTCGCCGCCGCGCGAGCCGCCGGTTACGAACTCCTTGTGGAACGTTTCCTGTACCGCTGGACCCCGGACAGGGGTCTGCCCGAGCGGCCCGGGCGCCTGCGCTTCAGTGCCGAACCCGACGACACCGTGTTCTTCGACGCGCTGCGCCGCATCCACTCCGTCACCCTGGACGGCCACGCGCTCAGGGCCGTCGAGCAGGGCGGCCTCGACCGGGCCGCCCGGGAAGAACTCGAATTCTTCCACTGGTGCCCCTCCCCGCGGGAGTGGTGGCAGCTCGCGCACACGCCGGAAGGAGACCTGGTCGGCATCCACATTCCGGCCCACAACCCCTCCGGCCCGACCATCGGCTTCATCGGAGTCGTTCCGGAACAGCGCGGTAACGGCTACGCCTACGACCTCCTCGCCGAGTGCACCCACTTCCTCGTGGAGGATGGCGCAGAGTTCGTCAGCGGGGCGACGGACCTAGGCAATTTCCCCATGGCCGCGAACTTCGCCAAGGCCGGTTTCCCCGTCGTGAGGGAGCGCGCCAACTTCCACCCGGTGGGCCGAGCGCTCTAGGGCTGTTTCGTTTGGATCAGAGGGCAGACCAGAGGAAGACGCCCGCGTTGTGAAGTCCGGGGAGGTAGATGGCCGCGGTCCTCCCGTAGCGGGTGGCGATGCCGCGCCACTGTTTCAGGCGGTTGGTGCACCGCTCGACGGTGTTGCGTTGCTTGTATGCCTCACGGTCGAAGGATGGCGGTCTGCCGCCCGCCTGTCCGCCCTGCCGCCGGTTGGTCTGCTGGTCGGCCCGCTGATCCAAACGGAATTGCCTGGTGCCGGCCATGTGCCGCGAGGGCTGTCCCGTGATCCACCACGGATCACGGGACAGCCCTCAGCCTGTTCTTGGACCCTCAGGGGCGAAACCGTCGATGATGCTCCATGAGAAGCAGTGTGCGTCAGGCGAGATGTTCCGGTGTGTCGCGTGCCCGGTCCACCTCGTGGTCCACCAGGTCATCGGCGTCGTCCGGCGACTCAGCCGGGACGACGGCCTCGGCCGAACGGGGAGACCGCATCCGCCCACACGGCTGCCGCCGCCTCGGATGCGCAGCCGCACGACGCCGCTCGCCCCGACCCGCCCCCATTGCCCGTCGCGGCCAGGCACCCCGCGTTCACCCCGCTCCCGGGGCACCCCACGGCCCGGGAAGGCCCCCGTTACCCGGGGAAGGGGGTGACCGTCTGTCCGCCGGCCAGCGCGTCGAGCTGTGCGGCGGCATCGTCGTCGAGGAAGAAGAGCGTCATGGCCTGGCCATTGTGCCGGACATGGAAGCGCCGGCTTCCGTGCTCCAGCTCGTCGATGAGATAGCCGACCACCATCAGGTCGGCCCAGTCGTCCCTGACTTCGACGGGCCAGTTGATCCGTCGGCCGTCGGCCGTGTACTCGATCCACGCCTCCTGCGTGCCGAGGTCCACGTGGTCCCGCAGGCCGGACAGGGCGTCCGGCAGGCCCGCGATCCGGCACAGCTGCCTGGCAATCGCCACGTACGAACCCGGGCCACGGACGCACTCGGTGTCGAAGTGCCACGCCCGGTCGCAGAACCATCGTTCCCATGGTTCGTCCTCGACCGCGCAGCCCAGAGCGAACAGCACCAGGTCGAATGGCTTGCGCTCGTACGCCTCACGCGGCCACGAGTACAACAGCTCGTCCACGGTCCGGCCGACGGCGAGCGGCAGCCCCAGTTCCGCCAGTCTGTCCAGTTGATCTTCAAGACGCATGACCGGGATCGTAACCGCCCTTTCGGACAACACCCCCGGGCGGTCGCACCGGTGCCCCTGCGGAAGACGCCCGGCGGACGTCGTTGACCCTCGCCCGGGGAAGGGCGCGTGCCGACCGGCTGCCTCCCAACGGGCCTCCGAACCCGTTCTTCTCGGGCGTGGTGGGAGTCCGGGGTGTTCAGTGGCAGGGCGGCGCCCGGCCCGACCGAGGCGTTGGCGGGCGACGGTGTTCACGGCCGGCCCGGCGGCTTTCCACCCCATCCGGCTGGGAGACCTTCGGGGGCGCCCGCTGCGGGCCCGGCCCCCGGCGGTCGGGCGTCGACGCAGCCGGCGAGGACATCGAGCGTGGTTTCGGCCGAGCCGAGCCGGCTGTTCGGGTGCGTGGTCCTTCGGTCCTTCGGTCCTTCGGCCGGAGGACCGCGTGCGGGGCGACGACACCGGTGATGAACCGGCGGTGCGACAGGACCATGCCCGTGGGGGCATCCGTGAGCGTTCCGGAAGCCCGCCGGAGCACCTGGGAGCCGGGAGATCCGCGATCCCGCGACACGACGCGGTCCCGGTTCGGCGCTGCTTCGTCGTCCCCGAGCACGTCGCAGGGGACGATGGCCGGTGACAGTGTTGCGGAACGGGTTCGGCGGGTGACATGAAGCACCGTGAAGGGCAGGACGCCGGCATCCCCGGCCGGCTGGACCGCAGGCTTTTCCTCGCCGCGGCGGCGAGCGGGGCGATGGCCGGCGGCGCGGCGGTGACCGGTTGTCACTCGTCGGGGACCGGCGGGTCCTCCCCGTCCGGCTCCGACCGCCGCGCCGAGAGGGGGGAGAACGCCCTGGCGGGGGACTCCGACTGGCGGATCCGTTCGGTGGGGCCGTCCGGGGCCATCGAGGGCTACACCGACAAGGTGAGTGTGCTGCCGGGCGAGGAGCTCGGCCTGTATGTCTCCACCTCCGCCCCGGCGTTCCGGGTATCGGCCTACCGCGTCGGCTGGTACGGCGGGGCGCAGGCGCGACTGGTCTGGCGTTCGCACCGTGTCGCCGGGTCGGTACAGGGCCGTCCCCGGCTGGTCCGGGCCACCCGTACCGTACGGGCGGACTGGCGGCGCACACTGTCCATCCGCACCAGCGGCTGGCCGGAGGGCGCGTACCTGCTCCGGCTGGATTCGGAGGACGCCCACCAGCGTTACGTGCCACTGATCGTCCGCTCGGCCGGCGCCGCGGGCAGGATCGTGTTGATGCACGCCCCGGCAACATGGCAGGCGTACAACCGGTGGGGCGGCTACAGCCTCTACCAGGGCGAGAACGGCGCCTACGGCACGCGGTCGCTCGCCGTCAGCTTCGAACGGCCCTACGACAACAACGGTGCCGAGAAGTTCATGGTCTACGAGCGGGCGGTGGTGGTTCTGGCGGAGAAGCTGGGCCTCCCGCTCGCCTACACCACGGGCCCCGACGTGCATCACGATCCCGGCATCCTCCACGATGCGGCCGGAGTCGTCTCACTGGGACATGACGAGTACTGGACGCCGCAGCAACGGGAGCACGTCACCCGTGCGCGCGACGCAGGTACGAACGTGGCCTTCCTCGGAGCCAACGCCTGCTTCCGCAGGGTCAGGCTGGAGCCGGACGCCACCGGCGCCGCCCGCACCGTCGTCTGCTACAAGACCGACTACCTGCGCGATCCGTACCTCGCCGACCACCCGGACATGCCGACCAACGACTTCCGGCAGCCCCCGGCCGCATCCCCCGAGTCCTCTCTCACCGGCGTCCTCTACGAAGGTTTTCCCGTGGACGCCCCGTATGTCGTCCGCCGGAGCGATCACTGGATCTTCGAGGGGACAGGTGCGAAGCGAGGAGCGTCCTTCGACCATCTGGTCGGGGTGGAGTACGACCGGGTCACCCCCGGCATGCCCACCCCGGCACCGCTGGAGATCATCGCCCATTCCCCGCTCGTCTGTAAGGGCAGGCCCAGTTACGCCGACTCCGCCTACTACACAGTGCCGAGCGGGGCGGGCGTCTTCGCCTCCGGGACGATGCGGTGGGTGGAGGCCCTGATGGCGGGAACCCGCGAGAACGGACGCAACCACGGCATGGACGCCCGTACCGGAGCTTTCGTCACCCGCAGCACGCAGAATCTGCTCCGTGCCTTCGCGGCGGGCCCGTGCGGCCGGAACAAGCCGAAGCCCAGGGACGACGTGCGAGACGTGTACGCGTCCGGATCACACTGACACCGTCCGCACCGCCCCGTCGGAGAACGCCGTTCGCCACCGGCCGCTTCTCCTCCCGGCCGGCCCGAGCCCGAGCGAGCTGCCCAGGAGCCACCGCCCTGCGGGCATGACGGGAATCCGGGCGGCTGTGAAACTGACCCCTCCGGGAAACCGCCCGAGCAGTACGTCGGGGGCCGTCGTAACGGGCCTCGACGGAGGAGAGGCCCCACCGTCCTCTGTTGGCTTCGAGGAGACGTGTCCTCCCCGCTCACCACGGCTCCGTTCGTCTTCCGGGTCCTGCGCGGGGTACGAGGAACATCGCTCGACGTGTTCGGCTACGCCCACATCCGCCGCGAGGGCCCGGCGTGATGGTGCCGCGGGGCACGGCGTGCCGGTCCCGGTTCGCTTCCGAAGCGCGTTCGCGGGGGCGGGCGCGTGCGGGAAGCGGCCATGCTCCGGACGGTGGAGTTGCCCGAACCGCGCCGGATATCATTTTGATCATGTCACGTATCAACGGTCGTGAGGACGACCCGATCCTCGTGATCGGTGCCGGTGTCGTGGGCGCCTCGATCGCTTACCATCTCGCACGGTCCGGCCGCCGGGTCACGGTCCTGGAAAGGAATTCCGCGGCTGACGGCGTGACCGGGAAATCGTTTGCCTGGATCGGGTTCGCGAAGAGTGCCGCAGAAGCCTATTCCGACCGGTTGCGAGGGCGTGCCGCCGAAGAATTCGACCGTCTCCAGCGCGAGCTCGCGGAGCCCGTCGGCCTTCGCCGTCGTGGCGCCATCACGTGGGAGGCAGTGGAAGCGGAGACGCGGGAATTCGTCGACGCCCATCGTGCGCTCGGTCATCCGATCAGCCTCCTGAGCAGGGAGGACGTGCTGGCTCGTGAACCCGGCCTGCTCGAAGCCCCGAAGGTGGCCGCATACGCCCCGGGCGATTTGGGGGTCGACCCTGTCGCGTTCACGCGAGCGCTCCTGCGAGCCGCCGAGGAGAACGGCGCCACGGTTCGTTCGGGGACCGATGTGCTCTCATTGCTGACGGACGGTACCGGGGTGCGCGGCGTCTCGACCGCCCACGGGCCCGTCCTCGGCTCGACCGTCGTGCTCGCCGCAGGGACCGGAATTCCCGGACTTGCTGCGTCGATCGGAGCCGCTGTCGAGATCGATTCCTCACCCTGCTGCCTGATCAGATACTCGACACCGTATCCGCTGGTGAACGGCATTCTTTCCGGACCGGATTTCGAGATCAGGCAATTGGACGATACGACGCTGATCGCGGCCGAGGACGTCCCGGAGGGGTTCGAGGACGGCCCGCGCGAACTCGCCCGGCGGACCCTGCGCGCGATCCGCGGGCTCCTCGCCGGAGGCAACGAGGTCGAGTTGCTGGACGCGGTCATCGCCGGCCGTCCCATACCGCGTGACGGCCGGCCCCTTCTTGGTTACGCGGAGGGAGTCAGCGGCCTGTACGTGGCCGCGGCACACCCGGCGTTGATCCTGTCCGGGGCGATCGGGTCTCACGTGGCGCAAGAACTCGCCTGACCGGGCGGGGTGCGCGGGGGAGCAGCAGTCCCGGGCGGCCGTCGTGCCGTGGTGGGGAAGCGCGGCACAACACCGCCCGCGAGCGGTGTTGTGCCGGGGCGCTCATGCGGGGGAGCCGGGGGAGACGACGTCCCAGGTGCCGAAGGCGGTCAGGCCGGCCGACGCGGCCAGGGCGACGGAGGCGTGGTTGTCGAGTTGGCACCGGTACTGGGGTTCGTGGCCGCGTGCGATGGCGTGCCGGGCGAGGGCACGTACGACGTGGCGGCCATGGCGGTTCCCGCGGAACGCGGGCAGCGTCAGGACGCCGAAGTCGGCGACGGGCGCATCCTCCCAGGGGTAGGCGCTCCCCGCACAGACGAGCCGGCCGCCTTCGAACGCGCCGTAGACGGCCCAGTGGTCGAGTTCGACATAGGAGTCCTCCAAGTCCTGCTCCGAGGCGGAGGACTGGAAGTCGGCGAAGGCCGCAGCGTCGTCCGCGGTGAGGCGGCGGACCGCGACGGCATCCGCCTCGACGAGCAGCGCCTGCCGTGCCGCGTCCGTGAAGTAGAAGAGGTGATCGGCACCGTGAAGGGCGATGCCGGATGCCGCCAGCCCCCGGCGGAAGGCCGTTTCGTCGAGGTGCTGTCCGGCGGTCAGGCCCATTGCCGCGCCCACCGCGGGGGTGAGCAGGACGTAGGTCCGTCCGTCGGTGGTCGTCAACACGGTGAGGCGCGCGTTCTCGGGAAGACCGGGGTCGACGGTGACGGTGACCGTGCCGCTGCCGCAGAGTCGTTCTCCCGTGGAGTGGGGGGAGAGCCAGAGGTCGGCTATCGCGGAGGGGAACAACGGGGGTTGCCTTCTTTCCGGTCGAGGGGAGGGACGGTGGTCGCGGGCGACGGGCCGAGGAAGGTCAGAACTGCTTGACGAGGCTCATGGCACGGTCGGTGGCGGTGAACCCGAGCCGTTGGTAAAGCCCGAGGGCGCCGGTGGGGCTGTCGGCGTCCACATCGAGCACGGCGAGCTCGTGCCCCGCGGCGCGAAAACCGCGCAGGACGTGGGTGAGGAGCGTGCGCGCCAGGCCGCGGCCGCGCCACGCCCGTCGGGTGCCGACCGCGCCGACGTAGCCGAACGGGCGTCCCCGCAGCGGCCATTCGTCCGGGTTGGAGCTGCTGAGCACGAACCCGACGACCCGCTCGTCGCCCGAGGCGCCGGGGGCGACGGCGAGGACGGAGAGGTCGGGGCGGAACGCCTCCAGACGGTCGTCGGAAGCCCAGTCGGCGGCCGTCGCCGGGCGCGTGCCCCAGTGGTCCCGGAACGCGTCGTTGAACGCCGACCGTGCCCGCTCCGCCCAATCCCCGCCGTACGGCACCAGCCGGATGCCGGGCTGCGGGCTGGGAGCGGCGATGGGGAGGCGGAGGTCGCGTTCGAGTTCGAGCCACCAGCGGGTCGGCTCGTAGCCATGGGCCTGCAGGAGGCCGGTGGCGGGGGTGACGTCTTCCCGCGCGTCGGCGACGAGCCAGCCGGGCAGGGTGGACTTCGTTGCCACGAGGTGTTGGAGGCCGCGGCCTTCCTGCCAGGCCAGCAGCGCGTGCCCGATGCCCTGGCGGCGGCGTTCCGGGAGCACCACGGCGTCCAGGTCGACCCGGACCACGGGACCCCGGCTCGCCGATGTGGTGGCGGAGCCGAAGGCGACCGCTCGCCCTGAGTGGTCGAGGGCGATCACCGCGTCCTGCTGTGGATCGAAGTCCTTGTCGTTGAACGCCTCCACCAGCTCGTCCAGCGTCACCAGGGAGCGCGGGTGGTCGAGTGCGCCTGCCGAGCGACGCAGATCGAGGATGAGCGGGAGATCCTCGTCGGTGACACGGCGCCAGACGAGATCGGCACCGACCGTGGGGAGCGGGAGCGTCCGAGGAGCGGTTGTGCGCTCGTGGAGCGGGCGGAGTTCGTTGCTGCCTGCCGTCGTGCTCACGAGCGCCTTGCCTTTCGAGATGTCCGCAGCGTGTTGTGGAATCACGCCGGCCTTTGTCTCTCGCCGCGATCCAGTGCGTCGTCAGCGGCGCTGCGCCTCATCCCGCATGACCGGCGGCGCTCAGTGATCTTGCCTGGGACGAAGTCTGCGATGTGTCCGGTTGCTCCGCAACGTCTTTTTCACCCCCCGGCGCAACCCGGGCGTCGGTACGGTGCGGTCGAGGTCGCATCAGGTGTGCGGCCTCGCGCAGGAACGCGCCCGGGTCCGGCCGGGCCGGCGGATCGTGGACCTTGCGCAAAGGCATCGGTCAGGCCCGCAGCCGGCCCTCGCGGCGTGCCTGGGCGAGGTGGAAGGGCAGACGCCAATACATCGGCGGGGTGTGCGGCAGCGCCCCCTCGGAACCAGTCGTCGCGGGTCGGGATGTTGTTGACGGCCGCGGCTATCGGCTTGGGGCCACGGCCTTGGTGAGTCTGTCGAAAACGACACGGACGGCTGGCGAGGGCTGCTCGTGATGGCTGATCAGGCTCAGGCGTGCGTGGACGTGGGCGTCCTCGATCGGTGCGGCGGTGAGGTTTCGGGGGGCCGCAATCACAGACGGGAGCACGGCAACGCCGCCTCCGCGTTCGGCCAGGCCGAGGAGTGTGAGGGGAGAGCTCGCTTCGATGTCGATGCGCGCCTCAAGGCCGACTCGGGCGCATGACTGGTCGTAGGCGTCGCGGATTCCGCCGCTCGATGGCAAGCACAGCACGGGATGTCGCTGAACGTCCGCGAGACGCGGACGGGGACCGAGAGCACTGTCCGGTGCTGCGAACACGTGGAGTTGCTCGTCGCTGACAAGGTGCTGCACGAAGTCCGTCCGGAGCATGCCTGCGTAGCCGACAAGCGCGATATCCAATGTGCGTTCGAGGATGCCGTGTTGGAGCTCTGTGGCGTTGCCCTCGTGGACATGGAGGGTGATGCCGGGGTCGGTTCTGCGCAGACTCGCGACGACATCGAGGAATCCCGGGATCGTGCATCCGGGAATCGTGCCCAGGCGCACCGGCCCGCGGACCGCATCCGCGAACTCTGCCGCGGTGCAGACGATCGCGTCCAGACCGGCCAACGCTTCGCGCGCCAGGGGAAGGATGGCCTGCCCCGCCGGTGTGAGGCCAAGAGTGCGGCCCCGGGTGAACAGGCGCTGACCCAGCTCTCGTTCCAGTTTCGCCAGCTGCGTGCTCACGCCGGACTGGCTGACGTGGAGCCGGGACGCAGCCGCCGTGAAGGAGCCTTCGGCCGCGATGGCGGCGAAGTAGCGAAGCTGATGGACTTCCATAACTGTTGATGATAGTTCGCATCTGTTCCATCTGTTGGACAGATAGTCGGGTGTCTTCGAGGATCGAGTCATGAGCAGCCTTGAGCAGGATCGACGAGACCTGCCACCGCCTGGAGGAATGGCGCCCTCGATACGATTCGGGCCGTGCCGGCCGACGGGATTGATTTCGTCGGCGCACTGGGGCGAGCCCGCGGGACCGAAGAGTTCCTCACCGGCCCGCGCGGTCCCGGCCAGGTCATGACCCGGATCGGTGTCCGGGCGAGGCCTGCCGATTCCACGAACGTGATTACCTGACTCAACCTGCGCACGTCTGTTGCCGCACCTGCGGCATCGGCGGAGCGGACACATGCCGAGAACGGGAAAATCATCCGGACCAGGTCTGCGATCGATCCTCGTGACCTCCTCGCCGGGCCGGAGAAGCCCAACCCCGCACGGTGAGTGTCCCGCCCACTCGATCCGTGCGGCACGGGAACTCCCCGCCGGCGGCAGCGGCACATGCGCACCGCGAGGAAGTACCAGGTCCGCGAGCTGTACGCCCAGGCAGAAGCATGGGCGGAATGCGACCGGCATTGACAGTTCCGGCTCAGCACCGTGTTGACCAGGCGTCCTGGCCTTCCCGCACCGCGTGCCAATCCCGGAACTGAAAGTCCCGGCCGTGCCGGTGCACGGTGGCCGGTCGGCCGTCGGACTGCGACGGCCGGTGCACGACGATCGGGGCACTGTCCCGCGTCCGCACCGGCGGTTGCCCGGTCCGCGATGCCGGACCGCGTCGCCGCACGCCTGACGGGGCCCTGCGGTGCATGCGCCGGAGTCCTGGAGGCCCTGTCGTCGAACTCCCACTGAAAGAGAGACGGACGTGGACGAAGTACGTATGCTCGGCCTGTTCGCCGGCACGAACACCGACCCCTTCGGGGAGCTTCTGCTGCGCGCACTCGCCGGGCCCGGGCCCAGCGCTGTACGCATCGACCTGTGCCAGGTGCCCGAGGATCTGCCCGCGCACGCCGACCCCGGCACCTCTCTCCTCCCGCCACAGGTGCGGAAGCTGCGGGCGCTGGTGGCGGACACGCACGCGCTGCTGATCGCTCTGCCCGAAGCTGACGGGCCACTGCCATGGCCTTGGTCCACAGCCCTGAACTGGCTGGGCTGGCCGTCCACGAACTCTCCGCTGCCGGCCCTGCCGACCGCCGTACTGACCACGGAGGCCTCCACATCCCTGCCCTGTTCGTTCTCCTCCGCCGAGGAACTGCTCACCAGCGCGCGCTGCAACCTCGTCGGTCCGCGCACCGTCGTTCCCCGCGCAGCCAGGACACTGCGCCCGCAGCCCGACGGGCGGGTACTGGTCACCGACCCCGGAGTCATGCTGCGGCTGCTGACGCACATCCACCGCACCGCAGCGGCAGCCCGCTCCGCCGCCCGGAACGTCGGGCCACAGCAGTGAACATCGCTGTGCCCGCCACGTCCGGGTCGGGTTCTGGACGCGGAGTGCGCTCCCTCCTCGCGGGCCTCACCACTGCGGAACGGGCGCCGGCCGAGCGCGGCTGCGTGAGCGTTCCCGAGGAACTGCCGGCGAGAGCGAAGCAGGGCGGTCGTCCGAAGCGGTAGCCTGCGGCTTCCTTTCGGCGACGCTCCGGCTCGGTGATCGAGGGGCCGTCGGGCTGCGGCGGCGCCGGGCACCTGTCACGCGGGAGGAACCGGCCGCATCGCTCCCTGCCGAGTGGTGCCGTCCCGTCGGGTGCGTGTCCCCCCGCCGCGCTTGGTGGGGCCCGCGACGTTCCGCCGCGGCGAAGGCTTGGGACGGGTCGGACGCGGGCGTGGTCCGGTCAGCCTGTCGGCCCGCCGGCGGCGAGTTGATCGGCCCAGTACCGCTGGTGCGGTTCCAGGTTCAGGCGTGTCCGGCCCCACAGGTCGAGGTACAGCCCCTCGGCGGTGCTCGCGATCCGGGTGTCGCACGGTTCGCCCGGTACCGCCGCCCGGGTGTGGACCGTCGCCTCGGTGAGTTCCGTCAGCCAGCGGTCGCCCGTGTCGGTGCTGTGCACCTCGATCCGGCCGGTACCGGCGAAGCGCCTGCCGTCGCGGACCCCGGCGGCCAGGTGGACGGCGAGGATTTCGTCCACGCCGTCGGCGGCGACGTCCGCGGGGATCGTCAGTGATTGCCCCACGGCGTCAGCGACGTCCCTTCCGTGGACGAACGCCTCGTGGGTGAGGCATCGCGGCCAGAAGGAGACGATGTGCGGCTCGGTGGACCAGTTCCACGCGTCGGCCAGGGGGTCGGCCGCGGCGAGGCGGTTCAGAACCTCGTCCCATTCCTCGGCTACCCACGGAATCAGCCGGTCGTCGGGGAGCATCTCGGCGTCGGTGAAGTCGGGTTCGCCGGCTCCCTGCTCGACGCAGGCGTGGACGAAGGAGGCGACGTTGCCGAGATGGTGGACGACATCGCGGATCCGCCACTCCGGACAGGCGGGAACGGAGTCGTCGAGCCGGTTTTCGGCCATGCGCCATACGTGCGCGCCCACCGCCCGGGTCGCCTCGATGTGGTGTGCGGTGTCCAGCGGATTCATCAGGCTGAGCCCTTCGGCAGAGGAGGTCGGTAACGTGTCGGATCGGGCAGTTCGGGAACGTGTCCGGCTTCCCGCCGGGTTCCTTGCCGTCGGCCTCGTCCGCCGGGAACGGCGGCGACCGGCGGCGTCGAAACCCGTCTCATGGCCTTTGTCCGGGGCTGGTTGGGCGGGGCGGGGTCACCACGCCGGCTCCAACGGTGCCGGGGATGCCAGGGCGGGGAAGTGCGGGATGACCTCTTCACCGAGCTGCGCGACCACTTCCGCCGCGGGGCGTCTGCCGTGCTGGACGCCGAGCGCGCCGTGGTTCACCCCGGCGTCCCGCCAGCGGCCGAGCAGTTCGAGGAGCCCCTGCGTGCCCGTGCGCAGCACGAAGCCGCCGCGCAGCGGGGTGGGCGGGAACCCGGGGTCTTCGTCCAGGTCGATCCAGTCATTGGTCGCGACCGGGCGGAATTCCCCTTCGGGGACCAGGGCCCGCCATGCCTCGATCGTGCGTCCGAGGGCCCGTGGGCCCTCGGGTGTGGAGGTGTTCATCGGGTGGACCAGCCGTCCGTCCGCGTGCTCGGCGATCCACTCCGGGGACTGCTGGGAGGAGCCGGTGACCAGAAGCGGGACACGGCCGTGCACCGGCTTCGGCAGCAGATGAGCACCGCCGGCGCCACCCGGCTGCTCCGCCCTCAGCAGCTCCCGGAAGGAGCCGACCGCCTCCCGGTAGCGGGCGCCACGTGCCGCGTGGTCGAGACCGTACGCCGGGAATTCCACCGGACGGTCGCCGGACGCCGCGCCGAGTACCAGCCGGCCCCCGCTCAAGTGGTCCAGGGAGGCCGCCTGCTTGGCCAGATCGATGGGGTGCCTCAGCGGGAAGATCACGCTGCCCGCGGCGAGGCCGATCCGGGAGGTGTGCGCCGCGAGCCAGGTCAGGGCGGTCCACGGGTCGTACACCTGCCCCACGTCGCCGAAGGAGGGGTCGGCCAGTGGCACGTCCCGGACCCAGGCGGCCGCGAACCCGTGGCGCTCGGCCTGCTGGACGATCTCCGTCTGACCGCGCAGTCCCGCCATGTCCCCGGCGTAGGGCCAAAGCGGCAGGAACAGCCCCACGGTCAGCTCGCCCGGCGCGAACATGCGCCCGTAGCCGGGATGGCTCTGCCACGAAGACGCCTGTGCTGCTGCTCTCATCGATACCTGTCCATGGTTCTGGTTGGAACGATCGATCCAGAGCATACGGCAGATTGGATCGATCGTTCCAACCAGTACACTCGCAGCCATGGCAGCCCCCGCACCGATCGACCGTTCGTCCGAAGCCGACACCCGTCGCCGGATCATCCTGGCCATGGTCGCGCTGCTTCAGCAGCAGGGATACGAGAGCGCCTCGATCAAGCGCATCGCCGCCGCCGCGCAGGCATCACCCAGCTCCGTCTACCACTTCTTCCCCGGGGGCAAGCAGGAGCTCGCCATCGAGGCGATGCACCACGGCGCACGGGGGTTCAGTGAACTGCTCACGAAGGGGCTCTCCTCCTCCGCCGATCCGGCCGAGGCGACGGCTGCCTGCGCGCTGCTGCTCGCCGACGACCTCAAGCAGTCGCACTGGAGCGACGGCTGCCCGGTCGCGGTGACCGCCCTGGAGACCATCGGCCGTGTCCCCGGCCTCCAGGAAGCCGCGACCCGGGCCCTCACCGGATGGCGGGACCTCGTCACGGCCAAGCTGACCGAGAGCGGCATCGCGCTGGACACCGCCCGGTCCCTCGCCGGGACGGTCGTCAGCACGCTGGAGGGAGCGGAACTGCTCAGCCGCGTGACCGCGGACGACACGCCCCTTCGCGACGCCGCCGTGCACCTCGCGCAACTCGTCGGGGCAGCGCCCCGGAACTGACCTCTTCTCGGCGATACCGCGTCGGGACGCGGCCGTCCACGCGCCTGCGCTGCGCCTCCGAGGCGCCCGGGCCGATTCGCGTGGCCTCGTCGGCGGGGGCGCCGACCGTGTATTCCACGGCGGCGACCCGCAGCTTTTCGGCAACGGCCCGCTGAAGTCCCCTCCGGTACGAGTATGCGGACGTACGCGCAGAGACCCGGCCGTGCCCGCCGGCCGTTCGGGATCCGGCGCGCATCCGGCACCGAGCGGCCCGGACAGCGGTGAGACGACCACGAGGTCCCCGGGCACGAGGGCCCGAGGGAGCAGCAGTTGGGACAGCTGAGGCAGCGCGGGCAGGACAACCGAGGCAGTATCCCGAGGTGTGCGAGGACACGCGGCACATCTTCCGACCGGCTCCCCACCCGGCCCGGAAGAGGCTCACTGCCTGCCGGTTGATCGGCGCGTTGTGGATTGCCGCATGTCCGTGATCGCAGTGCGTCCTCCCGCGGGGCGAACGTCTTCGGACTCGGCCCGGAGGCCGGCACGACGGCCGGCGCGGACGCCGTCCTGCCCACGGTGGCCTTGTCGGCCCTATGAAGGAGCCCCGGATCGCGCCGCGGTCCCCGCCCGTTCCCCGTCATCGTGCTCCGCCGGGGACGGGGTGGCCTCGGGGCCGGTCCGCGTGCGTGTGGTGCGAAGCAGGGTGGCGATGAGGATGGCCGCGCCCGTCATCAGGACGGCGCTGACGACCGAGGCGATCCTGGCCTCACGGGCGAAGGCGTCGAAGGCCACGGTGCGCAGGGATTCGGCGGTGCCCCTCGGGAGGGCGGTGGCGGTCTCGACGGCGCCGCCGAGCGTGTTTCTCGCCGCTTCCAGTTCCATGGACGTGAGGCCGTCAGGAGCGTTGGCCGCCAGTTCCGAACGGTAGACGGTGGTGCCGATGCTGCCCAGGAGCGCGATGCCCAGCGCCCCGCCGAACTCGGCCGAGGTCTCGGCCATGGCGGAGGCCGTCCCGGCCCGCTCCGGGGGTGCGGCGGAAAGGATCACCTCGGTGACCACGGCGGAGACGGCGCCGATGCCGATCGCGACGACGGTCATGCCGCCGACGAGGTGGATGATGCCCGAATCGGCCCGGAGCAGGGCCAGCACGACGTAGCCGGCGGTCGCCACGAGCAGTCCGGCGGCGATCACGTTGTGTTTGCCGACGCGAGGGGCGAACGCGGTGGCCAGGGCGATGCCCAGGGGCATCACCAGAAAGGTGGGAAGGGACCACACGGCCGACTCCAACGGACCCATGCCCAGGACGAGTTGCATGAACTGCCAGTTGAACAGACTGAAGCCGACCAGCCCGAACGTCGCCAGCGCGTCGATGAGCAGAGGCACGTTGAACCGGCGCGTGCGGAACAGCTTCATGTCGATCACCGGGTTCGCGGCCCTGTGCTGGCGGCGGATGAACGCCGCTCCCACGGCGATTCCAGCGGCGCAGCACGTCAGGAGAATCCACCCGAAGCCGTGCTCCGCCATGGCCTTGATGCCGTAGATGATGCTGAGCACGGCCACGAGCGACATGGAGGCGCCGAGCAGGTCGAAACGGCCCGGCTCGGGGTCGCGGTACTCGGTGAGCAGCAGTGGGCCGAGGATCAGCAGCAGGATCATCACCGGCACGTTGACCAGGAAGACCGATCCCCACCAGAAGTGCTCCAGGAGCAGACCGCCGATGATCGGGCCGAGCACGGCGCCGCCCGCGAAGCCCGCTGTCCAGATGCCGACCGCGGTGGCCCGCTGTGAGGCGTCGTGGAACATGTTCCGGATCAGGGAAAGGGTGGAGGGGGCCAGCGTGGCTCCGGCGATGCCCAAGAGTACGCGCGCCGTGATGAGCGTGCCGGGGCTGGTCGAGAGGGCCGCCAGGACCGAGGCGACACCGAAGGCCGCGGCGCCCGTGAGCAGCACGCGTCGCCGTCCGAAGCGGTCACCGAGTGTGCCCATCGTGATGAGCAGGCCGGCGAGGAGGAACCCGTAGGAGTCCATGATCCACAACTGCTCGGAACTGCTCGGGCCGAGGTCGGCCGTCAGGGACGGGAGCGTGATGAACATGACGGACATGTCCATGGACGCCAGCAGGCAGGGCAGCACCAGGACGGCGAGACCGACCCACTCCCTGGTTCCGGCCCTTTTCTCTTTTTCGGTCATGCCCTCTCCCGGGTCGTGCGGCATCCGGATGGATTCGACCACCGGATGCGTACTGTGTACGCAACGATGCGTGCAGGGTACGCATGCATGCCGAAGTGGGACAACGACTTTTTGACGTGCGTTTTCTTTATCGGCTTGGCATGTGTTCATGGTGCCGGGCTAGAATTTCGACACAACTCTGATGTGTGACGAAAAGGAGTTCACTGATGTCCGTGCAACCGGCGTGCGCGTCGTGCGGAAGGGCGCTGGAGCCCGCGGACCGGGGGAGGCCGAGGCTCTACTGTTCCCGCGCCTGCCAGGCGAGGGCCTATCGGGCGCGCAGGGTCGAAACACCGGCCCGCGTCCCGGAGGGCGACGACGGCGCGCGGCATCTCACCGTCGAGCGCGTCGTGCGGGCCGGGATCGTCATCGCGGACGCGGAGGGGCTCGACGCGCTGTCGATGCGCCGGGTCGCCATGGAACTCGGCACCGGCACGATGTCCCTGTACCGGCATGTGGCGTCCAAGGACGATCTGGTGACCCTGATGGTGGAGGCCGCGATGACCGACGTGCCGCTGCCCGACTCACCACCGCGGAACTGGCGTCATGGCCTCGAACGCGCCGCGCACCGCGACTGGGACCTGTACCACCGCCACCCGTGGATCCTGCCGAGGGTCATGGTGACGACCCGCGCCTATTTCAGCCCGGCTCTCGCGGCGGACAGCGAAAGTGCCTTCTCCTCGTTCGACGGGCTCGACCTCGAACCCGCCGATGCCTTCCGGTACATGTTCATGTTCGCCTCCTACGTGCAGGGCGTGGCGTTGATCCTCGTCAGCGACGCGGAGGCGGAGCGGCAGTCGAAGATCGCCGCGAAGCACGGGGAGAAGGCTTCGGAGTACGCACAGGACCCGCTGTACGAACCCGGGGCGTATCCCCGGCTCGCCCGCGCGATGCGCGCGGGCGCCGACCCCTGGGACCTCGATGCCTTGTTCGCCTCAGGTCTTGCCGGTGTCCTGGACGGCATCGCGGCGGACCTCACGCGACGGGGCATCGACGCCTGAACCGCACGGGGTGGCCCGGCACCCCCGCGCGACCGGCCGCCCGGGCGACCTCCTGGTGCGGTGGTCCGACGGTGAGGTGTCCATGCAGCCGGATGCGGACGAGACCTGCCTGAACCGCGAGATCACGCTGGTGCACCCGTCCGCGCAGGGCCGCCGGCCGGGCCGCCCACCTCGTATCCCGTCAGATACGGGAAGGCTTCCTCCTGTCGAAGAGCCAGGTGTCGAAGAGCGCGGTCAAGTCCTTCCCGGACCTGCTCTCGCACAGGGCGATGAACTGCCGGGTGTCGGCGTTGCCGTGCCGGTGCTGCCGGGTCCAGGAGCGGAGGATGTCGAAGAAGGTCTCGTCGCCGACGGCCCCCCGCACCTTGTGCACGACCATCGCACCGCGTCCGTAGACGGGCGGGTCGGAGACGTGCCCGCCGCTGGGCGGATCCGCCGGTGGGAACGCCCAGATGCCCTCGCTCCCGGTGTCCGTGCCGTCGTAGAAGTCCTCGAAGATCTCCGTGGCGCTCCTGTTGCCCCGTTCCTCCTCCCAGAGCCACTCCGCGTAGGTGGCCAGACCCTCGCTGAGCCACATGTCCTTCCACTCGCGCGGGGTGACGGAGTTGCCGAACCACTGGTGTGCCAGTTCGTGCACGAGCAGCGCCTCGTCGGGCGCCTCGCCGAAGTAGGGCCTGGTCTGGGTCTCCAGGGCGTAGTCGAGCCCGGGCAGATGGTCGACGACGGCACCCGTCGAGGAGAAGGGGTAGGGGCCGAAGCGTTCGCCGGCCCAGTCGACGATCTCGGGCACCAGGGCGGCGACACCGGCGGAGTCCTCGGCCTCGTCGGGGTCGATGGCGACGTAGACGGGCACGTCATCGGCCGTCCGGCCCTTGTGGATCTCGAAGTGGCCGACGGACACGTGCGCGAGGTAGCCGGCCATGGGCTCCCGGGTGCGCCAGTGCCGGGTCACCGTCGCGCCCCCGTCCTCCTCCGCGATCAGCTCACCGTTGCTGATCACGTCGTAGGGGGTGCCGTCCTCGTCCTTGGGCACGGTGACCGTGATGTCGTACGTGGCCTTGTCCGACGGGTGATGGTTGCCCGGGAACCAGGTCATGGAGCCGGACGGCTGACCCAGGGCCGTCGATCCGTCGTCGGTCTCCATCCAGCCTTCCCTGCCTCCGTCGTCGTCGCCGAGCGTGCGCGGAGTGCCGTCGTAGGTGACGACCGTCTTGAAGACTTCGCGGTTTCTCACCGTCCTCGCCGGTGTCACGAGCAGTTCGTTCCCCGAGCGGGCGACTTCGGCCCTGACTCCCTGCACCGTGGTGGTGCGTATCCGCAGCCCCGACAGGTCGAGGTTGAAGCGGCTTAGGTCCAGGGTGGCCCGCGCTGTGATGACCGCCGTGCCCTTCAGGTGGTTGGTCTCGGGTACGTAATCGAGCGTCAGCCCGTAGTGCATCACGTCATAGCCGCCATTGCCGAGCGCCGGGAACAGATGATCCCCGACTCCGGCCGTGCCGGGCCGTGCGACCACGGCACCGCCGTTTCCCGGTGTGGAGCCGGTGCAGGAGGTCGTCACGACCAGGAGGAGTGCTGTGGCCGGAGCCCAGCCGGACAGACGGCCCGGGACCGCCGTCCGAGGCCGTCCGCCCTTCGCCCCATGCGGTTTCATCTCGTGTCTCCCATCGATTGCAGGACGCGAGACGTCAGAAAGCCGGCACCGTCCGTTGGTTGCCTCAAGACCGGCAAAACTTCTTCGCGCCTCGCGGCCGGCGTGGCGACGTCCGTGTTCCGTGACCGAGACGGGCATGGACCGCACGGACGGGAGGGGACCCTGGAAGCGCCTTCACGCGGAGGGGCCTGCCGAACCTGTCGGGTCCAGTGGGGATGATCCCGGCTGAGCCGGACCGCCGACACGGGGCGGCTGACGCGGCCACCGGGGTCCCGCCGACACCCGTGGGTACATCCGCGGCCTGCTCGTCGGACTCCAGCCCCACCGGCACTCCCGTGGTGAGCGGCGCTCCACTCCAGGTGACGCTGGTCGTACGCGAGTTCGATGTGTTCGCCGGAGGGTGTGCGGCCGACCTCGGTTCCCGTCCGGTTGTATCCGCTGCGCTCCAGGCATCGCCGGGACGGGAGATTGCTGGACGAGGTGCGTGCCGTCAATTCGCTCAGGCCACTGCGGGCTGCCAGTACCGCCGTGATCCACAGCGCCGCGGCCGAGTGGCCCAGGCCCCTGGGGCCGGGATGGAGCCAGAACCCGACTTCGGCAGATCCGTCCGTGCCCCGCGCACAGTTGCAGGGTCCGGCGGACGCACACGTTCGTCAAGGGACGGGACATGGGTGAGGCCCAGCCGTCGAAGCCGGCGCCGAGCCGTCGTCGAAGCCCTCGGCCGGCAGGGCGGCGAACGGCCGGTCCGGGGCCGCCCGGTGCGGGTGCGAGTTGCTGGCGGCATGGTTCCGGCGTCGTGCAGGAGCACCCGAAGGGAGGGTCCCAACTAGTGCTCCATAACGCTGTGTTGACGGACCGTAGGGTCGACGCGCCTGTGACGGAACGAAGACGTCGCGGAGGGCCGCCTGTGACTCGGTGCGAGATACAAATAATTCCGACCACATGCACCGCGCCATTCCTGGGGGAACACCGTGAAGTACATCCGCATCACCGCTCTTGCCGTCATCGGCGTCGCCGCCACCCTCTCGCTCACCGCCTGTGACGGCGACAGCGCCGGGAAGGACTCGTCGTCCTCCAAGGGGTCCACGTCCTCGACTTCCTCCTCCTCGGACGTCGGCTCGAAGCCGGAAGGCGGCTCGGGCTCCGGCGGCTCGGAGGCCGGTACGAAGTCGGGCTCCGGTGAGGACACCGAGACAGGAGCAGCCGCGAACGGCGCGACGAAGACCGGCGGCAAGCTCGCGTTCTGCAGGACGAAGGACCTGGCCATCGATGCCAGGGACGCCGCGCCCGACAAGGACGCCGGCAGGATCGACATCACCATGGTCAACCGGGGTTCGACCACCTGCTCGGCGACGGGCTTCCCGGGCGTCGACATCAAGGACGCCGACAACACCTCGAATCCCATCGAGCGCGGCCACGCCCAGCCGCGTATCACCACCCTGAAGCCCGGTGAAGCCGCTGTCTTCGATCTCGCCTACGACATCGACAACACCGGCGGCAGCCTCGCGTCCCCGACCAGCCTCCTGGTGACGCCCCCGAACGAGACCCACACCGTGAGCCTGAAGTGGCCCGCGGGCGCGGGGGACATCAAGGGCGCCTACACCGACGTCGAGGTCTACCCCACGCACACGACCGAATAGGGGCGACGCACGCCCGGTCCCGCGGCCAACCGCCTCATGTGGCAAGGGGCTTGACCATCCGGCGTGCAGCCGGCCCGGGTCGGCGACGCTTGGCGTCCTTCCTTGTCCCAGCAGGTTCGCGGCTGCATCTGTGTCCGGCGGTGCCGGCAGGGCGGCCGGAGACAACGTCCCGGAGCCGGAGGGCGCCCCCGCTGCCGACCGCAGTCGGGGTGCTGCCGATACCGCCTGGTGCCTGGCGGTCGGCGGCACGGCGGCCGGTATCCCCGAGCCGGAATCCCGAGATGGATCGGGTGGCGGCACGTGGAGGGATGCATGGATCCGGGCCCAGCTCGTCCCCGCAGGGGCGGAAGGCTGCTGGGCCGCTCGCACCTGACCGTTCCGGGGAACGGCTGAAAACGGCTCAACCGTCCCGACCGGGATCAACCCGCCGCTCGCCTCTCGCAGTCCCCTCCCGTGACCGCAGTTCACGATCACGGGAGTCCGCATGCCAGCCGCACGTACCGTCCGTACCCTCCTCGCTGTTGGACTCGTGGCCGGGATCACCGTCGCCGCGCTCGCCGCCCCCGCCGCCGCCGCGCCGCCGGCCGAGCCGTCCCACGCAGCCACCCAGCAGGCCCTGGACGCGACAGTCGCCGAGGGGGTGCCCGGGGCCGTTGCGCAGGCCCGTGATGGAAAGGCCCGTTGGGTCGGCACCGCGGGGGAGCGGAAGGGGAGCGATCGCTTCCGGGTCGGATCCATCACCAAGACCTTTACCGCCACCGTCCTGCTCCAGCTCCAGGCCGAGGGCCGGCTCGACCTCGACGACCCGGTCGAGAAGTGGCTGCCCGGTGTGGTGCGCGGGCACGGGCACGACGGGCGGAAGATCACCGTCCGCCAGCTGCTCAACCACACCAGCGGCATCTACAGCTACACCGAGGATCCGGCCTTCCAGGAGAAGGTCTTCGGTTCCGGCTTCCTGCAACACCGCTACGACACCTGGACCCCGAAGCAACTCGTCGCCGTCGCGACGGCGCACGAGCCCGACTTCGCCCCCGGAAGTAGCTGGAACTACTCCAACACCAACTTCGTCCTGGCCGGGATGGTCGTCGAGAAGGTGACCGGACGTCCTTATGGCAAGGCGATCGAGAACCGGATCGTCAAGCCGCTCAAGCTGCGCGCCACCTCCGCGCCCGGCACCGACTCCCGTATGCCCGAGCCGAACTCCCGCGCCTACTCCAAGCTCTCCAACGAGACCGGCGGGCCCACGTACGACGTCACCGAGCTCAATCCGAGCATCGCCGGAGCCGCCGGCGAGATGGTCTCAGACGCGAACGACCTGCAGACCTTCTACCGTGCGCTGCTCAAGGGCCGGCTGCTTCCGGCGGCCGAGATGAAGGAGATGACCAGCACCGTCCAGGTATCTCCCGACCTGCCCGGCGTCGGCTACGGGCTCGGTCTCATGCGGCAGAAGCTGAGCTGTGGCAAGGAGGTCTGGGGGCACGGCGGCGGCATCCACGGGTCCCATTCCGAGGCTCAGGCCACCCGGGACGGGGAGCGTTCCCTCGCCGCGAACCTCAACGCCGACTGGACCGGTGACACCCAGAAGCTGATCGAGGCGGAGTTCTGCGGCACGGCTCCGGCGAAGCGCTAGCCGTCAGCGGGGCAGGACCGGTAGCCGTCAGTGGGGCAGGACGCTCCGTGCAGGCGGCCGGCTGCCGGTCACGCCTCTGCTGTTGGCGATCGGTCTGTGGCCCCTCACCGACCCCTCCGTCCCGCATGCCTGGGCGACGGCGAGGCTGTCCTCGTGGACGTGGTACCGGGTGACAAGGCAGCTTTCAACGGTGAGGTGCGGAGCGAACCGCGCGGGAGTTCTCCGGGGTACGCGCAGGACGTGACGGAGCCCTTCCCCCCGGTGGGGGAAGGGCTCCGTGTTCGAGCGCCGGGCAGGCCTCGCACCTGCATCTCCCCGCAGGAAGCGGGGCGTCTTTCCTTGGACCACCAACGCAGTGTCAGCCGCGACGAGCTGCCGCGAACTGCCAAGATCAACTGTAGCGCACGCGGACCGTCGGCCGGCCTCGGCCCGAGCGCGGCGGACACTGCCGGGATTCCGGCCCCGGTGAGGCCGAAGACGCTGCGACGGGACGGGCAACAGCAGACGGGTGCCCGGACCGACCGCCCCAACCCGGCCCACGGCGGCACCGCGAGGCCGGGGGACCGGGGACGTGGTGCAGGGAGTGGTGGGCCGGACTGCCGCGCCAAGGGGTCACCAGTCGTGGATGGTGCCGTCGGCAAGCCGGTTGCAGGGAAGGTACGCCTGCTGGTACGGGTGGGCCGCGGCGGCTTCCTCGTCCAGCTCCACGCCGAGTCCGGGGGTGTCTCCGGGGTGGAGCAGGCCGTCCTCGAACGTCATCGACTGGCGGAAGACCCTCTGCGTGGCCTCGCTGTGGCCCATGTACTCCTGGATGCCGAAGTTGTGGATGGCAAGGCCCAGGTGGGCTTGGGCAGCCAGGCCGACGGGGGAGATGTCGGTGGGGCCGTGGAAGCCCGACTTGATCTGGTATTCGGCCGCGGTGTCCATGATCTTGCGCAGCGGGGTGATGCCGCCGAAGTGGGTCGCGGCTGCCCGTACGTAGTCGATGAGCCGTTCGGTGAGCAGGGTCCGGAAGTCGGCAGCATGGTTGAACACCTCGCCCACGGCCAGCGGGGTGGTGGTGTGGTGGCGGATCAGGCGGAAGGCTTCCTGGTGTTCGGCGGGTGTGCTGTCCTCCAGCCAGAACAGGTCGTAGGGCTCCAGGGCCTTGCCGAGCTTGGCCGCCTGGATCGGCGTCATCCGGTGGTGGCCGTCGTGCAGCAGCGGAAGGTCAGGGCCGAACTCGTTGCGTACAGCCTCGAAGACGGTGGGCAAGTGGTGCAGGTAGGCGCGGGTGTTCCAGACCTCCTCGGGGGGACGGCTGCCCCGCCCGGCCGGTTCGTGGTCATAGCGCACGCCGCTGGCCTGGGGTTGTGCCGCCACTCCGTACAGCGCGCTGATGCCGGGGACGGAGCTCTGGATCCGTACGGCCTGGTGGCCTTCCTCGATGTGCCGGCGCACCGAGTCGAACAGTTCCGGCAGGTCGCGGCCGGAGGCGTGGCCGTAGGTCATCAGCCCGGTGCGGGAGGCGCCGCCGAGCAGCTGGTAGACGGGCATGCCCGCGGCCTTGCCCTTGATGTCCCACAGCGCCATGTCGACGGCTGCGATGGCCGCCATCGTCACCGGGCCGCGTCGCCAGTACGCGCCGCGGTAGAGGTACTGCCAGGTGTGCTCGATGCGGTGCGGGTCGCGGCCGATGAGCAACTGGGCCACATGGTCGCGCAGGTAGGAGGCGACGGCGAGTTCGCGGCCGTTGAGGGTGGCGTCGCCGAGGCCGGTGATGCCCTCGTCGGTGGTGATTCTGAGGGTGACGAAGTTGCGGGTGGGACTGGTGACGATGATGTCGGCCGAGGTGATGCGCATGTCTACCTTCTGGGTTGTGGGGAGCGGCGGATCCGGTTCACGGCGGTCAGGACCGCCGGATCCTCCCCCCAGGCCGGGCTGATCACGGAGAGGAGCGCCGCCAGGCGACGGTTCTCGCCCGCCAAGGCGCAGGCACGGGCCAGAGCGGGGGCGGCAGAGTCGGGCAGGGCTGCGGGATCGGGTGCCGTGAGCACGTATTCGGCCCAGGCCGCCGCGCAGCGCAGGGCGGGTTCGGGGTCATGTCCGGCGGCCTGTTCGGCACGGACCACCGGCAGGAGGCGGGCGCGCAGTTTGGTGCTGCCGTCCATGGCGATCTGGGCGAGGCGGTGGGCGATCCGCGGATTGCGGAACCGGGCCAGCAACTGCCCGCGGTAGGCGGGGATGCCGAGCCGGTCGTCGTCCAGGTGGCGGGCGGCGGCGTCCCACAGCTCGTCCACCGCCCGCGCGCAGCCGGGATCGCGGATGGCCTCGGCCACCGTTTCGTGGCCCCGGGCGAGGCCCAGGTAGGCGAGCAGCGAATGCGCCCCGTTCAGCAGCCACAGCTTGCGCCGTTCATAGGGGCCGATGTCGTCGACGAACAGGGCACCCGCCCGCTCCCACGGCGGGCGCCCGGCCGGGAAGCGGCCGGCCAGGACCCAGCTGTGGAACGGCTCGGTGACCACCGTGTTCAGGTCGCGCAGACCCAGGTGGGCCGAGGCCAGGTCGGAGTCGATGTCAGTGGTGGCCGGTGTGATGCGGTCGACCGACGTGCTGACGAAGCTGACCTGGGCGTCGATCCAGTCGGCCAGCTCCCCGTCGAGGGCGGCGGCGAGGCTGCGGACCGCCCGGTGCGTCAACGCTCCGTTGCCGGGCAGGTTGTCGCAGGGGATGACCGCCACGCCACCGGCTCCGGCACGGCGGCGCGCGGACAGAGCGTCGAGCAGGCGTGCGGGGGCCGTGACCAGAGCGCCGTCCGTCCCTCTGCGCAGGGTCCGCAGATCGTGCCGTACGGGCGCCGCGGACACGTCCAACTCGCCGTCGGCGCCCAGGTGGTAGCCCGCCTCGGTGACCGTCAGCGTGACCGCGGCAATCTGCGGGGACGCCGCGAGCACACGCAGCCGCATCCGGTCGGCGCCGTCGTGCGCCTCGGTGATGGAGCCCACCACCTCGACACGGTCCTGCGCGGCGGAGCGCTCGATCACCGAGTACAGGCCGTCCTGTGCCGCCAGCGCGTGTGCGGCGGCCGGGCGGCGACCGGTGAAGGCCGCGATGCCCCACTGGCGCTCATGGTCGGCCCGGTGGGTGTACCAGGCCTGGTGTGCGCGGTGGAAGGCGCCGAGCCCCAGATGGATGATCCGCACCGGGGCCCGCGAAGGGGCCCCGGCCGTCGTCTGGTTGAGCACGTGCATGCGGGGGCTACTCCTGCGGATAGGTGACCCCGCCGCCGCCCTGCACGGAGGGCAGAATGAGCAGGCTCTGGTAATGGTGCATGGCGATGCCGGCGAAGTACTGCTCGTCCGGGGCGTAGGCGGCGTAGACCTTGGCCAGTTCGGCCTCCATGTAGGTGCGGCCCTCTTCCCAGAAGGTGACCGTCTGCGGGTCGCCGCCACCGGTGAGGTCCTTGGTCTCGACGCCGACCACCACCGATTCCGGCTTGCCGATCTGGCGGGCGTAGGCGACCTCGTGGGCCGCGCGCGCGATGATCCCGCCGGGGCCGTCGGCGTGGTCGACGTAGTCCATCAGCGAGACGTAGTCGCTGAGATCCTGCACGTGGTCGCTGAGCGGGGCGGTCCTGCCGTGCCAGGTGACGGCGGTGCAGCAGGCGGTGGAGGAGTCGAACCAGCTGGGGATGGCGGGCCCGAACAGCAGCGGCTGGCCGGAGGCGTCGCGCAGGTGGACGAGCTCTTCCAGCAGGTCGAGCCAGACGACGGGGATGTCGCCCGAGTCCGGCTCCTTCCACTGCGGCAGGATGTAGGGCTCGATGTCGACGTTCACGCCGTCGAAGCGCGCGTCCGCGGGGGCGGCCAGGTTGTAGTCGAGAACCTTCTGGAACTCGCGGACGGCGTGGTCCTGGTACTGCGGCAGGACGCCCAGGTACGGCGGGACGGTGCCGGCGGCGACGACCGCCTGGACGTGATAGCCGCGGCCGCGCGCCCAGCGGATGAACGAGGCCACCTGCGGGCGCGCCTCGCGCAGCATGTCCTTGCCCTGGTAGTCGTCCACACCGAGGTAGAGGGTCCGGACAGGGGCCGAGCCGGGGAAGGTGGTGGTGTCGTCCATCATCCTCCCGAGCCGGTCGCGGGCGGCGGTGTCGAACACCGCCGGGTAGGAGTTCTGCTCCCACACCCACATGGCGCGGTCCTGGTCGTAGTTCTGCCGCGGGGCGGGCGTCGCGCCGCCGAGCGAGACATAGGTGGAGGTCGAGGTGCCAACCCGGCCGCTCCGGTCGGTGGCCCGTGCCTCAAGGCCGGCGAAGCCGGGGGTCAGGGAGCGCACGTCGAGCAGCGCGGCGTACCGGTTCGGCGAGCCGGGGACCCGTGAGGCCGACTTCCAGGAACCGCCGTTGGCCCGCACCTGCACGCTGCGCAGTCCCTTTCCGGAGGCCACCTCGATGACGGAGCGCAGGGTGGTGCCGTGGAGCTTGTCGGACATGCGCGGGGAGACGATGCGCACGGCCGGCTTGGCGGCGGCGGGGTTGTGGACGTCGACCGACAGGAACGAGGACCACTGCGTGTACAGCGTCTGGTTGTTCTTGCCGTATGCGGCAAGGCCGAGGGTGCCGTCCTTGTCGCTGATGTCCACGGTGGCCGACCAAGTGCCGTTGTCCGGATCGGTGGTGACCGGGACGGTCTGCTGCGCGTCGACGACGAGCTTCAGGTCGCTGGTCTCGGCGTAGCGGCCGTGCACGGTCATCGTGCGGCCCCGGACGGTGGTCCCGTCGCCGGGTGACTCGATGGAGATCACGGGAGTGGTGGCCGCGTGGCTGGTGCCGGCCGGTACCAGCCACACAGCGGTCGTACAGGCAAGAGCCAGTCCCAGGCTCCAGAGCTTTCTGCCTCTGCGCACGGTGATACTCCGTTCTCTTGGTGGGAGGAGTTGGTTCAGAGCTGCGAGGCGCGGTCGGCGCGGTGGACGACCGTGCCGGCGACCATCGTCTGCAGGACGCGGAAGTCGTCGTCCAGGAGCACCAGATCGGCGGCCGCGCCGGCCGTCAGGCTGCCCCGGTCCGCGAGGCCGGCGAGTTCCGCGGGGTTGGCCGCCGCCAGCGACAGGAGGTCCTCGTCACTCAGCGGGGTGTGCGTGCGCGCCCAGCGCACGCAGTCCAGCAAGCAGGCCGCCGATCCGGCCAGCAGTGTGCTGCCGGCCAGGACGAGGTCGCCCTCGTCGGTGACGCTCACCCGGCCGCCGACCGCCGTGGTGTAGGTGCCGGGCGGGGAACCCGCCAGGGCCGCCGAGTCGCTGACCAGGAAGGAACGTGGTATCCCCTTGGCACGGACCATCGCGGTGAGGGCGTCGGCGGGCAGATGGTGTCCGTCGGCTATGAACGAGGCGGACAGCCGGTCGTCGGCGAGTTGCGACCAGATCTGATTGGGGTGGCGCGGCAGCAGTGGCTGGATACCGTTGCCCAGATGGGTGGACAGCGACGCCCCGGCCGCCGCCGCACGGTGGATCCGGTCGGGTTCGGCCGCACAGTGCCCGATCGACACCCGGACTCCGGCGCGCGTCGCGGCCTCGATGTACGCGGTCGCCCCCGTACGCTCCGGCGCCAGGGTCACGATGCGCAGCAGTCCGTCGGACGCGGCGACCCAGCGGGCCAGTTCGGCGGTGTCGGGGTCGCGCAGATGCCGTGCGTCATGCGCGCCGCGTGCCCCGTCCGCCGCGGACAGATAGGGCCCTTCGACATGGATGCCGGCGACGGAGTGGGCGAGCAGCGGATCGGAGCGCACGGCGGCCGCGATGGTTTCCAGCGCGTGGACGATCTTGTCTTCCCCGGCGGTGATGACGGTGGGGAAGAACGTCGTGGTCCCCGCGGCCCAGAGGGCCTCGGCGAGCCGGTGAACGGTGTCGACGGTGATGTCGTCGGCGTTGATGTCGTGGCCGCCGTAGCCGTTGACCTGGAGATCCACCAGGCCGGGGAGCAGAATGGGCAGGCGTTCCGGCCCGTTTGGTCCACCGTGTTCGACCGAGCGGATGCGCCCATGGGCGTCGGTGATCACGCGGGCGGTGCGCCCGTCGAGGAGTCGTCCGTGCATCAGCCCTTGACCGCCCCCGCCACCAGGCCCGAACTCATCCGGGAGTGGACCGACATGAACAGCGCGATCACCGGTACGGCGATCAGGGCGGAGCCGGCCATGACGCCGCCCCAGTCGGTGGCGGAGGTCTCGCTGCTGAAGCTGCGCAACCACAGCGGCAGCGTCGCGTGGTCCGTCTTCGTCATGACGATGAGGGCCAGGTTGTACTCGTTCCAGGTGTGCAGGAACGCGAAGACCGACGAGGTGACCAGCCCCGGTCCCAGCAGGGGCAGGGTGACGCGGAAGAACGCGCCCACCCGGCTGCAGCCGTCGACCATGGCCGCCTCCTCCAGCTCCGCGGGAATGTTGTCGATGAAGCCGCGCAGCAGCCACATCGTGAACGGCACGTTCCCGCCCAGACACAGCAGCGACAGGCCGGTGACGGTGCTGAGCAGATCCCAGTCGTCCAGCATCCGGAACTGGGAGATGAACAGCGCCTCGGCCGGCAGCATCTGCACGACGATCACCAGCATGACCAGTGCGCCGCGGCCCTTGAAACGGAACCGGCTGGCGGCCACCGCCGCCATGAACCCGAAGAGCACGGCGAGGACGACCACCACCGAGGTGACGGCGGCGCTCATCCGCAGGGCCGACCAGAACTTGTCGTCCTGGAGGACCCCGGAGAAGTGCTCGAAGGTGCCGGGGAACGGAACGAACTTCGGGGTGAGGCCGAACAGTTCGGATGTCGGCACGAACGCGGTGTTGACCATCCAGTACACCGGGAAGACCCACACCAGGGAGGCCAGGACCGCGAGTGCGTTGAGCGCGGAGCGTCGACGGGTGCGCCGCCTTTGCGCGCTGGTCAGAGCCTTGGGCCCGTCGACGGGAGAGGGCGGGGGCTTGGCCGGGCCGCTGGTGCGGGTCATGGTGGATGCGCTCATCGGTCCGTCGCCTCCTTTTGCTGCTTGAGCAGCGTGGCGATGTACTTCCAGGTCAGCAGCAAGGTGAGCAGCAGAACGACGGTCGCCAGAGCGGAGGCGACACCGTAGTTGCCCTGGCCGATGCCGAGCCGGTAGACGGCAGTGCCCAGCAGGTTGGTGTCCTCGGTGGAGCCGCCGCTCTGCTGCAGGACGTAGATCTGGGTGAACACCCGCAGGTCCCAGACGATCTGCAGCAGTCCGACGATCATGATGACGGGCAGCACCAGCGGCAGGGTCACGCTTCTGAAACGGCGCCAAGCGGAAGCCCCGTCCAGGGAGGCCGCCTCCATGACCTCGGCGGGCACCTGGCTCAGGCCCGCATAGCTCATGAACGCCACCAGCGGGATGCTCATCCAGATCACGATCAGCGCGGCCACCGTGAACAACCCCATCGGTTCCGCTGTCCAGGCATGCCCCTCCATCCCGGACATGCCCAGGTGGGACAGCAGCCAGTTGACGACGCCGTAGCGGCTGTCGAACAGCCACTGCCACACGGTCATGGTGACCATGACGGGCATGGCCCACACCAGGAGCAGGCAGACCTGCAACATCAGCCGGGCCCACCGGCTGATCGCCGTCATCAACGCGGCAAGGCCCACTCCGACCACCATGGTCAGGCTCATGCAGACGAGGCAGAACGCGACGGAGCGGACGAGGACCTTGAGCATCGCCGGGTCGCTGAGCACGGTCCTGTAGTTGTCCAGCCCCACCCATGCGGGCGGCTGACCGAACTGCTGGCGCAGCCCGAACTCCTGGAAAGACATGAGGAGCTGCCGGACCAGTGGATAGCCGAGGGCCACAATGACGGCCAAGAACATCGGCGCCGCCAGCAGATACGGCGTCACGGAGGTTCTGGGCCGGCGCCGGCCGGGCGGCGCGGGTACGTCCTTCGGGGCGGTGGTCATTTCTTGTTCAGGACTTCCTCGATCTTGCCGTCCGTGGCTTTGGCCAGCTTCCCGGCGGATCCGCCGCGGGCCAGCTGTGCCCAGAAGTCGGCCGGGATGTTGTTGCCCTGGACCACCGCCCAGTTCTCCGCGGACGGGGTGAGCACGGAACTCGCGGCGATCTGCTGCTGCAGCTGCCCGCTGGCCATCCCCTCGGGGACCGCGTCGGCGTAGGCGATGTTGCCCGGGATCCATCCCTGTGCGGCGACCCGGGTCTGGAACTCCTTGCTGTAGATCAGCTTCAGCGCGTCCTGCGACAGTGACTTGACCTGCGACTTCGCCGAGATGCCGATGCTGGAGCCGCCGGAGAAGGAGTGGCCCACACCGCCCGGCTCGACCGGCGGGATCGCCATCACCGCGGTGTTCTTCTTCATCTCCGCCGAGATGTTCTGCTCGGCGAAGGTGCGGCCGGACATGATCGCGACCTCGCCGTTGTTGTACGGGACCCAGGGCGCCGCACCCTGTTCGGAGGAGTCCTGCGCTCCCAGAGCAGCGGTCTTCCACAACTGCTGCAACATGTCGAACCCCGCCTTGGCCTGGGGAGTGTCGAGCGTGCCCTTCCAGGTGCCGTCGGAGTTCCGCTTGGCGTAGTTGGCGCCGTGGGAGAAGATCCATGCCTCCATGAAGTGGTTGTCGGCGGCCGGCAGGTAGATGCCCTGGAAGTTCTTGCGCTTGTCGGGGTTGGCCGCCTTCACCTTCTGCGCGGCACCGACCAGCTCGCCCAGCGTCTCGGGCGGAGCCACGTGCGCCTTTTCGAACAGGTCCTTGCGGTAGTAGATGACGCTCGCCCCGCCGTACAGCGGCAGCGCGTACTTCTTTCCGCCCGATGTGCCCGCCTTGACGAAGCTGGGGATCAGCTTCTCGCCGCCGAGCTCCTGGTAGATGGGGCTCAGATCGGCGAAGGCACCGATGCCGGCGAAGGTCGACGACGTCGTGTTGCCGATCTCGACGATGTCGGGTGTTTCCTTCTCACTGGCCATCGAGGTCTGCAGCTTGGCGACGATGTCGTCCCACTGCTGGATCTCGATCTTGAGAGTGGAGCCGGGGTGCTGCTTCTCGAACTGGGACGTGAGGTAGTCCTGCGCGGGCTGCGGGATCGAGTCCTTCATGAACCACACCCGCACGGTGCCCTTCTCAGGGCCGCCGGACAGGGAATCGCTACCGCTGCCGGAGCCGGTCGAACAACCGGCCACCAGCAGTCCGGCGGCCGCGGCCGCCGCCGTCGTTCTGACAATCTTTGCGTCCATCGCTGGTCTCCATCGGTGAAAGGCGGTGAGTGGGCGTGCCGCCCTACAGAGCGGCGCTGATCTGCTCCAGGACAGTGATCGGAGCCAGCAGGGTCTCGGTGGACAGCGGCGGCCTGCCGGTCTCCAGCATCTGCAGGAAGACCTTCAGGCCCGGCTCCACGTAGTCGGCGTTCAGCTCGATGTCGCGGCTGACCAGCCCGTTCCGGCCCACGATCTCGACGTGGAACGGCACCCGCCCGGCCTCGGTGGGGGTGACCATCTGCAGCGTGACCAGCACACCTGCCGGGCTGCGGTACCGGGCCACGACGGTGCCCGCCACCCGTTCCACCTCCACCGGTCCGGGGGCGCCCGGGGCCAGGCGCTGGGCGAGGTCGGCGGCATGAATGCCGTAGAAGAAGATCCCGCTGTGTTCGCTGTCCGGGTCGGCCGGGCCGGTCACGGTGACGGTCTGGAGGTCACCGATGCCGGTGGCGGCCTCCTCGGCCCGGTCGGCGTCGGGTACCCACCGCACCGCCGAATACGAGGTCATCGGCGCCCCACCACGATCGGCCGCCTCGATGATCGCCTGCGCGTCCCGGACGCCCGCAGCCAGCGGCTTGTCCACCCAGACCGGCTTGCCCGCCTCCAGGTACGGCACCGCCTCCGCCCGGTGCGCGGCACCGTCGCGGTTGGTGACGATCAGGGCGTCGACGGAGTCGATCAGCTCGGCCGAGGTGGCCACGACGGGCAGGCCGCCGCCCAGCGCGGCAAGTTCCCGGTTGCGTTCGTCGTCGGGGCCGACGAGGGCGACCACCCGGACCCGCGGGGAGATCGCCTTGACGTTGAGGCAGTGCAGGATCTCCTCGGCGTGGCTGTTCTCGGTGCCGACGATCGCGATGCGCAGTGTTTCGCTCATGGTTCAGCTCTCCTGGAGGTCGACGGGGCGGCCGGTGCGGGCGGATTCGTAGACGGCCAGGACGACCGCGAGCGAGCGGCGTGCCGCCGCGAGCGTGACGCCGGGTTCGCGACCGGTACGGATCGCGGCCACGAAGTCCTCGTACTGGGCCAGGTGCGCGTTGTCGACCAGGCTCCAGCCGTCGCGCAGCGGCTCCCCGGACAGCGGCGGCGCGGGGACGTGGTCCGAGGAGTGGAAGTACTCCAGCCGGTCGTCGGCCATCACCGCGGTTCCCCGGTCGCCGTGGACCGACAGCCGGACCGGAAGACCGGGATAGGCGGCGGTGCTGGCCAGCAGCAGTCCCACCGCGCCGTTCTCGAACCGGATGGTGGCCGCCGCCAGGTCCTCCACCTCGATGTCCTGGTGGGCCACCCGACCGGTCTGCGCGCTGACCTGCACCGGCTTGCCCAGCATCCACAGCAGCAGGTCCAGGGCGTGGATGCCCTGGTTCATCAGGGCGCCGCCGCCGTCGACCGCCGCCGTGCCGCGCCAGTCACCGGATTCGTAGTAGGCCTGCGGGCGGAAGAACGCCGACTCGGCGATCCCGGAGGTGGTGCGTCCCAGCCGTCCCGCGTCCACGGCGTCCTTGATGAACGCGGCCGGCGGCTGGAAGCGGCGCTGGCTTATGACGGACACCGTGCGGCCGCTGCGACGCTGGGCGGCAATGATCCGATCGGCCGCGTCCAGCGCGATGTCCACGGGTTTTTCGATGAGTACGTGCTTGCCCGCGTTCAGTGCCTCGATCGCCGCGTCCGCGTGCAGGGCACTGGGCAGACACACGGCGACCGCGTCGATCTCCTCGGCGGCGTACGCCTCGGCGGCGTCGGCATAGGCGCGGGAACTGTGCTCCTCGGCCAGCGCCGTGGCCTTGTCCAGGTCGCTGTCGATGACGGCGGCGAGTTCGGTCCGGGGATCGCTCTCGTGGAGCGTGCTGATCAACCGGGCATGTACGGCACCGATGACACCGGCGCCCAGCAAGGCGAAACGCATGGTTGTTCCGTCACTTTCGAGAGGTACTGAGGTTTGCGCGGCTCACGCACAGGGCGTTGGAGGGGAGGGGCGGAGGGAGGAGGCCGGGGGCGCCGACCAGGCGATGCCCGTACCACCGGCGTCGGCGGACTGCTGAGCCAGCAGCGCCAGCCGGGTGGCCAGAAGGCTGTGACCGGTGGAGATGTCGGGCGCCTCGCCCTGTGCCAGGGCTCGCAGGGGGAGTTGGGCGGGCCGAAAGCCCCCGGGCAGTTCGACGTCGTGCGTGGCATCGTCGTCGGTGGTCACCACCAGGCGGCGACGGGCCCACAGCAGGTCGGCGGTGCCGCGGGTGCCGACCAGCCGCATCCGGTAGTCGCCGTGCACCGCGGAGGCCGCCGGGGTCATCCAGCTGACCTCGGTCGTGACCAGGACATCCGCGCCCGTGAGGGTCGCGACGCCGTAGGGGGCGAAGTCCGTCGTCCCCGGCACCGTGCCGGCGACGTTTCCCCGCACGGTGCCGGTGGTGAGGCCGGTGAAGCACAGGGCGGCATCGATGTCGTGGACGACCAGGTCGGCCAGGATGCCTCCGTAGCGGGCCCGGTCGAAGAACCAGCCGGGCCGCCGGGGCCGGTTGAGCTTGTGCGGCGCGGAGGACAGCACGCCGGTGATCTTCCCGAGGGTATCCGCCCGCACCAGGTCGAGCGCGGCGAGCGTCTCCGGGTAGTAGCGCTTCTCCAGCATCAGCACCACCTGACGCCCGCTGCGCCGGGCCGCCGAGGCGATGGCATCGACCTCGTCGAGGGTGGTGCACAAGGGCTTGTCCGCCAGCACGTGGCAGCCGGCGTCCAGCGCGTCGACGACGATCCGGCCCCGGTCGCCGTAGACGCCTGCCGTCACGACCACATCGGCGCGCACCTCATCGAACATCCGGCGGTGATCGGTGAAGACACGCGCCCCGTACGGCGCAGCGCACTTTTCGGCCAACTCGCGCACCGGATCGGCGACGGCGATCAACTGCAGATCCGGGGACCGGCTCACTTCGTCGAGCACGTAGTCGACATGAGGATGGGCTGCACCTGCAACAACGATCCGTGTCATGGCCCGAACTGAAACATGCAACCGTTTGCACCGTCAACGGGTTACGCAGAGAAAGTTCTGCCGTGACGCATCCGTCACCTCGGCGCGGGTCCCGTGGTGGCGCGGATCACCAGGTGGGTGGCGACGGTCAGCCGTTCCGGTTCCGTGTGCCCCGTCTCCAGCATGCGCACCAGGAGGTCGGCCGCCGCGGTTCCCGCGGTGGCCGACGCGGCCGACACGCTGGTCATGGCCGGTGTGGTGAGGGCGGCGAGTGTGTCGTCACAGCCCATGAGGCCGAAGTCGTCGGGCACGCTGATACCCCGCAGCTCCAGGCCGGCCAGTACCCCCTGGGAGACCACGTCGTCGAACGCGACCGCTGCCGTCGCCCCCGATTCCACCAGCGCGGATACCGCGTCCCGGCCCGCCGCGTAGCTGGGGCGTCCGACCTCGACGATCTCGACGTGCACGCCCACGTCGGCGGCTGCCTGCCGGATGGCAGCCCGGCGCTGCTGGTCGGACCAGGAATCGCGGGGGCCGGCCAGATAGGAGATCGTGCGGTGCCCCAGCCGCTTGAGGTGCACGACCCCCTCGATCATCCCGCCCGAGGAGTCGATGAGCACCCGGGGGATTCCCTCGATGTCCCGGTTGACCAGGACGGTCGGGCGGCCGGCGGCCAACTCCCTTACCACCTCTGCCTCAAGCCGTGAGGAGGCCAGGATGAACCCGTCCACCTGCGGGCTGAACCGGGCGGCCAGTTTGGCCTCCCGGGCGGCGGACTCGTCCGAGTCCCCGAGGAAGACGGCGAGGTCGGCCTGCTCGGCCCGCGCCTGCACCGTGCGCACCATGGGAGGGAAGAACGGGTTCGCCACGTCGGGCACGACCATGGCGATGTTGCCGAACCGCCCGGTCGACAGTGCCCGTGCCGCGGGGTTGACCATGTAGCCGAGCCGCTCGGCGACGGCCCGGACGTGGTCGACGGTCTCGCGGCTGAGCAGGTCGGGACGGCTGAAAGCGCGTGACACCGTGGAGCGTGAGACCTCGGCGGCGACGGCCACGTCGCCGATGGTGATTCCGGAGGAAGAGCGTGGTCGAGTCGACATGCGCACACCTTAAGGGGCTATGCCTCTTGACGTGCAAACGGTTGCACTCCAGACTCCCGGTCATGTCACTAAACGACCTTGATGACAGACTGAAGGTGTTCCCGGACAGGCAGGCGCTCGGCGAGACGGCTGCTGCGGAAATTGCGTACCGGCTCCGCCTGACCTTGGCCGAAAAGCACTATGCGCGCATGATTTTCGCCGCGGCGCCCAGCCAGACCGAGACGCTCGCCGCTCTGATCCGCCAGCCGGGCATCGACTGGAACCGCGTCACGGCCTTCCATATGGACGAGTACCTCGACCTGCGGCCCGAGGCGCCGGAACGCTTCGGCAACTGGTTGCGCACGGCCCTGTTCGACCGGCTTCCCTTCGCAGCCGTCCACTACATCGACACGACCGGCGCAGAGCCCCCCCAAGCCTCCGCCGACCGCTACGCACAGCTTCTGCTGGAAGACCCGATCGACATCGTCTGCCTGGGAATCGGCGTGAACGGCCACCTGGCGTTCAACGATCCGCCCGTGGCGGACTTCGCCGACCCCCAGGCGGTCAAACCGGTCTCCCTCGACCAGGCATGCCGCGAGCAGCAAGTCGCCGACGGCTGCTTTCCCGCCCTTGCCGATGTGCCCGCGACCGCGATCACGGTCACGATCCCGACGCTCATGAACGCCGCCCACCTGTTCTGCATGGTTCCCGGCGCACTCAAGGCCGACGCGGTGCGGGCGACGGTGCGGGAGCCCCAGACCGTCCAGTGGCCCAGTACCATCCTGCGCACCCACCCGTCGTGCACCATCTACACGGACGTCCACGCGGCCGCACTGCTCGGCCAGGACATCCCCGCCGCACCGTAGCGCCCCTCGCCTGCGCGGCCCCGAGGCCGCCGGGCCTGCTGTGCCGTCCCCCGGATCCTCGGCTGTGCCCTGCACGGCAGGGTGCAGCCGACGCAGATGCCCGGCCCCACCGGTGCGTCGGCCGCTCGTGCCCTCGCGTGCGTCCGGGCAACGGGCAGGACCGTGCAGTCCCGTGTACCGCCCCCACGCTCAGGAGACCGGTTGTGCCTGTCATTCCCTATCCCCGCCCGCGTTCGATGACCACGCGGGCGGGCGGCGCCGCGTTCGACGCCCCCGTGGTCGTGGCCGTGGACAACTCCCTTCCGGCACAGGGCTATCGACTGCGCACCGGACCGGCCGGCACCGAGCTCCACCACCGTGACCCGGCCGGTCTGCGCTACGGCCTGCAGACCCTCGATCAGCTGCGAGCCGACCAGGACTTTCCCGAGACCGGCTACGAGATCGCCGACCACCCCGACTTCGCCGTCCGCGGCTTCATGCTCGACATCAGCCGCGACCGGGTACCGACCCGCCGCACCCTGGAGCGATGGCTGTCCCTGCTGTCCCTGGCCCGCTTCAACCAGCTCGAACTCTACTGCGAACACACCTACGCCTACCGAGACCACCAAGAGGTCTGGCAGGACGCCTCCCCGCTCACCGCCGAAGACCTTCGATGGCTCGACGCCCGTTGCGCGGCGCACGGCATCGACCTGGTCGCGAACCAGAACACCTTCGGCCACATGGAGCGCTTCCTGCGCCACAGCGCCTATGCCCACCGGGCTGAGAACCCGGACGGGTTCGAGCGCGGCGGGGCCCACTGCCCACCCGGCACGCTGGCACCCACGGCGGACAACGCCGCTTTCGTCACAGCCCTGTTGGAGGAAATGACCGGCAGCCTCCGCACCAGGCGTGTCAACATCGGAGCCGACGAGCCGTTCGAACTCGGCACCGGACACTCCCGTGAACAGACCGCTCGCGACGGCGTCGGCGACGTCTACCTGACCCACCTGGAGCGCATCGCGCGGCCCTGGCTGGACGCCGGGTACACCGTGCAGTTCTGGGCCGACGTCTTCGCCGAGCACCCCGAACTGATGGACCGTGTGCCGCAAGGAGCCGTACCCGTCATCTGGCAGTACGACTCACCGCGGCAAGCCGCCGATGTCATCGCTGCCGACGCCGAGGAACTGAGGTCCTGGCAGCGCACGGGCTCGGACGTGGACCAGCTGCGCGACGGCTTCCGCGGGCGGGCCGAAGTGCTGCGCGAGGCCGGAATCGCGTTCTGGGTCGCTCCCGGCGCCGGCAACTGGAACTCGCTGATCGGCAGGCTCGACAACGCCGTGGAGAACATGACCGACGCGGCGGAAGCGGGACTCGAACACGGAGCCGAGGGCTACCTGCTCACCTCCTGGGGCGACCAGGGCATGTGGGACCCGCCGTCGGTCACTTTCGGGCCTGCCGTCTTCGGCGGCGCCGTCAGCTGGTGTCTTCGGAGCAATCGCGACCTCGACATCGCCGCCGTCCTCAACGAGCACGTGCTGCTGGACGCAACCGGCCTCGGCGGAAGCGTGCTCGACCGCCTGGGCCGCATCGCCCGCGCCCTCAACTCCCCGCTCCTCAACGCCTCCCCGCTCACCCGCGCCCTGCTGCCGGACCCCACCTGCCCGATGCGAACCTACCCGTCGCCGCAGGACCTCGACGCCGCCGACAGGACACTTGCCGCCTGCCGCCTCGACCTCTCCGCCGCCGAGCCCGCGGCCGGCGACGGCGATGTGCTGCTCCGTGAACTCGACCACGCCATCGCCCTCGCACAATTCGCGGTGCGGCTGCTCCGGGCTCGCGCCCAGGCACGTGCCGAGGCCAGCGCGATCGACCCCACCACGGCCCATCGCCTCCTCCGGGAACTCGAACCACTCCTTGCCGAACAGCGTTCCTGCTGGCTCCTGCGCTCCCGGCCAGGAGGTCTCGACGACAGCATCGCCCGCTTCGGCCGTCTCCGGCGCCAGCTGCAGGTGGCTGCCCGGCAATGACCGTCTCAGCGCGCCGACGGATCCTTGCGGCGAGCGCCGACGGGGCTTTCGGTGTCCGGACGGGTGGGGCCCCCGGCTGTCGCGTCGGGTATGCGCCGGGTTCCATGGCCCCGGTGGGCTCGTGTTGCTCGCAGGGGCGGGAAGGTGCTGGTCAGCCGGGGTCCGGGAGGGCTCGCAGCCGATTCGGGGCGCGGGTGGGCAGACCGGTCCAGGGCCGGAGTCCGGCGGGCGGAGGACGCGGCGAGGGGGCCGGCGGCGACGAGCCGGGCGGCGGCGGAGCAGAGGCGGGTTCGCGGGCGGCGGGCCCGGTCGCCCGCGCCGCGGGTTCCGCCGCCGCCGTCTTCTTCCGCTCCCGCGCGTGCTCCTTCGTCGCGGCCCGCTCCTCGGCGGTGAACCCGTCGTACTCCTCGATGACCGTGCCGGAGTTCTCGGCGGGCGACGCGACGCGCTTCGCCACGCATATCGGGCATCCCTTCCTCCGTGATCGCCAGGAAGGAGCCCTTCCGGAACCGTTGACACCGTGAAACAGCCCGAGTAGCGTCACTGATCATCAGGTTGATAATACGTATTATCAACCGATGGCTCATCAGCTTTCGGAGGAGTTCCGTGTCAAGGATCACGCAGCGTGACATCGCCCGCCTCGCCGGCGTGAGCCAGGCGGTGGTCTCGCTCGTGCTGAACAACAGGACCGACGCGACGACCCGCATCGCGCCCGAGACCCGGCAGCGCGTCCTCGACGCGATCCGGGAGACCGGGTACGCGGCCGACCCGGTGGCCCGCCGAATGGTGCGTCAGCACAACCAGATCCTCGGCGTATTCACCTACGAATCGGTGTTCCCGAGCACCAGTGCCGACTTCTACTACCCGTTCCTGCGCGGCATTGAGGAGTGCGCCGAGCAGCTCAGGTGCGACCTGCTGCTGTTCACCAGCGCCCCGGTCACCGACGGGCGGCGCAAGGTGTTCCACGAGAACAACCGGCTGCGGATCGCCGACGGCTGCCTCCTGCTCGGCCGGGACATACCGCACGACGAGCTGGCCCGGCTGAACAGCGAGAACTACCCGTTCGTGGCAGTCGGCCGACGCGACGACGCAGGCGGCCCCGTGCCCTGCGTGGGCGCGGACTACGCCGCCGCCACCCGGAAGCTGGTCGAGCGGGCCCGGCGGCTCGGACACCGGGAGTTCGCCTACGTCGGGGCGGGGGAGGGAGCGGAGTCCGCCGACGACCGGATGAACGGGTTCCGCGCCGGTACCCGAGGGAGCGGCCGACACGAGCGGACAGCCGGCCGGTCCGCGGGGGAGACCCTGGACGCGCTGCTCGCCGCCGGGGTGACCACCGCCGTGGTCGAGGGTTACGACGACGGGGTCGCGCTGATCCGGGCGGCCCGGGAGCGCGGCGTCGACGTGCCCGGTGACCTGTCGGTCGTGGTGACCGGCGTACCGGCCGATTCGGCGGACACCGACATCGCGTGCACCGGCTTCCGCATTCCGCGTCGGGAGATGGGCTGGCAGTCGGTGGAACTCCTCGCCGCCCTGCTGGAGGACGAGCCAACCACCATGCTCCAGCGGCTTCTGCCGTGCCACTTCGTCGAGGGGCAGACCCTCGGCGAACCGAGAAAGGACCTTTCTTGACTGAGATACGCAGCGATGTGCTGGTGGTCGGCGGAGGGCTGGGCGGTGTCGCCGCGGCGCTCGCCGCGGCCCGCGCAGGCCGGACCGTGGTGCTGACCGAGGAGTTCGACTGGCTCGGCGGGCAGCTCACCAGCCAGGCAGTGCCGCCGGACGAGCATTCCTGGGTGGAGCAGTTCGGCGTCACGGCCGGCTACCGGGCCCTGCGCGACGGCATCCGCGACTACTACCGCCGGCACTACCCGCTCACCGAACGGGCCAGGGCCCGCCTCGACCTGAACCCCGGCGGGGGCTGGGTGAGCAAGCTCTGCCACGAACCGCAGGTTGCGGTGGCGGTCATCTCGGCGATGCTCGCGCCCTACCGCGCCTGCGGGCGGCTCACCGTCCTCCAGCCGTACCGGCCGACCGCCGCCGACACCGACGGCGACCGGGTGACCGCGGTGACCCTGACTCACCGCGACACCGGCGAGAAGATCCACGCCACCGCCCCCTACGTGCTGGACGCCACCGAGACCGGCGAACTGCTGCCGCTCACCGGCACCGAGTACGTCACCGGCTTCGAGTCCGCCGCCGACACCGGCGAGCCGAGTGCCCCGCAGGTCGCCCAGCCGCTGAACATGCAGGCCGTATCGGTGTGTTTCGCCCTGGACCACGTCGACGGCGACCACACCATCGACAAGCCCGCGGACTACGACTTCTGGCGGTCCTACCAGCCCGACTTCTGGGGTGGGCCGCTGTTGTCCTGGCAGTACCCGCACCCCAGGACGCTGGAGCTCGTCAGGCACGACTTCAGCCCCAACCCCGACGACGACCCCCTGGCGGTCAACGCCGACCAGCGGGTCAACCCCGGCAACGCCAATCTGTGGACGTTCCGCCGGATCGCCGCCCGGGGCACCTTCACCGACGGCGCCTATTCCAGCGACATCACCCTGGTCAACTGGCCGATGATCGATTACCTCGAAGGCCCGGTCCTCGATGTTCCCGACGCCGCCGACCATCTGCGCCGGGCCAGGGAGCTGAGCTTCGCCTTCCTGTACTGGATGCAGACCGAGGCGCCCCGCCCGGACGGCGGCACCGGATTCCCGGGGCTGCGGCTGCGCGGCGACATCACCGGCGGCACCGACGGCCTGGCCCAGGCCCCGTACATCCGCGAGGCTCGCCGGATCAGGGCCGACTACACCGTCGTCGAGCAGGACCTCTCGCTCGCCGTCCGCGGGGAGCGCGGCGCCGTGCGGTACCCGGACAGCGTCGGCCTCGGCATGTACCGGATCGACCTGCACCCCTCGACGGGCGGCGACAACTACATCGACGTCGGCTGCAGCCCGTTCGAGATCCCGCTGGGCGCGCTGCTCCCGCAGCGGGTCGAGAACCTCCTGCCCGCCGGCAAGAACATCGGCACCACCCACATCACCAACGGCGCCTACCGGGTCCACCCGGTCGAGTGGAACATCGGGGAGGCCGCCGGCACGCTCGCCGCCTTCTGCCTCGCTCACGGCACCCGCCCCCGCGCGGTCCGGGAGACCCCCGAACTGCTCTCGGCCTTCCAGGACCAGCTCACCGCAGCCGGCGTCGAGCTGCGCTGGCCCGACATCACCGGCTACTAGTGCCGCCCCCGGCAATGTCTGCCCCGTCCCGCCGCCCGGCACCTCCCCGAGCCCCCGACTTCGTCCGAGCAGGGGAGACCCCATCCGAGGGCTTCCGGCCGCCCTGCGATCACACGCACCGGGCACCGCCTCTTCCGGGCAGACATTGCCGGTCACGGCACCAGGCCCCCATGCACCACCGAGGGAGAACACCATGTTGATACGAAGAGGGTTGGCCACGGTCGCCGCTGCGATGTCCGCAACGCTTGTACTGTCCGCGTGCAGTGGAGGCGGCTCGAAGGGCGACGGCGGTCCGGTGACCCTGCGGATGACGGTCTGGACATCCAACAAGCCGCACCTGAAGCTCTTCGACGAGATCGCCGCCGCGTACAAGAAGAACCACCCCGAGATCAAGGACATCAAGTTCGACCCGCTGCCGTTCGAGACCTACAGCACGGCGCTCACCACCCAGATGACCGGCGGCAACGCCCCCGACCTCGCGTGGGTCTTCGAGACGGACGCGGCCGACTTCGTCGGCTCCGGAGCCCTGGTGCCGCTCGACGACACCCTGAAGCAGACCAGCGGATACCAGTACGACGACCTGCTCCCGAGCACCACCGAGCTCTGGAAGAACGACGACAAGCTGTACGCGTACCCGTTCTCCACCTCGCCGTTCGGTGTCTTCGTCAACCGCGACCTGCTGAAGGAGGCCGGCCAGAAGACGCCGGACCAGCTCATCGGCGCGGGCAAGTGGGACTGGCCGACCGTGCTCGCCGAGGGCGCCGAGGTGCACCGCTCCACCGGCAAGGCCGGCATGGTGATCCGTGACTTCGAATACAAGGAATGGGGCAACCTGGCCACCTTCTGGGGCGGCTGGAAGGCCGAGCCCTGGAGCGCCGACGGCAAGACCTGCACCTTCAACAGCAAGCCGATGGTCGACGCGATGACCGCCCTGCACAAGGGGATCTTCGAGGACAAGGCGATGCCGGGCCCCGGCGAGGCCGCCGACTTCTTCACCGGCGACGCGGCGATGACCATCACCCAGATCAGCCGGGCGTCGCTGTTGGAGGGCGCCAAGTTCGCCTGGGACCTGGTGCCGCTGCCGGCCGGGCCGAGCGGCGACTACTCGGTGATCGGCCAGGCCGGCATCGGCGTGGTCAAGCAGGGCGGCCACACCGAGGAGGCGAAGGACTTCCTCGCCTACTTCACCAACCCGCAGAACTCCGCCAGGCTCGCCGCCTACTTCCCGCCGCCCCGGGCGTCCCAGCTCACCGCGGAGAACCTGGCCAGGACCAACCCGCTGCTGAAGAACGACCAGCTCGACAGCGTGGTCGTCGGCGGCGTCAAGAACGGTGTGGTCAAGCCGGGCCACACCGGCCAGGCCGAAATCGCCCAGCAGGTCCGTGCCGGACTGGACCCGCTGTGGGAGCCGAAGGCCGACGTCGAGGGCGTTCTCGGCGACGTGTGCGACAGCATCTCCCAACTGCTGGAGAAGTGACCATGTCCGTCTCCCCGCGAACAGCGGTGGCGGACCCGCCCAAGAGCGGATCCGCCACCGCAGGGCAGCCGACGCGACGTCCGTTCTGGACCCGGCGCCGACGCGACCAGCTCGCCGGTCTCGCGTTCATCTCCCCCCAGCTCCTCGGCAGCGCCGTGTTCGTGCTGCTGCCCATCGCCCTGGTCGTCCGGTTCAGCCTGCACGAGTGGAACGTGCTGGCCGGCGAGTTCCACTACACCGGCGGCGACAACTACACCAAGCTCCTGGACGACGCCAACCTGCCCCAGGTGCTGAAGTCCACGGCCCTGTTCTCGGTCGGCCTGGTGGTGCTCAACCTCTGCCTGGCCCTCCTGCTCGCCGTCCTGCTCAACCAGAAGCTGCGCGGGATGACGGTGTTCCGCACGCTGTTCTTCTCTCCCGTCGTGGTTTCGCTGGTCGCCTGGACCATCGTGTGGGGCTTCCTGCTCCAGGCCAACGGCGGCATCAACGGCATGCTGCGCACCGTCGGCATCGACGGCCCCAACTGGCTGCGGGGCGAGGGCTCCGCCATGTTCTCGGTCATCGTCGTGCAGGTGTTCAAGAACGTCGGTCTGAACATGGTGCTGTTCCTTGCCGCGCTCCAGGGCGTGCCCAAGGAGCTGTACGAGGCGGCGCGGGTCGACGGTGCCGGCGCGTGGACCCGGTTCCGGTCCATCACCCTGCCGCTGATCAGCCCGACGGTCCTGCTGACGTCGGTGATCACCATTGTGGGTTCGCTCCAGGTGTTCGCGCAGATCGCGGTGCTCACCCAGGGCGGCCCGAAGCTGTCCACCACCGTGCTCGTCTACTACCTCTACCAGCAGGCTTTCCAGTTCCATCACTTCGGCTACGGCGCAACCCTGTCCATTCTGCTGCTGCTGATCGTGCTGGCACTCACCGTGTTTCAGTGGCAGTTGCGCAAGAGGTGGGTCTTCTATGAATCGTAAAGTCCCGCTGCGCGCCCGAGTCGCCCTGTACGGCCTGCTCTGCGTGCTCGCGATCCCCTTCGTCTTCCCCACCTGGTGGATGGTGACGTCGTCGTTCAAACCCGTCAGCGACATCTTCTCCTACCCGCCACAGCTCCTGCCGGCCAACCCGACGGTCTCGGCCTACCGGGAGGTCTTCGACGGGCGCCCGTTCGTCCAGCAGTACGTCAACAGCGTCTACATCGCCGCGCTGGTGACGGCGGGGACGATGATCGTGTCCTCGCTCGCCGGGTACGCCTTCGCCCGTATCAAGTTCCGCGGCCAGAACGTGCTGTTCCTGGTGGTACTGGTGGGCCTGCTCATCCCGAGCGAGGTCACCATCGTCCCGCTCTTCCAGATGTTCAACGACCTCGGCCTGATCAACACCCACTGGCCGCTGATCCTGGTGCCGATCTTCGGCGCGCCGAGCGTCCTGGCCACGTTCATCATGCGGCAGTTCTTCATCAGCCTGCCCAATGAACTGGAGGAGGCCGCCCGGATCGACGGCATCGGCTACTTCGGCACGTTCTGGCGGATCGCCCTGCCGCTGGCCAGGCCTGCGCTCGGCGCCGTCGGGATCTTCACCTTCCTGCAGAGTTGGAACCTCTACCTGGAACCGGTGGTGTACCTCTCCTCGCCGGAGAAGTTCACCCTGCCGCAGGCACTCACCCAGTACATGGACGCCTACGGCGGGCCCATGTGGAACGTCCAGCTCGCCGCGGCGTCGCTGACCGCGATCCCCGTGCTGGTGGTGTTCGTCGTCGCCCAGAAGCAGTTCATCGAGGGCCTCGCCCACACGGGGCTGAAGTGAACGCCACACTCGGCATCGACATCGGCGGAACCAAGACGCTGGCCGCCCTCGTCGGACCCGACGGCGCCGTGCTCGACCGGGCGCGAGCCGACACCCCGGCCGCGCAGGGCCCGGACGCGGTGCTGCGGACCGCCGCCGACCTGGCCCGGCGCCTCGGCGGCACCGGTCCGGTCGGCGTCGGCGCCGCGGGCGTCATCGACCCGGCCACCGGCGTCGTCCGGTACGCCACCGACTCCCTGCCCGGCTGGGCCGGCACACCGGTGGCGGAGGCGCTGGCCCAGCGCATCGGCCGGCCCGTCGTGGTCGACAACGACGTCAACGCCGCCGCCCTCGGCGAGAGCTGGGCCGGGGCCGCCCGCGGTCACGCGCACGTGCTGCTGGTCGCGGTCGGTACCGGCCTCGGCGGCGGCCTGGTCCGTGGCGGCGCCGTCGATCACGGGGCGCGCGGCGGCGCCGGAGAGATCGCTCATCTTCCGGCGCCGGACGCCGACGAGCTGACCTGCGGCTGCGGGCGCACCGGACACCTGGAGGGCGTGGCCTCCGGCACCGGGCTCGCCCGCGCCTACCGGCTGCGCACCGGGGCGGACGTCACCGGCCGTGAGGTCGCCGCCCGTTGCGCCGCCGGCGACGCGGCCGCCGCGGAGGTCCTCGCCACCGCCGGCCACGCCCTCGGCCGGACCCTCGCCGGCCTGGTGGCACTGCTCGACCCGCAGACCGTGGTGCTGGCCGGAGGCGCCGGTGAAGCACTGCTGCCGCACACCCGCAGCGCCTACGCCGCCGAACGGCTGCCGGTCCACGCCGACGTGACGCTGGTCCCGGCCGCGCTCGGTGCCGCGGCGGTCGCCGTCGGCGCGGCCAGGGCGGCGATGAACCGGCGGGCCACGCGCCCGTCGGCCGGTCCCGGACCGGACGATCCCGGCAGCCGGCTCCGGTCGGCCACCTTCCCGCACTCCACCGAGACGGAGCCCCAGTGAACGTTCTCGACACCCTCCGCGGCGGCCTGGTGGTCTCCTGCCAGCCGCTGCCGGACGAACCCGCCGACCCGATGCGCGACGCATCCGTGCAGGCAAGGGTCGCCGCCGCCGCGGTCCTCGGCGGCGCGGCCGGCATCCGCGCCAACACCCCCGACCACATCGCCGCCGTGCGGGCGGCGGTGCACGTGCCGGTCATCGGCCTGTGGAAGGACGGCCCCGGGCCGGTGACGATCACGCCGACCAGCACGCACGCCCGAGCCGTTGCGCAGGCCGGGGCCCACCTGGTCGCCGTCGACGCCACCGACCGGCCGCGGCCCACACCTTTCCCGGCCGTCGTCGCCGCCGCGCACGCCGTCGGCGCCCTCGTCCTGGCGGACGTGTCCACCGAGGCGGAGGGACGCGCCGCCGCCGACGCAGGCGCCGACGCCGTCGCCACCACGCTCTCCGGCTACACCCAGCACTCCCCGAGGACCCCGGGGCCCGACCTCGGCCTGCTGGAACGCCTGGCGGCGCGGCTGGCCGTGCCGGTGCTCGCCGAGGGCCGCTACCGCACCCCGGACGACCTGCGACGCGCCTACGCCGCGGGGGCACACGCCGTGGTGGTGGGCAACGCCGTCACCTCACCCCTGTACCTGACCAGGGAGCTGGCCCGGACAGTTCCCGCTCACGCCGATGCGAACGGAGAGCACCCCCGATGAGAAGACGCACCGTCCTTGCCGCCGGAGCCGCCGTCCTGGCCGCCCCGCTGCCGGGCCTCACCCCGCAGATCGCCGCCGCGGCCTCACGTCCCGGCCGCCGGATCGCCCTCGTCCCTCTCGACGACCGGCCCGTCAACGTCTACTGCCCGACCATGACCGCCGCCGTCGCCGGCGTCGACCTCACACTGCCGCCGCGCGAGGCCCTCGGCCGGTTCTTCCGGCCCGGGGACGGCGCGGCCGTCGCCCGCTGGCTGGGCTCGGTCGGCGCCGACGAGTACGTGATCTCGGTGAGCATGCTCGCCTACGGCGGCCTGATCGCCTCCCGCACCGGCACACCCACCCTCGAATCGGCGCGGGCCAACATCGCGGCGATCCCGGCGCTGCGGGCCGCCCGGCCGGGCGCGCAGATCGTGGTCCACGACACCATCCAGCGCCTCGCGCTGACCCCCGGAAATCCCGACCTCGAACAGTACGTGGCCCCGCTGGTCGAGTGGGCCAAGCTGTACGACCAGGTCGAGAACCTCGGCCAGGAAGAGCTGCGGCCCCGGCTGGAGGCGGTCCGGGCCACCATCCCGGACGCGGTGGTCGACGACTACCTGACGGCGCGGGCCCGCAACCATGAGGTCAACCGGCAGATGGTCGAGTGGGCCGCCGACGGCACCATCAGCCATCTGGTGCTCTCCGAGGACGACACCGCCCCGGTCGGCCTGGCCCGGGCCGAACGCGTCGAGCTCGAAAAGCTGGTCGGGCAACTGGGGGTCGGCCGGCGGGTCGAGGTCTTCCCCGGCGCGGACGAGGTGGACGCGCTGCTGGTCGCCCGGCTGATCGCCGCGGGGACCGCTCCCACCTGCCGGGTGGAGTACGCCGGGATCTCCGGCGAGCAGTGGACGGCGGACCTTGAGGGCATCCCGTTCGCGGAGAACATCCGCCGGCACGTGAAGTCCGTCGGCGGCACCGTCGTCCACGGCCGCGCCGACCTGGTGCTCATGGTCAACACCCCTTCGGCGAACGGGAACCAGCGGGCGGCCGACCTCGCCGCCTTCGCCCGCAGGGCCGCCGCGCTGACGGCGGCCGGGGAATCGGTCGCCGTGGTGGACCCGGTCTTCGTCAACCGCGCCGACCACGACCTGGTGGCCGAGCTGGAACAGCGGGTCGACCTGGCCGCGCTGCTGTCGTACTCCGGCTGGAACACCGGCGGCAACGCCCTCGGTCTGGCCCTGGCCCATGCCACCGCCCGCTGGGCGTTCCTGCGCCGCTCGACCAGTGGCCTGGGGGTACCGGCGCTGACCGGACCGGGCCGGGCGCACGCGGAGTACCTGCTCTACCGGTTCGTCAAGGACGACCACTGGAAGAACGTCATCCAGAAGGCCGCCTACGCGGAGGCCACGTCCAGGGGGTGGAACCCCATGAACCTGACGGCTGAGCAGAAAGCCGTCCTCGACGGCTGGGTCCGGGACCGCCTCGCCCCGGTGACCCGTCAGTACTTCACCGACCACTTCGCCGGCCACCACCTCGTTCTCGGCCGCCGCGGCGCGACCACCCGCACCGCGAAGCTCGCCGACATCACCGGCATCCGCATCGAACTGCCCTGGGACCGCCTCTTCGAGGTGACCCTCGAACCCCACCTCGCCCTGGCCTGAGAGGAGAACGAACGATGCAGCACAGCCCCCGTCGCCGCAGCATCCTTCTCGCCGGCGCCGTCGGTCTCGCCGGCGCCGCCCACCTCACCTCCACCGCCGCCGCGGCCCCCGCCCGCACCGACCCCGTCACGCCGCCCGCGCCCGCGCTCATCCCCAAGCCCCGCTCGCTGCGGATGACCGGCGGCCGGCCGTTCGAGATCACCGCCGGCACCGTCGTCGCCGTGCGCCACCGGGCCCACGAGGCCCGCCGCACGGCCGAACACCTGGCCACCTGGCTGCGCCGGGCCACGGGTCATGCCGTCCCGGTCGTTGCCTCCGGCGCCGCCCCGGGGGCCATCACCCTGGCCGACGACCACGAGACCCCCTCTGCCGAGGGCTACCGGCTCGACGTCACCCACGGAGGCGTCCACCTGCGCGCCGCCGAGCCGGCCGGCCTCTTCCACGCCACGCAGACCCTGCGCCAGCTGCTGCCCGCCGCGGCGGAGTCCGCCACCCCGCACGCCGGCCCGTGGACCATCTCCCCCCTGCACATCGACGACGCCCCGAGGTTCCCCTGGCGCGGGTCCATGCTCGACGTGGCCCGGCACTTCTTCACCGCCGACGAGGTGAAGAGCTATATCGACATCCTTTCCCTGTACAAGATCAACCGCCTCCACCTGCACCTCAGCGACAGCCAGGGCTGGCGCCTGGAGATCAAGAGCTGGCCCCGCCTGGCCACCTACGGCGGCTCCACCGAGGTCGGCGGCGGCCCCGGCGGCTACTTCACCCAACGGGAGTACGCCGACATCGTCCGCCACGCCGCGGAACGCCACATCATGGTGATCCCCGAGATCGACATGCCCGCCCACGTCAACGCGGCCCAGGCCAGCTACGCCGAACTCACCTGCGACGGCGTGGCACCATCGCTCTACACGGGCGAGACGGGCATCCCCAACTCGCTGTGCATCGACAAGGACCTCACCTACCGGTTCATCGGCGACGTCCTCGGCGAAGTCGCCGACCTCACCCCCGGCCCCTATCTGCACATCGGCGGCGACGAGGCGCTGGCGACCGAGCCCGAGGACTACCGCTCCTTCATCAGACGCGTCCAGCACACCGCGCACGGCCTGGGCAAGCGGACGGTCGGCTGGGAGGAGGTCGCTCTCGCCGACATCGCCCCCGGCACCGTCGTCCAGTTCTGGGCCGACGCCGCGAAGGCACGGGGCGCGCTGGCACAGGGGGCCGAGCTCGTCCTCTCGCCCAGCAAGAAGGCGTACTTCGACATGAAGTACGACGCCGACACACCGTACGGGCACGACTGGGCCGGATACACCGACGTCCGGGACGGCTACACCTGGGACCCGGTCACCTACATCCCCGGCGTCGCCGAGAGCCAGGTGCACGGCGCCGAGTCCGCGCTGTGGACGGAGCGGGTGGCGACGTTCGAGGAGGTGCAGTACATGACGCTGCCGCGGCTCCCCGGCATCGCGGAGACCGGATGGTCGCCGGCCGACGGGCGGGACTGGGAGGAGTACCGGGTACGGCTCGCCACGCACGCGCCGCGGTGGACCGGGCTCGGGTGGCGCTACCACCGATCGGCGGAGGTGCCGTGGGGGTGACCCGGTGACCCGGGGATCGCTCTCGGCCGTCCCCGCGCGCACCTGCCCCACGGAGGACGACTGACCGCCCCCGGCCGCCCGGCTCGGCGCTTCCGGCCCCGTGGACCTGGGCGTGACCGTGCCAGGCGCCCACGAGCGGGGCCGGGCGGCAACCTGATCCAGCAGATCTGCGCAGACCGGGACCGGGCAGCCGGCTGCCGTGCATCCACCGGTTCGACACGGCGCCGGACCGGGTGCCCCGGCCGCCGCGAGTGCACCGCGGACCGAACCGCGTTGTCAGTGGTCCTCGTTAGTCTCCCCTCATATCGCAGTTCAGGGGCTTGGCGGCCCTTGGTTCGGGCTGCGCCGAGATCTGATGGACAGGCAGAGGGGCACGGCTGATGGCGTGGCTGGCAGCGGGTGAGGGGTACGAGATCACCCTTGAGGACGGGCGTGTGGTCGCACGGCGTGCCGGAGGACGGCAGTTGAAGGCGCTGCCGAAGGCGTTGCGCGACAGTCCCGAGGCCGACCGGCTGAGGCAGCTGACCGAGTGGCTGGACCGGCACGCGGCTTCGTGCGTGGCTCAGGTGGATGCCTGGATGGTGTCGTCGCTTCCGGTTCCGACCGAGCTGATCGCGCGGGTGTGGCCGGACGAGGCGTGGCGGGCGGCGCTGCGGGACATGGCCGTCGTGGGCGACGATCCGGACGAGGTCGGCTTCCTGCGGGACGTCACCGGCGACGGGGAGCTCAAGGCGGTCGACCTCGACGGCGAGACCGTGCGGCTGTCGCCGCGCACGGTGACGCTTCCCCACCCCGTGCTCCTGCCGGACCTCGACGACGTACGGGACTTCGCGGCCGACCTCGGCATCACTCAGAAGGTGGAGCAGATCCACCGGGCGACCTGGGCCAGGCCGGACGGGCCGGCTGCCGGGCGTCCGGAGACGGCGACGGAGGTACGCGACTACGCGGGCGGGAAGTTCGCCTCGCGGTTCGGTCTCGCTGCGCGCGCCACGGGCCTCGGCTACCGGGTGTCCGGTGGCTACGCCACGTGCAAGGTGCGTGAGGGTGGCCACAGCACGGAGGCGTCGGTGTGGATCGGCGAGCCGTACTGGGACGGGGAGTCGGAGACGGGCGGGCTGAGCTGGCACGACGAGGACGGCCGCGCGGTGCGGCTGACGGAGGTCGGGCCGGTGGCCTGGTCCGAGGGGATACGCATGGCCGCCGCGCTGTACGCCGGCCGAACGATCGAAGAGGGTGGGGAAGCGTGACCGGGACGGTTGGGAACGACAACAAGGAACTGCTCGCGGCAGGCGCGGTTCTCCCGGCCGACGCGCGGGGTGCGGGCCCTTCGGCGGTCGAACTCACCGCGCGGGCCTATCGCCACGCGGTGCTCGGTGAGGATCGGGTCGTCGTGCGGCTGGCCGCGGCCGAACTGGGCCCCGCCGAGGACCTCGCCGCCGGCTTCCTCGGACTTGAGCCGCAGGGCGAGCCGGCCGTGGTCGGTCTCGGCCGGCGCCAGGAACTCGGCTTTCCCGAGTGGGTGCTGGTGCACCACCCCGAGGACGGGCACCACGCCCTGGCGGTCGTGCCGGAGCTGGACCGGCTGGCCCGGCAGGCGAGGACCAGGCCCAAGGCCGCCCTGGACGCCTGCCACGAACTTGCCGGGCGGCTCGCCGCGTCGGTCCCGCACTTCCTGCCCGTCTTCTACGAGCAGGCCGCGCGGGTCTTCCTCGGCGTCGAGAACAGCACGTACGCCGGCCAGCTGTTCGGCCGTGCCCGCACGAGCGAGGCACAGTACGGGCTGACGGTCGACGAGGAGCGGCTGGACGCCGTGTTCCTGGAGTTCGCCCTGGCCGGCGCGCTGCCGGTGAAGGTCCTCACCGGTTACGGCAAGGACCTGTCGGCCCGGCTCGCGCCCGTCGAGGCGTACGAGCGGTTCCGGCGGCTGTGCGTGCGCCGGACCGCCGGTGGTCTCGCGCCGTCCGCCCAGGCCGCGGTGGAGCTGAAACGGCTCGCCCGCGCCGCGGCCCTGTCCGGCGACGAGACGGAGCAGGACTATCTCGCCGAGCTCCTTCCGCTGCCCGCCACCTTGCGGGCCGCCGCCGGTTGGTGGAAGTCGCACCGCGGCGCGCTGGTCGCGCTGGCCCGGCGCGTTCCGTCCGTGCGGGGCACGCTGCTGTCGATGACCCCGCCCGGGGACAACGGGGAGATGACCGAGCTGTGGCCCGGGATCCTGGCGGAGTCGGGGGCCGACGCCGGTCTCGCGGACGCCGCCCTGCCGCAGGAGGAGCAGTGCTCCGACGGCGCTGCGGGCTGGCTGGAGCGCTTCCACTGCGCCCGGCATCGCGGCTGGGGACCGCGCCCGACGCCGCCCGCCCTGCTGGAGCTGGTCGAGCGGGCGGCAGGCCGGCTGCGCGCCGATCTGGCGGCGCGGCCCGGGAACGAGCGGTTCCTGCGGATCGGTGTCGAGGACGTGAACCTGCTGGACCTCCTGCTCTCGCTGGAGATCGCGGTCGCCGACCCCGAGGAGAACTCCGCCCACCGCCGGCGCGGCGACGCCCTGAACCTGTCGGACTGGGCGGGCGGCGAGGAGCCGCGGGACCTGGTCGCGCTGGCGGCCGACCCGCGCTTCCGGCCCGCCTTCGGACGCGGGGCGTACAGCTACAACAACGCGTCCTCCGGCGCGGACGTGATGCGACGGCTGGCCGCCTCGCCCGGTGGCCGGCCGATGCTCACCGAGTGGATGCGCGAGGTGGCCACCTCCTCGGTGGCGGCCGGGCTGCCCGGACTGCCGGAGGCGATCGAGAGGCTTTCGTGGCTGCCCTCCGAGGCCCTCGCGCTCGCGCCGCAGGAGGTCGCGGCCGCGGCCGGCGCCGATCTCGGCGAGGCCGTGGCACACACGCTCCGGGGCGGTCTGTGGGAGGAGCTGCGCTGGCCGGCGTGGGAGGAGGCGCTGAGGGAACTGACGCCGGGGCACCACAACGCCGAGGGCCTGACGGTCGTCGAGGCCTGGCCGTATCTGATCGTGGCCAACGCCACGCAGGCGCGCGTCATCGACGCCGACTCCACCGTTCTCGTGCACGATCTGCGGGTGCCCACGACGTCCGTGTGGCGGACGGGCTTCCACTACGTGGACGGTGCGCTGCTGGTGTTCTGGAGCACATACGGCCGCGGCGGGCCGCAGGGCTACTGGCACACCGCGCCCGACACGGTGTTCGCTCTCACCGACGCCGGTTCCTGGGCCATGCGTTCGGACCACCTCAGCCTGCAGCTGCCCGGCGGCGGCCGCACCACCGGCGGCGGGGTACTCCACAGCGGTGACACGAAGCTGCCCGCGGAGCGCGCGCTGCTGTCCGACGGCACGTCGTACTGGGTATGGCAGGACAGGGACGGGGAGGACAAGGGCGGCTGGTTCGAGTACGACCCCGTGGGCGGCGCGTACGGCCGACGCTCGCAGCCCGGTTTCCTCGCCGACGCGCTGCTGCGGCACGCCCCCGGGGCCGAGTTGGCCGCCGACTCGTGCCGGCTGCTTCCCGCCCCGGTGGTGGCGGGTTCGGCCCAGGGGGCGCCCGCGGACGGGCTCCTCGGCTGGCGTGTCGTGCGGCTGCCCGACGGCGGCCACCACGGCGAGGACACCAGCGGACGGTTCGTCACCCTCCCGAAGGGCGCCGACAAGCCGGTTGCGGCGCTGACGTTCCCCGGCGACGACCGGCCGCGGGCACTGACCCAGCAGCGGCACGAGCTGTCGCTCAGCGACCCGGAGGGCATGGTCACGACGACGGCCCGGTACAACCACCGCAGCGAGCTGTACGAGACCGCGGCCCAGGCCCTGCCGCCGCTGCCGTACCTGTACACGCTGCGCGCGCGTGATCCGCAGGGGTCGGCGGCGCTGCGGCGCGCCGACACGGAGACGGCCGACGTCCTGCTGAAAGCGGCCGTGCTCGCGGAGCGGGTGGCGGACCTGCCCGAGCTGGTGAGCGCCGCGCTGCCGCAGCTCTCGGCCCCCGAGCTGATCGCCGGCGTGGTGAAGGTGCTGCGCTTCGCGGTGCGGCAGCAGAAGGTGCTGGACGCCGTGGCCGCACGGCTCGACCCCGCCGCCGAGCCCACGGAGGCCCGGGCACAGGGACCGAGCGACCGCGTGCTCGCCAAGGCGCTGGACGGCATCATCGACACCGGTTACTACCGCTACGGTGCGGACGCCGACGTGACCCACCGCTACCTGGAAACACTGGCATCCGTGCGCGCGGACACCGCCGCCACGGCGCTGCCGGGCCGGCTGCACTTCGATCTGCCGCCGCTGCCCCACTCGGCACTGCCGTTCGCCTCGCTCCTGGACGAGCCGGCCGCGATCGCCTACCGGGCCGTCGCGCCCGGCAACGACCCGGAACACCGGGCGGCCCTGCTCGACATCCTCGACCGGGTGGACGCGCTGGGGCTGGCCTCGACGGCGGCCTCGGCCGGTCACTGGCGCCGGGTCCTGGTCCGCCTGGCGACACCCCACCTGCACACGCCGGACGGCCAGCGGCGCAACCTCGCGCACCGCGGCGTGCTGCCCCTGGGCGGCGGCGCTGCGCTCGGCTTCACCGGGCACGGCTCCGGCGTCGACGACGGATGGGAGTTCGGCGCGCTGCTCCACGACCCGAGCGGCGGTTTCGAGGTGCCCGGCCCCTACACCGTGAGCGGTGACGTGCCGGTGGGCGACCGGGTGCGCGGCGCCGACTGGCTGACCGGTTTCCTCGGCGAGGCGCGGTCCCGCGAGGCGGTGGCCTTTCCGCCGGAGGCCGCCGACGAGTTCAGCCGCCTCACCGGTGTGTCCCGGGCGCTGGCCCGGATCATTCTCGTGGGCATGCCCGACGTGGACAGCTGGGAGAACAACTTCCTGCCGACCGAGCTACGCAAGACGCTCGGGCTGAAGGTGACCGAGGCGGGACACGCCCGCGACGAACTGCGCGCGCTCCCGGTCGCGGTGCGCCGGTCGGTGCTCGCGGCGCTCCTGCCCGACGACCCGGCACGACTGTGGAGCGAGGGCCCTGACGTGGCGTCGGCGGCCGCCGTGTGGAACGAGAGGGTGGGACGGCGCCGGCAGGTGCCCGACTGGCTGGCGGCGGAGGCCGCGCGCGCCGCGCGCAGCGGCTGGCCCGTGCACCGGGCACTCCCGGCGCTGCTCGAACCGGCGTCGTCGCCGGAGCTCGGCGTCGACGTGCCGTGGTGCATCGAGGGCGATCACCCGGCGACCGCGTCCCCCGCCGATGCGCCGTTCACCTCGGCGGTGCTGACCGGCTCGATGAGCCTGACGGCCTGGCTGGCCCACCGGCTGCCCGCCGGCGACCCGGTGCGGGCGGCGCTGCCGAGTGCGCTGACCGCCGTGCGGCAGCGTCTCGCGGCACCCGAACTGCTGCTCTCCGCCGGGCACTACACGAGCCTCGCGGACTTCCGGAAGGTGGCCGGCGCCCCGACAGAGACGGCACCGGACCACGAGCGGTACGGCGCGGTGCTCATGGCCACGCAGGACGGCCAGCCCCAGCCGGCCGTCCGGCCCGTCCTGCTGGACTCCACCGGCTCCGACCCGCACCTGGTGGCACTGCGCGGCGCCGATCAGCAGCAGACCGGGATCGAGGCGGCCCTCCGGCGGGCGTACGACCCGGTGTTCGCACGTCTGCTGGCCGACCCGGGCGCGCCCGCGGCCGGCGCGACGGACGACGAAGGCCTGTGGTGGCCGCAGGATCCGTCTCGTTCGGTGCCCGGGCTGGTGGCCGAGGTCGCCGAGGCGCGCGGTCTGACCGCCGACGCGGCGACGCTGTACCTGATGCTGCTGGCCATGCCCGACCCGACGGACCGCAACACCGCGCGATGGACGGGGTGGAAGCCGGCCCGTCTCAAGACGGCGCGGGCCGAACTCGCCGGGACCGACCTGGTGGTGTCGGTCGTACGGGCCCGGGCAGGACGCTCGCTGGTCCTGCCGGGCGCCTGGGCGGAGCAGTCGGCACCCGTCCTGCCCGTCGAGCAGTGGAAGCTGCCGATGTACGGGGTGGTCCCGGGCAGCCGGCCGGTGCTGGGAGCCCTGGTGCCGGTCGAACCGGCCGCGGAGCTGTTCACCCGGGCCTGGCAGCGGATCCTCGACGGCGACCTCCCGCGCTTCGAGGAGCTGAAGGTGCGGCGAACGAGACGCCGCCGCTGAGGCGCCGCCGAACGGCACCTGATCCGCCGCCGACCGGCCGCCCGTCGTCAGCACGGCGCGGCGCACCCGCCCCGGGTGCGCCGCGCCGGTTCCCCCACCCCGTACGCAACACCTGCCGAACCATGACGAAGGAAACCCGCATGACCGTCACCGAACCCGCACCCGTCCGGCAGGGCCAGCCGGCCGAGGAGCGCCACGCCGCCGAACTGACCTTCCTCGCCGCCCAGGACCCCGGGCCGCGGCCGCCCGGCTGGGCGCTCACCCCACGCGCGGTGGTCACGTTCGTCTGCGGCAGCGACGGCGTGGAGCTCGCCCTGCCCCGGCGTCGCGCCGGTCTGCCGTCGAAGCTGGTGATCGCCCCGAAGTTCGTCGGCGAGCGCGCGCTGGTCGAACGCTGTGTGGTCACCCTCGCCGGTGAGCGCGGGCTGCTGCTCACCGGCGAGCCCGGTACGGCCAAGTCGATGCTGTCGGAGCTGCTCGCGGCCGCTGTCGGCGGGACCAGCGCCCTGACGGTGCAGGGCACGGCGGGCACCACCGAGGACGCGTTCCGTTACGGCTGGAACTACGCCCTGCTCCTCGCCCAGGGCCCCACCCCGCAGGCCCTGGTGGACTCCCCGGTCCTCGCCGCCATGCGGGCCGGACGGGTGGTGCGGGTCGAGGAGATCACCCGCTGTCTGCCCGAGGTCCAGGACGCCCTCGTCTCCATCCTGTCGGACCGGCGGATCACCGTACCCGAGCTGACGTCCACCGAGGACGCGGTTGTCCGCGCCGCCCCCGGCTTCACCGTCATCGCCACCGCCAACCTGCGCGACCGGGGCGTCTCCGAAATGTCGGCCGCGCTGAAGCGCCGTTTCAACTTCGAGACCGTCGACCCGATCGCCGACGCCGACGCCGAGGCGGCCCTGATCCGCCGCCAGGCTGTCGCCGCCGTGCAGCGGTCGGGCGCGGCCTTCGCCGTCGACGAAGCCGTCCTCGACGCCCTCGTCACCGTCTTCCGCGACCTGCGCTCCGGCCGCTCCACCGAGGGCTGGGACGTGGAACGGCCGGGCACGGTCATGTCCACCGCAGAGGCCGTCCAGGTGGCGGCGTCGCTCGGCGTCGCCGCCGCCTACCTGCCCGGCGGGGACGTGCTCGACCTGCTGCCGGGACATCTGCTCGGCGTGGTCCGCAAGGATGACCCCGCCGACCACGCACGACTGCTGGGCTACTGGGACGGCCCGGTGCGCCGTCGCGCGGAGAACGGCTCGGCGATGTGGCGCCGGCTCTGGGACCTGCGCGGGAGCCTGCGTTGAACATCGTCGATCCACGCACGGCCGTGGACGCGCTCGTCGCGTCGCGCGCGCCGTACCTGCTGGGAGTGCGCCACCACAGTCCGGCGCTGGCCGCGGTGGTACCCGCTCTGCTGGACGAGGCACGGGCCGAGGTGGTCTGCGTCGAGCTGCCGGCCGACTTCCAGCCCTGGCTCGAACACCTGGCGGACCCCGAGACCGTCGCCCCGGTCGCCCTGGCCGGGGCGGGCGAGGGAGGACGGCTTTCGTTCTACCCGTTCGCGGACTTCTCACCGGAGCTCGCCGCGATCCGCTGGGCCGGAAGCCGCGGGGCGGAGGTCGTGTGCTGCGACCTGCCCCTCGGCGACCCGCGCTGGCCGGCGGGGGCACCCGGACCGGTGCGCGAGCCGGACGGCAGCGAGGCCGTACGTCTGCGGACCGATGCTCCTCCGGTGGCCGCGGGTGCGCCCGACGCCGGTCCCGACCCGGCGACCGGCGACGGGACGGCGCGGGTGCGGCGCTCGTACGCCGAGGCACTCGCGGCAGCAGGGACCGGCAGGGACGGTGACGACCTGTGGGATCGCGCGGTGGAGGTGCTGGCTCCGGGGTGCGCCCCGGACGCGGTGCGCCGAGCCGCACTGGGCGTGGGCTGGGCCCTTCGGGCCGACACCGCCGTGTCCGCCGCCGACCTGGCGCGGGAGGAACGGATGCGGCGGGTGATCGCCGCCGCCTCGGCGGACGGGCGCCGGGCGGCAGCCGTGATCGGCGCCTTCCACGCACCCGCGCTTCTCGCGTCCACGGGGGCGGACGCCGGAGCGGAGGCCGGGACGGCGGGCGTCTGCGGCGCCACCGGGCCGCGCGGTGCGGGGCCCCGCACGCAGGGGTCCGGGACGGACGCGACAGAGGTCCGGGCGCCCGGCAGGGCCGGGGAGGACCGCACCGCGGCGGCCGAGGCCTCGGCCGTGACCTCCCTCGTGCCGTACTCCTTCGACCTGCTCGACTCCCGGTCCGGCTACCCGGCCGGAATCCGCGACCCGCTGTGGCAGCAGGCGGTGCTCACCGCCGCCGGCGACACGGAACGCATCAGGGAGGCGGCGGCCGACGCGGTGACCGCCCTGTGCCGCGAGATGCGCCGCGGCGGCCACACCGCGGGGACCGGCGAGGCCGCCGAGACGCTGCGCCTGGCCTGCGACCTGGCGGCCCTGCGCGGACTGCCCGCACCCGGACGCGGCGAACTCCTGGAGGCCGTCACCACCGTCCTCGGCCAGGGCGAACCCCTCGGCCGGGGCCGGGCCCTGGCCCGCGCGCTGGAGGCCGTGTTCGTCGGCACGGCACGCGGCCGGATCAGCCCGCACGCGCCCAGGTCCGGCCTCGGCCCCTCGGTCGAGGCCGAGCTCGCGGAACTGCGGCTGCCCCGGCCGGACGACCCCGACCGCCGCGACCTGCGCCTGGACCCGCTCCGTTCGCCGCTGGACGGCCGCCGCGAAGTACTGCTCCAGCGGCTGCTGGTGATCGGCGCCTCGTACGGCGAACCCCTGGACGTGGCGGGCACGGGCGACGGCACCGCGCTCGGCACCAAGTGGCGCCTGACGTGGACGCCGTCCGTGCCCGCCCGCCTCGACCTCGCCGGCGCGCGCGGGGTGACCGCGGCCCAGGCCGCCGCCGGCACGCTCGTCGCGACCGCGCGCCACGAGGCCGCCGAGGGCGGCCCCACCCCGGCCCAGATCCTCACCGGGCTGACCGCCGCCGCGTGCTGCGGCCTGCCCGAACTCGTCGACGCACGCCTGCACGAGGCCTCCGCCGTGCTGCCGGACAGCGCCGACCTGCCCGAACTCCTCCGGGCCCTGGACCTGTCGGAGGGACTGCGGCGCGGCCACTACCCCGGCACGACGCAAGACGCCCGCACGACGGCCGACGCGCTCACCGAGGAACTCCTCGGGGCCGCGGTCCGCTCCCTGCCCGGCCTCGCCGGGAGCGACAGCGGCGCCGACGCCGCGGCGCTGGTGGCACTGGCGGACCGGACGGCCGCCCGTCACCTGGGCCTGCGACTGGACCGGGCGCTCGCCGAACTGGCGACCGAGGGTTCCCCGCTCATCCAGGGCGCGGCCCTGGCCGTACGCGTGCTGCTCGACCTGGACGACACGGCCGGGCTGGGCGAGCGTACGGCCGGCTGGATCGACGGGGCCACGACTCCGGACACGCGCCGGGCACTGGCGAAGCGTCTCACCGGGCTGCTCACCGCCGCCGGTCCCCTGCTCCAGGCCTCGCCGGACGCGCTCGCCGCGCTCATGGACCGGGTCGACGCGCTGGCCGACCAGGACTTCCTCGACCGGCTCCCGGCCCTGCGCGGCGGCTTCGACACGCTGGCCCCGGCCGCGCGCGACAGGCTGCTCACCACCGTGACGGAGCGGCTCGGCGACCGGCTCGACCTGACACTCGACGCCCCGCCCGAGCTGCTCGCCCTGTGGGCGGCGGCCGACGCGGCCGGATCGGCGGCGCTGAAGGCCCTGGGCCTGCCGGACGCGGACTCCGGCGCAGGAACGCACCCCGGCTCGGACGCGGCAGGCAATCCCCGGCCCGCACCCCCACCCGTCGCCGGCGGCGCCGCCGCGGACGACGCGGACCGACGGCTCGACCGTGCCGACCGCTGGCGGCTGCTGCTCGGCCGCCACAAGGAACGGCTCACCGGCGACGCACGCCGCTACGCCCACGCCCTGGAGGAGCTCTACGGCCGCGGGCGCGGCGAAGGCGCCCAGGACCCGGACGGCGGCGCACCGGGTCAAGGCGGCGGCCAGGACCCGTCCTTCCCCACCGCGCGGGAGTGGGCGCAGGAGCTGGAGGCCCTCTTCGGCACCGACGTACGCGAGGAGGTCCTCGCGGAGGCCGCCGACGCAGGGCGCACCGACGTGCTCGCGCAGCTCGATCCGGCGTCGGTACGCCCGTCGGTGGAGTTGCTCGGTTCGGTGCTGTCCCTGGCCGGAGGCATGCCCGAGGCCCAACTCGCCCGGCTGCGCCCGTTGGTGAAGCGGCTCGTGGACGAACTGTCCCGGGAGCTGGCCACTCGCCTGCGCCCGGCGCTCACCGGCCTGGCCACCCCGCGCCCGACCCGACGGCCCGGCGGGCGCCTGGACCTCGCCCGTACCCTGCGGGCCAATCTCGCCCACACCCGGCGGACGGAGGACGGCCGGGTCGTCGTCGTACCGGAGCGCCCGCTGTTCAGCACCCGGGCGAGCAAGGAGGCGGACTGGCGCCTGGTCCTCGTCGTCGATGTCTCCGGCTCGATGGAGGCGTCGGTGATCTGGTCGGCGCTGACGGCCGCGGTTCTCGGCGGGGTTCCGACCCTGTCCACGCACTTCCTGGCCTTCTCCACGCAGGTGATCGACCTGACCGACCGGGTCGAGGATCCGCTGTCGCTGCTGCTGGAGGTCCGGGTCGGCGGCGGTACGCACATCGCGGCCGGTCTCGCGCACGCGCGTTCGCTGATCACCGTGCCGAGCCGCACGCTCGTCGTCGTGGTCAGCGACTTCGAGGAGGGCGCACCGCTCGGCGGGCTGCTGGGCGAGGTGCGCGCCCTGGCGTCCTCCGGCGCCCACCTGCTGGGGTGCGCGGCGCTCGACGACACCGGCACACCGCGCTACTCGGTGTCCGTGGCGCGCCGACTCGTCGCGGCCGGTATGCCGGTGGCCGCCCTCAGCCCACTCGAACTCGCCCGCTGGGTGGGCGACCGCCTCCGTGGAGAACCCCGTTGAGCACCGAACTCCTGCCTCCCGTCGCCCCCGACGTCCTCGCCGACGCCGTGGAGCAGCTCAGCGCACGGCTGCGCAAGAAACTCGACGCGGCGATCCCGGGCTGCGCCGACCGGGCCGCCGCCACGGCGGACGGGGCGGTCGAGGTCCGCTTCGGGGAGGACGCCGCGGTCACGCTGCGCCCGGGGCCTTCCGGCACGGTCGCGAACGCGGAACAGGCCGTGTGCACCTGCCTGCTGGCTCCGCGCTGCCTGCACCGGGCCGCGGTTCTGGGCGCGGCGCCCATCGCCGGGGGGGAGGGTGGAGCGGGCGGGGGCGACGACGCGGGTACGGGTGGGACCGCGAGCTCGGGTACAGCCTCCGACACGGGTACAGCCTCCGACACGGGCGCGGAGCCGGAGAAGGCCGCACCCGCCGCGGACGTCGCGGCCATGGCGGTCGCACCGGCCGCCCTCACCGCGGCGCAGGTCCGCGCCGCGACGGTGCTGTGGGACGCTGCGGCCGAGGCCCTGTCCGCCGGCGTCACGGCGGGCGGCGCGGTGGTGCAGGCCGAGCTGCTCCGCGCCGCCCACACCGTGCGGCTGGCCGGGCTGCCGCGGGCCGAAGCGTCCGCGCTGAGAGTCGTGCGGAGCCTGAGGGCCGCGCGGGAGCGGAGCGAGGGACAACGTCTCGCCGACCTCACCGGAGCCTTCCGCGAACTGCTGGCCGGCGCCGCCCTGCTCGCCTCCGGGTCGGCCGACACCGGGGCGGCGGGTTCCGCGCGCCGGGTCTACGAACAGGGCGGCAGCCTGCGGGTGTACGGCCTGTGCCGGGAGCCGGTGCTGTCCGCGACGGGGTACGGCGGAGTGACCACGCACCTGATCGGTTCGGACGGCGCCGGATACACGGTGTCCGACGTGCGCCCCGGTGGCCTCGCCCGCGCGAAGGGCGCGGGGTCCGCAGCCGTGGCGCTCGGCGGTGCCGTCCTCGACCACGCCGGGCTCGCGCGCGGGGGCCTGCGGATCGTCGGCGCGACCGTCTCCGCCGACGGGCGGCTCGGGGCAGGGCGGGGTGTCGGCGCGACGCCGCTGCACGGGGTGGACTGGTCCGGGGAACCCGCCGCCGCCCTCTTCGCCCGACCGGTGCGGGAGGCGATGGCCGCCGTGCTCGCCGACGCAGTGCCCGGGACGGGCGGGCCGGGCAGTCCGGCGTCGAGCCTGCTGGGCTGCGACGTCGAGGTGATCGGTGCGGCCGGAGACTCTGTCGTCGTCCGCGTCGCCGGTGGGGGACCGCTGCTGCGGCTCCGCCCCGCACACCCACACCCGGAGCTGTCGCACGCCGCCAACCTGCGCCGGATCGCCGAACACCCAGGGCTCGCCCTGCGGGTGCTCGGCCGTCCCGACCTGGAGCGGACGGCCACGCTCCGGTCACTGGCGGTCGGGCCGGTTCCGGGGGCGTCCGCCACGCTGCGGCTGCCGGACGCGTGGAAGGGCCGTGCCGATCTGGGCTACGACCGGCTCCAGGGTGAGCACTTCCCCCGCGGGACGGGCGGAACCGCGGTCTGCGGGCCGGTCACCGTGGGCCCCGACGCGCTCGCGGAGGCACCTCTGTGGCGTGTCCGGCGCCTGCTGGAGACGGGTGTCGCGGGCGGTCGCCGTGCCGTGGCCGAGGTGGGCCGCGGGACGGACGCGGACGCGCTCTCCGCACGCCTGACCCGGGCGGGACTCGGCGGAGCCGCCCACCTCGCACGGGCCCTGACAGTGGAGGCGGGCCGCCGTCCCCGCGACATCTTCGGCCGCCTGACCGACCCCTCGGCCGACGCCTACACGAGGGCCTGGCTCGCCTCCGCCGTGCACCTGGCGGCTGCGGAACGCTCGCTGGTGGCCGCATCCTGGTCATGACCCGTCGCTGAGCCCACCGGGCCGACCGGTGGGCTCAGCGGAGGCCGAACGGCCCGGGGGCCCGGTCCTTCCGGCTTTCCCGTACACCGGGTACGGCAGCCCGTCTGCCGACCCCTCCGTCAAGCCGCTCCCGAGCCACCGGTCCGGCATCCCGCTACCCGTGTTCGCCGCCCACCGCGGGGGTGTACACGCGCGGCGGCCCCATGGCAGCAACCGACCGTGCCGAGGCCGTGGCGGGGGAGACGGCAGGGCGCCGGGCGAGTCGTCCAGTGGTGTGACCGACCGGAGATCCCAGGGTCTCCCGCTCCCGGACCACGGCGCTGGGCCACCGGGCATCGTGCGCGGCTCGGGCGGCCCCTCCCGGCACCGGCGACGGGCCGTCTCCGCTCAACCGGTGCGCCGGGCGGCGGCGACCGCGGTCGATGTCGCGAGCGCGAGGCACAAGGGCGAATAGGCACGTCGGTCGAGGCGCCGGAAACGGGCCGAGACCGATCCGGGGGACAACAGATCCGTCCGCCCGACGAGTCCTGCCGCACCGCGCACACCGAGCACTCCCGCGACGCCGGCCGCGCCCAGCCGGGACAGCGCCGGGTACCGCCGCGGCCGTCCGGCGACCAGTAGGGCCGCGGCCCCCAACGCGCCCGCCACGACACGGCAGGCGACCGGGCCGGGCATGTCCGGTCGGCCGGTCACCGCGTCCGCGAGGGATTCCCGGTCGGGCATCGGCCACGACGAGCCCCGGCCCCAGGCGACGTGCATACCGGCAAGAGCGGTCAACACCGTGACGGAAACCCGGCGGGCAGTGCGTTCGATCTTCATGGCGTTGACGCTATCGCCCGCGCCCCGGGGAGGTCCGAGCAGGTGGTCGGCCACGGTACCGATGAGGCTGATGTTCGGGCCGGGCGTGACCACCGTGTGCCGGAGTCCCGGACCACCCCCGGCGGGGCCACTCGAAAATGGCTCTGCCCGGATTCTCCGTGAACGATCTTGAGGGTTCATCGAGACCCGAGGCACGGCCGGGCTGCGGTGCGCCGCCGACCGTGGCCGGGCATGAACGGCCGTCGGCCGTCGGAGCAGGCACAGTAGGGTGAGCGCATGGCCACGAACGCGCTCACACCTCCCGAGAAGGGCGCCGCCGCTCCCGGGGATCTCGTCCGGCAGCTGGGGGTCATCCTCCGGGGATTCCAGACCCGGTTCGAGACCGCGATGGACGGGATGCCTGCGGGCGTGCGCGGATATCACATCCTGTCGACCGTCGTGTACGGGAACCCGCCCAACCAGCAGGCGATCGGCACGCACCTGGGGATCGACCGCACGGTCCTGACCTACCTGATCGACACCCTCGTCGACGCCGGACTGGTCGAGCGCGTCCCCGACCCGGTGGACCGCCGTGCCCGGAAGATCGTGGCCACCGCCTCGGGCGCCGGGACACTGACCCGCTACGAGGAGCGCGTGGCCGCCGCGGAGGCCGATCTGCTGTCGGTCCTGTCCCCGCAGGAGGCCGCGACGCTGATGGCCCTGACGGGGCGTCTGTCCATGCACATCCACCGCGCGCACCCGGGGGTCAACCCCTGCGAGGCGATGGACCACCTCTGACCCCGCCCCCACCGGGGGCGGGCAGCGCGAGAGCGCGGGCGATACGGAGCGGGCCGCCGACATGGCGGCCCGCTCCAGCACTTCACGGAGCCGCCGGTCGAGCGGTGCCTCCGTGGATCACATACTGGCGGCGGCAAGCGCGAGCTCGGCCGCCGAGGCGACGAGGAGAACGCCGGCGCCGGGCGTTCCCTTGACATCCTTGACCCGCAGGTGGGCGATCACGGCGCCCAGGAAGTACAGGACCACACCCACGGCCGCCGCGACGCCGAGCGGACGGTAGCCGATGCCGACGAGCAGGCCGACCGCCCCGGCGAACTCCAGAACGGCCAGCACCGGCACCATGTCGGGCGAGACCCCCACGGTGGTCATGGCCGGCATGATCTTCGGGTCCTTGACGAGCTTGCCCCGCCCCGAGACGACCAGCATCAGCGACAGCAGGACAGCGAGAACGACATAGGCGACAGACATGGATTCTCCGGTGGTGAAGGGCGGGCCGGACAGACCCGGGGTCGAAGTATGGTCGACCAATCATCTGCATGGCAACATATCTGTTGAGCAGAATATATGCGAGGCGGGTCCTGTCATGTCTTCGCCGGTTCCCAGCCCGTGTCCGGGCGGTGGAAGGCGCTGTCGTTCATCGGCATCGCCCGGCCAGAACCCCAAGATCTTCATGAGTCTTCTAGGGCTGACCTGTCGCCGCGGCACAGCCGTGGTGGAGGACCGGGTCGACGAACTCGGCTGCGTCGCAGGATCCTGACACCGTCGCCCCCTCCCGGCCGGCTGCCGCTCGATGGGCTGAACGCACGACCAGCTCACATGCGTTGACCTGGGGAAACGTGGAGAACCAGGGGTACGGGACCGCCTGGGCCACGCTCACCGAGACCGCCCTTTCGGGCGCGCGGGCGTGCCATGGAGGTCACCCCGGAGCCGTACTGGATCTCCTGCGAGCTGTCGGCGGGCGACAGCTTCGTCACCCGGAAGCTCCGCCGGCTGTGCCCCCCGGGCCGCGGCCGGGCTCCCGGCATGGGCGTGCGGGGTGGGCCGACGCGTGATCCGGCCCACCCCACACGGGTCCTCAGCCGCTCAGGCGTTCACCGCCCCGCGGTGCGGTGGTGACCCTGTGTACGTGACCGTGGGCGGATGAACGCAGGAAGGTGCCCGGCATGGACGGCGCACGGCCCCCTGGAACGGGGCCGGCACCGCGCCGCCCGACTGCCCTACGGTGCCGCCGACGAGGGGGTGGTTGCCCAGGAACCGACGCCCTCCTTGTCGGGGCCGAGCACGTCCGCACCGTAGAGATCCTGCAGCCAGCTGGTCCGGTAGATGGTTTCGAGGTAACGCTCGCCGAGGTCCGGGCCGATGGCCACTGCGGTGAGTTCGCGCGCGTCATGCCGGGCCATCCAGTCCGCTGCGCCGCTGATCACCGTGCCGGTGGAGCCGCCGAACAGGAATCCGCGCCTGGCCAGCCGATGGCAGGCACGTACGGTGTCCGCCTCCTCGACACGAATCACCTCGTCGACGTAGGACTCGTCGAGCAGCGGCGGTCGCATGCTCGTGCCCAGACCGGGAATCATCCGGCGGCCCGGCGAACCGCCGAAGGATACCGAGCCGACGCTGTCCACCGCGATGATCCGCACCCGCCGGTGCCATCTCCGGAAGTAGCGCGCACAGCCCATCAGGGTTCCTGTGGTGCCGGCCCCGACGAACAGCACGTCCAGCTGTGGGAACCGACGGGCGATCTCCGGCGCGGTCGTGCGGTAGTGCGCCTTCCAGTTGCTCGGATTGGTGTACTGGCTGAGCCACACATACCGGTCGTCGGAGGCACACAGCGCGCGGACGTAGTCGAGCCGTGCGCCGAGGAAACCGCCGTTGGCCTCCTGTTCGGTGATCACGTGCACCTGGCTGCCCAATGCCTCCATCATCATTCTGTTGGACAGATTGACGCGGGAGTCGGTGACACACAGGAACCGGTAGCCCTTGCTCGCCGCGATCATGCTCAGCGCCACGCCGAGGTTTCCGGACGAGGACTCGACCAGGATCGATTCCGGCGTCAGGCTTCCATCCCGCTCGGCGTCCTCCACCATCTCGGTCGCGGCCTTCAACTTGATCGAGCCGGCGAAGTTGAACCCCTCGCACTTCAGGAAGAGCGAGTGCCCGAAGATCGACCGGAGGTCGACATAGAGATCCTCTTCGTTGAAGGCGTAGGGAGCGGAAATGACGGGCACGATGGTCTCCTCTGTCTGGAGCAGAGCGCTATCGGAACTTCCTTCCGGCCGTGGGCGCGTTCCTCGCTTGTGCGGGCGAGGCCCCGTGCCCAACCGGGCGGGACGGGGCCCTGCGTCAGTGGCCGCTGTCTCATGTGTCAGGACCTGCTACGACGTGACCGGTGGTCAGCCTTGAGGGAGCCTCCTGGACTTTCGGCCTGCTCATCCGTACCGGCTCATCTCGTGGAAGAAGTCGTCGACGATGTGCAACTCTCCGCGTCGGGCCACTTCGGAGTACACGTACTTGCCCACCGCGAGGTCGAGCACTCCGAGGCCGAAGGGCGAGAACACCACCGGCCGGTCCGTCGGCACCGTCACCCGCCCGGCCATCACGTCGTCCACCGTGCCGTTCAGGAAGTCCCGGTTGCCCGTGAGTTGCTCGGCCAGATGCGGCGACGTATCGGCCTTGAGGCAGTGCTCGACGTCGTCGACGATGTTGGCCGAGGCGAGCAGGATCTCCGGCGCGAGGTCGCGCAGCGACACATGCAGCACCAGCGGGTTGTGGGCGAACCATGAAAGGTCACTGACATGCGGTTGACCGGCGACCGTGGCGAAGACCACCAGGTCGCTGTTTCGGATCAACTGCTCGGCGCTGTCGTGCACGGTGATTCGACCGGGGGTGTCCGACTGCTCCAGGTAGCATCGGAAGCCCGCCGCGCTGTCGGCGGACAGGTCATGTACGCCGATCTCGTCGAACGACCAGCCGGTACCGACCAGGAAGGTGTGGATGTAGCGGGCGATCAGGCCCACCCCGAAGAAGCCGACGCGCCTGGGGCGTGGCCGGTCGCGGCTGAGCCAGTCGGCCGCCGACGCCGCCGACGCGGCCGTCCGGGTGGCGCTGATGATCGAACTCTCCAGACAGGCGAACGGGTAGCCGGTGTCATGGTCGTTGAGAATCAGCACGGCCGATGCCCTGGGGATGCCGGCCACCACGTTCTTCGGGAAGCTGGAGATCCACTTCAGGCCGTCCACCTGTGTGTCCCCACCGACCGAGGCGGGCAGGGCGATGATCCGGGAGGACGGGCGGTCGGGGAAACGCAGGAAGTACGACGGCGGGTTCACCGAATCACCGGCGCCGTGCACCCGGTAGGTGGTCTCGATCAACTCCGTGATCCGCCTCTCGCGGCCGTGCAGCGTGCGCCGGACCTGGGCGCCGGAGATCACCGCGAACGGTGGCACGGTGATCGGTGCGGCACCCGCGGGCTCTCCCGCGGTGGAATCGACAGTGGTCATCGCGTGGTCACCTCCACGGTCGGTGAGCAGTCGGCCAGACGCACCGGTTCCGCCATGGCGACGAGCACCTCGCGCGGCCCCCCGAAGGGCTCCCTGCTGTGCGCGGTGCGGACGTTGTCGACGAGCATCAGGTCGCCGGCCTGCCACGGTTCGCGTGCGGTGTTCGCCTCGTAGACGCTGTTGAGCAGCTGGACGACGTCCTCGCCGATAGGGTCGCCGTTGCCGAACCGGGTGTTGAACGGCAACCCGTCGGCGCCGTAGACATCCACCAGGTACTCGTGCACCTCGGGGGTCATCGTCCACTCGTTGAGGAACGCGATCTGGTTGAACCAGCAGCGTCGGCCGGTGACCGGGTGGCGCACCACGGCGCTACGGCGCTGTCTGGTGCGCAGTCCACCGTCGGGCTGCCACTCGAACGCGATTGCGTTGTCGCGGCAGTAGCGCTCGACGGCGCCCCGGTCGTCAGTGCCGAAGGCCTCGGCGATGGACGCGCCGATCTCGTCGTTGTAGCTGCGGGTGAGCAGCCAGCCCTCGCGCTCGAACCGGTCGGTCAACTCGGTGGGCAGTGCGTCCAGCACGGCCGGTGAGTCGGCCACCGCGGTCGCTCCGCCGTCGGTGGGCGCACTGAGACAGGCGAACATCATCAGGCCGGGGAACTCAAGCGTGTAGCTCAGTTCGTGGTGCATGCACATGGGCTGGTTCGGCGGCCACTTCGATGAGGAGTACAGCCCGTGGGAGTAGGCCTGCCGGGGTGCGAAGGCCTCCTGCTCGGTCATCAGACCGGTGGCCAGCTCCGAGAAGACGGCTCCGGTCCCCGCCGCATCGCGCAGCCCGAGGCCACGGACCAGGACCGAACCATGCTCGGCGACGACCGCGCGCAGCGCGTTTCGGTGCGCGGCCGCCCAGGCCGGCGCGTCGCCGGTGGTTTCGGCCCGTACCCGTGGGGGTGCGCCGGAATTCAGTTCCACGTCGACCAGTGACGCCGTGGATGTGAACGACATCTCGTTTTCCTTTCAGCCGGTACTCAGGAAGAAGCGGACAATCCGGCGGCGTGCAGCACGGCCTTCGCTGCCTCGACCGGACGGGTACGCAGGAAGTAGTGGCCGCCGTCGGCGAGCTCGTGCAGATCGACCCGCTCGGCCAGAAGCTGCCAGTCGAGGTACCGGCGCGGGTACTCCGCCGTGCTCGGGTCGTCCGCGGCAACGACCACGGTGACCGGCGCGGAGAGCTTCTGCGCCGGCGGGTGCTCCAGGGCGTCGGCGAAGTAGTGGTGTGCGGACACGCAGTCGTGCCGGTAGGCGGCGCCGATGTGCTCGGCGTGCTGCTCACCCGGCTCACCGGGCGAGGTGTGGCCGCCGTGCGCGCTCAGGCTCGCGGCGATCTCGGCGTTGCTCCGCCCGGTCAGCTCGGTGATGGTGGTGCGCCGGTCGTGGGCGTCACCGAGCAGTTGCGCGCCGAGGAAAACCCGTTGGACGTCCACCCCGCGCTCCGACAGCCTTCTGGCGGTCTCCACGGCCGGCGCGGTTCCCGAGGAGTGGCCCCACAGCAGGACTCTGGTCAGGCCACGCCCGGTGATCTCGTCGACGACCTGCTCGACCACCTGCGTCATCGGCAGGAGCGACTCGCTCTCGGCGGCCACGTCGTGACCGGGCAGTTCGACGGCGTAGACCGCCGGTCCACCGTCCGGCAGCGCTCCGGCCATCGGCTGGAAGTTCACCGCGTTGCCGCCGGCGTGGGGGAAGCACACCAGGGCCGTGGTCTGCGCACCGTCCGGTTCCGACAGTGGCTGAAGCAGCCCGGCACGCCGCACGGACCTGCCGTCGATCAGCCCGGCCAGATCGGCGAGGACCGGGTGACCGGTGACATCCTTGAGGGACACCGCACGGTCCAGGACGATGGCCAGCTTCACTGCCGACAGCGATGTGCCGCCCCGGTCGAAGAAGTGGTCCCGCCGTCCGACCTGGTCCTGCGGGATGCCGAGGACCCTCGCCCATGCGGCCGCCAGATGCTGTTCGGTCGGCGTATTGGGCGCGCGGTAGTCGTCCCGGACGACGTCGAGTTCTTCGGCGCATGCCTGCAGGGTCCTTCTGTCGATCTTGCTGTTGGCCGTCAGCGGCAGAGCCTCCCGCCAGTGAAAGGCCGACGGGACCATGTACGCGGGCAGCGACTCACCGAGCCGGTTCAGCAGGACGTCGGCCTCGACCGGCCGCCGACCGGAGTAGAACGCCACCAGGCGTCTGCTCCGGTCGGCCCGCTCGGCGACCACGACCGCACCGTCGCGAACACCGGGTACCCGCAACAGGGTGTTCTCGATCTCGCCGATCTCGATCCGGAAGCCACGGATCTTCACCTGGGTGTCGCGGCGGCCGAGGAACTCCAGCTTTCCCCCGGGCGTCCAGCGGCCGTAGTCGCCGCCCCGGTAGAGGCGGGCGCCCTCACGGTGCGGATCGGCCAGGTAGGCCTGCCGGGTGCGCTCGGGGTCATTGACGTATCCGCGGCCGACGCAGACGCCGGAGAAGACGATCAGGCCGGGGGCACCGAGCGGCACCGGGATCAGGTGCTCGTCGACGACGTAGACGTGCACGTTGTTGACCGCAGGACCCAGCAGGACCCGGTCTCCGCCGGGCACGTGGTCCATGACCTCGTGGTTCGTGTCGTCCGAGGTCTCGGTCAGCCCGTAGGCGTTGACCAGCCTGATCCCGGGCTGGGCGGCGAACCAGCGCTGCACGAGCTCCTTCTTGAGCGCCTCGCCCGTGACCGACACGCACCGCAGGTCCGGCAGCTCGCGGGGGTGCTGCTTCAGCCAGGACACGACCACGTCCAGGTAGGAGGGTACGACCTGGAGGACGGCGACCCGGCCTTCGACGATCTTGTCGACGAACCGCTGGACGTTCAGGATCACCTCCTGCTCCACCAGCACGGTCCGCCCCCCGACCAGGAGCCCGGACACCAGCTGCCACAGCGAGATGTCGAAGCACTGGGGCGCGGTCTGGGCGACCACCTGTCCCGCGCCGATCTCCAGGTCGTCGATCTTGGCGTAGAGGTGGTTCAGCATGCCCGCGTGCTCGCACATCGCGCCCTTGGGCTCACCAGTGGAGCCGGAGGTGAAATAGATGTAGGCGAGCTGGTCCGGTGCGACGCGGAGGCGCAGATCATCGTCGGCGTGGTCTTCCTCGTAGGCCGCGCAGACGAAGAGTTTCCGGACCCCGGACAGCGAGTCGAGGGCCTGGTCGAGCGTGGAGGTGCTGCCGGGTTCGGTCAGCACGAGCCCGCATGCGGCCCGGGAGAGCATGGTCGCGAGACGGTCGGCCGGGAAATGCGGCTCGATGGGCAGGTACACGCCGCCGGCCTTGAAGACCGCGAGGACGGCAGCCATCCAGTCCAGGTTGCGCTCGGTCACCACCGCGACGACCCCCTCGGGGCGCAGCCCCCGTGCCAGCAGGGCCCGTCCCACCCGGTTGGCGCGCGCGTTGAGTTCCCGGTACGTCAGTTCCTGTTCCCCATGCACCGCGGCCACGGCATCCGGGTGTGCCGCCACCCGCTGCTCGAACAGTTCGTGAAACCGGTGGTCCGGCAGTTCCCGGCGTGGACCGGCGAGTGATTCGAGCTGGAAATGGAGTTCCTCGGCGGAGAGCAGGTTCTGCCGCCCGTGCTCGGCGTCCGGATCGTCGGCGATCAGCGCGAGTGCGGTGAGGTGGTATCCGGCGATCCTGACGGCGCAGCCCTCGTCGAGCACGTCGGTCCGATGGCGCAGCCGCAGCACAAGGCGGCCGTCGCGTTGCGAAAATCCCACCCACAGTACGGTGCTGCCGGCGACTTCGCCGCCCACACCGTGTGGATCGAAGACAGCCTCGATCGACGGCTCTGCCAGGCCCAGTTCACACCTGAGCTCATCGACCGGGTAGTCCTTGTGCGACAGCAGTTCCGATGCGACTCGGTGAGCGTCCAGCAGCAGCGTCCGCCACGAGCCGGGTGTGGTCGTCAGCCGGCAGGGCAGCGGTCGGCCGCTCTCCGCGGCGACGTATCCGGTGGCGACCTCGTGCTCGCCGGACAGCGCGGCAAGCACTTTGGAGTGCGCTGCCAGCAGCACCGAGTCGAGCGGTACCGTCAGGTCCCCGGCCAGCCGGCCCAACGCCGCGACGACGTCGTCCGGGACCGGCGTCTCGTGTTCGCCGACGCCCCTCACCGGGTTGAGCGTCCATCGCGGGATCTCGGTGGATCCACCGGCGACGAGCACATCGCGCCAGAACTCCCGGTCGGCCTGTGTTTCCGTTCCCATCTGGTCGTCCCTCTCCATTCGCCTTCGCCACCGTGCTGTTCGGCGCCGACAAGGGCGGAGCCGTGGTCCCGTCCGGATCAGCGCCTCGGGCTGTCAGGGGCGTCTCGCAACTCCGTGGCGGGGTTTCCTCCCCAGCGTGCGTACCGCGGGATCTCCTCGCCCTTCATCAGGAAGGAGTCGGGTGCGAGCACCGAGCCGGTACCCATCGTCACGCCGTAATGGACGTGGGCTCCCACGCCGATGGTGCAACCGGCGCCGAGGGCGCTGCGATCGGATTTGAAGGTGCCGTCCTCCTGCGAGTGGCACTGGATCTTGCTTCCCGCATTGAGCGTGCAGTCGTTCCCGATGGTGGTGAGCGTCCGTTCCGTCAGATAGCAGCCGTCATCGAAGACCCTGCTGCCGATCCGGACCCCCAGCATCCGCCAGATCACGTTCTTGAAAGGGGTGCCGTTGAAGACGTTGAGGTAGGTGTCGGGCACCTTCCAGAGGCGCTCGTGCCACCAGAAGTAGGGGGCGTAGATGGAGCACACCTGCGGTCGCAGCGCGCGGAATGCCGCGATGCCGCGCTCCACCAGTACGAAGTAGACAACGGTGAACCCGAGGCTGAGCACCAGGAACGCGGCGATCAGTACATACCCGTAGGAGTCGTAGAACTCGGCGGCCAGGCCGAGCATCGTGAGCACGAAGAAGTGCAGCCACCGCACGAGCAGGAAGAAGATCATCGAGCGGATGTTGTAGCGGTTCTTCGCGGCGAGGTTGCGGCGCAACTCGTCGCCGGCGCGCAGATGGTCGAACCGGGAGTCGCGGTCGACCGACCGGGGAATCTCGAAGCACGGCGAGCCCAGCAGGCCCACCCCCTCGCGCACCTCGCCTTCGAGCGGAACCATCACCTTTGTCGCGAGGAGACAGTTCTCACCTGTCCTGGCCCCCGAGGGATAGGCGATGTTGTTCCCGAGGAAGTTGTGTGACCCGATCGAGGCCCGGGACACCCGGAAGGACGTGCTCGAATAGTCGGCGTTGATGATGGAGAGCCCGTCGGCGACCATCGTTCCGCTCCCGACCGAGCACAGAAACGGGGTCTCGTGCTGCACTTCCGTGCCGAAGTTCGACCCCGTCTGCTCGACCTGGGACAAGTCGTATCCGATGCCGCGCAGGTAGTGGACGATGTAGGAGCTGTCACCCAACAGCCATGTGAGGAACTTGATGTTGGTCATGCGGCCGATCGCCCGGTGCACCGAGTAGTGAAACCCGTACAGCGGGTAGACCTTGTTCGGCTTGACAACCAGGTTCAGCAGGCGGGGAACGGTGAGCATCACGGTCAGGCCCACGACGATGAAGCCGAGGAACAGCAGCAGGGAAAGGGCCAGCGCGTCGATGCAGAAATCCAGTGACGTGAGCTCCACCGTGCCTGTGCCCAGCTGATTGTGCAGCGCCGGGACCAGGGTCACCAGCATGTACACGCCCCCGACAGACAGCGGTACGTAGAGGAGGAACAGCTGAAGCACGGTGATGAGGCCGAAGCCTGCCCGGCGCAGCGTGCCGCATGAGGCCGACCCGATCCTCAGGTAGTCGTGCTGTGTGAGCTGTGCCGGGGACCCGTGCCAGCGCTGACCGCCCGGGACCGCCTGGCCGCTGTACAGCGTGGACGTGTGGCCGAGTTGGGCCCCGTCGCCCATCGACGTGTCGATGTCGAGCACGGTCTTCTCGCCGATGAACACGTCCCGGCCGAGGGTGACCGGGCCGGTCTGGATACGCCCGGCATGTGCCCGGTAGCAGAGGAAGAACGAGTCCTTGCGGATCACGGTGCCGGCGCCGACCGTGAGGAGGTCGGTGCATACCGGGACGTTGCGGGAGAGGATCGTGACCCCTTTGCCGATCCGCGCCCCCAGTGCTCGCAGGTACAGCACGAACAAGGGATTGCCGACGAAGAAGATGATCGGGTTGGCGTGGATCAGTACTTTGACGGTCCAGAAGCGCAGATACGTGAGACCCCAGACCGGGAAATCTCGTGATGTCCACCGACCGATGAGGAGCCATTTGGCTGCGATGGGGAAGGTGCACAGACCCACGAAGCCGATGCCTCCGAAGACGATCGATCGCAGGTAGATGTCGATCAAACCCGGCCCGGCGGAGACCCATGCGTAGCCCCGGTCGGCAAGGAGACCGGCGAGGAGGGAGTATCCCAGGAAGAGCAGGAACTGCAGGGTTCCGCAGAGGGCGTACCGCACCGTGCCGACTGGGGGCACCACCTCGGACGGCGCCGGGACCGACGGCTCGACGGGGGCGGCGTTCGCGAGCCCCGTCGCCAGACTGCGGATTGTCGGGTGTCGGTAGATGTCCTTCATCGACGCCGGAGGAAGGTCCGCTCGCTTTCTGACTCGTGCGCAGAAATGAGCCATGACCAATGAGTTGGCGCCGAGGTCGTCGAAGAAATGGCCGTCGACCGGAACCCGTTCGACGCGCATGACGTCGGCCAGTACCTCGGCGAGGTCTTTCTCGATACCGGTCTCCGGAATGGTGGGCCTGCTTGTACTGATTGCGGATTCAGCAGGTCCGGGCGCCAAGAAATCGAGGGATTTCTCCTCCATGCGAGCTCCTTGAGAACATTCGAGTGCCGTCGCCATTGCGGTGGGCGCTCCGTACCGTGCTTTTCGACGGCTGGAGCGAGTGGTCCGGGAATCGTGATGTCGGGGTCTGCGGTCCGATCCCTAACCGCTGCCACGGTCTTGGCTGTCCGCCGCCGCTGTCACCCGAAGCCGGTTGCATCGACCCGGCGGTGGCCCTCCCGGTTCACTCCTCGCCCAGGATCCTGCCCGGCGGGACGGCGATGAGCTGTGCGTGCGTCTCGCCGTGCCGCATGCGAGTGGTCCGTTCCTGATCCGGGAGGAGTTGAGCCGGGTTGTGGGGCGGTGACGGTGCCCCCGGCCGTGCTGTGCCCGAGGGGAAGGCCGCCGTGACCTGGGCCGGGAATACCTGAGTGATGCCGGTGGCCAGTGTCCTGCCGGATATCGCCTTGGTCGTGTGGGGCAGGTTTGTTCCTGTGATGGTCACCGGGGTTCCGCCGCCGGCGGAGCCCCGGTGGGGAGAGAGGTTTGTGCAACGCTCCTTGTTCTTCGATGGAACGCATGGGGACCGGCGGAACGTCCCCGGCCCAAGTGTTCGGCTTCCGCCGGAAAGGTCGGTTGTCGACGACGTCAAGTGACGCCACATGTGGTGGCACGCAACTGTTGGTACTGCCGGGAGTCCAGGGGAGCGGGCGCATAAGGCCGGGTCCCGGCCCCGCGTCTCAGCTGCCAGAACTTCTTCTCGATCACGAAGAAGAATTGGCAAGCGCTGTGTGTATTCAACTTCCTCGGCCAGGGATGTGCAGCCCGTCGTTCACCATTTCAGTTACCCACAGGGGGATTTGAGGGGCAAGGCTCGTAACCTCGTATCACCCGAAGGTGGTAGTGGCTGTCTTGTGCGAGCGGATTTCACGCTGAGGCGGCTTGAAACCGCCGGATGGCCACGGGTCTGCATCATCTCGATGTGGATTCATTTCTTCCCTATGCCGTTCGCCACCCGGTCGCAAGGGTTGAGTCCCGGCCCAGCCCGACTCTGTCGGGGATCTCGGATGACCGTGGCCGGCCGCCGAGGATTTGCCAGGAATTTGACCGGGGGATCACTCGCCGGTCTGGAAGGGGCTGGAAGGCGGTCGGTGGCCGAGGGCGGGCTACTCGGGAGCGGAGCCCCCGGTCGACTTCGCCGGGTCTCCTCGGCGGCCTCGGTCGCGAACCGTTCCGCGTCCGCGACTGCGGCCTCCACCAGGACAGCACTCTTCCCGGCAGCCTGGTGCCGGATCCCGGCTCGTGCCCGGACGGTCTCCTCGCTCGACCCGGGCCCCATACACGAAGTTCGTCTGCCGGAAAGTGCCGGTGCCCGCGGTGCAGTACCTCCACCCTGCCGGCCGCGCCCCGGCGCGGCCGGCACCAGGGCATTTCAGCCGCCGTCTGCGGTTGCCGTGGTGCAGGGAGCCATCGTGGCAGCGTGGCCCACCGGCCGTACCGCTCGGCCCTGGCGCGCATCGCCGATTTTTCCGAAGCGGCGATGGGGCGCGATCCGTGCGTTCGGGAATATCCGTGTGGCGTGCATCACATAGTGCTGGCGCGGTGACGCTGCCTCATGTTTCTCTCCAGATGTTCTGATGTCCAACATTTGGAGGTCTTTGATGGAGGGGCTGCGACAGCCGCGCCGGGCGTCGACTCTGGCCGCGCAAGTCGCCGATCAGCTGCGGGAACAGTTGGCGTCCGGGCGGTGGCCGGTGGGGACACGGATCCCGGGCGAACAGGAACTGGCCGAAACGCTCCAGGTGAGCCGAAATACCATTCGCGAAGCATTGCGAGCACTTGTCCATCTCGGCCTGCTGGAGGCGCGAGTCGGGGATGGTACGTACGTCCGGGTCACCAGTGAGCTGGAGGCGGTTCTACTACGCAGAGCGGCCACCACGGCGCCGGCGGACGTCCTGGAACTGCGGGCGGTTCTGGAGGAGCACGCCGCCGGACTGGCCGCCGAACGGCGATCGGAATCGGACACCGCTCGGCTGCAAGAACTCCTCGCCGCGGCCCGCGAAAGCAACCGCTCGGGATCGATGGCACAGGTCGCCGTCGCCGACATCGCCTTTCACCTCGCAGTCGTCCGGGCCAGCGGCAACGAACTGCTCGTGGAACTGTACGAATACCTGGGCAGCGCCCTGTCGGCTCTCCTGACGGCGCTGCCATGGGATGACGACGTTGCTGCGAAGCACGATCACTGGCACAGCGCACTCGTCGAGGCGATCAGCGCGGGCGATGTGGTCGCTGCCCGCCATGCGGCATCCATGTTGGTGCACGTGACCGCCGGGCTGACCGCGGGGCAGGACAGCGCGGCAGAACGGGACCTGTCGGCATGCGAGTGAGCCACTCCCACCACTTCCTGCACCAGGCGAGGCGGACCGCGCCGGGCAGGCGGTCCACGGTGTGGCTGCTGGTGGGAGTCTTGCTGGTCGCGGGGAACCTGCGCGCCGCACTGACCGGTGTGGGGCCGTTGCTTCCCAGCATCGAGAAAACGACCGGCCTGTCCGGCACCTGGGCCGGGTTGCTCGGCACTCTTCCGCTGCTGACGTTTGCCGCAACCGCCCCGTTGGTCGGCCGCACCGCGCACCGCTACGGGGCACCGCAGGCCCTGGGCGCCTCGCTCGCAGTGCTGGCAGCCGGACTGCTGGTGCGCTCCCTGCCCGGGGCGGTCTTCCTGTGGGTGGGCACTGTGGTGGTCGCAGCCGCGATCGCCTACGGCAACGTACTGCTGCCCTCGGTCGTCAGGAGCACCGTGCCGGAGGACCGTATCGGCCAGGTGACCGGCCTCTATGTCACCGCGATGGGCCTGCTGGCCGCTGTGTCGTCCGGGGTGTCGGTCCCGCTGGCCGACCATCTGCCCGGCGGATGGCGTACCGCCCTGGGCTGCTGGGCCGTACTGGCCGTGCTGGCCTTCGTGGTGTGGGCGCCGCAGCACCTGCGTACGGACTCTCCGGCACCAGTACGTGCGTCGCGAGAGCGCATCCCCTGGCGTTCCTCCCTCGCATGGCAGGTCAGCGGCTTCATGGGGCTGCAGTCACTCGGCTTCTACGCCACGATCGCCTGGCTGCCCAGCATCGTGCACGACCACGGGGTGGGGGAGGCCGCAGCCGGTTGGCAGTTGTTCCTCTTCCAGATCATCGGTCTCCTCTCCAGCGGTGCGCTCCCCCTCCTCGCCCGCAGGTGGAAGGACCAGCGGATCCTGGCAGCATCTGCATCGACGCTCGGCGCCCTGGGCTTCGCCCTGCTGGCGGTAGCCCCTCAGTGGGCCGTCGTGTCCAGCGTGCTCACAGGCTTGGGAGGCGGAGCGTGCCTGGTCCTGGCCCTGACCTTCCAGGGGCAGCGTGCGGCGGACGCATCACAGGCGGCGGCCCTGGCCTCGATGGCCCAGTCCGTCGGATACCTCGTGGCCGCCGCAGGGCCGCTCCTCCTCGGCGTTTTGCACGACCTCACCGGCGGATGGACGCTGCCGCTCCTGCTGCTGGTTGCCCTGACTCTCATCCAGGCCGTCGTCGGCTTCGGGGCAGGCCGTGACCTGCGTCTGCAAGCCACCTCGCGAACTCACACACCTACACGCACCGGAGAGTGAATGTCATGACCATGACTGCCCCTTTCAGCTACCTCGACACACCGACGGCAGCACCGCTGTCGATCAGCGAACTCATGCCCGGCGTCTACAACCTGCTGGAATACGCCGCAGTCGCGGCGGGCGAGCAAGTGTTGGTCCTTGCCGAGCACGGCACCGATCCGGTGGTCATCCAGGCCATCGCGGCGGCGGCCGCCTACCGCAACGCCGAGGTGTACGTACTGTCCCTGCCGCCGTTCAGCGCCGGCGGGTGGGACGCCGCAACGCCCTCACCGCTGCCGGCCTCCGCGCACGCCGCCGCGGACGTGGTGATCTCGCTGACCTGGTGGGGCGAAGTGCACACAACCCAGCTTTTCTTCAACGAGATCGCCAAGCAAAAGGCGCGATTCGTCTCACTGCACCAGACAGCGACCGCTGCGGCGCTGGCCACCGGGGCGAGGTTCCCACTTGAGCTGTACTTCGCGCTGGAGGCCAGGGCGTACGCTCGGATCGCTGCGGCCCAGGAAATACGGGTAACCACCACCCTGGGGACAGACGTAACCTTCCGCGCCTTCACCACCCCCGGTCACCCGAGCACCCCCCTCACCAGCGGCATGTGGCGGCCCTTTCCTTACGGAGGCGCTAACTTCTACCCCGACCGGACCGACGGTGTCGTCGTGATAGAAGAGTCCACGGTCACCGGTGTACCCGCAGAGCGGGTCACTCTCCAGCTGGCCGACAACCGCGTGACCGCCATTGAAGGGAGCGCGGCTGCGGCCGAACTGCGCCGCTACGCACCTAACGGCTACTACATGCGCCACGCTCTCATCGGCCTGAACCCCAAGGTACGGTCTGCGGGCGGCACCCAGTTCGAACGTGAGAAGCATGCCGGAGCGTTCTACTTCGGTCTTGACGGCCTCACCACACAGGGCACGATCGACCGCAACGGTCCCGGACACGCGCACTGTGACTGCCAGTTCGATGCACCCACCATCACCCTCGACGGCGAGCGTTTCGTCGACGACGGTCACCTGCTTCTCCTCGATGATCCGGAAATCCACCGACTCGCCCAGAAGTTCGGTCCCGCAGAGGTCCTCCTCAATCCCAATCCGCGGCTCGTTCTGCCGCCGCGCCACAGCCGCTGACCCGGCTGCGGCCAGGGCATGTCCTGAGTCGTGATCAAGATGAACTCACGGACAACAAACGGGAATTGAGCGGGTCGTTCCTGCCGATAGGCAGGTCCGGCCCGTATCCGGGGCATCTACGGAAGCAGTTTGAGGGCGTGATTCGGAAGTTCCGCTCGGGCGGCCAGCGGCGGGAGATTCCGGCCCATGGCCGTGCAAGCCCCGCGTCAAACAGAAAGCAGGGCAACTACCAGAAGATCAAAGCAAGCTGATGAAGGAATCCTCCGTGAGGACCGGCCGGGAACTGCCCTCGACGTTCCCGAAGAGGGACCCGCAGTCATCTCGAAAGTTCCATAGTTTTTCTGCTTCCGTAAGACAGGCCGGCCTCTTGCCGAAACTGACCACGAGTCACCGGTATAGAGACACCCCTGTCAAGCAGCCAGGCACACCCGGGCCCGGATCTCCGGGACGAAGTCCCGAAACCACGCACTCCGTGCGTGGTCGGTTTGTTGCTGATGGCTACGAACCACCAGAACTGCTCCACAGGGAGCGTTCTGCGTCGTCTCAAACTGACACTGCATCAGATATGGCGATCATCGAGGCGGCACCCCACCCTGTAGAGGGCCCTTGGCCCGGATCGCGGACGTCGAATCAATTATGTTGCGGAGCAATATAGTCGGCAGTGCGGAGCACTGCTCAAACTGGCACTGCATCAGATGGAGCGGTCATGGAGGCGGCACGGCACCTGCGAATGTGCGTGTGGGTGTCACTGGGGCTGCAGGTGATGTCACTGGTGCCGCTGTTTCTGGACGCGCTCTGTCTGACCTGGGATGACGGCTTTGAGTGGTGTCGATGAAGTGACGTCGTAGCGGTGACGGCTTGCTGCAGACTCGCTGGTTGCCCGGTGTCGTCGGGCCGTAGCTCGCTGAGCGGGGCCGGGGAGTGTAGCGCTCGATGATCTTGCACGCTTCAAGATCCTTTATGTGCCCCCCGATGGCGTGAACTACCAGTGTTTTCACTGGTGTTGAGGGCGGGCCAGCCGTGACAGTGCCCGGTATGAACGAGCACGGGGCATCGAAGCCACCAGACACATGGCCTGGGTGGTCCAGCCGTAGCCGGGAGGACGCCCCACCGGTGCCGCGGTTGTTGGGCCGGGAGCAGGCCGTCTCCAGGTTGTTGGCGTTGGACGAGACCGGTTCGCTGTCGACGGCGCATGCCCGGCTGGTCGCGTCGTCGATGGGGGTGTCGCTCAGGTCGGTGTGGCGGTGGCTTGAGGCCGCCCGCGTCGAGGGGCGCACAGGACCAGCCGTGTGAGGTTCGGGGAAGGTGTCACTGAGGTGTTCGGGTTTCTTCGCCGTTGACGAGGGTGTGCTTTTGCGCTGGTCGGTAGGCGTTTCAGTTGTG
>NZ_JBIBYN010000010.1:0-305263 GCF_043083325.1 Streptomyces sp. NPDC014734 | reverse complement strand
CTGCCCGAGTTCATGGTCCCGGCCGCGGTGGTCAGTCTGCCCGAGCTGCCCCTCACCGCCCACCGCAAGATCGACAAGCGAGCCCTGCCCGCCCCGGACTATGCGGCGGTCGTGGCCTTCCGTGCCCCGCGCACGGAAGGCGAACGGGCTCTGTGCGCGATCTTCGCCGAGGTGCTCGGCGTGGAGAACGTCGGGATCGACGACAGCTTCTTCGAACTGGGCGGACACTCCCTGCTCGCCACCCGCGTCATCAGCCGCATCCGCACCGTCCTGAACGCCGAACTGCCGCTGCGCGCCCTCTTCGAAGGACCCACGGTCGACCGGCTGGCGCGCCGCGTCGAGCGGGCGGACACCGCACGGGCCGCGCTGCGTCCCGCCGTGCGGCCCGCCCGCGTCCCGCTGTCGTACGCTCAGCGGCGGCTGTGGTTCCTCAACCGCTTCGAAGGCGCCGAGGCCGCCACGTACAACATCCCCATCGCCCTGCGACTCACCGGGACGCTGGACCGGGACGCTCTGCGTGCGGCCCTCGACGACCTGACGGCTCGACACGAGACCCTGCGCACCGTCTTCCCGGAGAAACCCGACGGCACCCCCTACCAGAACGTGCTCCCCGTACCCCGGAACGTCGCCGAGGGAATCCCCGAGAACACGCGGATCACCCTCCCGGCCCGGCCGATCCGCGAGGACGAGGTCGCCGAGGCGATCGCCCGGACGACGCGGCGCGGGTTCGATCTGACCAACGAACGTCCCCTCCGCGCCGAGCTGTTCGTGATCGACGACACCACCCACGTGCTGGTCGTCGTCCTCCATCACATCGCCGGTGACGGCTGGTCCATGGTCCCCCTCGCACGCGACCTGGCCACCGCATACGCCGCCCGGGCCGCGGGCGGTGCCCCGGAGTGGGAGCCCCTGCCGGTCCAGTACGTCGACTACGCGCTCTGGCAGCGCGACGCCCTCGGCGAGGAGTCCGACCCGGAGAGCCCGCTCGGCCGGCAGATCGGTTACTGGAAGCAGCAACTGGACGCCCTGCCGGAGCAGTTGGAGCTGCCGTTCGACCGGCCTCGCCCCGCGGTCCCCACCAACCGCGGCGGCCTCGTGCCGTTCACGCTGGACGCGGATCTCCACCGGAGGATCACAGATCTCGCCCGTGCCTGCGGCGCCAGCGAGTTCATGGTCGTGCGGGCCGTCCTCGCGGTGCTCCTGTCACGGCTCGGGGCCGGTACGGACATCCCGATCGGCTCGCCGATCGCCGGACGTACGGACGAGGCGCTCGACGATCTCGTCGGCTTCTTCATCAACACCCTGGTGCTGCGCACCGATCTGTCCGGCGACCCCACCTTCCGTGAACTGATCGACCGTGTGCGCGAGACCGATCTGGGGGCCCACACCCACCAGGACGTGCCCTTCGAACAGCTGGTGGAGGTCCTCAACCCCGTCCGGTCGATGTCCCACCACCCACTGTTCCAGGTGATGCTCGCCTTCCAGAACAACGAGCAGGCCGAACTGGGCCTGCCGGGGCTCACCGTGTCCGCCGCCGCGACGCCCATGGACGTCATCCAGTTCGATCTGGCCGTCACGCTCGGCGAGCGGCGCACGGACGACGGAGGCCCGGCCGGGCTCATGGGCGCCTTCCGCTACGCCACCGACCTGTTCGACCACGAGACGGTCGAGGCGATGGCCGAGCGGTTCCACGGCCTGATCCGGCAGGTGGTCGGCGACCCCGAGTTGCGGATCGGCGCCGCCGACGTACTTCGGCCGGGCGAGCGTGAGCGGCTGCTGCACGGCCTGAACGACACCGCGGCCTCGGCCCCGGACCTCACCGTGCCCGGTCTCTTCGCGCGCCGGGCCGCCGCGACACCGGACGCCACAGCCGTGGTGCACGGCAAAGTGGCGCTTTCGTACGCGGAGTTGAACGACCGGGCCAACCGGGTCGCGAGTTGGCTTGCCGAGCGCGGTGTCGGGCCGGAGCGGCGTGTGGCGCTGACGCTGCCGAGGTCGGTCGACCTGGTGGTGGCACTCCTCGGCGTGCTGAAGGCCGGGGGCGCCTATGTGCCCATCGACCGGGACCACCCGGCCGCGCGTGTGGATTTCATGATCCAGGACTCCGACGCACATCTGGTGCTCGGCCCGGACGACATGGCGGGCGGCTTTGCCGACCACGCGGCCGGCGGGCCCCCGGTGTCCGGTCCCACGCCCGGCGATCCGGCATACGTGATCTACACATCGGGTTCGACGGGCACGCCCAAGGGTGTGGTCGTCCCGCACGCGGCACTGGCCAACCAGCTGACTTCGCTCCTGGAACGGCTGCGGCTGACACCGGACGACCGGGTTCTTGCGTTGGCGACGGTCGCCTTCGATCTCGCCACCATGGAGATCCTCCTGCCGCTGCTCGCGGGCGCGCGCCTGGTGCTCGCCGAGAAGGACGAGGCGTCCCGGCCCGCACTGCTGCGGGAGCTGATCAGGAGTGCGGGGGTCACCCTCATGCACGCGACGCCTTCGCTGTGGCAGACCTTGGTGGCGCACGACCCGGATATGCTCCGGGGGCTGCGGGCGCTGGCCGGTGGTGAGACCCTGCCCGTCGGCCTCGCCCAAACCATGTGCGAGTACGCCGAGAGCGTCATCAACGCATACGGTCCGACCGAGGTCACCATCGTCTCCACGCTTGCCGAGGTGACCAACGGCCCCGGGGTTCCGCCCATCGGACGCCCGCTCGCGAACACCCAGGTGTACGTTCTCGACGCGTCGTTGCGGCCGGTGCCCTCGGGCACCATCGGGGAGCTCTACATCGCCGGGCACGGCCTGGCCCGCGGCTACCTCGGCCGCCCCGCGCTGACCGCCGAACGCTTCATGGCCAACCCCTACGGTCCCGCCGGTTCACGCATGTACCGCACTGGAGACCTCGTCCGCTGGAACGGTGTCGGCAACCTCGAATACGCCGGACGCGCGGACGGCCAGATGAAGGTCCGCGGCTTCCGTATCGAGCCGGGCGAGATGGAGGCCGCTCTCACCCGTCACCCGGACGTCGCCCAATCGGCCGTGGTGGTCCGGGAGGACCGACCGGGAGACAAGCGCCTGGTCGCGTACGTCGTGCCCGCCCACGCAGGGGCGTCCGTTCACGGCGAGGCATCCGTGAACCCGGCCGAGCTGCGCCGTTCCGTTGCCGCGCTTCTGCCCGACTACATGGTGCCGGCCGCGATTGTGCCCCTGACCGAGCTGCCGCTGACTCCCAACGGCAAGCTCGACCGGCGCGCGCTGCCCGCACCGCGGTACGCGGCCTCGGAGCGCCGCCCCCGCGACGGCCGGGAGGAAGCCCTCTGCGCGATCTTCGCCGAGACGCTCGGCCTGGACCGGGTCGGCATCGACGACGGCTTCTTCGACCTCGGCGGGCACTCGCTCCTCGCTACCCGCGTGGTCAGCCGGATCCGCACCGTCCTCGGCGTGGAGGTGCCGCTGCGGGACCTGTTCGACGCGTCCTCGGTGGCGCGGCTCGCGGAGCGCATCGCGGGCGCCGGAGCTGCACGGAACGCCCTCGCGCCGGCCGTGCGCCCGGAGACGGTGCCCCTGTCCTTCGCCCAGTCGCGTCTGTGGTTCCTGAACCGTTTCGAGGGCGCCGAAGCCGCCACGTACAACGTGCCTCTCGCCTTCCGCCTGGCGGGCGAGCTGGACCGGGAGGCGCTGCGGACCGCGCTGCGGGACGTCGTCGTACGCCATGAGTCGCTGCGCACGGTCTTCCCCGAGGGCGAGGACGGCGTGCCCGTCCAGCGTGTCCTGGACGCGGCGGACGCCACGGTGGACATGCCGGTCAGGGAGATGAGCGAGGAGGACATCGACGGCGCGATCGCGGCGACGGCCGGACATGGCTTCGACCTGAGGTCCGAACCACCGGTCAGGGCCGCCCTGTTCGCCCTGCCCGACGGAGCCCATGTGGTGTTCGTGCTGCTGCACCACATCGCCGGTGACGGGTGGTCGATGGCGCCGCTGGCGCGGGATCTGGCGGAGGCGTACGAGGCACGGGCCGCCGGGCACGCACCGGAGTGGCAGCCGCTGCCGGTGCAGTACGCCGACTACGCGCTGTGGCAGCGTGAGCTGCTCGGCCGCGAGTCCGACCCCGACAGCCTGCTGAGTCGTCAGATCGCCTACTGGAAGCGGCACTTGGCAGATCTTCCCGAGCAGCTCGCACTCCCGGCCGACCGCCCCCGCCCCGTGGTGGCGTCCTTCCGGGGCGACCAGGTGGAACTGGACGTGGACGCGGAGGTCCACACCCGCCTGACCGAGCTGGCCCGGGAGTCCGGCGCGAGTGTGTTCATGGTGGTGCGCGCGGCCTTCGCCGCGCTCCTGTCGAGGCTCGGGGCCGGTACGGACATCCCGATCGGTTCCCCGATCGCCGGACGTACGGACGAAGCGCTGGACGACCTCGTCGGCTTCTTCGTGAACACCCTCGTACTACGGACGGACCTCTCCGGCGCTCCCACCTTCCGCGAGCTGGTGGAGCGGGTCCGCGAGACCGACCTTGCCGCGTACGCGCATCAGGATGTGCCGTTCGAGTACTTGGTGGAGGTCCTCAATCCGGAACGCTCGATGTCGCGCCACCCGCTGTTCCAGGTGATGCTGGCGTTCCAGAACAACGAAACGGCCCAGCTCACCATGCCGGGCCTCGACGTGGAGAGCCTCACGGCCACGGGCTCCGCCAAGTTCGACCTGTTCCTGAGCGTCGCCGAGCGCACCGCCCCCGACGGACGGCCCGACGGCCTCACCGGCGTCCTGGAGTTCTCCACCGACCTCTTCGACCGGGCGACGGCCGAGAGACTTGTGGAGGGGTTCGGCCGGGTGCTCGCCGCGGCGGTGGCCGATGCAGACCGCCCGGTGGGCGAGCTGGAGGTGCTGTCGGACGTCGAGCGGCGCGACCTGCTCAAGTTCCCGAACACCATGGAAGTCGCGGTTCCGTGGGTGTCTTTGCCGGTGGCGTTCGAGCAGCGGGTGGCGCGGACGCCCGAGACGACGGCGGTCGTGTTCGAGGGCGTGGAGCTGTCGTACGCCGAGGTGAACGCGCGGGCGAATCGTCTGGCCCGTGTGCTGGTGGAACAGGGCGCCGGTCCCGAGCGGGTCGTGGCGCTGATACTGCCGCGTTCGGAGTGGTTGCCGGTGGCGTTGCTGGCCGCGGTCAAGTCGGGGGCGGCATACCTGCCGGTGGACCCGGCCTATCCGGCCGAGCGCATCGACTACATGCTCCAGGACGCCGATCCGGTGTGTGTGCTGGGCTCGGAGGAGACCCTGGCGCGGCTGCCCGAGGGCCTGGCGGGGCGGGGTGTCGAGGTCGCGGCGGAGACGGTGGCCGGGTATGCGGATGCCGATCTGTCGGCGGCGGAGCGTGGTGGCCGGCTGCGGCCGGAGCATCCGTTGTACGTGATGTACACGTCCGGGTCGACGGGGCGGCCGAAGGCTGTGGTGTTCCCGGCCGGGGCGATGACCAACCTCCTTGCCTGGCACCACCGAGGCCGCGCGACCCGGGTGACGTCCGGCGTGACGGCCGGGGCGTCGTCCGGGGTGACCACCGCCCAGTTCACCTCCATCAGTTTCGACGTCGCGGCACAGGAGATCTTCACGGCCCTGTGGTCGGGCGGAACCCTCGCGCTGCCGCGTGAGGACGTCCGCAAGGACGCCGCCGAGCTGGTCCGCTGGCTTCACCGGCACGACGTGCACGAGCTGTACGCGCCGAACCTGATGATCGAGGCCGTCGCGGAGACGTCGTGCGAACTCGGTCTGCCGCTCCCGGCGTTGATGGATGTGGCGCAGGCCGGTGAGGCGCTGACCCTGCACGGTCCGGTGCGGGAGTTCTTCGCGTCGGTGCCGGGCCGGCGGCTGCACAACCACTACGGTCCGACCGAAACCCACGCGGCGACCGCACTCTCCCTGGAGGGTGATCCGGCGGAGTGGCCGGTGCTGCCGTCGATCGGCGCACCGGTGGCGAACAGCCGTGTGTATGTCCTGGACGAGGCTCTGCGTCTGGTGCCGGTGGGTGTGGCGGGTGAGCTGTACTTGACGGGTGCGCAGTTGGCGCGTGGGTATCTGAATCGTCCGGGTCTGTCGGCGGAGCGGTTTGTGGCGGATCCGTTCGTGGGTTCGGGTGAGCGTATGTACCGTTCGGGTGATCTGGGCCGGTGGCGGGCGGATGGCACGGTGGAGTTTCTGGGGCGTGCGGACTTCCAGGTGAAGGTTCGTGGGTTCCGGGTGGAGCCTGGTGAGGTCGAGGCGGTTGTCGCGTCGCATCGGGATGTCGCCCAGGTCGCGGTGGTGGCCCGTGAGGACGGGCCCGGCGGCAAACGCCTCGTCGCCTATGTCGTGCCCCGCGAGGGCGAGGAGGCCGACGCCGCCGGCATACGCCGCTTCCTGAGCGGCCGGCTGCCGGAGTTCATGGTCCCGGCGGCGGTCGTGGTCCTGGACGCGCTGCCCCTGACGGCGAACGGCAAGCTGGACCGGCGCGCCCTGCCCGCACCCGAGTACGGGGCGGCCGGTGCGGGCCGTGGTCCGCGCAACGGCCACGAGCAGGTGCTGTGCGCGGCCTTCGCCGAGGTGCTCGGGGTGGAGAAGGTCGGGATCGACGACAGCTTCTTCGATCTGGGCGGTCATTCCCTGCTCGCGACTCGTCTGATCAGCCGTGTCCGTACCCGTCTGGGCGTGGAACTGCCGCTGCGCGCGCTCTTCGAGGGACCCACCGTGGTCCAGCTCGCCGAGCGGGTGGCGCAGGCGGGCGAGGCCCGCACCGCGCTCGTGCCGATGGAGCGCCCGGTCGAGGTCCCGCTGTCGTTCGCCCAGCGCCGGCTCTGGTTCCTGAACCGTCTGGAGGGCGAGACGTCATCGACGTACAACCTCCCGATCGCCCTGCGTCTCACCGGAACCCTCGACCGGGACGCCCTCGCCACGGCTCTGCGCGATGTCATCACCCGCCACGAATCGCTGCGCACGGTCTTCCCCGAGGGCACCGACGGCACCCCGTACCAGCACCTCCTGGCCACTGGTGATGCCTGCCCGTCCCTGATGGCGGTACCGGTCTCCGGGGCGGAGCTCGCCGACGCGGTGGCGGCCGAGACGTCGCGCGGCTTCGACTTGGCGTCCGAACCGCCCCTTCGCGCACGGCTGTTCGCCGTGGACGAGGCCGCGCACGTCCTGGTTGTGGTGTTGCACCACATCGCCGGTGACGGCTGGTCCCTGGAACCCCTGGCGCGGGATCTCGCCGAGGCGTACGAGGCACGGGCCGCCGGGCACGCACCGGAGTGGCAGCCGCTGCCGGTGCAGTACGCCGACTACGCGCTCTGGCAGCGCGAGCTGCTCGGCGACGAGAACGACCCCGACAGCCTGCTGAGCCGACAGCTCGCCCATTGGCAGACCCAACTGGCGGCGCTGCCCGCACAGTTGGACCTGCCCACCGACCGGAGCAGGCCCACGGCGTCCTCGTACCGGGGCGAGCTCGTGGAGTTCGCCCTCGACGCGGAGTTGCACGGCCGTCTCGCCGGGCTGGCCCGCGCGTCGGGCGCCAGTGTGTTCATGGTGGTGCAGGCGGCCTTCGCCGCACTCCTGTCGCGGCTCGGCGCGGGCACGGACATCCCGATCGGCTCGCCGGTGGCGGGCCGCACGGACGAGGCACTCGACGGCCTGGTCGGGTTCTTCGTCAACACCCTCGTGCTGCGCACCGATGTCTCCGGTGACCCCACCTTCCGCGAGCTGGTGGAGCGGGTCCGCGAGACCGACCTCGCCGCGTACGCACACCAGGACGTGCCCTTCGAGCACCTCGTCGAGGTCGTCAATCCCGCCCGCTCCACCTCCCGGCACCCCCTGTTCCAGGTCGTGCTGAACTTCCAGAACAACCCCCGTGCCGACATGCGGCTGTCCGGTGTGACGCTGGAGCAGCAGGGCACACCCGCTGACACGGCGAAGTTCGACCTGTCGCTGAGCGTGCACGAGACGGAGGACGCGGACGGCGGTGAAGCAGGGCTCAACGGCGCCTTCGAGTTCGCGGTCGACCTGTTCGACCGGGTGACGGTCGAGGGGATCGCCGAGCGGTTCGGGCGGCTGCTGGCCGCCGCGACGGCCGAACCAGACCGGCCGGTCGGGGAGCTGGAGATCCTCTCCGCCCAGGAGTACGAAGACCTGCTGACGGGTTGGCAGGGGGCTTGCGAGGACGTCACGGAACGCACCCTGGTCGACCTCTTCGAGGACCAGGTGGCGCGGACACCCGAGGCAACGGCCCTGCTGTTCGAGGAAGTTGAAATCAGCTACGCGGAGCTGAACGCCCGCGCGAACCGCCTGGCCCGGTACCTGATCGGGCGGGGCGCGGGACCCGAGGCCACGGTGGCCCTGGTGCTGCCGCGCTCCGCGGACACCGTTGTGGCGATGCTGGCGGTGCTGAAGGCGGGGGCGGCCTATCTGCCCGTGGACCCGCGGTACCCGGCCGCGCGCATCGCGCACATGCTGGCGGACGTCCGGCCCGCGGTGGTGCTCACCGCAGCGGCCGAGCGGGACCGCGTGCCGTGTGCCGCATCCGTCCTGGAGGACGTGGCCGCGGAGGTCGCCCGGGAGTCCGGATCAGACGTGACGGACGCGCACCGGCCGCGCCCCCTCCTGCCCGGCCACCCCGCGTACGTGATCTACACCTCGGGCTCCACGGGCCGGCCGAAGGGCGTCACGGTCGCACACGCGGCGGTCACCGGCCATCTGCGCTGGATGGCCGAGGAATACCCGCTGGACGGCTCGGACCGCGTGCTCGTCCGGACGGCGTTCAGCTTCGACGCGTCGGTGTGGGAGACATGGCTGCCGCTCCTGACCGGGGCCTCCGCCCACGTGGTGTCCGACGAAGTGGCCACGGACGTACATCAGTTGGCCGATCACATCAGTGGCCACGGCATCACCGTCGTCCAGGTCGTGCCCTCCCTGCTGTCCGAGCTGTGCGCCGCCGCCGTCACGGTGGGCGGCACGTCCGTGCTGCGGCGGCTGTTCGTGGGCGGCGAACCACTGCCCGCCGCCCTGGCAGAACTCGCCCGGGAAACGTGGCACGTACCGTGCGTCAACCTGTACGGACCCACCGAGTCCACGGTCCAGGTCACCCACCACGAGGCGCGGATCGCCGCGCTGGGCGCCGACGGCCGCGGTGAGGCGTACCTGCCGGTGGGACACCCCGTGCGCAACGTACGCGCGTATGTCCTCGACGACCGGCTGCGGCCGGTGCCCGTTGGCGTCCCCGGCGAGCTCTACGTCGCCGGGGCCCAGTTGGCGCGCGGATACGCGGGCCGCCCCGGCCTGACGGCCGTACGGTTCGTGGCCGACCCGTACGGCCCCCCGGGCGCCCGTATGTACCGCACCGGTGACCTCATGCGCCGACGCCGCACCGGCGACCTGGAGTTCCTGGGGCGCGTCGACGAGCAGGTCAAGCTGCGGGGCTTCCGGGTCGAACTCGGCGAGGTCGAGGCGGCGCTGACGGCGCAGTCGCAGATCGCCCGCGCCGCCGCCGTGGTCCGCGAGGACAGGCCCGGTGACCGGCGTCTGGTCGCGTACGTCGTGCCCGCCGACGGCACCGCGCTCGACCTCACCGAGCTGCGGGGGCGCCTCGCCTCCGCCCTGCCGGACTTCATGGTGCCTGCGACCCTGGTGGCCCTGGACTCCTTCCCCCTCACCCCGAACGGCAAGCTCGACCGGCGCGCGCTGCCCGCCGCCGAGGTGCGTGCCGGCACCGGGCGCGCCCCGCGCAACCCTCAGGAAGAGGCCCTGTGCGGCCTGTTCGCGGAGGTCCTCGGCGTGACCGGGGTCGGGATCGACGACAGCTTCTTCGACCTCGGTGGCCACTCGCTGCTCGCCATTCGCCTGCTCAACCGCATCAGAACGGTGTTCGGCGTACGGGTCTCGCTGCGGGCGCTGTTCGAGGCGCCCACCATTGCGGGCCTCGTCCAGCGGTTCGACGGCGACGACATCGGCGACGGCCTCGCCGTGCTGATGCCCATGCGTGCCGACGGCAGCCGGCCTCCGCTGTTCTGCGTCCACCCCGCGAGCGGTCTCAGCTGGGCCTACGTGGGCATGCTGCAGCACCTCGGCCCCGACCAGCCGGTGTACGGACTCCAGGCGCGCGGCATCGCGGAGGAGCAGCGGCTGCCCGGCTCACTGGAGGAGATGGCCGCCGACTACGCGGAGCGGATCCGCGAGGTCCAGCCCTCGGGCCCGTACCACCTCCTCGGCTGGTCCTTCGGGGCGCTCGCCGCGTACGCCGTCGCGACGGCCCTTCAGGAGCAGGGCGAGACAGTCGCCTACCTGGGGCTCCTCGACGGCTACCCGCGCGACGACGAGCCGGGCGGGCCGGATGAGCCGGACGGGCTGGACGAGGTGACCATTCTGCAGGGACTCCTGCACGACATGGGCATTGACGACGACCTGCGCGACGGCACCGTGCCGCCACTCGTCAGGGCAGCGGAGCTGCTGCGCCGCCAGGGCGGCGCGCTCGCCGGACTCGACGAGAGGACGCTCGCCCGGGTCGCGGCCGTCTGCGCCAACGGCATGCGGGTCTCCGCCCGGTTCCGTCCCGCGGTACTCCGCGGCGACATGGAGTTCTTCACGGCGGCCCGCGGACGCCCCGACCGGCTCGACGCCCGCACCTTGTGGGCCCCGTACGTGGAGGGACGCATCACCGAACACTCCGTGGACTGCACGCACCTCGAACTCGTCACGTCGGGTCCGCTCAAGGAGATCTCCGGCGCGGTGGCCGCGAAGCTCGGCGCGCTCGCGGCGGGCGAGGACGGGCTCGCGGGCGAGGACCAGGGGCTTGCCGGCGACGAGGAAGGCAAGTGACGTCCTCCACCCAACGGCGGGAGTCGCGTCGCAGCGACGTGTCCGGCACGTCGGGCGCACCCGGTGCATCCGGCATGCGGGGCATGTCCGCCGCCCCCGGCGCGCCGATACGGCGCCTCCTCGGCTGCTGCCGCCGCTACCCACGCACCATCGCCCTCACCCTCGGCGCCACCGTGGCCGCCATCGTGGCAGCAGCGGCCGTGCCGCTGATCTCCCGGGCCATCGTCGACCGGGTGATCCTCGCGGACGAACTCCCGTTGCTGCCCTGTCTGCTGGTGCTCCTGCTGGCCGGCTTCGCGCGCTTCGGCGCCGGCGCCGCCCAGCGCTGCCTGGCGGCGCGGCTGTCCTGCGACGTCCAGCACGACCTGCGGATGCGTACCTTCACCGCGCTCTCCCGCCTGGACGGCGCGGGCCAGGACGCCCTGCAAACGGGCCAGGTCGTCAGCCGGTCGATCTACGACCTGTCCATGGCGCAGGGCCTGCTCGCGATGCTGCCCACCATCCTCGGCAGCGTTCTGCTCCTCATCCTGTCCCTCGCCGTCATGCTCGCCCTGTCGCCGCTGCTCACCCTGGTCATGCTGCTCGTCCTGCCGCCGCTCCTCCACACGGCCTGGCACAGCAGCAGACGCCTGTACCCGGCCACCCTGGAGGCGCGGCAGCGCGAGGCCGCCGTCGCCTCGGTCGTCGACGACGCGGTCGCCGGCGTCCGTGTCGTCAAGGGGTTCGGGCAGGAGGACCGTGAGCTGCGCAGGCTCGGTGCCGTCGCGAACGCCCTGTTCACCGCACGGCAGGGCGTCATACGCCTCAACGCTCTGTACGGGTCGACTCTGCAGGCCCTGCCGCTCCTGGGCCAGGTCGGCATCCTCGCCACCGGGGGCTGGATGGCCTCGCGCGGCGCCATCTCCCTCGGCACGTTCGTCGCGTTCTCCACCTATGTGGCCCAGATCGTCTCGCCGCTGCGCGGCCTGGCCACCGTGGTGACCGGCCTCCACCAGGCGCGGGCCAGCGTCGTCCGAGTCCTCGAAGTGATCGACACCCGCCCCGGCATCACGGACCGCCCCGATGCGCGACAGCTGCCGCCGGGTCCTCTCGGCATCGAGCTGACCGACGTCACGTTCGGGTACGAGGGGGCCGAGGCACACCACGACGAGGAGACACGCGCGGACGCACGCCCCGTGCTGAACGGACTCTCCCTCACCGTCCGGCCGGGCGAGACGCTCGCCCTGGTCGGAGCGCCCGGCTCCGGCAAGTCCACGGTCTCGCTGCTGCTGCCGCGCTTCTACGACGTGCGGGGCGGAGCCGTGCGCATCGGGGGCAGCGACGTGCGTGACCTGGCCCTCGACTCGCTGCGGTCCGCAATCGGCCTGGTCCCGGAACACAGCTTCCTGTTCTCCGGAACCGTGCGCGACAACATCGCCTACGGCCGCCCCGAGGCCACGGACGCCCAGATCACGGCGGCGGCCACGGCGGCCGGCGCCGACGGCTTCATCCGCGAGCTGCCCCACGGCTACGACACCACCGTCGGCGAACGGGGCTTCACCCTCTCCGGCGGCCAACGACAGCGGATCGCCCTGGCCCGGGCCCTGATCACCGAACCTCGCGTCCTGCTGCTCGACGACGCCACCTCGGCCGTCGACCCCCGCACCGAGGAGGCGATCCATGCCGAGCTCCGGAAGGTCATGCGGGGCCGGACCGCCCTGCTCGTCGCCCGCCGCCGCTCCACCCTTCGACTCGCCGACCGCATAGCCCTCCTGGAGGACGGCACGGTCGGCGACACCGGCACGCACGACGAGCTCATGGCGCGCTCGGCGGCGTACCGGGACCTGTTCGCGTGCGCCGCCCCGGACGACGAGGAGGCCGGACGCCACGACGCGGCAGCCCGTACCGCCGCTCCGTACGACGAGTTGGTGCCCTTCGGCACCGGCCCGGCCCTCAGCACGGAAGCTCTGCGGCGGGACGCCGCCGTCCCGCCGCGGCTCGCCGCCCTCGCTCCCACCGCCACCGCGCCCGTCCTCGAAGCGGAGCCCGGCTTCGGCCTGCGCGGTCTGCTGCGCCCCTTCCGCCGCGCGCTCGTCCTGGGGGCGGTGTTCGTCCTGCTCGACGCCCTGGTGAGCGTGTTCGTTCCGTTGCTCATCCGCACGGGCATCGACGACGGCATCCAACAGGCGGCCTCGCACGTGGTGTTGGCGACCTCGGTGGCCGCCGTCGCCATCGTGCTCGCCGGCTGGGCGGTCAGCATGGCCCAGATCAGGACGAACGGCCTCCTCGGCGAGCGCCTCCGCTACGTGCTGCGGCTGCGCGGCTTCGCCCATCTGCAGCGCCTCGACCTCGCGTACTACGAACGCGAGCTGTCCGGCCGGATCATGACCAGGATGACCGCGGACGTGGAGTCGGTCGCGGCGTTCGCCCAGACCGGCTTCGCCACCGCGGCCGTCAGCCTGATCTCCACCGTCTGCGTGATGACCGTGCTGCTCGTCCTGGACTGGCGGCTCGGCCTGGTGGTGTGCGCGGGCCTGCCGGCCCTGGCCGTCGCGACGGCGCTGTTCCGGTGGGTGGCCGCAGGAGCGTACGGCGCCGCCCGCGACACGTCCGGCGCGGTCAACGCGGAGCTGCAGGAGCACGTCGCGGGCCTGCGCATCGCCCAGGCCTTCCGCCAGACAGAGCGCGGCGCCGACCGGTTCGCCGACAAGAGCGCCGCCTACCGCGCGGCCCGGTTGCGCGCCCAGTGGTACGCAGCCGGCTACTTCGGTTTCGTGGAACTCCTGCCGGGCGCCACCGCCGCGTGCGTCCTGGCCTTCGGCGCGGACCGGACCCGTGACGGCGGCCTCACCATGGGCCTGCTCGTGGTGTTCCTTCTCTACGTGGACGTCCTGTTCTCCTCCGTCCTGCAGCTCTCCCAGGTCTTCGACGGCTACCAGCAGGCGTCGGTCGGGCTCAGCCGCATCCTGGAGCTCTTCGCAACCCCTACCGGCACTCCCCGGGCCCTGCAACCGCTACCCGTAACCCAGCTGAAGGGCACGATCGACTTCGAAGACGTCCGCTTCCGGTACCCGGGCGCGACCCGCGACGCGGTGGACGGGGTGCGCCTGAGCATCCCGGTCGGCCGGACCGTGGCTTTCGTCGGAGAGACCGGCGCGGGCAAGTCGACACTCGTGAAGCTGGTCGTCCGGTTCTACGACGTCACTGCGGGAACCGTACGCGTGGACGGGCACGACCTGCGCACGCTGGAACTCGGGGACTACCGGCGCCGCCTCGGCATTGTCCCGCAGGAACCACACCTGACGGGTGGCACGGTCTACGACGCCATCGCGTACGGACGTCCTGGAGCGGCCGAGGGCGACGTGGAGGCGGCGGCGCGTGCCGTTGGAGCTCACGAACTGCTCTCCCGACTCCCCGGTGGCTACCGGCACCCCGTCGGGGAGGGCGGCCGCACCCTGTCCGCGGGCCAGCGCCAACTCATAGCCCTCGCTCGCGCCCAGCTGATCTCGCCGGATGTGCTCCTCCTCGACGAAGCAACCTCGGCCCTGGACCCGGTGACCGAAGCAGCCGTCTCCGACGCCATGGCCAAACTCGCCGAGGGACGCACCTCCCTGATCGTCGCCCACCGGCTCACCACCGCCGCCCGCGCGGACCACATCGTCGTCCTGGCCGCCGGTGCCATTGCCGAGGAGGGCACCCACGCCGATCTCCTCTCCCGCAACGGCCCCTACGCCCGTCTGTGGCTGGCGCGCTGACGGCGGCGGACTGCCGCCCCTCGTCCTGCCCGTCGTCTCCCCCCGCACCTCACCAGGGGGCCATCACGGCCAGCCGTTCCGGGAGGACGTCCCGTCTGAACGAGGGACAGTTCATGACGTGCCGAGTCATGGACGTTTCGCCGGTTGCCCGTCCAGCTCCGGTGACCTCAAAGGCTGGGCAGAGGTCCAACGGCACTGCCCGGCCGGTGCGCGGCGCGCAGGTCCCGGCCGTCGTGGCGCTCAACGGCTTCGCCGCCGCCCCCGCAGCGGCCCCGCCCGCGTACGGGCGGGACCGCCCGCCGGTCGGCTACCGGGGCGGCGCCCCGTGGACCGGTGCGATCGGCGCCGGGGCGTACCCGGTGGCCCGGGTGGTGAATGTTCCCCGGCCCCGGGTGCGGCTGCGCAGCCGCGTGGCGTAGCCGAACAGCTCCGCCAGCGGCACGGCCGCGGTGATCACCGACGTACCGGACCGGGCGACCGAGCCCGAGACCCGTCCGCGCCGCGCGGCCAGGTCGCCGAGCACCCCTCCCACGGCGTCCTCGGGCACGGTGACCGTCACCTCCACCACCGGCTCCAGCAACGCCATGCCGCCGTTGCGCAGCGCCTCACGGAGTGCGAGTCGGCCGGCCGTCCGGAACGCCATCTCGGAGGAGTCCTTGGAGTGGGTCGCCCCGTCCGTCAGGGTGACCCGCAGCCCGGTCACCGGGTGACCGGCGAGCGGACCCTCGGCCAGGGCGTCCCGGCAGCCCGCCTCCACGGCCCGGACGTACTCCTGCGGCACCCGGCCGCCGACGACGGTGGACCGGAACACGAAGCCCGTCGCGGCGCCGCCGGCCTCACCGGGGGTGTCCAGCGGCGCGGTGTCGAGCACCAGGTGGGCGAACTGGCCGGCGCCCCCGTCCTGCTTGACGTGCCGGTACACCAGCCCGGACACGCCGCGCACGACGGTCTCCCGGTACGCGACCCGGGGCCTGCCGACACCGACCTCCAGCCCGTGGGCGCGGCGGATCTTCTCCACCGCGACCTCCAGATGCAGTTCACCCATCCCCGACAGCACGGTCTGGCCGGTCTCGGGATCGGTCCGGATCGTCAGCGACGGGTCCTCCTCGACCAGCCGCGCCAGGGCCGACACCAGACGGTCGGTGCCCACGCCACGACGCGCCTCCACCGCCACGGAGACGACCGGGTCGGCCACGGAGGGCGCCTCAAGGACCAGAGGGGCCGCCGGTGCGCACAGGGTCGTCCCGGCACGGGCCCCCTTCAGCCCGATCACCGCGACGATGTCCCCGGCCACCGCCCGGTCCACATCGCAATGCCGGTCCGCCTGGATCCGCAGGATCCGGCCGACGCGCTCACTGCGCCGCGCACCCGCGTCCAGCACCGTGTCCCCCTTCCGGACGGTTCCCGAGTACACCCGCAGACAGGTGAGCCGCCCCGTGGCCGTCGAGTTCACCTTGAACGCCAGCGCGGCGAACGGCGCCTCGGGATCTGCGGGCCGCTCCTGCTCCGCACCGTCCAGCGTGCCGCGCACCGCGGGCACGTCCGACGGGGAGGGCAGATAGGCCACGACGGCATCCAGCAACGGCTCGATCCCGCGGTCGCGGTAGGCCGAACCGCACAGCACGACGACGCCCTCACCCGTGCGGGTCAGGTCGCGCAGGGCCGCGGCCAGCGTGTGCGCGGACACCGTCGACTCCGCGCAGAACTCCTCCAGCGCCGCCGGATGGAGTTCCGCCACGGCCTCCTCGAGCAGCCGACGACGTCGGTGCGCCTCCTCGCGCAGGGCGTCCGGTACCTCCCCCTCCTCGTACGTGCCGTGATCGTCCGGCCAGACCAGCGACCGCATGCGCAGCAGATCGACCACGCCGGTGAACCCGCCCTCGGCTCCGATCGGCAACTGCACGACCAGCGGAACAGGGTGAAGCCTGTCGCGTATCGACGACACCGCGGTGTCGAGGTCGGCACCGGCACGGTCCAGTTTGTTGACGAAGGCGATCCGGGGCACGCCGTGCCGGTCGGCCTGACGCCACACCGACTCGCTCTGGGGTTCGACTCCGGCCACGGCGTCGAAGACCGCGACCGCTCCGTCGAGCACCCGCAACGAGCGCTCCACCTCGTCGGAGAAGTCGACATGGCCCGGAGTGTCGATGAGGTTGATCCGGTGGTCGTCCCAGGCGCAGCTCACGGCGGCGGCGAAGATGGTGATCCCGCGATCGCGTTCCTGGGGGTCGAAGTCGGTGACGGTCGTCCCGTCGTGGACCTCGCCGCGTCTGTGGACGGTGCCGGTGGCGTACAGGATCCGCTCGGTGACGGTGGTCTTGCCCGCGTCGACGTGGGCGAGGATGCCCAGGTTGCGAACACGGTGGAGCGGACTGGTGGAACGAGGAAGCAGGTTGGTGCGCACGGCCCATGGCCTTTCGGGATGATGCGGGATCGGGCGGCGCGATGTGCCGACGATCCGGCCCGAGGCGGCGCCCGGAGGAACCCGGGCACCGGCAACCGCATCGGCATACGGCCGAAGCGGTGACTCGGATCGAATCGGGGTCAGTTGCCCGTCACGGGCATCCGGTGCCGACCGCGCAGCGGGCACCGGCGGCACCGGGACACCAGGATCACCTCGTACCGTGAGCGGGGGGAGACGGCGGCGGTGCGGTCGCACATGGCCGGTCCTCCCTCGTCCTGTCCTGTCACGGTGTGCGCCCGGTCGTCCACTCGTGGCGCGTGATCGGTGGCGAGTGTAGTGAACCCGGGCACCGGCGGAGTATCGGTTTTTCCGGAGCCGCCCGCACCGTGACCGGACGAAGTCGGCACCGCGCCGGTCGTGCACGGCGGACGGCGGTTGGACACGGCCCGGGGGAGTCGGGCGTTGATGACCGTCCCGGATGATGCGACGATCGCGAGAAGTCGCCGGAGCGAGGAAGGGACCGCATCGATGGACGGAGACCACGGCCGATCGGCCGCGGCGGTGTTCGACGCTCTCGGCGTCGAGTACGAGCGGGCATTCGCCGGTTCGGCCGGCCGGCACGCCTCGCTCCGGCGTCTGCTGGGTGAACTCCCGCCGAGTGGCCGGGTGCTGGACGTCGGCAGCGGAACGGGCCGGCCGACCGCGTCGACCCTGGCCGAGGCCGGCCACATCGTACTGGGCGTCGATGTCTCGCCCGTCATGGTGGAACTGGCGGCGAGTCAGGTGCCGGACGCCTCGTTCGTCTGCGCAGATATTCGCGAACTGACCCTGGAGGAGGGAGGGTTCGACGCGGTGTGCGCGTACTTCTCGCTGTTGCAGATGGGGCGCGACGACCAGGAGCGGTTGCTGCGGAAGCTCCGGCGGCTCCTGAAGCCCGGAGGTGTGCTGGCGGTCGCGACAGTGCCGCTGGACGTCGAGGACGTCCCGGTCGTCTTCATGGGGCAGGAGATGCGCGTGTCCAGCTTCGCCCCCGACGACTTCCTCGCGACGGTCACCGCGGCCGGATTCTCCGTGCTCTGGGAACACAGTGAGTTGTTCACCCCGGCCCACGGAGCGGCCGTCCCCGAACCCGAACTGTTCCTGCACTGCTGTCCTGACTGACTCCCGGGAGCTTGCGCCCGGCCCCTCAGAGTTTCCGGGAACGCCCGGGCCGCCACGGTCCGGGCGTTCCCGGATGCGGGCGGAGGCCGAGTCGGCCCCGCCACCGGCCCAACGCCCGGGTGCCGCAGCCGCACCACTCGGCGGGGGAGAGGAGCACGGGCTGGCTTCCCCTCGTCACCAGAGCGTTGACCGGGGTCATCGGATCCGTCGCCATGGTCTTGGCCAGCAGTACCCCGATGACCAGCGGGCCCAGGGTCACGGCCAGGGCAGTGCCCGCCGTGGTCATGTGCTGCATGCGGCGACGGTGCGGTACGTCGGGAACCATGGCCGTCATTCGACCGGACCCGGCCCGAGGGCGGATCGGGCGAGGTACTCAGCCCGGCCGTCCCTCGTACTCAGTTCCGTCGTACGCGCGGTGCGGGCCCCGCCGGACGCGATCCGTCCGAGGGGGCCCGTGCGGGGCGCGGGGCAGCTCTCAGACGGTGGTGCCCGGCCCGGACCGCGCCCCGGAGGCAGCCTTGATGCCCTTGGTGATGTCGTCCATCACGGAGAGCGGCGGTGCCTTGGGATCGATGTCGAAACCGGAACGGACGACGATCATCGTGTCCTCGGAACGGGGGGACGGGAAGGCCAACGACTGGACGTACCCGTTGTCGCCGTTCTTCGTCACCACCTTCCACCGCACCAGGTAGCCCTGACGGCCGGCCACCGTGACCGGCTCGGACTTGAGCTGCTCGTGCGAGGTGATGCCGCCGTAGATCTTCTCGCCGTAGGACTCCTCGGCGTTGGCGGAGATGTCCTGTGCCGCCGTGGCCTTCGCCGTCGTCGTGTCGAGCTTCAGCGACTTCGCGGGCATGGAGAACACTCCGCCGCGCACGCACTGCTCGGAGGTGTCGCCCGGGCAGGGGTACTCGCCCGTGGTCACCCCCGCGCCCCCGATGCCCGACTGGCCCTTCCAGCCGTCCGGCACGGGAAGGCCGATGCCGCTGAGCAGATCCGTGGCATAGCCGTCCTCCACCTGGGGCCGGCCCTGGCCCGGCACCCCGTCCTCGCCGCGCCCGCCGCCCTCGCGTCCACCGCCGCCGGGTGCGCCGGAGGGCGCGGCGGACGGGCCCGTGGCCGCGTCCCGCTTCGGGTCGCCGGAGCGGTCCGACAGGAGGAAGAGGCCGCCCCCGACGGCGGCGAGCACGACCGCACCCACGGTGATTCCGGCGCCGACGCGCATGCGGCGCCGCCGGACCGCGGCGGGCGGCACGCGGAGGTGGTCGGTCCAGCGATTGCCGTCCCACCAGCGTTCGTGCAGGGGACCGATTCCTGTATGCCCGGGGTCGGGATGCCAGCCGGGCGGGCTCGTCTGGGTCACACCGCCCACCGTAGAGCGATCACGTGAGAATCAGATGAATCCGGTGGAAGGGAGTGTGCTCCGTGTGCACCATCGGGGTACGTCCCGGCGCGGGGTTTCGCGCCGGGCCCCTGCGCAACCCCTTGCGGGAAGGCGGACGATGAACGAGAAACCGGCGGTGCGGGTCGAGCGCGACGGCCCCGTGCTCACCGTGATCCTCAGTCGGCCCGAGGTGCGCAACGCGGTGGACGGTCCGACGGCGGACCTGCTCGCGGATGCCTTCCGCGCCTTCGACGCCGATCCCGAGGCGTCGGTGGCGGTGCTCTGGGGCGAGGGCGGCACGTTCTGCGCGGGTGCCGATCTCAAGAGCATCGGTACCGGCCGCGGCAACCGGGTCCGGGCCGAGGGCGACGGGCCCATGGGGCCCACTCGTATGAGCCTGAGCAAGCCGGTCGTCGCGGCGGTGTCCGGACACGCGGTGGCCGGGGGACTGGAGCTGGCCGTGTGGTGCGATCTGCGGGTCGTCGAGGAGGACGCGGTGTTCGGGGTGTTCTGCCGCCGCTGGGGCGTGCCGCTGGTGGACGGCGGGACCGTGCGGCTGCCGCGTCTGATCGGTGAGAGCCGGGCCATGGACATGATCCTCACCGGACGTCCCGTTCCTGCCCCCGAGGCGTATGCGATGGGGCTCGCCAACCGGATCGTCCCGCCGGGCGAGGCCCGCGGCGCCGCGGAGCGCCTGGCCCGCGAACTGGCGGCCTTCCCGCAGTTGTGCCTGCGCCACGACCGGCTCTCGGTGCGGGAACAGCACGGCCTCGGTGAGAGGGATGCCCTGGCGGTGGAGCATCGGCACGGCCTGGTGCCGTTGACGGCCGGGGAGACCCGGGCCGGTGCCGCCCGGTTCGACGGCGGTGCGGGCCGCCATGGTGCCTTCGGCGACTGAACGGCCCTTCGGCGCCGAGCCGGGCGGGTGTGTCCGGACACGCCCGCCGTCGTCGTGTCCGACGCGGACCCGGCCGTCACCGGTCCGCGGAGTTCGGCGGGCCGGTGACGGATGTATGCGCCGACAGCTTTCTGGTCGGACCATACGTTATATGTGACATAGTGGAAGCTGTGCAGCAGAGCGGACGGCGACCGGATGGTTCCGGCCGAGGCAGGGGGTGACGGATGCCGGTCGAATGGCAGCCCGTACGGCAGTCCCGCACGCACGAACTCGTGCTCCAGAGCATCGAGCAGCGGGTGTTCGCCGGGGAACTCAGGGCCGGGGACCGACTGCCCCCCGAGCGGGAGCTCGCGCCGGTGCTCGGCGTCAGCCGTTCCGCGTTGCGCGAGGCGTTGCGGGTGCTGGAGACCATCGGTGTGCTGGTCGCGCAGCCGGGCAGGGGGCCGGACGCGGGCGCGCGGATCGTACGCAACCCGGACGACGCCCTGGGGCGGCTGCTGCGTCTGCACTTCGCCCTGGGCAGTTACGGCCTGCACGACGTTCTGGAGGCGCGCGTCGCGCTGGAGCGGTCCAGCTTCGAGGCTGCGGCGCGCCATGCCTCGGCGCGGGATCTCGACGAGGCGGAGGGCTTCGTCGCGCGCATGGGTGAGCCGGGCGTCACGGTGTCCGAGTTCAACGAGATGGACACCCGGTTCCACGTCTGTATCGCCCGGGGCTCCGGCAACGCCCTGACCTCCACGCTCACATCCGCCGTCCGCGAGTCGGTGCGTCCGCTGATCCTGCGGGCCCTGGAGCGGGTCGAGGACTGGCCGACCGCGGCCGCGGCTCTCAACGCCGAGCACGCCGAACTGTTGGCGCTGGTGCGGGCGGGCGACGGGGCGGGCGCCGCCGACCTGGTCGAACGGCACATCCGCAATCTGCACGGCACCCTGGTCGACGGGAGCGGGACCGAGAGCTGAGGGCACCGCCCCCGCCCCGGTCGCGAGGACGCGGTGGGCTCCGGGCAAGAATTGTCATGCGCAGGACATTCCTTTCTCCGTGTCCCTCCGTCCCGCGAGACGCCGCTCCCGTCCGGCGTCGCGCGCTGATCCGCCGGGGATTACGGGACAGCCCTTAGTATGGTCAGACCATAAGGGAATCGCGACGTAACGAAATGACGCGACGTAACGAAAAGATCGGAGAGACCCATGCGCATCGGACTCTTCGCCACCTGTCTGGGAGACACGCTCTTCCCCGAGGCGGTGAAATCGACAGCGGTCCTGCTCGCCAGGCTCGGCCATGACGTGGTGTTCCCGCCCGGACAGACCTGCTGCGGACAGATGCACGTCAACACCGGATACCAACGCGAGCCCGTGCCGCTGGTGCGGAATTTCGCCGAGCAGTTCGGTGACGTGTCGATCGATGCCGTCGTCATGCCGTCCGGATCGTGCGCGGGATCGGTCCGGCATCAGCACGAGATCGTCGCCGAGCGGTACGGGGACGCGGCGCTGCGGGCGGGGGTCGCCATCGTCAAGGCCAAGACGTACGAGCTGTCGGAACTCCTCGTCGACGTCCTGGGCGTCACCGACGTCGGCGCCTACTTCCCGCACCGTGTGACGTACCACCCGACGTGCCACTCCCTGCGCATGCTCCGGGTCGGCGAGAAGCCGCTCGAACTGCTCCGGGCCGTCGACTCCATCGATCTCGTCGAACTCCCCGAGGCCGACGCCTGCTGCGGGTTCGGCGGCACGTTCGCCATCAAGAACGCCGAGACGTCGACGGCGATGCTCCGGGACAAGATGCGCAACATCGCCACCACCGAGGCCGACGTCTGCACCGCGGGCGACTCGTCGTGCCTGATGCACATCGGCGGCGGCCTGTCCCGCATCAGTTCGGGCACCCGGACCCTGCACCTCGCGCAGGTCCTCTCCGCCACCCGCACCGCGCCCTACGTCCCGACGGAGGCCGTCCGATGAGCAGCACCTTCCTCGGCATGCCCACGCCCCCGCCCCGTTCCCCGTACGGAACGGGCAATCTGCGCGGCGACCGTACGTTCCCGAAGGCCGCCCACGACGAACTGCGCAACGAGCAACTGCGCCGCAACCTCGGCCGGGCCACCCACACGATCCGCGCGAAGCGCCTGGGCGTCACCGGCGAACTCCCCGACTGGGAGGCACTGCGGGACGCCGGTTCGGCCATCAAGACCGACACCATGAACCGGCTTCCCGAACTGCTCGAAGAACTGGAGCGCAAGGTCACCGAGCGCGGTGGCACCGTCCACTGGGCGCGCGACGGCGTCGAGGCCAATGAGATCGTCACCCGGCTCGTCAGGGCGACCGGCAGCACCGACGTCATCAAGGTGAAGTCGATGGCCACCCAGGAGATCGGCCTCAACGAGCACCTGGAGTCGGCAGGCATCACTCCCTACGAGACGGATCTCGCCGAACTGATCGTCCAACTCGCCCACGACAGGCCGTCACACATCCTGGTCCCCGCGATTCACCGCAACCGCGACGAGATCCGGCAGATCTTCCTCAAGGAGATCCCCGGTGTCGACCCGCGCCTGGACAACGTTCCCGCACATCTCGCCGCCGCGGCCCGCGCCTATCTGCGCGAGAAGTTCATGACGACCAAGGTGGCGGTCTCGGGCGCCAACTTCGGTGTCGCGGAGACCGGGACGCTCTGCGTCGTCGAGTCCGAGGGCAACGGCCGCATGTGCCTCACCCTGCCCGACACCCTCATCACCGTCATGGGCATCGAGAAGGTGCTGCCGCGCTACCAGGACCTTGAGGTCTTCCTGCAACTGCTGCCGCGTTCCTCCACCGGCGAGCGGATGAATCCGTACACCTCGATGTGGACCGGGGTGACACCCGGCGACGGGCCGCAGGATTTCCACCTCGTGCTGCTCGACAACGGACGCACGGCGGCGCTCGCCGACCGGGTCGGACGCGCGGCGCTCAACTGCATCCGCTGTTCGGCCTGCCTGAACGTCTGCCCGGTGTACGAACGGGCCGGCGGTCACGCGTACGGATCGACGTACCCGGGACCGATCGGCGCGGTGCTCACCCCGCAGCTCGCCGGGATGGACATGGCCAAGGACGATCCCAACGGCTCGCTGCCGTACGCCTCCAGTCTCTGCGGCGCCTGCTTCGACGCCTGCCCGGTCAAGATCGACATTCCCTCGTTGCTGGTCGAACTGCGCCACCAGCACACCGAGCGGACCGGCATGACGGCGGAGAAACTGGCGATGAGGGCGGCCGCCGGGGTGATGAGGAGACCCGGACTGTACACGGCCGCGCAGCGGGGCGCGGCGGTCGGCCGGGTCGTCGCCGGGCGGGACGGCAAGATCTCGCATCTGCCACCGCCGTTCGACGGCTGGAGCGCCGCCCGTGACACCGCCGCCCCGCCCAAGCAGTCCTTCCGCGCCTGGCTGGCATCGGCCGAGGGCGCCGCGGCGATGCGGACCGCGGCCGACGAGCACACGAAGAACCGGCACACGAAGGAGGAGGACGAGTGACGACCGCACGCGAAACGGTCCTGGGCCGGATCAGGGACGCCCTGACCCTCGCACCGCCCCGGGACGTCCCCGTCCCCCGCGCCTACCGGACCGGCCGCACCCTCGCGGACGACGAGCGCCTGGCGCTCTTCACCGACCGGCTCGTCGACTACAAGGCACAGGTGCTCACCTGCACCGCCGACCACACCGCGCGGACCGTCGCCGAGGCGCTGCGGGAGCACGGGGCACGACGGATCGGTGTGCCGGCCGGCCTCGACCCGGCGTGGCTCGCCGCCCACGACGGCGAGGTCCGGCAGGACTCCGCCGGCACTCCGGCTCCCGCCCTCGACACGCTGGACGGTGTCGTCACCGCCTCGGCCGTCGGCTGCGCCGAGACCGGCACGATCTTCCTGGACGGATCGCCCGACCAGGGCAGGCGGGCGCTTTCCCTCGTCCCCGACCTGCATGTGTGCGTCGTCGACCTGTCGACGGTCGAGGTGGGCGTGCCGGAGGCGGTGGCCCGGCTGGTGCCCGACCGGCCGACGACGCTGATCAGCGGCCCCTCCGCCACATCGGACATCGAGTTGGAGCGGGTGGAGGGCGTCCACGGCCCGCGCACCCTGGTGGTGGTGATCCGCACCGACGCGTAACCCGGCCCCCGCGCGGGGGTGTACGCGGCAACCTCCGCGCGGACGGACCGGGGAGCGGTCCACCACTCCCCGGGCGACAGCCGTCGAAGCCGGGTCCGCGGCCCGGCCGCGGACCCGGAGACCGGCCGGCACGCACACCCCGCCGTCCGGCCGCTGCTCAGCCGTGCGCGACCGAGAGCGGATCGAAGTCGATCCGGGTCGTCGTCGCGTCGTCGGCCCAGGTCACCCGTACCGTGTCCCCGTCCACCCCGACGCCGCTCACCACGGCGTCGAGCGGCGCCGCCCCGGGCTCGGCGGTCAGCGACGCGAGCGCCACCAGCACGATCGTCCCGCTCGCCGGGGCGGACAGTCGGGGCACCACCGCCCACGGCGTGTACGCGGTGCCCTGCGGGGCCCGCACCACGTCCCGGGTCTCCCAGCCGTGCAGGCCGTGCAGCGCCGACACGACGGTGTCGTCGCGACCGGTCGCCCAGCCCGTCTGCTCCACCCGGGCCCCGTCCGGCGCGCCGACCACCCGATGCACGCGCAGCTCGTACCGGCCGCGTGCCACGGTGACGCTCTCCACCCGAAGCCCCGGCACCATCGGCGGCCCCGACGTGAACACGGGCCGGTGCCAGGAGGCGGCCCACCCCCAACCGTCACCCCCGCCCGCTCCCAGCGCGCGGATGGCACGGCGACCGCTGCGTGTTCCGGCGACGACCACGGCCACGTGGTTGTCCGCCGTGTTCGCCGCCGACGTCGGACCGGTCACGGTGGAGTACGACTGACGGCTGTACAGCGGATCGTCCGCCACCTGCGCCTCGCCCTCGTGCGGACGTACGTGGTCGCTGCCGTGGTTGTGCAGCCGCACGATGCCGTCCGCCCCGGTGGTCTGCACCAGCAGGCCCGGTGCGGGCAGTGCGAGAACCCGGTCGGGGCCCTCGCTCGGGGCGGGTTCCTCGGGCGCCGTCCACAACGGGTGGCCCTCCGGGGCGAGCAACGAGACGAAGGCCTTGGACGCCCAGTACGGTGACGCGGGGGCCGAGTAGTTCTGCAGCGTGGCGTCGTGCGGACCGTGCCAGCCCAGGTTCAGCAGACCGTCCGTACCGGTCGCGCCGCGGTCGAGGAAGTAGCGCAGCGACCCGCTGATCAACCGGCGCGAGGTGCCGGGCGTGAGCGGGGTGTGCCCGGTGACGGCGCCGAGCGCGACCGACGAGGCGGCGGCGAAACGGTAGGTCAGCGACCGGCCGAAGTGGATCGGCGCGCCGTCGCCCCCGAACAGCAGCGAGAAGCCCTCCAGATGCTCGCGCAGCCGGGCGCCGTGGTGCGCGGACAGTCCTGCGTCGCCGGACAGATGGGCGTCCAGCACGGGGTAGAGGTGCAGCGCCCAGCCGTTGTAGTGGTCGAAGGCGCGACCGTCGCCGTCGGCGTACCAGCCGTCTCCGCGGTACCAGGTCTCCAGCAGGCCGAGCGCGCGTTCCTTGGCCCGGGCCGTCTCCGCGTCGCCCCGGCCCACGGACTCCAGGAACCCGGCGACGGAGTAGGGGAAGAGGTACCAGTTGTTGGGGGAGGGGGTGTGCCGCAGCGCGTCGCGCAGCCACGTCTCGGCGCGGTCCTGCACTCCGGGGTCGAGACGGTCCCAGAGCCACGGCCGGGTCAGCCGCAGACCGATGGCGACCGACGCGGACTCGACCATGGGCTGGCCGAAGACCCCGTGGTCGCGGATCAGCGGCCACGACTCGGTGTCGTCCCGGCCGGGGGCGAGGGTCCCGGCCGCGAGGCCCTCGGCGTACCGGTCGAGCCAGCCGTGCGGATCACCGCCGTCCGCGCCCGCCACCCGGAAGGCTGCGGCGAGGAACGTGCGCGCGTACCCCTCCAGGCCGTCGGAACGCACGCCGGACACGGACGGCCTGCCCGGGAGGTCCAGCAGCGCGCCACCGGGCGTGGCCCACTTCATGGCTGCCCCGATCAGCCCGTCGGCCGCGGCCTCCCAGTGCGCACGCGTATAGCCGGTGCGAGGGCTCGACACCCGGTCGTCGACGGGGAGTGCGAGGGTGTGGACGGGGTGGGGAGCGGTCATGGGGAAGGGAAGCCTTTCACGTCGTGCGGGACGGGCGTACGCGTCGCCCGCGGCCCGGGGCCGGTGCCGTCGGCCATCGGGTCCCGGCCGTCGTCCGCCGGAGTCTCCTGGGAGGACCCGGATGTGCCCGCGACGCCCGGTGCGACCGGAGCCGCGGGCTCGGGACCGGGCATGCGTACCTCCTGCGGCTCCTGATGCGGGTCACGAGGAATCCTGATCGACTGATCGTTTCTGGTCAAGAGAATGATCGTAAGAAAGTGAAGCGATCAAGTGATCAGGCGTGCGGGGCGGCCGGCGCCGGAACGGGGGCGTCATGCGCCGGACGAGCGGCCGTGGCCGGGAAGGGCGCGCAACGCTGCTCCTCGTCCGGGACGGGACGGCCGCCGGTCCGCTCTGCCGCGATTCTTCGCCGCGCGCCCCGGCCCTCCCCGATCGCCGGTGGTGGCGGGGGAGGGCCGGGGACGTACGGCTGTGCGCGAGCCGGGTCAGATGATGTCCTCCTCGATCTGCGCCTGCTCACGGGCGTTTCCGTACGCCGACGGCGTGCTGTACGAGCGGCGTGCGACGAACCACCAGACGGTGGCCAGGATCAGCACGGCGACCAGGGCGATCGACGCGTAGTTCATCGAGTCGACCGTCACCGGGGAGGACTGCGGGAGCAGGAACAGCACGGTGACGAAGGCGACCCACACCACGGCGATCCAGCCGATCGGCTTGCTCCAGCGGCCCAGGTGCCATGGTCCGCGCTCGAACCGGTTGCCCGCGCGCAGCTTCAGGAAGATCGGGATGGCGTAGGCGGGCGTGATGCCGATGACGTTGATGGCGGTCACGGCGCCGTACGCGGTCTCGGAGTACAGCGACGGCACCGCCAGCAGCCCGGCGACGACGACCGACAGCCACACCGCGTTCACCGGTGTCTGGGTGCGCGAACTGACCTTGTGCCACAGGGCCGAACCCGGCAGGGCGTTGTCGCGGCTGAACGCGAACACCATCCGGCTGGCCGCGGCGACCTCCGCGTTGCCGCAGAAGAGCTGTGCCGCGATCACGATCAGCAGCAGAGCCGTGGCGCCGGACGTGCCGAGCGCGTCGATCAGGATCTGGGCCGGAGGCACCTTGGTCGGGCTGTCCAGGGTGCCCTGGTAGTCCTGGATGGCGAAGGTGAGCCCGGCGAGCAGGACGAAACCGGCGACCCAGGACACCCAGATCGCGCGGACGATGCCCTTGGCGGCCGTCACCGAGGCGTTCGACGTCTCCTCCGAGAGGTGCGCGGAGGCGTCGTAGCCGCAGAAGGTGTACTGGGCGAGGAGGAGGCCGATCGCCGCCACGTACAACGGGTTGTGCCACCCGGTGCCATTGACGAACTCGGTGAAGACGAACGATGGGGACTGGTGGTGCGAGGGCACGATCGCCAGCACGGTGACGATGACCGCGACACCGATCAGATGCCACCACACACTGATGGAGTTGAGCACACTGACGAGGCGGACGCCGAAGAGGTTCAGCACGGCGTGCAGCAGCAGGATGCAGAGGAAGATGATCATCGTCTTGCCCGGGGTGGGGGTGAATCCCCACTGCAGGTTCATGAAGGCACCGGTGAACAACGCGGCGCCGTAGTCGATCCCGGCGATCGCGCCGAGCAGGCCGAGCAGGTTCAGCCACCCGGTGTACCAGCCCCACTTGCGACCGCCCAGCCGGTCGGCCATGTAGTAGAGCGCCCCGGACGTCGGGTAGGAGCTGGTGACCTCGGCCAGTGCCATGCCGACGCAGAGCACGAAGAGGCCGACACCCACCCAGCCCCAGAGCATCACCGCCGGGCCGCCGGTCGACATGCCGAAGCCGTACAGCGTCATGCAGCCGGAGAGGATCGAGATGACGGAGAAGCTGATGGCGAAGTTACCGAAGCCGCCCATGCGGCGGGCGAGCACCGGTTGGTAGCCGAGTTCGCGCAGCCTCTGTTCCTCGTCGGTCGGCGGGGCGGCGTCCGCGCCCGACTGGGTCGGGGTGGATATGGGCATGGGAAGACCTCCATGAGCGGTGGAACGGGAAGCGGAAGGGTGCGGCCGGACCGGGACACGGAACACGGGCGGCCGCAGGAGCGGGTGGGCGATGACACCCCCGGCTCAGCCGTGCGGCCCCCGGCCGGGTTCGCGGGGCGCGGCGAGGCAGCGGTTCCGGGCGCGCAGGAAGACCTCCTCGGCGCCGCCCGGGCCCTTGGGGTCGCGTGTGCGGTACACCCAGGGCACGGAGGTGAAGTACGGGCCGAGCTCCTCGAACACCGCCGCCGCCTCGGCGAACTTGAGCGCTCCCCACAACGCGTGGGCCACGTGGTTGAGGTCGGGCAGGGAACGTGCGATCGGTGGCGTACGCCGGAACCAGAGCTCCAGTGCGCGCATCGCGTCCCGCTCCGCGTCCTCGGTGACCCAGTGCAGATCCAGGGCCTTCTCGTGTCCGTGCTCGCGCCGGTACCGTTCGACCCGGACATACAGCGGCAGTACGTGCAGTGCGGAGCCGTCGGGGGCGGAGGACGACGCCCACTGCACGAAGTTGACCGCCTCCGAGATCGTCCCGCCGGCCTTGCGCGCGTACACGAACTGGAGCATCCGGTGGTACGCCTCACGGTTGCACGGGTCGCGCTTGTCGGCCTCCGCGAGCAGACCCCACGGGCCGGGGAAGAGCATCGGCCCCGGAGGGTGCACCCGGTGCTCCTCCAACTGCTGGCGCTCGTCCAGTTGGGACAGGGCCAGCAGACACACCCACGGCACGGGATCGGCGGGCGAGGCGTGCGCGGCCGTCCGGCACGTCGCCCACGCCTCCTGCCACAGTTCCCGGGCCCGGTGATGGCCCTCGCGGTGGGCCCTGACCGCCCGCTCCACGACGACCCGCGCGTGCATCACGGCACCGGCCACGCTGCGGGGCTCCTCGGCCAGCCAGGCCTGTACCGCGTCCGACCCGGCGGCCACCGCACCCAGCACCTGCGTGCGCTGGGTCCACAACGCCCAGTCCGGCGTGCTCTCCAGCAGATTGCGCATGGACAACCAGCGTCCGGTGCGCAGATCCTGTAACGCGACCCGTAATTCGTTGTCATGACCGGCCGGGTGATACACCGGCCGGAAATCACTGTTGGCCATGGAATCGCCCTGCCCCCGTGCGACGGGACGGAATGCCGGGGGTGGAATGTCGCCTCACCACGTCACGCAACCCGGCGGCATGAAATCCGTGTGGCGGTGAAACGCCCGGGAGGCGGAGTGTCGGCGCTCGGGACAGGGTGTCGGTGTCATGAGTCCTCGGGGACGTGGGGGGTGGTGCAGCTGTTGAAATATGAACTGCTGTGCATCATCAGGTTGTTGCTCGGCGGTGAGTGTAAGGCCAGTTACCCGGGGCTCCCGACCGATTCGCGGATCTTACTCAAGTCGACTTATCAGAACGCACCTTGACTGCTCGTCACTGGTTCCGGGTCCGGCGCCGGACGGCCCTTGACGCGGGCGGTGGTCTGCACCACTCTGGGCGTCTCGGATCAACGATCACGATTCCGTTCAAGCCGCAGAGCTTTCGCACAGCTGGAGCGTCGATGACAGGCCCGGTACTCGCCGTGGACCAGGGCACGTCGGGAACCAAGGCCCTCGTGGTCTGCCCCGAGCGCGGCGTGATCGGTTCCGGTTCGTCACCGGTGCGGCCGCGGCACGGCGGCGGCGGAGCGGTCGAGGTCGATCCGGCGGAACTGCTCGACTCGGTTCTCGACGCCGGACGCCGGGCGTTAGGCGAGGCGGGCGAGCCCGTGGTGGCCGTCGGCCTGGCCAACCAGGGCGAGACGGTGCTCGCCTGGGACCCGGACACGGGCCGCCCGCTCACCGAAGCGATCGTCTGGCAGGACCGCCGCTCCGCATCGGTCTGTTCCCGACTGTCGGCCCACGAAGCGGAGTTGACACACCTCACCGGTCTGCCGCTCGACCCCTACTTCGCGGCTCCCAAGATGGCCTGGATCCGCCGGGAACTGACATGCGAAGGCGTTGTCACCACCAGCGACTCGTGGCTCGTCCATCAGCTGACCGGGGCGTTCGTCACCGACACGGCGACCGCGGGACGCACCCAGCTCCTCGACCTCGACCGGGCCGGCTGGTCGGCCCGGGCCCTGGACATCTTCGGCCTCGGCGACGAACGGCTCCCTGCCGTCGTCGACTCCGACACCACCGTCGGCACGACGGACGCCTTCGGCGCGGACATCCCGCTGACCGGTCTCCTCGTCGACCAGCAGGCCGCGCTCCTCGCCCAGAACGCCCTGGACCCGGGCGACGCCAAATGCACCTACGGAACCGGCGCGTTCCTGCTCGCCCAGAGCGGACCCGTCCCGCGCCGCGGCTCCACCGGCCTGGTCAGTTGCGTCGCCTGGCGGCTGGGCGGTCGCACCAGCTACTGCCTCGACGGACAGGTCTACACCGCCGCATCGGCGGTCGACTGGCTCGCCGGGATGGGCGTGATCTCCGGTGCCGCCGGCCTCGACACCGTCGGCGCCGCCGTCCCCGACGCCGGCGGGGTCTCCTTCGTACCGGCGCTCGCCGGTCTCGCCGCCCCCTGGTGGCGAGGCGACCTGCGCGGATCGGTGACCGGGCTCGGACTCGACACCACCCCCGGCCACCTGGTGCGCGCCCTGTGCGACGGCATCGCCGCACAGGTCGTCGAACTCGCCGAGGCCGTCGCCGCCGACCAGGGCTCCCCGCTCACCTCGCTCCGCGCCGACGGCGGACTGACCCGCTCGACGCTGCTCATGCAGACCCAGGCCGACCTGTTGCAACGCCCCGTCGAGGTGTCCGCGCTGCCCGACGCCACCGCGCTCGGCGCCGCGGCCGTCGCCCGCCTCGGCGCCGACCCCGGACTCCCGCTCCGGCAGGCGCTTCCCGCGTGGAGGCCCGCCGCCGTCTACGAACCGCGGATCGGCGCCGACGAGGCGGCGGAACGCCTCGCCGGATTCCGCGCCGCCGTACGGACCCTGCTGGAATCCGACCGAAACGCCCGAGAGCCCCGATGAACCGCACGACGAAGGACACGACGCGCGAGGCCCGGGGCGGCACGGTCACATCGACCGGACCTCTGACGGCCGGAACACGGCACACCCCGGCCTACGACGTGACCGTCGTCGGCGCGGGCGTGGTCGGGGCCGCCATCGCCCGCGAACTCGCCCGCCACCCGCTGCGCACCGCACTCGTCGACGCCTGCGACGACATCGGCAACGGCACGTCGAAGGCCAACACCGCCATCCTGCACACCGGGTTCGACGCCGTGCCCGGTTCGCTGGAGGCCCGTCTCGTGCGCGAGGGCCGGCACCGGCTCCGCGCGTACGCGGCCGAGTCGGGCATCCCCGTCGAACGTGTCGGAGCCCTGCTCGTCGCCTGGGACCAGGAACAACTCGCCGCGCTTCCCGGCCTGCTGAAGAAGGCCGAACACAACGACTACCACGCGGCCCGACTCCTGGACGCCGACGAACTGCGCGCCCGTGAACCCCATCTGGGACCGGGAGCACTCGGCGCGCTCGAAATCCCCGACGAGAGCATCATCTGTCCCTGGACCACCCCACTCGCCTACACCACCCAGGCCGTGCGGGCCGGGGTCCATCTGCACCTCGACTGCCGGGTACGGCACGTCGACAGCGACGGCGACGGTCACACCCTCGCCACCACCCGCGGACCGCTGCGCACCCGGTACCTGGTCAACGCCGCCGGGCTGCACGCCGACGAACTCGACCGGGAACTCGGCCACGACGACTTCACCGTCACCCCGCGCCGCGGCCAGCTCATCGTCTTCGACAAGCTCGCCCGGGACCTCGTCACCCACATCCTGCTGCCCGTGCCCACCACCGCAGGCAAGGGCGTGCTGGTCGCACCGACCGTCTTCGGCAACGTACTGCTCGGCCCGACCGCCGAGGAACTCGACGACAGGACCGCCACCGGATCGACCGCCGAGGGCATCGGCCTGCTCCGCGAGAAGGGCCGGCGCATCCTGCCCGCGCTCCTCGACGAGGAGGTCACCGCCGTCTACGCCGGACTGCGCGCCGCCACCGGTCGGGAGGACTACCGCATCGGGGCCCACCCGGAGCGGCGCGGCGTCACCGTCGGCGGCATCCGGTCCACCGGACTCACCGCCTCCATGGCCATCGCCGCACATGTCACCGCACTGCTCGCCGAGTCGGGCCTCGACCTCGGCGACCCGACCGAACTGCCGCCCGTCACCATGCCGAACCTGGGCGAGGCGTGTCCCCGCCCGTATCAGGACGCCGCGCTGATCGCCCGGGACCCCGCCTACGGCACCCTCGTCTGCCACTGCGAACGCGTCACCGCAGGGGAGATCCGCGACGCCCTGACCTCGACGGTCCCACCGTGCTCCCCGGACGGCCTGCGACGCAGAACGAGAGCCGGCAACGGACGCTGCCAGGGATTCCACTGCGGGGCCGCGGTCCGCGCACTCTTCGAGGAGGACCGGTCATGACCCGGCGTGAGCGCACCGTCGACGTACTGGTCGTCGGCGGCGGCCCCGCGGGCCTCGCCGCCGGGGCCGAACTCGCCGCGTCCGGCGCGGGCCGGGTCGAGATCCTGGAACGCGAGCAGACCGCGGGCGGCATCCCGCGCCACTGCTTCCGCGACGGCTTCGGCGGTCGTGAAGGACGAACGGTGCTGGCGGGGAGCGGCGGGACGACCGGACCGGAGTACGCCAGAGCGTGCGTCGCCGCGGCCGAACGGGCCGGAGCCGCCCTGCGCACCGGCGTCACCGTCACCGGGTGGGCCGGGCCGCTGACCCTCGACACCACCGCGCCGACCGGGCTCGAACGGATCACGGCCCGCGCGGTGGTCCTCGCCACCGGCGCCCGGGAGCGCCCCCGCAGCGCCCGTCTCGTACCCGGCAGCCGCCCGTCCGGCGTCCACACCACCGGCGAACTCCAGCAGGCCGTTCACCTCCACCGGCAACGGATCGGCACCCGCGCGGTCGTCGTCGGCGACGAACCCGTCGGTCGTGCCGCGACCGGCACGCTGCGCGCCGCCGGAGTGGAAGTCGTCGCCCGGGTCACCGACCAGCCGCCCTCCGTGCTCACCGCGTGGAACCGGTACCGGGACCGCACACCGCTCCTCACCCACGCCACCGTCACCCTGCTGACCGGGCGGGAACGGCTCGACGGCGTGGGCCTGCGGCATCAGGACGGCCGGACCACGACGCTGCGCTGCGACACCGTCGTCTTCACCGGCGACTGGATCCCCGAACACGAACTGGCCCGACGCGCGGCCGTCGACCTCGACCCCGGCACCCGGGGCCCCGCGCACGACGCCTCGTTCCGGACGACCGTGACCGGTGTCTTCGCCGTCGGCAACCTCCTGCACGGAGTGCAGAGCGCCCGCGTCGCGGCCGACGAGGGGCGGGCCGTCGCCGCACCCGTCCTGCGTCACCTGGCGGCTGCGGACTGGCCGACAGCCCGCCTGCCCGTCGCCGTCGACCCTCCGCTGCGATGGGTGGCGCCGAACCTCGTCGGCCCGGGGCACGACATTCCGGTCCGGGACCGCTTCAGCCTCTGGACCACCCGGACCCTGTTCTCACCGCTGCTCGCCGTCCACCAGGGCGACCGGATCCTGCACCGTCGGCGGCTGCTGCTGCCCGCCGTACCCGGGCACCCGTTCCACCTGAGCGCCGACTGGGTCGACCGGGTCGATCCGCACGGCTCGACCGTACGGATCGCGGTGCTCTGACCTCCACGTCACGGAATGAGCAGCCAGTCCGAACCGATCGCCGCGACGAGACCCACCGCGAGCAGCCAACTGCCGAGCCGGGTACGGCCGTTCCTGCTGAGCTCGATCACGATCCCGCAGAGTATGAGCGCGAGTCCGTAGACGCCGACCACGAGCACCGACGACCGGCTGGCGATCCGCAGCGCGAGAACGACCGCCATCGCGGCCATGCCCACCGAGGACAGCGCGACACGGAGCCGCCGTGCCTGACGCGGCGTCAGGCGACGGTCCCCGGCCTCGGCCCCGGACGCCTCCTCCGCGGAGCCCTCCGGCTCCAGCTCCTCGTCGGCGGGACCGGGAGCGGCCTCCGGGCCTGCCGAGGAGGCCGGTTCCGCGTCCGACGTCCGGGGCGTCCGCTTCGGCCCGTCCCCGGGGACGCCGTCGGCGGCGGCCTGGGGAGCGGCTATCGGGGTGTCCACTGCCTGGTCCTGGTCAGAAGTGCTCATGACGCCGGATCGTAATGGCTGCGGGCCCGTCCGTTCACCGTCCGGGAGACGGGTGGCGGAAGTGATACGGGTCCGACCCGCACGGGCCGGGCGCGCCCCGGCGCCCCGACCGCGTCCATGCCCTCGGGGCGTGTCCGGGGCCCGGCGGCCGGCCGCCGCCGGCGACGGTGCGGCTCAGTCGCGACGCAGCAGATACGTGTCCATGATCCAGCCCTTGCGGGCACGCGCCTCGGACCGCAACTCCTCGATCCGGTCCGACACCTCGCGAAGGCGACCGGAGACCAGGATCTCGTCCTCGGTCCCCACGTACGCCCCCCAGTAGATGAACAGGTCCTGGTCGAGATGGCGGGTGAACGCCTGCCGGGCGTCGAGCATCACCACGACGTCGTCGACCCCCTCCGGCCAGCCCTCGGCCAGCCGGCGGCCCGTGGTGATCTGCACCGGCCGCCCCACCCTGTTCAGGCCCGTCCGGTGCTTGGCCAGCAGCGCGGACACACTGCTGATCCCGGGCACCACCTCGTGGTCGAAGGCCACCGCGCCCCGGCCGGCGATCTCGTCGAGAATGCCGAGCGTGGAGTCGTAAAGCGCCGGATCGCCCCACACCAGGAACGCCCCGCACTCGTTCTCGCCCAGGTCCCGCGCGATGAACCGCTCGTACAGGTCCGCACGGCGCCGGCGCCAGTCGTCCACCGCGGGCGCGTAGTCCGGCGTGTCGCGGTCGCGCTCCGGATCACGGGCCTCGACGATCCGAAAGGACCGGTCCTTCACATGCGCGTCCAGAATGTCCCGCCGCAGCCGGGTCAGACCGGACTTCTCCTCGCCCTTGTCGAGGACGAGGAACGCGTCCACCTCGTTCAGTGCCTTGACGGCCTGAAGCGTCAGATGATCGGGGTCTCCCGCGCCGATACCGATGACGTAGATCTTCTTCACCCCACCGAGTCTGCCCGATGCCGCGGCCCCGGGGCCGACCGGGCCACGCCGGCGTACCGCGGCCCACGACCCGGAACTCGACCGAAAACGGCCTACCGGCCCCCGGCCCGCAGACGGGGCGCCTCGTCCGCCGCGTCGACGGGCCGCGCCGCGACACCACCGCCGTCCGCGCGCCGGACACCCTCCCCCTCCACCCGGTCCGCCAGCTCCCGGGCCCAGTCGATCAGCGCGTCGCCCCCGATCCCGTACGGCAGGGGGACCCCGAAACCGGCGAGAGCCGCCGCGCCGCGACGCAGCAGCCGGGCGCCGCCGGTCGCGTTGCCCCGGGCCGCGTGCGTCAAGCCCACGGCCAGCTGCGCGAGCCCGCGCCACAACTCCCGATCCGGGGCAGGCCCCGACTTCCACGCGTCCTCGAACACCTCGTGCGCGTGGAACGGCATCCCCTCGTCCAACAGCCGTTGGGCCTCCCGCAACGTCTCCTCCGGGGTGCGTACCACGCCCTCGGGCAGGCGCTCCACCCCTGGCGTCCCGTACGGCAGCGGACGTCCCAACCCGTCACGGGGACGCGCGTTGCGCGCCCGGCCCTCCGCGTCCCGGTCCCTGCTGGTGGCATCCATCATTCGATTGTGCCCCGCACCTGCGATGAAGTGTGCGAACCACTGTCCGTCGACCCTCGCGCACGACTAGTGTCAACAGTCGTCCGCACCACTTTGGGGAGGGTAGGGATGAAGCAGTCCCGGCCACTGTACGAGCGCGAACCAGAAGTCGCCGCTGCCGCACAAGCCGTGGATGCCCTGTGCGGCGCCCAGGCCGCCGGTGGGCTGCTGATCTTCAGCGGAGAGGCGGGCATCGGCAAGACGGCACTCCTCGACGAGATCCGGTCCAGGGCCGCCGACCGCTGCACGGTCTGGTCCGCCCGGGGCGGCGAGACGGTCACGTCCGTGCCCTTCCACGTCGTCCGTCAGTTACTGCAACCGGCTCTCGACCAGTTCCCGCCCGACGAAGTGAGGTCCCTGTTCGGCCCCTGGTACGAAATCGCGGCACCCGCACTCGGGCTCGCCGAACCGAGCGGCCCCCAGCCCGATCCGCAAGGCGTCCGGGACGGCCTCGACTTCGTGGTGTCCCGCCTCGCGTCCCGGTTGAGCCACCGTCCGTTGGTGCTCATCATCGACGACGCCCATTGGGCCGACGGCGAGACCCTCGCCTGGCTGGACGCGTTCACGCTCCGCCTCGGTGAACTGCCCATCCTGGTCGTCCAGGCCCACCGGCCGGAGGAGATGGCGGCGCGGCGCCGGGAGACCGGTCACATCGACCCCCGCCCCGCCCAGACCCGGGTGGAGCTCCGCGCCCTCACCCCGGACGCCACCGCCGAACTCGTCCGCGCCTCCCTGGGCGAACACACCGACGACCCGTTCTGCCGCGAGGTGTGGGCCGTCACCGGGGGCAACCCCTACGAGGCCGTCGAACTCGTCGCCAAGGTCCAGGACCGCGAACTGCCACCACTTGAGGAGTCGGCCGGGCTGCTGCGCGAACTCGGCGCGTCCGCCCGCGGCAGCGGTCTCGTCGCCCGGCTGGAACGTCTCGGCACCAACGCCACCCGATTCGCCTGGGCCGCGGCCGTCCTCGGCACGGACATCTCCCAGGACCTCGCCGCGACCCTCGCCGGAATGAGCCAGGCCGAGGCCGCCGACTGCACGGCGCAACTGCGCGAGGCCCGTATCGTCACCGGATTCGATCCGCTGGAGTTCGTCCACCCGCTGATCGCCTCCGCGGTCTACCGCTCCATCCCGGCGGCCACCCGCACCGCCTTCCACGGCCGGGCCGCCTGGGCGATCACCCGCGCGGGGCTCGGCGCCGCGGCGGCCTCCCGCCACCTCCTCGAAGTGCACCCCGACGACGACCAGGAACTCGTCGAGCAGCTCCGCGAAGCGTCCAGGCAGCACCTCGCGGTCGGTGCCCCGGAGGCCGCCCGCCGCTGCCTCGAACGCGCTCTGGAGGAACCGCCGCGCCAGGACGTCAGGGCCACCCTGCTGTACGAACTGGGCTGTGCCACACTGCTGAGCTCCCCGGCCACCACGGTCCGACACCTGCGGGCCGCTCTCGACATGCCCGGACTCGACAACGACCGGCGGATCGACGCGACGTACCGGCTGGCGGCCGCGCATTCCCACAACAACCAGCTCAAGGAAGCGGCGAGCGCCCTCGCGGCCGAGGCGGCACGCACCGCTCCCGGTCCCGGCCTGATGCGGCTGCAGGCCGCCCACTTCCTCTGGGAGGGCATGCAGGCCACCGAGGACGACGGACCCGCCCGTTCCGGCCGGCTCGCCCGGAACGCCGATCACCTCACCGGCCGCGACAACGCCGAGCGCGCCCTGCTCACACTCCGCGCCTTCGACGCCATGATGCGGGGCGAGAACGCCCAGCTCATCGTCGACCTCTGCGAACGCGCTCTGGTCGACGGCCACCCCGCCCGGGGACTCGGCTGGACCGATACCGAATGGGGCTTCGAACTCCCGACGCTGGTCGGCATCACCTACGCGTTCACCGACCGACTCGACCGGGCCGAGTCACTGTTCGGCGAGGCCGTCCGCGCCTTCGAGATCTCCGGATGGAGCGGCGCGCACCTCGCGTTCGCCCACACGCTGCTGGGGCTGGTGCACCGCCGTCGCGGCCGACTCGCCGAGGCCGAGGGATTCCTCCGTGAGGGACTGCGCCTCGCCGACCGAGTCGGCAGCGGGCTTCCGGTCCACTGGGACGCGGCCTGCCTGCTGATCGACACCCTGGTCGCCCGGGGACGTGTCGCCGAGGCCCGCGAGATGGCCGACCGCTACGACTTCGGTCCGCCCTACCCCAGCGCGATGGTGCTGCCCGACGCCCCGTGCCTGCGCGGCAGGCTGTTGCTGGCCGAGGGCCGTACGGCGGAGGCCGTCAACGAACTTGAGGCGGCAGGCCGGGCCCTGGAGGCGCGGGGCAGGTTCAACGGCGTCTGGGCGCCATGGGCCGGCGACCTCGCCCGTGCCCTGGCCGAGCAGGACCCGCAGCGCGCCGCCCAACTGGCCACCGCCTCCCGAGTGCACGCCGAACGCTTCGGGACGGACACCGCGATCGGCGAGGCCCTGCGCTGTGTCGCGCTCTTCGCCCGTCCCGAGGACGCCGTTCACCTGCTGTCCGAGTCGGTGCGCCACCTGGAGTCGTCCCCGTCGGCGTACGAGCACGCCCTGGCGCTCGTCGACTACGGGATCGCGATCCGGTCCCCGCGGGAACTCGCCAGGGCCCACAAACTGGCCACCGCCTGCGGCGCCGAATCCCTCGCGAACCGTGCTCACCAGGCACGGGCGTCGATCCGGTCCGCGGAGTGAGGTAATGTTTGTCCTGCGCGGTCACCCGGAACACCGGGGGAACGCAGCGGGACGTGGCGCAGCTTGGTAGCGCACTTGACTGGGGGTCAAGGGGTCGCAGGTTCAAATCCTGTCGTCCCGACTCGTGAGAGTCGTAGATCAGGGCCGGTTTCGGAGGTATTCGAAACCGGCCCTTGATCATTCCTGGGAACCAGTGGCGGGAACGGTCTGCTCTGGTCCCGGAAACCGGCCCGTCCCTGCCCAGCACCTGGCACGCCCCCCCCGACATCACGGTTCAGGTCCAGGAGGGCAACCCCGCCGTGGCGCGACACGTCCCTTCTGCTGAAGATCACGGTCGTAGGAGAGGACACAAGGTGAGTGACCGCGAGCGAGACCAGGACACCGGGCCCGCCCCCGGCGGAGACGCCCCCTGGTGGGCCGGGCTCGGGCCGGCCGGAGGAGTGGCCCTCGCGGTGAGCGGGGCGGGGCTGCTGCTGTGGCTGGTGCTGCGCGGAGACGCGGCTGACGACGACTGGTCCCGCTACTACGGGGCCGGCAAGGTCCTGGCCATCGGTTGTGTGATCGCCGGGACGACGCTTCTGGCCCGCCGCCGCGGCTGAGACGGTGCCCCACGGGGGTGACGGTCGAGCCTGCGCCCAACTCCTGTGCGCTCTGCCCGTTCTGACGGAACTCGACGTCACCGCCGACGGGGGATCCCTGCCGTGGGCGCCGGGCCGGAGTGCCAGCCGCCCGCCGGGAGGGCTCCCCCGAAGCACCGATGTCCGTGGTCGCCGGGGCCGTCGGCATGTCGCTGCCTTCGGGGGAGATGTCCGCCTCCGCCGACGAACGACCGCCCGAGGCCCGTCGCGGCAGGCGCCGGGCCTCGGGCGGGGAGGAGGCCGGACGACCCCTCCCCGGCCCGTCGTTGCCGGTGTCAGGACGTGGAGAGCTCCTCGCGGACCGTGCGGGCGGCGGCGACCAGGTTCTCCAGGGAGGCCCGGGTCTCGGGCCAGCCGCGGGTCTTCAGGCCGCAGTCGGGGTTGACCCACAGCCGTTCGGCGGGGATGGCCTTCAGACCGGTGCGCAGCAGTTCCGCCGCCTCCCCGGTGCCCGGAACGCGGGGGGAGTGGATGTCGTAGACACCCGGTCCCGCCTCGCGCGGATAGCCGTGGGCGGCCAGTTCACGGGCGACCTGCATGTGGGAGCGAGCCGCTTCCAGGCTGATGACGTCGGCGTCGAGGTCGTCGATGGCCTGGACGATGTCGCCGAACTCCGCGTAGCACATGTGGGTGTGGATCTGGGTGTCGGGGCGCACGTTGCCGGTGCTGATCCGGAAGGCCTCGGTGGCCCACGCCAGGTACTCCGGTCGGTCGGACGCCCGCAGCGGGAGTGTCTCGCGCAGCGCGGGTTCGTCGACCTGGATGACCGAGGTCCCGGCGGCCTCCAGGTCGTTCACCTCGTCGCGCAGGGCGAGGGCGACCTGCCGGGCGGTGTCGCCGAGGGGCTGGTCGTCACGGACGAAGGACCAGGCGAGCATGGTGACGGGTCCGGTGAGCATGCCCTTGACCGGGCGGGGGGTCAGGGACTGGGCGTAGGCCGTCCACCTGACCGTCATGGGCTCGGGGCGGGAGATGTCACCGGCCAGGATCGGCGGCCGGACGTAGCGGGTGCCGTAGGACTGGACCCAGCCGTGCTGTGTGGCGAGGTATCCGCTGAGCTGTTCGGCGAAGTACTGCACCATGTCGTTGCGTTCGGCCTCGCCGTGCACGAGGACGTCCAGTCCGGCCTTCTCCTGGAACGAGATGACCTCCTGGATCTCGGCCCTGATGCGTTCCTCGTAGCCGGCCGTGTCGATCCGGCCCGCGCGCAGGTCTGCGCGGGCGGTGCGCAGTTCGCCGGTCTGGGGGAAGGAGCCGATGGTGGTGGTCGGCAACAGCGGCAGGCCGAGGTGGGCCCGTTGGGCCGCGGCCCGTTCGGGGTACGGCTGGGAGCGGCGGGCGTCGGCCTCCGTGACGGCGGCGGCGCGGCCCCGTACGGCCGGGTCGTGGGTGATCGGCGAACTCGCGCGGGAGGCCAGATCGGCGCGGTTGGCGGCGAGTTCCGCGGCGATCGCGCCGGTGCCCCGGGCGAGCCCCCTGGCGAGGGTGGCGACCTCGCTGGTCTTCTGACGGGCGAAGGCGAGCCAGCGCAGGATCTGCGGTTCGATCTCCCGTTCGGCCGCCGTGTCCAGCGGCACGTGGAGCAGCGAACAGGACGCGGAGACATCGACCCGTTCGGCAAGTCCGAGCAGGGTGCCGAGGACGGACAGGGATTTCTCCAGGTCGTTCACCCAGATGTTGCGGCCGTCGACCACCCCCGCCACCAGGCGCTTGCCGGGCAGTCCGCCGACGGCGGCGAGGGCGTCCAGGTTGGCCGCGGCCGCGCCCGTGAAGTCGAGGGCGAGCCCGTCCACCGGAGCCTTGGCCAGGACGGGCAGGGCGTCGCCGAGCCGGTCGAAGTACGAGGCGACCAGCAGCTTGGGCCGGTCGGTGAGCGCACCGAGGCCGCCGTAGGCGCGCGCGGCGGCCTCCAGTTCGGCCGGGGAGCGGTCCTGGACGAGGGCGGGCTCGTCGACCTGCACCCATTGCGCGCCCGCCGCGCGCAGATCGGCGAGGACCTCGGCGTACACCGGAAGCAGGCGGTCGAGGAGGGTGATCGGCTCGAAGTCCGCGGGGACGCCCGGGGCGGGCTTGGCGAGGAGGAGATAGGTGACCGGGCCGACCAGTACCGGACGCGCGGTCAGGCCCAGGGCGAGGGCCTCCCGCAGTTCGGCGACCTGCTTGCTGGAGTCGGCGGTGAACACCGTGTCCGGGCCCAGCTCGGGCACCAGGTAGTGGTAGTTGGTGTCGAACCACTTGGTCATCTCCAGGGGCGCGACGTCCTGGGTGCCGCGTGCCATGGCGAAGTAGCCGTCCAGGGCGTCCGTCTCGACGGCGCTCCGGTGCCGGGCGGGGATCGCACCGACCATGACGGTGGTGTCGAGGACATGGTCGTAGTAGGAGAAGTCACCGGTCGGTACTTCCTGGATGCCCGCCCCGGCCAGCTGCCGCCAGTTGGAGGCGCGCAGTCCGGCGGCGGTGGACCGGAGGGCGTCGGCGGTGACGCGGCCCTTCCAGTAGCCCTCGATCGCCTTCTTCAGTTCCCGGTCCGGGCCCTGGCGGGGGTAGCCGTACACGGTGGCCCGTGCTGCCGCGGCTGCGGTCGTGGTGGTCACGGAGATCTCCTTCGCGAGATGAATCCCTGAGATCCCGGTGACGGGACGAGGACGCGAAGGGGTGACGGACCGGACGGCGACGACCTCGCGCGGCACAGCGCGGTCGTCCGACCGATATGTACGCCGACCCGCCCACGAGGTCACCGGAATGTCCGCGCACGAGTGGTTCGTGTGCGGGCAGTTGGCAGGTCTTCGGACTCGCGGGCACGCCTCGTGTCGTACGAGGCACCTACTGGCCGTCGCTTCCCAGGCCCTGTACGTCGGACCCAGTGCGTATGACGGCGGTCGTTCCCGCTCACCGCTGCGGGGCAGTCCCGGATTCCCACCGGGTTCCCTCTTGCGACGCATCCCGCCTGGCGGACGGGGCGAACCAGCTGCGAGGCCCAGCCTAGAGGGTGGTGTGATCCGACGGGGCACGTCGTCCACGATCCGGATGGTGAGCTGAGACACGGGCGACGCGGCGCACCGGGGCGGGAGCCCCGCGGGCGGTGCGACGGGGTCCGGGACGACCGGCCCACGAGGTCCGGCGGATCCGGTCGGCCGGACGTGAGGGGGGCAGCGGGGCACGGGGATCGTACGGCACCTCGTACGGTCCGGTGAGGTGGCCACCGGACCGCCCGAGGGCCCCGGCGGACTGCGTCCTGAGGGCTATGCCCCGGTCGTACCGGTCGTGATGTCCAGCCGGTGGGCCGGCGGGTGCGTGATCGGGAGATCGGGGCGCCATGCCGCGAGCACCTGGGCGGAGGGGTCGAACAAGTCCTTCGGCAGCGCGTCGGGCGCGGTCCACCGCCAGGTGCTGATGAGGTGCGGCTCGGTCACCCGCGGCTCCGCCGACTCCACCGTCACCAGGGCCGCCATCGACACCCGGTTGATCCCCGCGACGACGTCGTGGAGCATGGCGAAGACGGTCACGTCGTCCACGTCCACCTGGAGCCCCGTCTCCTCGCGGAGTTCGCGGACGGCGGCTGCGGCGACGGACTCGTGCGTCGGGTCGACCTTCCCGCCGGGAAGTTCCCAGGTTCCGCCGCGGTGCCTGCCCAGCAGCACGTGTCCTCGGGCGTCCCGCACGATGACGCCCACACCGAGCGCCGCCTGCGCCACCGGCGGACGGGCGTTGCGGGGGAGGGGATCGGCGGGGCCGGAGTGCATGGTGCTCCTTGCGGTCGGGCGCGGGATGTCACGGGCCACGGCGACACGGCATCCGCGGGCGGCGGCCCGAGGACAAGCCTACGTACCCTCGTCGCCGGCGCGGTGACCGGTCGCCCGCGGGGCATCGACGGGGGGCCGGCCGCGGGGCGGGTGTGCCGGGTCGCGCGATCCACCGGTCCGGCCGGTCAGAGGGCCAGCCGCAGCGAGGTGTCCGCGATGCCCAGTCGCACGCTCTGGCCCCATGTCAGTTCCAGTGCGTCCGCCTCCATCCCGTCGCCGAAGGCCACCACCCGGTCGGACTCGGCAGTGAGCCTCAGCCCCTGCCCCCGTTCCAGCTCGCCGGAGACCAACGAGGTGCCGGTCGCCGGTGACGGCCAGGCCTCGCGGACGAACCAGAGCAGCCGCGCGTCGGTGGGCCCCGGGAGCGGCAGGGCGCTGCCGCGCTCCTGCCACAGCGAGCGGAGCCAGCCCGTGGCGCCGGTGCCGGTGCCGACCAGCACACCCGAGGACGCCTGTGCCTCGGTGGGCGCGTCGGGCGTGTCGGGGCCGAGCCGGTACCGGGCGGTCTGGTGGCCCGCCGGGCCCAGGTAGATCTCGTTGAGGGCGAGGAGGCGCTGGGTGTCGTCGGCGACCGCCTCGACCATGGTGAGTTCGTCCGCCGCGCACCGGGGCGACCCGGCGGCCCGCAGCAGCGCCGCCGCGTCCGGCGCCCGGTGGCGGACCAGCACCCCGGGGTTGCGTCCGGGATCGGTGTCGATGCCCACGACGGGCTGCCCGGACAGGTACTTGGCGGTGTTGGCGACGAGACCGTCCTGTCCGACGACCACCACCACGTCCTCGGGGCCGAACAGGAAGCGGTCGAGGTCGGCGCGTTCCACCCGGGACTGACGCCATTGCAGCGGTACGGCCGCCGCCACGTCGGCGAGGGCCTGCCGGGCGTGCCGGTGCCGTTCCGCGACCTGGTCGATGGACCGGCCGCGACTGGAGAGGAAGAACGCCGCCTGGCCGTGCGTGCCGTGCCGGGCCAGCAACTCCTCGTACTCCGTGGTGCGGTGCACCAGCACGGCGCGCGGGGCCAGACTCATGCCCGCGGCCCCGGACCGGGCCTGCCGAGCCTGCCGAGCAGGTCGGTGAGCACGTCGGGGGAGAGGGTGAGGCTGTCGATGCGCGGCAGGTTCTCCGCCAGCCTGGTCGCCGTCAGGGCGTGCAGGGTCTCGGGGGCCACCTCGCCGTGCACCCGCAACCAGGCGGCCTGGGACTCCGCGCGCGCGGCGCCGACCTCGCGTGCTGCCTCGGCCTCCGCGCGGGCGAGCCGTACCGTGCGGGCCGCCTCCGCCTCCGCGCGCACGCGGTCGGCCGCCGCGTTCTCCTCCGCCTCGCGCCGGGAGTTGGTGCCGCGCTGCTCGACCAACTGCTCCTCGCGCCGGGCCAGCTCGATCTGGCTGGCTAGCTCGTTCTCCGCGATGGCCCGTTCCCGTTCCACCGCCACGGCACGGCGTTCGTAGGTGGCCCGGTCGGCCTCCTGCTGGATCTGCTCGCGGGCGGGGGTGCGCAGAGCGCGCTCCACCTCGGCCTCGGGGCGGATGGCGACCACCCGCACCGCGACCACGTCGATACCCGTGGCGGGCAGCCGGGGTTCGGCGGCGAGTCCGGCCGCCACCCGTTCGCGCACCGAGGCCACGCCGTCGACGAGGGCCTCGGCCAGCGACGTCCGGGCCAGGACGTCGAGTGTGTGCTGCTGGGCGGTCTCCGTGAGCAGTGTGGCGATCTGCTCCAGCGGTGCGCCGCGCCAGACCCCGGTGTCCGGGTCGACGGAGAAGTCGAGGCGGGCCGCGGCCTCGGCCGGGTCGCTGATCCGGTACGTCACGGTGGCCTGCACGGTGACGTCCTGGAAGTCCGATGTGCGCGCATGGAAGGCCATGGCCAACTCGCGGTCGTTTATCGGGACTTCGGAGAGGGCGGCGGTCAGCGACCGGTACCAGAAGCTCAGCCCCGGTCCGTCGTGGGCGAGCCTGCCGCGCTTGTGGTGACGGATGTGGGCGGTGGGTGCGGAGCGCAGGTGCCGCCAGCCGAAGCGCTGGGTGATGTCGGCCATGATGAGGGACCCCCTTCTTCTCGTCATGAAGACGATAAAGGGAGTGGTTCAATATCGTCAAGTGGACGAAAATGGGTGCGCCGACTGCGGCCGGAGGACGCCGGTGCGGGGTTGTGGGCGCTCGCGGCCGGCGGCCCGTCGTGGTGGTTCCGGTGGGCGCGGGGACGCGAACGGGCGGTCGACGGCTTCGGAGAAGTCGTCGACCGCCCGGCCGGTACGCCGCCCCCGTCCCCACGGTGCGGCGTCGACGGGCTGCCGTCATCCGCTCGGACGACAGCCCGCGTCTGTCAGGACCGCGACGCCGGGGCGCCCAGTCCGAGTGCGGGAAGGATGGCGTGGTCCACGAAGCGGACGAGGTACGCCTCGTCCACGAACTCTCCCTCCAGCAGTGGCCGGGCCCGCAGCACGCCCAGCAACTGCACCGCGACGAACTCCGCCGCCGGAGCGTCCGCGGGAATCTCGCCGCGCGCCGCGCCGCGCCGGACCATCGCCTCGATCGCCGCGATCTCCGGCACGATCAGCGACTCGCGCAGCGCGGCCATCAGCTCGGGGCTCTGCAGCGCGGCATGGCCGAGCGCGTGCATCAGCGGGGTGTCGCGTCCCGAGCCCGCGCCGATGGCCCGCGCCACCTCGCGCAGGTCCTCCGCCAGTGTGCCGGTGTCGATGCGCGGGAGCACCACCCGCCGGGTGCCGTGGAGCGCGGCGACGACGAGTTCGGGCTTGGACCCCCACTGCCGGTAGAGCGTGGACTTGCCACAGCGCGTCCGAGCGGCCACCCCCTCCATGGTGAGGGCCTCGTACCCGGACTCCCTCAGCATGTCGAGCACGGCCGTGTAGAACTCCTGGGCCCGCTCCGGTGTGATCTTCGAGCGGCGTGAGGTGTGTGCCGGTTCGTGCGCGGTGTCCTGCGGCGACATACGTCTTCCCTCTCGGCGATTCTGCGGCGAGGCCCATCGATACGCCAGTGTACCGAAACGCGCGTGTACCGATACGTTCGCGTATCGGTACACTGGCGTATCGATTCGGCATGGACTGGACCATGCCGCGGTACACACCGTTTCTCAGCAAAGGGGCATCGGGTGATGCACGCAGGCAGCGCGCCCGCGGGCCGGGAGCCGGACAGTTCTGCCCGACCACCCCTGGTCCGCGAGCTCCTTCTCGTCGTCGGACTCTTCGTGATCTACAAGCTCGGCCGACAGGCCGCGAACGGTCACACCGAGGAGGCCTACCGCAACGCCGACGGCGTCTGGAACCTCGAACGGGCCGTGCACCTGCCCGGCGAGGGCGCGGTGCAGAGCCTGCTGCTGCACGGCGACGCACCGATCCACCTCGCCAACACCTACTACGCGGTCGTGCACTTCCCGGCCACGCTGCTCTTCCTCGTATGGCTCTACTGGCGCCGACCGCGCCACTACATCTGGTCGCGCCGCATCCTCGCCGCCCTCACCGGCGCGGCCCTCGCCCTCCACCTGCTGTTCCCGCTCGCGCCGCCCCGGCTGCTCGCCGCCACCGGGCTCGTCGACACCGGCCAGGTGTACGGGCCGACGGTGTACGGGGCGAAGCCCGCGACCGACTCGATGGCGAACCAGTTCGCCGCGATGCCCTCGCTGCACTTCGGCTGGGCGGTGATGGTGGCCGTCGGCCTGATCGTCGCCACCCGCACCCGGTGGCGCTGGCTGTGGCTGCTGCACCCCGCCGTCACGCTCCTGGTGATAGTCGGCACGGCCAACCACTACTGGCTCGACTCGATCGTGGTCTCCGCGCTCCTCGCCGTGGCGTTCGCCGCGCTGCCGCTGCGGCGCGCGGAGCCGGTACGCGGCCACCGTCCATGGCCCGCGGCGGGGCCGGAGGCGATCGGCGGCACGTACGTGCCGGCCGTGCACGCCGTCCCGTCGGCCCGTGCCGAGTACCCCCGCGCCGCGTCCGGGGTCCGGCGGTGAACGCCACGGTGATCGCCGTCGCGCTGTCGCTGGTCTCCGCCGTCGCGTACGCCGCGGCGGCCGTTGCGCAGGCCCGGCTCGCGACACGCACCGAGCCGGGCGCCGGACTGCTGAGCCTGCTCGGACGTGGCGCCTGGTGGTCGGCGGTGGGCCTGAACGCGGGCGGGGCCCTGCTGCACGTCGCGGCACTGGGGTACGGCCCGCTCATGCTCGTCCAGCCGCTCGGGGCCCTCACACTGGTCGCCGCCGTCCCGCTCGGCGCGCGGGCCGCGGGACGGCGGGTCACCGGCATCGAGTGGCGCGGCACGATCCTGACGCTGCTCGGCCTCGGCGCCCTGCTGATGGCCGCGGGCGGCACGGTTCCGCACGAGACGCTCAGCCTGCCCGAGGCGCTGGCCGTCGGTGCCGGGACCATGGCCGTCGTCGCCGGACTCGGCCGTCCGGGCGCGCGTCCCGGTCTGCGGCACGCCGCCGCCTCCGGCATCACCTCCGGGGTCGCCTCCGCGCTCACCCAGACCCTCACCGTCTCCGTCACCGACCGCACCGGCCCGCTGTTCAGCTGGCGCCTGGTGGTCGTCGCGGTGCTCGTCTCCGCGTTCGCCCTGGGCGGGCTGCTGCTCGCCCAGACCGCCTACCGGGGCGGGCTGGGGGCGCCGTTGGCGGTGGTCACCCTCGCCAATCCGGTGGCCGCGACGGTCATCGGGCTGGTGCTGCTCGGCGAAAACCTCAGGGGAGGCACGATCAGCCTGCTCCCGGCACTCCTGGGGGCGGTCGCGGCGGTGCGCGGCGTGGTGCTGCTCTGCCGTGCGCAGGCGGCGGTCCCGGTCGCCGCGGAACGGCCCGCGCCCGGCTCGCACCCGCGGATCGGGGACGGCGCGGCCCGGGTGCCGACGGACCGGTCGGCCCGGCGGACGGAAGGGGAACGGGAAGCCGTTCCGGTGGGCGGGTAGCGGCACGCGCGGACGGGGCCGGCCCCCGGGCCGCAGGGCGATGGGGAAACCTCAGGAGCCCGGCCCCGGACCCGGCGTCCCGTCCCCGGCCAGGGCCCGTGTCAGCCAGCCGATCCAGAAGTTCTCCAGATCGATCCCGCCGCGCAGCACCAGATGCCGCAACCGGTCCTGCTCGGTGTTCCGCTCGGGAGGAAAGTCCCGTTCCTCGATCTCCAGGTACTCGGCCAACTGCCGGCGGTGCAGCTCCAGATGGCGGCGCAGCTCCGCGTCCAGACCGGGCGCGCCGACGACCGCCGCCGCCCGGATCCGCAGCAGCAGCGGATCACGGATCTGTCTGGGGTCCTCGGAGCGGGCCACCCAGTCCGACAGCGCCTCCCGGCCCGCCGGGAGCACCTCGTACTCCTTCCTCCGGCCCCGGGCGGGCTGTTCGGACGGCAGCGCGCGGATCCGGCCGGCCTGTTCCAGCTTTCCCAGCTCCCGGTAGATCTGCTGGTGGGTGGCGGACCAGAAGTAGCCGATCGACCTGTCGAACCTGCGGGTCAGCTCCAGCCCCGACGACGGTTTTTCGAGCAGGGCGGTGAGGATCGCGTGCGGGAGTGACATGGGGTGCATCCTAAGGAGGTCCGGGCGACGGGCCCGCCGGTCGGGGAGCCGCGGCCGGGGCTCCCCGACGGTTCACAGCGAGGCCGCGAGCTCCGTGCCCTGGCGGATCGCGCGCTTGGCGTCCAGTTCGGCGGCCACGTCGGCGCCGCCGATCAGATGCGCCGGGCGGCCCGCGGCGAGCAGTTCCTCGTGGAGCTCGCGGCGCGGTTCCTGGCCCGCGCAGACCACCACCGTGTCGACCGGCAGAAGCATCTGTTCGCCGTCGACCGTGAGGTGCAGTCCCTCGTCGTCGATCCGGTCGTAGCGGGCGCCCGCGATCATCGTCACGCCGCGACGGCGCAGCTCGGTGCGGTGGATCCAGCCGGTCGTCCGCCCCAGGCCGGCCCCGACCTTGCCGTCCCTGCGCTGGACGAGATGGACCGTGCGCGTCGTCCGCGGACGCTCCGGCGCGCGAAGACCGCCCCGGTCGAGGTACTCGGTGTCCACACCCCACTGGCGGAAGAACGCCTCGGGATCGCGGCTCGCGCCGTCGCCCGGGTCGGTCAGGAACTCCGCGACGTCGAAGCCGATGCCGCCCGCCCCGATGATCGCCACCCGGTCACCCACTCGCGCACCGTCCCGCAGAACGTCGAGGTAGCCGACCACACCGGGACGGTCCAGGCCCGGTATCGCGGGGAAGCGGGGCGTGACACCGGTGGCGAGGACCACCTCGTCGAAATCCACGAGCAGTTCGGCCGTGGCCCGCGTACCGAGCCGCAGTTCGACGGATTCCTCCGCCAGCCGGGTCCGGAAGTGGCGCAGCGTCTCGTCGAACTCCTGCTTGCCGGGAACCGCGCGCGCCACGTTCAGCTGTCCGCCGATTTGTCCGGCCGCGTCGAACAGGGTGACCCGGTGCCCGCGGCCCGCCGCCGTCACGGCGCAGGCGAGGCCGGCGGGCCCGGCGCCCACGACCGCCACCCGCTTGACGGTCCGGGTCGGCGACAGCACGAGTTCGGTCTCGTGGCAGGCGCGCGGATTGACCAGGCACGAGGTGATCCGGCCGCTGAAGACGTGGTCCAGGCACGCCTGGTTGCAGCCGATGCAGGTGTTGATCGCGTCGGCGCGCCCCTCGGCGGCCTTGGCGACGAAATCGGGGTCGGCGAGGAACGGGCGGGCCATCGACACCAGGTCGGCCCGGCCCGAGGCGAGGATCTCCTCGGCGAGCTCGGGCGTGTTGACGCGGTTGCTCGTGACCAGGGGGACGGAGACGGCGCCGCGCAGCCGCTCGGTGACCCAGGTGTAGGCGCCGCGCGGCACGGACGTGGCGATGGTGGGGATCCGTGCCTCGTGCCAGCCGATCCCGGTGTTGATGATCGTCGCGCCGGCCGCCTCGATCGCGCGGGCAAGGCGCACGACCTCCTCCAGCGAGGAGCCGCCGGGAACCAGGTCCAGCATCGAGAGGCGGTAGATCAGGATGAAGTCGTCGCCGACCCGCTCCCGGACCCGGCGCACGATCTCGACCGGGAAGCGGATGCGGTTCTCGTACGAGCCGCCCCAGCGATCGGTGCGGTGGTTGGTGGCCGCGACGACGAACTCGTTGATCAGGTAGCCCTCGGAGCCCATGATCTCGACGCCGTCGTACCCGGCGTGCCGTGCGAGCTCCGCGGCCCTGACGAAGTCCTCGACGGTCTCCTCGACCTCGTCGTCCGTGAGCGCGTGCGGTGTGAAGGCGCTGATCGGCGCCCGGAGGGCGCTCGGCGCCACCATGTCGGGATGGTGTGCGTACCTGCCGAAGTGCAGGATCTGCATGGCGATCCGGCCGCCCGCGGCGTGCACGGCCGCGGTGACCCCGGCGTGCCGCGCGGCCTCCGCCTCGGTGGTCATCGCGGCTCCGCCGGGCATCGAGCAGCCCCGGGCGTTCGGGGAGATTCCGCCGGTCACCATCAGGCCGACACCGCCCCGGGCGCGTTCCGCGTAGAAGGCGGCCATCCGCTCGAAACCGCGCTCGGCCTCCTCCAGGCCGGTGTGCATCGAACCCATCAGCACACGGTTCGGCAGGGTGGTGAAGCCCAGATCGAGCGGGCTCAGCAGATGCGGGTACGGGCTCATGCGATGGCTCCTCGCGCGGTGTCGTCGGGCCAGTTGTAATCCAGCGGCACGCCATTGTGCAACAAGTTGCATAATGGCGTTCGTCTCAGTGCGGCGCGCACGAGCGGTCCCCCGGACGGCCCAGCATCGGGACACGTCGGCGGCGGGCACCCCGGAGAGTGGGAGGGCGGCCGGGCCTCCTGCTCCGGTGACCGCGTCCTGCACCGGGGCTTCCCGGCCCCCGAAACCCGTGGAGACCCCCATGGCCCGTCCCGCCCGGAGTGATCTCGGCCTGCTCGTCCTGCGCCTGGGCACCGGCGCGGTACTTGCCGCGCACGGCGCCCAGAAGCTGGCCGGCTGGTTCGGCGGCGGGGGCATCGAGGGCACGACGGCCGCGATGGAGGCCATGGGCTTCCATCCGCCGAGGCACAGCGCGGTCGCCGCCGGGCTCGGCGAGGCGGGCGGCGGAGCGCTGCTGGCCCTCGGCCTGGCGACGCCGGCGGCCGGCGCGGCCGCTGCCGGGGCGATGGCGGGCGCCGTGGCCGTCCACGCGCCCGCCGGGTTCTTCGCCCAGGGCGGCGGCTACGAGTACCCGGCGTTCCTGGGCTTCACCGCCGCGGCGATCGGCCTGGCCGGACCGGGCCGGTACTCGGTCGACCGTCTCACCCGGCACTGTTTCGACCGGCCCTGGACGGTGGCCCTCGCCTTCGCGGGCAGCGCGGTCGCCGCGGCGGCCGTCGTCGGCAGGAGGGCCAGGGGGCGCCGCGTCGCGGTCGACCCCGACGCGACCTGAACACCTGCCGGGAGGCGGGGCCGGACGGTCCCCGGAGCCGGGAACGGTCCGGCCCCGGCGCACTACTTGCGGAACGTCAGCGACGCGGTGCGGGAGGCGTTCCCGTACGCGTCGACGGCGACGACCCGCGCCACGTACCGCTTGCCCGCGACCGCACCCGGAACCGGGATGTCGAGGGTGTTCGGACGGGGCATGAAGGAGTAGTCCGAGAGGACCTCGGACGAGACGACCGAGGCACCCGAGGACGCGTCGGTGATGTCGACGGTGTAGTGGTGCACCATCTGGTCGTCCTCGGCCTGCGCGATCCGCAGCGCCGTGCCGCCCTTCGCGTCGTGGATCCGGGACAGCGGCTCGCGGGCGGTGAACCTCGGCGCCACGGTGTTGCGTTCGGCGTCCGTGTAGCGGAAGTTCTTCTTGATCTGCTGGTTCGTCGAGCCCTTCAGACGCACCGTCCAGGTGTCGCCGCTCAGGGTGCCGGCGCTGGCGTACGGCGGCTGCCAGTTCGCGGACCACTGGCCGCCGGTGTAGATGTCGTGCTTGTCCGCGGCCATGTTCACCCGCGCGATCTCCGTGCGGTTCTTGTAGACCTCGACGAAGAGCGCCTGCGCGGTCGGCGTCTCGAAGCGGTCGGCGAGACCGTCGTCGGTCACCATCTGGTAGCCGTGGTCGACCTCGACGTAGCTCATCGAACCGTCGTTGACGGACGTGAAGTCGCGCTGGTGGATCGAACGGTCGTCGTTGATGTTGAGGTGGGAGTGGCCGGAGAACAGGATGGCCTGCGGGAAGGCGCTCAGGTCCGCCGCGAGCCCCGGGTTCGTCGCCTGCTGGCCGTCCATGGTCGTGTTCGTGGTGGGCCGGTGCCCCTGCACCAGGACCGGCTTGCCCGCGTAGGCCGGGTCGGAGGTGACCGCGGCGAGCCGCTTCTTGAGCCAGGCGCGCTGGGCGGTGTCGGACTCGTACGTCTCGGTGTTGACCGTGAAGAGGTGCACGCCCTTCACGTCGGACTCGTAGTAGCCGCCGCCCGAGTCCGGGAACCACTGCCTGGGGTATCCGGCGCGTATCGCGGCGAGGCTCGCGTCGTGGTTGCCGTTGGAGATCAGCAACTGGGTCTTCTTCATGCCCTTGCGGGCGAGGTTGGCCTGGAAGATCTCGGAGACGATCCGGTGGTCGGGGCCCTTGCCGTCACCGTTGTCGTTGATCATGTCGCCGTTGGACAGGATCGCGTCCGGCTGCGGGAAGATCGACCCGATGGTGTCGAAGAAGCTCTCGTACTTCTTGTCGGCGGTCGCGTGGCTGCCGACGTGCACGTCGGACATGACGACGAGACGGGCCAGCGGCTTCTCCCGGGTCTTGATCAGATAGCCGTACGACACCGGGACGCTGCTCTGCCCGCCGTGGAACGCCACCGCCGTGACGTTGGTGTCCTCGGCGATCCGCAGCGGGCGGCCGGGGGAGTACACGCGGCTGTCCCGGGTCGGGGTCGTGCCGTCCAGGGTGTAGCGGACGGTGGTTCCCCGCTCGGCCCGGAAGTTCAGGGTGACCGGCTGTTCGTAACGTCCGCCCGGAACACTGACTCCGGGTGCGGCGGGGGCGGCGGTGCCGGGGGAGTGGGCCTGCGCGGCGGTCGGGGCGACGAGCGCGGCGGATGTCGCGGCGATCACGAGAGGCGTGAGTCTCACGGGGGGTCCCTGTTCTCTTCTCCGTGGTCCGGGAGTCCCTCCCGGACCGACTGCCGGTCGCATAACGAAACAGCAACCGGTCTGAACCAGAGACGCTAGATGCCGCAAGTCGGACAAGGGTGCGACCCGGTCGAATTCCGGGTGAAGCGATCATGAATGTCTGGGCGGGGCGGCCCAGGGACCCGGGGGACCGGGGGACCGGGCGGCCCCGGGACCCGCCGTGCCGTCCCGCCCGGGCCTTCGCGGCCCGCCGGGAGACCGCCCCGTCCTGGTCTTCGGGGCCGTCCGAGGGTCCCGGTCCGGGGCGCCTCAGCCCGGGGCGACCGCGTACCCGTCGGCCGTCCAGCCCCCGTCGCTGACCAACACCTGGCCGGTGATGTTCGCGGACACCTCGGAGGACAGGAAGAGAGCGAGCTGCGCGATGTCCTGCGGACTGCCGAGCCGGCCGCGCGGCGTGCGACGGCGCAGCGCGTCCGTGTCCAGCCGCCCGTCGGCGGAGAGCCGGGCGACCAGGTCGGTCTCGACGTACCCGGGGGCGAGTGCGTTGGCGCGGATGCCGAACGGCGCCCACTCGACGGCCAGCACCTTGGTGAGCGCGACGACGGCGGCCTTCGTCGCGCAGTACGCCGCCCGCTCGGGGCCCGCCGTCACCCCGTACATCGACGAGGTGGTGAGTACGACGCCTCCGCCGCCCTCGCGCATGACACGGGCGGCCGCGCGGGCGCAGACGAAGACGCCCGTGAGGTTGACGTCCAGCGCGGTGTTCCAGCGGTCCAGTCCGAGGTCGAGGGAAGGGGCGTTGGCGGACACCCCGGCGTTGCACACCATGACGGACAGTTCGCCGGTCCGCGCGGTGAAGGCGGTGAGCGCCGCCGTCACGGCGTCCTCGTCGCTCACCGGGGCGGTCGCGGTCGCGATGACCTGGTCCGCCCGGCCCGTCGCCAGCGCGGGGCGCACCCGGTCCAGTTCGCCGCCGTCGATGTCCATCAGCAGCACGTGGCATCCCGCGCGCGCGTACGCCTCGGCCATCGCCAGGCCGAGGCCGCGCGCGGCGCCGGTGACGCACACCGATCCGCCGCGCAGGTCGGGGTAGACGGCCGGTTCTGTCGTCATGTTCCGTTCGCTCCTTCTGATGTGTGCTCCGCCGGATGCCGTGTCGTCCGGTCAGGCCATGTGCATGCCGCCGTTGACATGGATGACCTCGCCCTGCACGAAGCTCGCGGCGGGAGAGCAGAGGAAGGCGACGACGGAGGCGACCTCCTCCGGCCGGCCCAGGCGGCCCAGCGGGGTGGTGGCGAGCGCGGTGTCGCCCCGGTCGGCGACGTAGCCGCGGGTCATGGGCGTCTCGATGATTCCGGGCGAGACCATGTTGATCCGCGCCCGTGAACCCAGTTCCCAGGCCAGGCTGCGGGAGAAGGCGAGCAGCGCGCCCTTGGTCGCCGCGTAGTGCGCGTGCCGGACGCTGCCGCGGTGCCCGGCCATGGAGGTCAGATTGACGATGCTGCCGCCCTCGTTGAGATGGGGCAGTACGGCGCGGGTGAGGTAGAAGACACCGTCGAGGTTGACCGAGATGACGGTGTGCCACTGCTCGTCGGTCATGTCGGCGACCGCCTGCTCGGGGTAGATCCCGGCGGCGGGCACGAGGAAGTCGACCGAGCCGAACGCCTCGACCGCGGCCGCGACGAAGGCGTTGTTGCTCTCCGAGGAGGCCGCGTCCAGGGTGCGGGTGACAACGGTCGTGCCGGTGGGGTCGAGCGTCGCGGCGAACTCGCCCAGCGCCGCCGCGTTCAGGTCGCCCAGCACCAGATTGGCGCCCGCGGCGTGGAACTGGCGGGCGACCTCGCGGGCGATGCCGCCGCCCGCGCCCGACAGGAGGAGGGTCCTGCCCTCGAAGGGGCGGGGGTCAGCCTGCGAAGTCGGCTGCGTCTGCTGTGTGGTGGCTGTCATGGTCGTCCTCGGTGAACAGTTCGGGATGTTGGGCCAGTTCCAGCCGCGTGCGGCGGATGTGACCGGTGAGAAAACGTTCGGCGTCGACGGCGTCGCGCCGTTTGATCGCCTCGATGATCAGGCGGTGCTCGGCGTGGATCAGCTCCCAGCCGCTGTCGCCCGCGAGCCGGGCGAAGGCGCGCCGGTAGTGCTGGGTGGTGTTCCAGAACCGGTCGACCATGGTGGTGATCTGGTCGACCCGGCATCCGGCGTAGGTGAGCAGGTGTAGACGGCGGTCGAGGGTCAGGAAGCGGTCCACGTCGGTGGTGAGCTCGATCTGCCGCGCGATCGCCTCCAGTTCGATGACCTGCTCGTCGGTCAGATGCGGAATGCTCTCGCTCAGGGCGAGCGGTTCCAGGCGTTCGCGGATCTTGTAGACGCCCTCGCACTCGGCCATGTCCATCCGGGAGACCCAGGCACCGCTGTTGGACTTCACGACGGTCAGGCCCTCGGCCGCCAGTATCCGCAGGGCCTCGCGGACCGGCAGCCGGCTGGCGCCGAGTTGCGCCGCGACCTGCTCCTGCATGATCCGTGCGCCGGGGCGCAGTTCACCGCTCAGGATCGCGGCCCGCAGATGGTCCGCGACGCGCTGGCTGGCGACGGCGGCGCTGGACGCGGACGCGCTGGATCCGGGGGTGCGGGATCCGGTGGCCGGCTTCCGTGACATGGCTCTCCCTGGTGCGGTGGTACGGCGGCGTGTTCAGACGGAAGGCTGCCACAGCAGCACCGGCGAGTCGGCTTCGTACCGCTTTCCGCCCGGGTAGGAGACCAGCTCCAACTGCATCCCCCAGGGAGTGAGGAAGTAGACCCACCGCTGGCCCTCGCTCGGGCCCGAACTGGCGGTGGGTTCGCCCAGGATCCGCACACCGTGCCGCCGCAGGTGTGCCACGGCGGCATCGAGGTCGGTCACGTAGAAGGCGAGATGGTGACCGCCGATGTCGCTGTTGCGCGGCGGCTCGCGCCCCTGATCCGGGGCCTCGTACTCGAAGATCTCGAAGTTCGGGCCGCCCGCGCAGCGGAAGAAGCGCAGTTCGCGCATGACCGCGCGCGGGTGGACGCCGAGGTGGTCGCTCATCCAGGTGCCGTCGGAGCGGAACGGGCCGAGTGAGTAGACGTGCTCGCAGCCGATCACCTCGACGAAGAACCGGGTCGCCTCCTCCAGGTCCGGAACGGTGAAGCCGATGTGCTCGACGCCGGCCAGGCCGGGAAGCCCTCGCTCCTGTCCGGCCTTCGAATGGATCCATTTCTCCGCCATGTGTCTCACACTGCGCCGCGATGAGGGGGGTAGTCAATGGATATGTCGGAAACTTGAATGTAACGTTCCGGCAACGAGGTATTGGCTATGGATCCATTCGCTGCGACAGTGCTCACCGAATCACACAGGAGAGTGCTCATGCCCACACACCGGAAACTGGTCCCCGCGTCACCCTGGACCGAGGTGACGGCGACCAAGAAGGACTGGCACGGCGCCGACCCGCAGCTGCTGATGTCGATGTTCACCCAGACCCTGCTGATCAGGACCTTCGAGGAGTACGTCCTCGACCTGGCGGGCCAGGGCCTGGTGCACGGCCCGGCGCACTCCAGCATCGGCCAGGAGGGCGGTGCCGTCGGCTCCGTGCTCCCTCTGACCGGCGCCGACTTCGTCGGCGGCTCGCACCGGGGACACCACCAGTTCCTCGCCAAGGCGCTCGGCTACGTCGCACCCGGCGGAATCGACCTGCGTCGGCCCGTCGACGAGGAGGTGCGCACCGTCCTGTCGCGCAGCCTTGCCGAGATCTGCGGGCTGGCCAGGGGATTCTGCCGGGGGCGGGGCGGATCCATGCACCTGCAGTGGGCCGAGGCCGGGGCCATGGGCACCAACGCGATCGTCGGCGGCGGCGTGCCGCAGGCCGCCGGCTTCGCCTGGTCGGCGCGGCAGGCCGGCACCGACGCCGTCTCGGTCACCTACTTCGGTGACGGAGCCGTCAACATCGGCTCGGTCCTGGAGACCATGAACCTCGCCGCGGCCTGGAAGCTGCCGGTCTGCTTCTTCATCGAGAACAACAAGTACGCCGTCTCCACCCATGTGGACGAGGCGACTGCCGAGCCCCGCCTCTCCGCGCGCGGCCTCGGCTTCAACATCCCGAGCTGGCGCGTGGACGGCATGGACCCGCTCGCCGTGTACCTGGCGATGACCGAGGCCGTGGACCACATGCGGGCCGGCAAGGGCCCCACCGTCGTCGAGGCCGAGGTCTACCGCTTCTTCCACCAGAACGGGCCGTTCCCCGGCAGCGCCTTCGGCTACCGCACCAAGGACGAGGAGAAGGAGTGGCGGGCCCGCGACCCGCTGGCCCTGGTATCCCGGCAACTCGTCGAGAACGGCGTCCTGGGCGCCGACGAGATCGAGGAGTGCACCGTCCGCGCCAAGGCGCTCATGGCCGCCGTCGGCGACGAGCTCCTGGAGCCCGACCCCGACGGCAAGCCGGGCACCCGCCGGATCAGGCCCGCCGAGTGGCCCGACCCGTCGTTCCGCGACGTCGGCGTGCGCGGAGACCTCAGCGAGTTCGACGGCGTCCGCCTCGCCGACACCGCCGACGACGGACCGGACGCGTTCCGGGGCCGCGTGGAACAGCGCAAGTTCATCGACGTCGTCGCCGAGGTGATGAGCCACCGCATGGCCGAGGACGACTCGGTCGTCGTCATGGGCGAGGACGTGCACCGTCTCAAGGGCGGCACCAACGGCGCGACCAAGGGTCTCGCCGAAGCCCACCCGGACCGGGTCCTGGGCACCCCCATCAGCGAGAACGCCTTCGCGGGCCTGGCCGGAGGCATCGCGCTCGACGGCCGGTACAAGCCGGTCGTGGAGTTCATGTACGCCGACTTCATGTGGGTGGCGGCCGACCAGATCTTCAACCAGATAGGCAAGGCCCGGCACATGTTCGGCGGCGACGGACAGGGGACCGGCGTCCCCCTCGTCCTGCGCAGCAAGGTCGCCATGGGCACCGGCTACGGCTCCCAGCACTCCATGGACCCGGCGGGCGTCTTCGCCACGGCCCCCGGCTGGCGGATCGTCGCACCGTCCACGCCCTTCGACTACGTGGGCCTCATGAACACCGCGCTGACCTGCAAGGACCCGGTCGTCGTGCTGGAGCACACCGACCTCTACAACTCGGTCGGTCCCGGCCCGGTCGACGACTTCGACTACTGTCTGCCGGTGGGCAGGGCCGCCGTGCGCCGCACCGGATCGAAGATCACGATCGTGACGTACCTGGCGATGACCCACTACGTCCTGGAAGCCGTCGAGCAGCTGGGACTGGACGCCGAGGTCATCGACCTGCGGTGGCTGGACCGCGCCAGCCTCGACTGGGACACCCTCGGCGCGAGCATCCGCAAGACCAACAACGTGCTCCTCGCCGAGCAGGGCCCCGTCGGCACCTCCTACGGAGGGTGGCTCGCCGACGAGATCCAGCGCCGCTGGTTCGACTGGCTGGACCAGCCGGTCCAGCGCGTCCACGCCGGTGAGTCCTCGCCCAGCATCAGCAAGGTCCTGGAGCGGGCGGCCATCGCACGGACCGAAGAGGTCGTGGCCGCGCTCAAGCGGGTCACCGGGAACTGACCCTCCCCTACGAGAGAACACCCTGGAGGGTTGATCATGGCAGAACTGTTCCGAATGCCCGCCGTCGCCGCGGACGCGGACGCCGCGGTGCTGTCCGCCTGGCAGGTGGCGGAGGGCGCGACGTTCACGAAGGACGACGCGCTGGTCTCCATCGAGACGGACAAGGCGGAGGTGGACGTCGCCGCCGACCGGGACGGCGTGCTGCTCAAGGCGCTCTACGAGCCCGGCGTGGAGGTGGAGGTCGGCGACCCGATCGCGGTCCTCGGCGCCGTCGGCGAGCAGGCCGGCGACCTGGACGCGCTGCTCGCGGAACTCGGCGTCACCGTCACCGCGCCCGGCACCGCCCCGCAGGCGGTACGCCGCGACGTGCCGGAGGAGCCGGCCGTGCGGGCCGCAGCACCCCCGGCGGCCCCGCCCACCGCGTCCGCCGATGCCGCGGAGCGCGGCGGGCGCGTCTTCAGCAGCCCGCTGGCCCGTCGGCTGGCCAGGGAGGCGGCCCTCGACATCGAGACCCTCACCGGCACCGGACCCGGCGGGCGCGTCGTCCGGAGTGACGTCGAGACCGCGGTCGCGCTCCGCCGCACCCAGGCCCTGACACCGGCCCCGGCGCAGGCCCCTGCCCCCGCACCGCGGAGCGCCGCCGTCGCCGGCACCGGTGACCACGAGGACATCCCGCACACCCGGATGCGCCGGGCCATCGCCCGACGGCTGACCGAGAGCAAGCAGCACACCCCGCACTTCTACCTGCGGGCGACCTGCGCCGTCGACGAACTGCTCGCGCTGCGGCAGCGGATCAACGCCGTCAGCCCGGTCAAGATCTCGGTCAACGACCTGCTGATCAAGGCCGTGGCCACGGCACACACGCAGGTGCCGGAGATGAACGCGATCTGGCGGGAGGACGCCGTCCGCAGGTTCGCCGCTGTCGACGTGTCGGTCGCCGTGGCCACCGAGACGGGCCTGGTGACCCCGGTGCTGCGCGGCGTCGAGAACCTGTCGGTGTCGGCGATCGCCACCCGGACCCGCGAGGTCGCGGACCGGGCGCGCTCCGGGGCGCTGCACCCCGCCGACCTGGAGGGCGGTTCGATCACCGTCTCCAACCTCGGCATGTACGGGGTCGAGGAGTTCGCCGCCATCATCAACCCGCCGCAGGCCGCGATCCTGGCCGTCGGCGCCGCACGCGAGGAGGCGGTGGTCCGCGACGGCGCGGTCACCGCGGCCAAGGTGCTCGGCGTGGTCCTGTCCGTGGACCACCGTCCGGTGGACGGCGCCATCGCGGCGCGCTGGCTCGCGGCCTTCACCGAGGCCGTGGAGAACCCCGTCCGGCTCGTCGTCTGAACCCCATCCGGTGGCCGGGCGGCCCGCGGCGGTGACGCCGCGGGCCGCCGGACCCCGCCCCTCGGCCGCAGCCCCGAGCCCGTCGGCTGCCAGAGCATTCCAAAAGGACACCGATGTCTTTGATCCGAGGTTCCCGCACCCCCGGTGCGGCCACATCACACGAGACCCCGCGCGACGCGCTCGGCGAGCTCGACCACCGCAATATGCGGCGGCTGATGCCGCTGCTGCTGGCCGCCTACATCATGTCGTTCCTGGACCGGACCAATATCGGCCTGGCCAAGGAACGCCTGGAGGTCGACCTCGGCATCTCCGCCGCGGCCTACGGCCTGGGCGCGGGGCTGTTCTTCCTCACCTACGCCGCCTCCGAGGTGCCCAGCAACCTGATCATGTACCGGGTGGGCGCCCGCTGGTGGATCACCCGGATCATGCTGACCTGGGGAGTCATCTCGGCCTGCATGGCCTTCGTGCAGGGGGAGAAGTCCTTCTACGCCATGCGCCTGCTGCTCGGCGCGGCCGAGGCCGGACTGCTGCCCGGCATCCTGCTCTACTTCACGTACTGGTTCCGCTCCGAGACCCGTGGCAAGGCCATCGGACTGCTCCTGCTCGGCGCCTCCATCGCCAGCGTCGTCGGCAACCCGCTGGGCGGACTGCTCATGGAGATGGACGGGATGGGCGGCTGGCACGGCTGGCAGTGGATGTTCGTGATCGAAGGCGTTCCCTGCCTCTTCCTGGCGATCGCCATCTTCAAGTTCCTGCCCGACGGACCGGACCAGGCCCCGTGGCTGACGGCCGAGGAGGCCCGGCTGGTCAAGGACGCCGTCACCCGTGAACAGAACGAGGGCGCCGAGGCCGCGGGCAACAAGTCCGGCTCGCTGCTGACCGTGCTGCGCGACAAGCAGATGCTGCTCGCCATCTTCGCCAACTGGACGCACCAGGTCGCCCTGTACTCCGTCGTCTACTTCCTGCCCGGCATCATCGGCGGCTGGGGCCACCTCTCGCCCTTCACCATCGGTCTGCTGACCGGCCTGCCCTGGCTCACCGCGGCGGTCGGCGCCGTACTCGTGCCGCCCCGTGCGACCACACCCCGGCGCTCCCGCAACTTCGTGGTGGTCGGTCTGCTGATGATGTTCACCGGTCTGATCGTCGCGGCCGTCGCCGGACCCGTCATCGCCCTGCTCGGCTTCTGCTTCACCGGCCTGGCGTTCTTCGTGGTCCAGCCCCTGCTGTTCAACTTCCCCGCCACCCGCCTCGCCGGCAAGACCCTCGCGGGCGGTCTGGCGCTGCTCAACACCATCGGCATCACCGGTGGCTTCGTCGGCCCGTACATCATGGGCTACGCCGAGGACGCCACCGGAAACCACCTGTCCGGGCTGTGGGTCTCCATCGTCCTGCTGGCACTCGGTGCGCTGGCTGCCACGCGGCTGCGCTTCTCCCCGAAGTCCTGAGGCCTGCCCGGGTCCGGACCGCGACGCGGCCGGACCCGGGCGAACGCCGTGACTCCCGGCAGAAGACTGCGCAGCGGACGTGCAGACCTCTCCCCGGGACGTTTCCGGCCGGGCCCGGGGCCCGGCGACGGACCATCGCTCCGCGCGGTTCTTCCGTGGTCGCCCCGTGCCGGGTGCCGCGGTCACTGACCTCGTGAGCTGCGCGGTAGTTCTCCAGGACGCGTCCGTGTTCCACCGACAAGTCACCGACCTGCTGGTCGATCCGCCGGTCGGACAGCCGCCTGTCGTCGCTCACCGTCCCCCGCGCGGCACGGCCGCCCCCGGTTCACCGGTTCGGCTCCGTGGCCCGCCCGGAAGGACGTGCGTGCTCACCCCATGGCGTGCTGCGCCTGCGCGCTGAGGGCGGGCGGGCCCTGCCGGGCGTCCTTGCAGTAGGGGACCGTCCCGGTCTGGTCGGCGTACCTGGCGGAGATCCACGCCTCCCTGTCGCGCAGCAGGTACCACACGTCATTGCCCGCGGAGTCCTGTGCCCGGACCTTGCAGCGCAGGCCCACCTGATCCCGGTAGCGCAGAGTGCCCACCACCGACGAGTCCGTGCTGGGGTACTGCCGCTCGTTCAGGCCCGTCGTGCTGAGCACTGTCGCGTACGGCTTGGCGGGAACGAGAGGGGCCGCGGAGGCGAGCGGCGCAGCACCGAGAACCACGGCTGCGGCTGCCCCGGAGGCCGCGGCGACGTGTCGAACACGCATTTCCGACATCCATGACATGGCTGATCCTCCAGATCGAGGGGTGACTGGTGGCCGTATCCCACCACCGCGGAGGGCCGGCACCCCGCACACCGCGCCAGAGGAGCGGAAAGCTCCCTGGAAAGGGTGAAGACGTGCGAAGTGCGAGACGGCATGGGCCCGCTGCGGCTAACGAGCTGGGGAACATGCCGCCGAGCGTCCGCCCTCTGCCGCCCCCGGCTCGTAAGGCCTTTCGTACGGATCGGGCCGGATCAGCGAGTGGGGCCCGGTCCGTACGAGGACGTGCCGGGCCGGTCGCCCGACCGTTCGCCGTCGTGTCGGGGGACGCGGGTCTCCACCGGGTACGGCACGTAGGTGCGCCGGTCGGGATCGATGGCAGGCCTGCCACCGGCCGGGGGACGGGCCCGTTGCGCACAGTCGCGTCGCTCGCAGATCCGGCAGCCCAGGCCGATCGGTGTCGCGGCCCGGGGATCGTCCAGGGCGACGCCCTCGGCGTAGACGAGCCGGTCCGCGTGGCGCAGTTCGCAGCCGAGCGCGACGGCGAACTCGGCGCGCGGGGCGTGGTGACCGAACCCGCCCCGGGTGATGGTGCGCGCGATCCAGAAGTACCGCTTGCCGTCAGGCATCTCGGCGACCTGGGTCAGTATCCGTCCGGGCGCGGAGAACGCCTCGTACACCGTCCACAGCGGGCAGGTGCCGCCCAGCCTGGAGAAGTGGAAGTCGGTCGCGGACTGCCGTTTGGAGATGTTGCCGGCCCGGTCGACCCGCAGGAAGGAGAACGGCACGCCCCGGCGGCCACCGCGTTGCAGGGTGCTCAACCGGTGGCACACGGTCTCGAAACCGACGCCGAAGCGCGCGGACAGCAGTTCGATGTCGTAGCGCACCTCCTCGGCGGCGGTGTGAAAGGCGGTGTACGGCATGAGGAGGGCGCCCGCGAAGTAGTTCGCCAGGCCGATGCGGGCCAGCGCGGTCGATTCCGGCGAGGTGAGTTCCGCGGCGCTGTCGGCGAGCCGGCCGAGCAACGGGCCGTGCTCCAGCAGCGCGAGCTGGGTGGCGAGCTGAAAGGCACGCCGTCCGTCGTCGAGCCAGGGGGACAGGAACAGCAGGCCGGTGGCCGGGTCGTAGCGTCGGGCGTCGGCGGAGTGCCCCGCCGACGCCCGGACCACTGTGACGTCGTGTCGCTCGGCGAGTCGTGCGGTGAGGGGGTCGGCGGACCGGCCCGGCCGCAGCGCCAGGGCCTCGGCCGTCCGCTCGGCCGCGGTGTCCAGGGGCTCGAAGTGGTTGTGATGGGCGTAGAAGAAATCCCGTACCTCGTCGTGCGGCTCGCCCGGAGGCAGCAAGGCCCCGCCCGAGCCCGGTGAGGCGAGCGCGGCGGCCTGTTCGACGGTGTCGCGGTAGCGGCGGTGCAGGGCCACCAGGGCCCGGGCCACCTCCGGGTGGTCGCGTGCGGCCTCGGAGGTCTCCTCGGCGGTCGGCAGCGGCACCCCGCACGCCTCGTCGGCGAGCGCGGCGCGCAGGTCGGCGGCGAGCCGGTCCTCCTCGGCCTCGGAGAAGAACTCCGCGCCGACGCCGAAGACCTCCGCGATCCGCAGCAGCACGGGTGCGGTCAGCGGGCGCTGGTTCTGCTCGATCTGATTGGCATAGCTGGTGGAGATGGCGAGCGCGCGGGCCATGTCGACCTGGTTCATACCGTGCTCGCGGCGCAGCCTGCGCAGCTTCGTGCGGGCGTAGACCTTGCGGTCGGCCGGCCGGCGGACCATGGCGCGCCTCCACCTCTTCTCGTCCGGTCCTGCCGTGCGCCGGGACGGCCGTACGGCCACGGCGGCACTCGGCTGCGAACATAGCATCCGCAGGATTCGCAGCTTTCGCACATTCGCAGCGGGCAACGGTACGGATTCCGCACGGCGGAACGCTGGCCCGGCGCGTGTCCGCCGGGCAGTCTCGATCACATGGGCACATCCGCCACGACCGCCCGTCACCCGCGAGGAGACCTGTGATCGAGCACAACGTCCGCGTCCACCCCAGCGCCGACCGGCTCCCGCGCGAGGACCAACTCGCCTGGAAGCTCGCCGCCGTGGCCACCGCCACCGGGGAAATCACCGTCGACGGCGCCGCGATGGCAGTGAACCGGGTGATCGACAACGCCTCGGTCGCCGTCGCCTCCCTGCTGCGCCGCCCGGTCGCCGTCGCCCGCGCCCAGGCCACCGCACACCGAGCGGCCGCCCCGGGCGCCTCGGTGCTCGGAACGGGCGCCCGGGTCTCCCCGGAATGGGCCGCCTGGGCCAACGGCACCGCGGTGCGCGAACTCGACTTCCACGACACCTACCTCGCCGCCGACTACTCCCACCCCGGCGACAACATCCCGCCCCTGCTCGCCGTCGCCCAGCACACCGGTCGCACCGGCGCCGACCTGCTGCGCGGCATCATCGCCGCGTACGAGATCCACGTGGCCCTGGTGAAGGGCATCTGCCTGCACGAGCACCGCATCGACCACGTCGCCCACCTCGGCGCGGCCACCGCCTGCGGCCTGGGCGCCCTTCTGCGGCTGCCGACCGAGACGGTGTACCAGGCCGTGCAGCAGGCGGTGCACACCACGACCGCAACCCGGCAGTCCCGCAAGGGCACGATCTCCAGCTGGAAGGCGTACGCACCCGCCCACGCCGGCAAGGCCGCCGTCGAGGCCGTCGACCGGGCGATGCGCGGCGAGACGTCCCCGTCCCCCGTCTACGAGGGCGAGGACGGCTTCCTCGCCTGGATGCTCGACGGCCCCGGTGCCCACTACACCGTCGCGCTCCCCGGACCGGACGAGCCCCGCGCAGCGATCCTCGACACCTACACCAAGGAACACTCCGCCGAGTACCAGGCACAGGCGATCATCGACCTGGCCCGGCGACTGCGCGAGCGGACCGGCCCGTTGGAACGGGTGCGCTCGGTGGTGCTGCGCACCAGCCATCACACCCACCACGTGATCGGCACCGGTGCGAACGATCCCCAGAAGTACGACCCGACGGCCAGTCGCGAGACCCTGGACCACTCCGTGCCGTACATCTTCGCCGTCGCCCTGGAGGACGGCACCTGGCACCACGAGCGCTCCTACGCCCCCGAGCGGGCCCGCCGTCCCGGGACCGTCGCACTGTGGCGGAAGATCACCACGGTCGAGGACCCGGAGTGGACCCGCCGTTACCACGACCCCGACCCGGGCCGCCGCGCCTTCGGCGGACGAGCGGTCGTCACCCTGGACGACGGAACGGTCGTCGACGACGAGCTCGCCGTCGCGGACGCGCACCCGGCCGGTGCCCGCCCCTTCGGCCGTCCCGCCTACGCCACCAAGTTCCGGACCCTGGCCGAAGGCATCGTCACCCCGGCCGGCCAGGACCGCTTCCTGTCCGCCGCCGAGCACCTGCCCGAGCTGGACGCCACCGGCCTCGACGGCCTCTTCCCGGCCGTCGACACCGAGGCCGTCGCCGCGTACGACGCACGCCTGCCGAAGGGACTGTTCTGATGCTGCACACCCGCACCACCCCCGGCGGGCGCCGACGGGCCCTGCGCGAACGGTTGGCCACCGGTCGTCTCCTGCTCATGCCGGGCGCGCTCAACCCGCTCTCCGCCCGCATCATCCAGGACACCGGGTTCGAGGCCGCCTACCTCTCCGGCGCCGTCCTCGCCGCCGACCTGGGCCTGCCCGACATCGGCCTGACCACGTCCACCGAGATCGCGGCCCGGGCCCAGCAGACGACCAGGGTCACCGACCTGCCCGTGCTCATCGACGCCGACACCGGCTTCGGCGAGCCGATGAACGCGGCCCGCACCGTTCAGCTGATGGAGGACGCGGGCCTGGCGGGCCTGCACCTGGAGGACCAGGTCAACCCCAAGCGCTGCGGACACCTCGACGGCAAGACGGTCGTTCCCCGCGAGGAGATGATCCGGCGCGTCCGGGCCGCCGCGGACGCCCGGCGGGACCCGGACTTCCTGCTGATGGCCCGCACCGACGCCCGCGCCGTGGAGGGGCTCGACGCGGCGATCGACCGGGCCAAGGCGTACGTCGACGCCGGCGCCGACGCGATCTTCCCCGAAGCCCTCGCCGACGAGAGCGAGTTCGAGACCTTCCGCAAGGCCGTGCCGGTCCCGCTGCTCGCCAACATGACCGAGTTCGGCAGGGGGCGCCTGCTGGACGCGCGCACCCTGGACGGCCTCGGCTACGACATCGCCCTCTACCCGGTCACCCTGCTGCGCCTGGCCATGGGTGCCGTCGAGGACGGTCTGCGCACGCTGGCCGCCGAGGGCACCCAGGAGTCCCTGCTGCCGTGCATGCAGAGCCGCTCGCGCCTGTACGAACTCCTCGGCTACGAGGAATTCACGGCCTTCGACTCGACAGTCCTCGACTTCTCCCACCCGTCGGACACCTGACACACCGGAGGCATCCATGTCCACTTCCGCGCCCGGGATCCACCGCGGCCTGGCCGGTGTCGTCGTCGACACCACCGGGATCTCCACCGTCATACCGGAGACCAACTCCCTCACCTACCACGGCTACCCGGTCCAGGACCTGGCGGCCGGCCGCTCCTTCGAGGAGGTTGCCCACCTGCTGTGGCACGGCGAACTCCCCGACGCCGCCCGGCTGCGGGACTTCCGGGCCGGGGAACGCGCCCTGCGCCCCCTGGACCGCACCACGTCCGAACTGCTGGCCAGACTGCCCGGGACCTGCCACCCCATGGACGTGCTGCGCACCGCCGTCAGCTTCTTCGGGGCCGAGGACCCCACCGAGGACGACGGCAGTCCCGCCGCCAACCGCGCCAAGTCCCTGACCCTGCTGGCGAAACTGCCCACGGTGGTCGCCGCGGACCAGCGCCGGCGCCGGGGCCTGGACCCGATCCCTCCCGACCCCGGCCTCGGGTACGCGGAGAACTTCTTCCACATGTGCTTCGGCGACGTACCCGATCCGGACGTGGTCCGCTGCTTCGAGATCTCCCTCGTGCTGTACGCCGAACACAGCTTCAACGCCTCCACGTTCACCGCCCGCGTGGTCACCTCCACCCTCTCCGACCTCTACAGCGCGGTCACCGCCGCCATCGGCGCCCTCAAGGGCCCGCTGCACGGCGGCGCCAACGAGGCCGTGATGCACATGCTGGAGGAGATCGGCGACCCGGGCCGGGCCGAGGAATGGCTGGACGGGGCCCTGGCCGCCCGGCGGAAGATCATGGGGTTCGGCCACCGGGTGTACAAGCACGGCGACTCCCGCGTACCGGTCATGCAGGAAGCCCTGGACCGCCTGGTGGCCCGTGCCGCCGACCCCGGGGTGACCCGCCTGGCCACGCTCCACGCGGCCCTGCGCCACACCATGCTCGCCCGCAGGGGAATCCACCCGAACCTGGACTACCCGGCAGGGCTCGCCTATCACCTGATGGGCTTCGACACTCCCGTCTTCACACCGATCTTCGTGATGAGCCGCATCACCGGCTGGACCGCCCACATCACGGAACAGCTCGCCCACAACGCCCTCATCCGGCCCTTGGCCTCCTACGAGGGCCGGGGCCGCCGGGCGGTGCCGACGGCCCCGTGACGCGCCGTCGGACCGGGGGCGGGTGTACGGGGGGACCGCCGGACGCGCGGGGATTCCTCAGAAGTCCCAGTCGTCGTCGGCGGTGTCCTCCGCCCTGCCCATGACGTAGGAGGAGCCGGAGCCGGAGAAGAAGTCGTGGTTCTCGTCGGCACCGGGGGACAGGGCCGCCAGGATCTCCGGGTTGACCTCGGTCCCGGCCGCGCCGAACCGGGCCGGGTAGCCGAGGTTCATCAGGGCCTTGTCGGCGTTGTAGCGGACGAAGGCGGACACGTCGTCCATGAGCCCCAGCGGCTCGTACAGTTCGCCGGAGTAACGCAGTTCCAACTCGTACAGCTTGTCCAGCAGCTCGTGCGTGAAGGCGCGCATCTCCTCCCGCTCGGCCGGGGTCCGCCGTTCCAGGCCGCGCTGGTACTTGTAGCCGGAGTAGTAGCCGTGCACCGCCTTGTCGCGCAGGATCAGCCGGATCATGTCGGCCGTGTTGGTGAGCAGGGCGTGGGTGGAGAAGTGCAGCGGGAGGTAGAACCCCGCGTACAGCAGGAGGGACGACAGGAGTGTGGAGGCGACCTTCCGCTTCAGCGGGTCGTCGCCGTAGTAGTGCCTCAGGACCGCCTTGGCGCGCTGCTGGAGGACGTCGTTCCGTACCGCCCAGCGGTAGGCGTCGTCGATCTCCGGGGTGGTCGAGAGGGTGGAGAAGACGGACGAGTAGCTGCGGGCGTGCACGGCCTGCATGAAGGCGATGTTGGTGTACACCGCCTCCTCGTGCTCGGTGCGGGCGTCCTGGATCTGGGCGATCTCGCCCACGGTGGCCTGCACGGTGTCGAGCAGGGTGAGACCGGTGAACACCCGCATGGTGAGGGTGCGTTCCTCCGCTCCGAGCCGCTGCTGCCAGGCCTTGATGTCGTTGGAGAGCGGGACTTTCTCCGGCAGCCAGAAGTTCGCCGTGAGCCGGTTCCACACCTCCAGGTCCTTCTCGTCGGTGACGCGGTTCCAGTTGACCGGGCGCAGCCGTGCGGCGCGGTCGAGGCGGTAGGACGGGGGCGTGACCGAGATGTCGGTCAGCGGGGCGGGGGAAGTGGTCATCGTCGGTGCTTTCACGAGCGGTCGGGCGGGGTCACAGGGTGCAGGACAGGCAGTTCTCGATCTCGGTGCCCTCCAGGGCCTCCTGCCGCAGCCGGATGTAGTAGAGGGACTTGATGCCCCTGCGCCAGGCGTGGATCTGCGCCTTGTTCAGATCGCGGGTGGTGGCCGTGTCCCGGAAGAAGAGCGTGCAGCTCAGGCCCTGGTCGACGTGCTGGGTGGCCGCCGCGTAGGTGTCGATGATCTTCTCGTAGCCGATCTCGTACGCGTCCCGGAAGTACTCAAGGTTGTCGTTGTCCATGTGCGGCGCCGGGTAGTAGACGCGGCCGAGCCTGCCCTCCTTGCGGATCTCCACCTTGGAGGCGATCGGGTGGATGGAGGCGGTGGCGTCGTTGATGTAGCTGATGGAACCGGTGGGCGGGACGGCCTGGAGGTACTGGTTGTACAGGCCGTGCGCCATGACGGACGCCCGCAGTCCGCGCCAGTCGTCCTGCGTCGGGATGCGCACGCCGGCCTCGGCGAACAGGGCGCGCACCCGGTCGGTGGCCGGCTCCCACACCCGCTCGGTGTACTTGTCGAAGTACGAGCCGTCGGCGTACGCGGTCAGCTCGAAGCCGTCGAAGGCCGTGCCCCGCTCGATCGCGATCCGGTTCGAGGCGCGCAGCGCGTGGTGGGTGACGGTGTAGAAGTAGAGGTCGGTGAAGTCGACGCCCTCCTCGCTGCCGTAGTGGACGCGCTGCGAGGCGAGGTATCCGTGCAGGTTCATCTGGCCGAGCCCGATGGCGTGGGAGAGGGCGTTGCCCCGGGCCACAGACGGTACGGCATCGATATGGGACTGGTCGGAGACCGAGGTCAGCCCGCGTACGGCGGTCTCGACGGTGGCGCCGAGGTCGGGGGAGGCCATCGCGGCGGCGATGTTCAGTGATCCCAGGTTGCAGGAGATGTCCTTGCCCACGCTCTCGTAGCCGAGCGAGGCGTCGTAGGTACTCGGTGTGTTGACCTGGAGGATTTCCGAGCAGAGGTTGGACATGTTGATCCAGCCGGGGATCGGGTTGGCCCGGTTGACCGTGTCCTCGAACAGCAGGTACGGGTAGCCGGACTCGAACTGCAACTCGGCGATCGTCCTGAAGAACTCCCGGGCGCTCAGTGTGGTCCTGCGGATGCGCGGGTTGGCCACCAGGTCGTCGTAGTGTTCGCTGACGGACAGGTCGGAGAGTGGCCTGCCGTACTCGCGTTCCACGTCGTACGGCGAGAACAGGTGCATGTCCTCGTCGCGCTTGGCGAGTTCGAAGGTGATGTCGGGGACGACCACACCGAGCGAGAGGGTCTTGATGCGGACCTTCTCGTCCGCGTTCTCCCGCTTGGTGTCCAGGAACCGCATGATGTCCGGGTGGTGGGCGTGCAGGTAGACCGCGCCCGCGCCCTGCCGCGAGCCGAGCTGGTTGGCGTAGGAGAAGGAGTCCTCCAGCAGCTTCATCACGGGCACGACGCCGGAGGACTGGTCCTCGATCTTCTTGATCGGGGCGCCCTGCTCGCGCAGGTTCGTCAGCAGCAGTGCCACGCCGCCACCCCGCTTGGAGAGCTGGAGCGCTGAGTTGATGCCGCGTCCGATGGACTCCAGGTTGTCCTCGACGCGCAGCAGGAAGCAGGAGACCAGCTCGCCGCGCTGTGCCTTCCCGGCGTTGAGGAAGGTCGGTGTGGCCGGCTGGAAGCGGCCGGTCAGCATCTCGTCGACAAGCCGGCAGGTCAGTTCCTCGTCACCGGCACCGAGGTGCAGCGCGGTGGCGACCACCCGGTCCTCGTACCGCTCCAGGTAACGGGAGCCGTCGAAGGTCTTCAACGTGTACGACGTGTAGTACTTGAACGCGCCGAGGAAGGTGCGGAAGCGGTGCCCGTGCGCGTACGCCTGCCGGTACAGGCCCTTGACGAACTCCCAGCGGTGGCGCCGGATCGGCGTCTCCTCGTAGTAGTCGTTCTCGATCAGGTAGGAGATCTTCTCCTCCAGCGTCGGGAAGACCACCGTGTTCGGGTTCACGTGCTGGAGGAAGTACTGGCGGACGGCCTCGCGATCCTTGCCGAACTGGATGCGGCCGTCGCAGTCGTACATGTTCAGCATGGCGTTGAGCGCGTGGTAGTCCTTGCGCGTGCCGACCGGTTCGCGCGGGGGCACGGGAACAGTGACCGCCGTGGTGGTGCTCATGCCGTTCTCCCCACCAGCGGCAGGGGCGACGTGTGTCGTGTCCAAAACCCTCTCAGTCCTTCCCTCACGGCACGGACGTCGCGGTCCGTGCCCAGCAGTTCGAATCGGTACAGCTCCGGAATCCCGCACTTCGCCGAGATCACACGGCCCGCCAGGCAGTAGTCCGCGCCGAAATTGGTGTTGCCGGAGGCGATGACCCCGCGCAACAGCGCCCGGTTGGCCGGGACGTTCAGGAAGCGGATCACCTGCTTGGGCACCGCACCACGGCGGTCGCCGCCCCCGTAGGTCGGCACGATCAGCACGAAGGGCTCGGTGACCTGTGGCATGCCCGCGCGGTGCGGGTGCAGGGGGATGCGTGTGGCGGGCAGCTCCAGCCGCTCCACGAAACGCCTGGTGTTCTCCGAGACGCTGGAGAAATACACGAGACCGCTCATCGGTCCGCCGCCTCCTCTCGCTCGTTCCCGTCTCGGTCCGAGGACCGGGGGAGGCGGCGGTGGCGTGCGGGGCGGCATCGGGGCGGCATCGGGGCGGCGGGCGGAAAGAGGGCACGCCGGACCCGGGTCCGTACGACGGCCACGCGGCCCTCCCTCGGGGCCTCGGAGCGCGCACGTCGCCGATCGGCGTGCGCACCGGTGGCAGGTCTTCGGACTCGCGGGCACACCCTCCTCGTCCACCGAGGGGGGCACCTACCGGCCGTCGCTTCCCAAGCCCGTTCGACGGGCCCAGTGCGTGTGACGGCGGTCGTTCCCGCTCACCGCTGCGGGGCAGTCCCGGATTCCCACCAGGTTCCCTCTTGCCTCGCCGGGCACAGGGGTGCCTGGCGAACCACCAGCACGGCCAACACTACATCTAGATGATGGATGGTGCCGCCTGGCCAGATGTTGTGTTGTAAGCGAATGTTAGGTATACCTAAGTTTCGCATCGGGGCGGCGGCGAAAGGTCTTCCACGAGGTGTTCCGCGCGTGGGCGACGAGGCCTGCCCGGAAACGCGGTCGGGCGTACGGGGCGGCCGGGCCGCGGGATCCGGCATGCCGCACGTCCCGTCCGTTTCGAGGGTCTCGACGACCGGGAGCGGCCGTCGCGCCCCGTCCCGTGGCCGGTGACGGACCGAGCCACGGGACGGGGCACGACGGCCCGGGACACTGCGGGCAGGACGCTCCCTCACCCCCGCTGGAGTGCGGGAACGATCATCGGCGTGCCGGTCACCGGGTCGGGGACGACGACGCTCGGCAGGTCGAAGACCTCCTCGATCAGCGCGGCGTTCACGATGTCACCGGGGTTGCCCTCGGCGACCACCCCGCCGGCCTTCATGGCGACGAGGTGGTCGGCGAACCGGCAGGCCTGGTTGATGTCGTGCAGCACGGCGACCACCGTGCGGCCCTCGTCGCGCAACCTGGCCAGCAGGCCGAGCAACTGGTACTGGTGGGTGATGTCCAGGAACGACGTCGGTTCGTCGAGCAGCAGACAGGGCGTCCGCTGGGCGAGCACCATCGCGATCCACACCCGCTGACGCTGCCCGCCCGACAGTTCCCGCACCGGCCGGTCGGCCAGGTCGTCGACACCGGCCGCGGCCATCGCCTCGGTGACGGCCTCCTCGTCGTCCGCCGACCACGAGGCGAGCAGCGACTGGTGCGGGAACCGCCCCCGGCCCACGAGCCGGCGGACCCCGATGTCCTCGGGGGCCAGCGGATCCTGGGGCAGGAAGCCGAGTTGCCTGGCCAGGGCCTTGGTCCCGTGGGAGCCGATGTCACGGCCGTCGAGCGCCACCTGCCCGGTGTCGGGGCGCAGCAGCCGGACCAGCGCGCCGAGCAGCGTCGACTTCCCACAGGCGTTGGGGCCCACGATGGCGGTGAACGCGCCGTCGGGGACGTCGAGACTCAGCCGTGTGGACACGATCCGGTCTCCGTAGCGCAGGGTGATCTCCCGCGCTGTCAGGCGTGCGGTCACGCGCGCCTCACCTCCTTGGTCAGCAGCCAGATCAGATAGCAACCGCCGATCGCGGTGCTCACCACTCCCACGGGCAGTGCGACGGGCGCCAGCAGCATCTGGGCGACCAGGTCGGCGCCCTGGAGCAGAACGGCCCCGGTCAGCGCGGCCGGGAGCAGCGGAGCCCCGGCGGCTCCCGCCAGCCTGCGGCCGATCTGCGGAGCGGCCAGGGCGATGAACGAGATCGGCCCGGCCACCGCGGTCACCGTGGCCGTACAGCCGACGCCGACCAGCACCATCAACAGCCGCAGCCGGCCGAGTTCGACGCCGGTGGTCACCGCGATCGCGTCACCGAGCGACGCCTGGTGCATGGCGTGCGCCCGCGCCGTCATCAGGATCAGCAGCACGCCGATCACCGAGAACGGAATTCCCAGGTCGGCCCAGCCCACGCCGTTGAGCGAACCCGCGCTCCACCCGACGGCGGCGATCGCCACCTCCAGTTCGGCGCGCAGCACGATCCACGAGTTGACCGCGGTCACCATCGCGTTGACCGCGATGCCGATCACGACCAACCGCAGTCCGGAGAAGCCTCGTCGGTACGCCAGCAGATAGATCGCGGCAGCGGCGAGCAGGCCGCCGAGCACCGAGCCGACGGCAAGTTGCGCGGACGTGCCCGACAGCACGGTGAGGGTGACCAGGGCGCCGGTGTAGGCGCCCGCGTCGAGACCGATCACGTCCGGGCTGCCCATCGGGTTACGGGTGAGGTTCTGGAAGATCGCTCCCGCCACGCCGAGCGCGGCGCCGAAGACGAGCCCGGCCAGCACCCGCGGCAACCGCCAGTCCCGGATCACCACCGAATGATCCGACCCGGTCAGCACGGCGAACACCCTGCCCGGGGAGGACCATGACGCCCCGTGGCACAGCCCGAGCAGACCCAGGCCCAGCATCACGGCGACCAGCACGACGACGAGCACCACCGTGCGGCGTTCGGCCCTCGGCCCGTGCGCGGTCACAGGGATCCCGTCCCGTGGCGGCGAACGGCCCAGATCAGCATGGGGCCGCCGAGGAACGCGGTCACGATGCCCACCGGGACCTCCCCGGTGGGCAGCAGCACCCGCGATCCGATGTCGGCGACCAGCAGCAGGAGAGGTCCCAGCACCATCGTGCAGAGGATCAGCCAGGGCACCGAGCCCGCGGCCGGCCTGCGGACCAGGTGGGGCACGATCAGCCCGACGAACAGGATCGGCCCGGCCACTGCCGTCGCCGCCCCGCTGAGCACGGTGATCAGCACGAGTGCGGCGCCCCGGACACGCCCGACACCCACACCGAGCGCGAGTGCCACGTTCTCGCCCAGGGCCAGGGCGTCGAGCGCCCGGCTCAGCAGCAGCGCGCCGAGCAGCGACACCGCGATCGCGACGAGCGGCAGTGCCAGCGGAGCCTGTTCACGGGCGGCCAGCGAGCCGACCGACCAGAACCGGTAGGTGTCGAAGACGTCCGGGAGTATCAGGCGCATGCCCAGCGCGACGCCGCTCAGCACCGCGGTCAGGGCCACGCCGGTGAGTACCAGGCGCAGTGGTGAGCGTCCGCCGACCGCGGCGACCAGCACGGCCGCGAGCACGGAGCCGGTGATCGCGAAGCCCAGTTCGCCCGCCTGCCCGGCGGCCGGACCGAGTGCCGAGCCGACGGTGACGGCGAACCCGGCACCCGCGGTGACCCCGAGGATGCCGGGCTCGGCCAGCGGGTTGCGGGCCAGCGTCTGGATCAGCGCGCCGGCCACCGCGAGCGCGGCGCCCACCGCGATGGCCAGCAGCGCGCGTGGTGCACGGACGTCACGCACGATCACGTGGTCGTCGGTGCCCCGGTAGTCCAGCAAGGCCCGCACGACCTCGCCGGGCGCGACCGGGCGGGCCCCGACGCCCATACTGAGCACGGCGACCGCTGCCAGCAGTACCAGCGCGCCGACGAGCAGACCGATCCGGGGGGCGGTCCGCCCTGTTCCGGCCGTCCCGGACGCGCGGCCCGCGACGGTCACCGGTTCAGCAGCGGAGCGAGCGATGTGTCGATCGCGTCCAGGGTCGTCAAGGCCTCCCCGTAGGTGGCGGCCTCGGTGTACCGGAACGGGAAGGCCTTTCCGGCCTTGACGGCGGGCAGGTTCTTCCACAGCTTCGAGTCCAGGACGTACCGCACCGACGCGGGGACGCTGCCGTCGGAGCCGACCGAGTACGTGAGGACGTCGGCCTCGGCGTACGCGGCAGGCAGTTCCTCGACGGACGGGTATTCGCTCACCGAACGGGAGCCGGGGCCGGGCTCCTTGACCTTGCCGTAGTACGTCGCGCCGATGTCCTCGGCGATGTTGGTGCCCCACGAACCGTTGAACTCGCGCTGGAAGGTGCCCTTGGCGGCCTCGCCGTACGCGCCGACGTGGCCCAGCCTGAGCCCGGGCAGTACGTCCTCGTACTTCTTGGCCAGCTCGGCGGCCTTGGTCTCGTACGTGCTCTTCGCGGCGTCGAACTGCTTGAGCGAGCCCGCGGCATCCGCCTGCTTGCGGGACAACTCGCGCCACGCGGACGGCACCGTCGGACCGATCGCCACGACGGGGGCGATGGACTCCAGCCGCTTGATGTCGATGTCGCCGAGCACGGGGGCGGGCACACCGATGACGATCAGGTCGGGATCGGCCTCGGCGACGGCCTCGTAGTTGGTCTCGGCGGCCTGCTCGCCCGCCACCTTGGGGAGCTTCTTGTAGGTGGCCAGGTCCTCCTTCGTCATCATCGGCTCGCCGCGCTTCCACGACGAGATTCCGACCAGGGGCGCGTCGGCCTCGATCAGGGCGGGCACGGCGTAGCCGGTGGCCACCACCCGCTTCGGGGCGACCGGGATGGTGATCTTGCCGTTGTCCGCGGCGAACACCCGGGTCCCGCCCTCCTCCGAGGCCTCGGACCCGCCCTCCGACGAGAACCCGCAACCGGTCAGGGCCAGGGCCAGGGCGACGGTGCCGACCGGGCCGGACGATCTGGGTATGGACATGTGATGCTCCTTGCCGGTGAGCCGGGGCCCACCTCGGTGAAGGGAACGGGCGGGGTGCTCGGGGCGGTGTCGTGCCCCGTCGTGGCGGACCCGCGGGTGATCAGTGGTCGTCCTCGTCGAAGTCGGCGATGCCGCGCTTCCAGTAACCGGTGATGTCGTGGTCGGCCCTGTCCAGGCGCAGCTCGTCGCGGACCCAGCGGCGCAGGGGCTTGATCTGCCCCGCCTCGCCCGCGACCCACACGTACGCTCGTTCGCCCTCGGGCACGGTCACCGCGGTCACGGCCCGCGCCAGCGCGTCACCGGTTCCCGCCGGAGCTCCGTCGCGGTGCAGCCAGTGCACCTCCACGCCCTCGGGCGCGCGCAGTCCGATCTCCTCCGCGGCGTCGGCGACTTCGACGAACGCCCAGCCCTTCGCGCTCCTGGGCAGGTCCTCCAGCCAACGAGCGATCGCGGGCAGGGCCGTGATGTCGCCCGCGAGCAGGTACCGGTCGTAGGTGTACGGGACGATCATCCCGCCGGGCGGCCCCGCGACATGGATGACGGCACCCGGCCGGGCCCCGCGGGCCCAGTCCGATGCCAGGCCGCCGCCGTGCGAGGCGACGTCGATGTCGATCTCGCCGGTGACCGGGTCGTACCGGCGCACCGTGTACTCCCGTGAGGTGGGCGCGGGGCGCGGCCAGTTCAGCACCGCGCCGTTCGGCTCGGGCAGCCGCAACGAGCCGTCGGGTTCCGGAAAGAGGAGTTTCACGTGCTCGTCCGGCGCGTGGGCCTCGAACCCCTCGGTGCCCGGCCCGCCCAGGGTCACCCGCACCAGACCGGCGCCGACCGCTGTGGTGCGCACGACCTCGGCCGCCCGGATGCGGATCGGGTAGCCCACCTTCTCCGCATGGCTGCCCGCCCGGACCTCCGCGATCCGGTCCAGATGGCGGTGACGGTGGTCGACCCGGATCACGCCGTCCCACCCGTCAGCGGCGCCGTCCGGTACGCCGGTTCGCACTGCTCGGCCGGTTCCACGCCGCGCGCCGTCCCGGTGGGAGCGAGGTCCGGTGGCTGCGCGTGATCGGAGCGGACGCGTGTGCGAGACGAGGTGCGGTTCATCGGATGCCTCCTGGAGGACTGATGGTGCGGCGCGACCGGCGCGCCGACGGCGGTTCGTGGGGCGGGGGTTGAGAGGTCACGGCACAGGGCGACGCGTGGGCGTGCGTGGTCGTGACGCCCGCGGCGGAGTGCGGCGACCGGGTCGGTCCGTCGTGAGACGTCGGTGGTCACCCGCGCACGGTCGTCCTCGCGCGTCCGACGGGCCGTCCGGGGCCGTGTCGCGGTACCGGAACGCCGGTCGGGCCCGGCATCGGCTCTCCGACGCCGATCGGCCCGATGCCGTGCCGGGCGGTGCCGACCCCGTGGGCGAACGAGCCCACGCCCACCGTGGTCCGAGCCGGCATGGACTTCACCTCCCCCGCCTCAATAAAGGTAAGGCTAACCTAACTCATCGATGAGGGGTGGGCGAAAGCGGGCAGGTGCGGCGCGAGTCCCGGTCGCGCCCTCGGACATCCTGTGGTGGCCGGGACGACGGCCCCCGGGCTCTGCCGCCCAAGTGCCGCGGTCCGGCCGGTCGTTCCCGCCCGTGGCCGGCACGGCGGGCGGACCGCGGGCAGGGCTTTGCAAACACGCGCCCGCGGCGGAGGATCGGTGTCATGGTGTTCTCCTCCCCGGTCCGGCTGTGGCTGTTCCCGAACCTCGTGCTCCTCGCCGCCATGGCGGTCTGGGGCGTGGTCCGTTACGCCCACCTGCCGGAGCGGATCCCGAGACACATCGGTTCCGGCGGAGTCGACGCCTGGACGGGACGGTCCATCGGCAGCGCCTTCGCGCTGGTCTTCGTGTACGCGGCGGTGACGGTGCTGATGACCGGCTGTGCCGAACTGACTCTCCGCGTGACCCCGCGGGACGAACTGCCCGACACCGGCGCGGACACGAGGCGGTTCGCCGTCGGCGCGTCCTCGTCCCTCAACAGGCCCGGCAGCCGTGACTCGGCACGCCGGGTCGCGCGATCCCTGTTGCTGTTGAACACACTCGTCGGCGTCTCCCTGCTCGTGGGCTGCGGAATCCTGTGGCGTTCCGTGCCCGATCCGCACGTGTCGCCGTGGCTGTTCGTCGCGATGACGGTGCCGATCCTCGTCGGCACCGTGCTGACGGTGATGGCGGCCATGAGCGACCGGAAGCGCTGAGCCCCCGGACGGCCCGCACCCGCGCGTCCGACCTGTTCGGCGGGGCGGGAGGGGGGAGCCGCGGGATCGCCCTCAGAACGTGTCCAGCCACACCACGATGCCGGTGTGTCCCGTCAGTACCGCCGCCGCGCCCGCCCTGACGGCGGCCGCGCAGCGGGCGTCGGTGAACGAGGCGGGGTCGTACGTCGAGGACATGCCGAGCCCTTCCCCGCGGAAGGAGGCCCCCGACCAGTCGACCGCCGTCACGTTCTCGGTGGGTTCGGCGAGTTCCGCCCCCACGACCAGGAACTCCTGGTCGAGATGGCTCGGGCTCACCGTCGCCAGGGGGTCGATGAGGTCGTTGCCCGCGCTGATGACGAGGTCCGGGCTCATGTCCAGCGCCCGGGTGATGGCCGGCACGAGATCGGCGGCGTCGGTCGCGGTCACCGTCCGCAGGTCCACCGCCTCGTCCTTCGCCCATCCCCTCACCGCCTTCACCAGGGCCTTCGTCGTCCGGTCGTGGCCCGCGGCGAGCAGGACGACGCGCGTGCCGGCCGACGGCCGCACCCCGGACCACGAACCCGGACTCGGCGTGACGGTCGACTCCGGTGCGGGGGTTCCGGCCCGATCGACGAAGCCCGCGCCCAGTTCGCCGACGGCCGAGGGGCGGGGGCGCGGCTTCGACCAGTCGTCGCCCGAGGCACATCCGGTGAGCAGGACGGCGGCCACGACCAGCGCGGCGGCCAGGAGTGGGCGGTGCAAGACGATCGTCCTCCGGGAAGGGGATTGCGGAAGGGGATTGAGGAAGGGGCCTGCGACGCTGGGGGGAGGGAACCGTCGCCCCGGCCGGGCGGAACGCCGGCCGACGGCCCGGCAGGAGCGCGGTGCCGATGCGGAGCTGACGCGGAGCGGGTTTTCCCACATCCTGCTCTTTCCCTCCGCGAGATCTCCATCGACTCGACCGTCATCGCACGTTTGTTCCCTCATGATTCGTCGATCGGTCGTCATCGGTTCATCCGCGACCAGCACGGTGCACGGGCAACCCCAAGGAGCCCCATGTCACACCGTGTCCGCCGCCTCCTGCTCGCTCTCGCCGCGGCGGTTCTTCTCTTCCTCGGCCTGGTCCGGCCCGCCGCCGCCCATGGCTTCACCTCCACCGTGTACGCGCACGTCACCGCCGACGGCGACGGCGTGCTGAGGACCGAACTGAAACTGGAGTACGACCTCCTCGTCGTCTCTGCCGCCGACGCCGGATCCGACGATCCCCTCTTCCGCGCCGGAACCGACGCGTTCGAGGCAGGGGACACCCGGGCCCAGGCCGCGGCACTTGACGCCCACCGCGCGGCCGCCGTCGGCTATGTCACCCGGCGTTTCTCCGTCACCGCGGGCGGCGGCGCCTGCGAACCCGCTCCCGTCGGCGCGTTCCGGATGGGCCGTGAGGAGGGCGTGCCCTACGCGCTGCTGACGCTCGACTGGACCTGCGCCGAACACGGCGCCGGTGACCACGGGATACGCAGCGCCCTCTTCCCCGACGCGGAGGGGTACGTCAAGGGAACCAAGACGATCGTCACCTACGCCGTCGACGGCAGAACCGGCAGCGCCGCCCTCGACGCGGGGCACCCGTCCTTCTCGATCAGCCAGTCCTGGACGGAGCGCTTCTGGGAGTTCTTCCGCCTCGGCGCCGAGCACCTGCTGACCGGAACCGACCACATCCTGTTCCTGCTCGCCCTCATCGCCGGGTCCCGGCGGCCCCGCGAGGTCGTCCTGGCCGCCACCGCCTTCACCCTGGCCCACTCGGTGACGTTCCTGCTGGCCGCCCTGGGACTCGTCGACGTTCCCGCGGACCTGGTGGAACCGGTCATCGCGCTGTCCATCGCCGTGGTCGCCGGCTGGCACCTGTGGCGCATCCGCGAGCGGGGCGCCCGCGCCACGGAACTCCGGGCGCCGACCGGGACTCGGTTCGGCCTGGACCGTGCCGGGTGGATCCGCCTCTGCGTGGTGTTCTGCTTCGGTCTCGTGCACGGTCTCGGCTTCGCGGGCGCGCTCGGCATCGAGGCCGCGTGGTCCTGGACCCTGCTGTGGTCCCTGCTGGTGTTCAACATCGGCATCGAAGCAGTCCAACTCGCCATCATCGCCGTGCTGTTCCCACTCCTGCTGCTGCTCGGGCGCCGCTTGCCGCGGGTCGCCCCGTGGGTCACCGGGGCACTGTCGGCGGGAGTGGCCGTCATGGGGCTCGTCTGGTTCGTGCAGCGGGTGACCGGATCGTAGGAACCGCAGGTCAGCGGTGATGTTCAACCTTCGCCAAGATCGCATTCGAACGGCGTTCACCTGATGCCGAGAGCTTGGCATCCTCCTTCGCATGTCCACCACATGCGCACCGTTCATACACAAAAGAGACGACACTTCATGAGACCGAACTCCTCTCAGCAGGCCCGAGGGCCCCTGCGGCACCGTGTGGCCACCGGCGCCACCGCCGCCTTCCTCGGTCTGACCGCCGTTCTCGGGAGCGGGCAGCTCACGCCCGCCGCCGCGGCCGAATCCTCCACCCTCACCGGCATCGTCCTGGGCGTCGGCGCCAACGAGACCCAGCGCACCGTCAGCTGGTACTCCTCCACCGACGCCGCCCAGAAGGTCCAGCTGGCCCCCACCGCGCGGCTCGCCGCGGGCGAGTTCCCCGCCGGCTCCGCCACCTTCGACGCGCTCGGCGCCGCGAACATCGCCAGCAGCGGCGGCTACAACCACCGGGCCACCATCACCGGTCTCAAGGAGAACACCGCCTACTCCTACCGCGTCGGCACCGAGGGCAACTGGTCCACGACGTACTCCTTCACCACGCAGGACTTCGAGGGCGAGTACGACTTCCTCTTCCTCGGCGACCCGCAGATCGGCTCCTCCGGGGACCTGGCACAGGACCAGGCCGGCTGGCAGGACACCCTCGACGTGGCCACCAGGGCCAACCCGAAGGCCGAACTCCTGGTCTCCGGGGGCGACCAGGTCGAGAGCGCCAACAACGAGTCCCAGTGGAACGCCTTCCTGGCGCCCGACCAGTTGCGCCAGTACCCGTGGGCCGCCACCATCGGCAACCACGACGTCGGCGGCAAGGCGTACGAGCAGCACTTCTCGACGCCGAACACGGACCGCTCGGAGGCGCTGTACGCCAACGGCAAGCCGGAGTCCAACACCTCCGGCGGCAACTACTGGTACATCTACAAGGACGTGCTGTTCATCGACCTGAACAGCAACAGCTACGCCACCTCCCAGGGCGGCGGGGGCGACGAGGCGCACACCAAGTACGTCGCGGACGTCATCAACCAGCACGGCTCCGAGGCCAAGTGGAAGGTGCTCGTCTACCACCACTCGATCTACTCGCCGGCCTCGCACGCCAAGGACAAGGACAACAAGGCCCGCCGGGTCGACTTCCCCACGACCTTCTCCAAGCTGGGCGTCGACCTGGTCCTGCAGGGCCACGACCACAGCTACTCCCGCAGCTACCTCATCAAGAACGGTGAGAAGGCCGACCCGAAGGAGAAGCCCGGCGCGGCCGACGTCTACCCCGGCCCCGGCGGTGTCCTCTACGTCACGGCCAACTCCGCCTCGGGGTCGAAGTACTACGACATCACCAAGCCCGACTCCAGCGGCACCAGCGGCGCGGGCAACGGCGCCGACCCGCTGAACCCGGGCAACTACTGGTACAACTCGGTCCAGAACCAGGAGCACGTCCGCAGCTACGTCAAGGTCCAGGTGCGCAACGAGAAGCTCGTCGTGGAGAACCTCCGCAGCGGCACCTGCGACGCCCCCAACTCCGAGGTGTCGCATGGCGACTGGTGCAACAACACCACCGCCGCGCAGCCCGTCGGCTCGGTCGTCGACAAGGTGAGCGTCCACCCGTACAACGGTGACGGACAGTCCCTCCAGGTCGACGTCCCCAACCCGGCCCCGGGCGAGTTCGGCTGGACCATCGACGGCTACAACGGCCTGGTGGACCTCGGCACCGCCAAGGAGAAGGACGGCGACCACTTCACCGCCTCCGGCAAGATCAACCCCATCCTGGTGTCGGACACCCGCCGCTCGCTCTCGCCGTGGTCGGTCTCGGCAGACGTGAGCGAGTTCAAGGACGCCGGCAAGAAGTTCGCCGGCTCCTACCTCGGCTGGTCGCCGTACGTCCTCGACCAGGGGGCCGGTGCCGAGGCCGGTTCGCCGGTGGCCTCCGGTTACGACGACCAGGGCAAGGGCCTGTCGGTCTCCCGGGGCCTCGGCGCCGCGCCGCAGGGCCACGCCCGCGGCACGGCCAAGCTGGGCGCCGACCTGGACCTCAAGATCCCGGACACCGTTCAGAAGGGCGGCTACCGCGCGACCCTCACGATCACCGCGCTGAGCAGCTGACCCCTCCCGCTGTACCGGCGTGGCGGGTCCCGGTCCGCCGGAGCCCGCCACGCCCCCGTTCCGAGAGAGACCCCATGCACGCAGTGGCACCACCTCGCCGCACCACCGCCGTCCTCGTCCGCACCGCCGTCCTCGTCCGCACCGCCGTCCTCGTCCGCACCGCCGTCCTCGCCCTGTTCGCGGCCCTGACGGCCGCCCTCGCATCGGCCGGCCCCGCCCTGGCGGCCGACAACGGGGACGTCACCTGGACGGTACGGACGGCCGCGAACGACTACGGGGACGACCGGTCGAGCTTCAGCCACGGCGTCAACCCCGGTGGCCGGGTCGAGGACGCCATGGTCGTCGCCAACCACGGCACCACCCCGCTGCGCCTCGCCGTCTACGCCGCCGACGGCTACACGACCGAGAAGGGCCAACTCGACCTCCTCACCAAGGAGAAGAAGTCCCGCGCCATCGGTTCCTGGGTCCACGCCTCCCAGGAGAGCATCCGGATAGCCCCGGGCAAGAGCGCCGAGATCCCCTTCACCGTCGAGGTCCCGCGCGACGCGACCCCCGGCGACTACGTGGGCGGCATCCTGACGTCGCTCAAGCAGTCCGACGACGCCGAGGGGATCGCCGTCGACAGGCGCCTCGGCATCCGGATCAAGCTCCGCGTCAGCGGAGCCCTGCGGCCCGCCCTCGCCGTCGAGGACGTGCGGGTCGCCTACGACGGCACCGCCAACCCGTTCGCCCCCGGCGACGCCACGGTGACCTACAGCCTCCGCAACACCGGCAACGCGTTGCTCTCCGGCACCCAGAAGGTCACCCTCACCGGCCCGTTCGGGGCGCTGAGCACGGATGCGGGAACGATCCCCGCGCCACCGGAACTGCTGCCCGGAGAACGCTGGAGGGTCACGGTCCCCGTTCAGGGCGTCACTCCGGCCCTCCGGCTCTCCGCCGCCGTCACCGTCACCCCGCTCATCACCGACGCGGCAGGCTCCACGACCGCCCTCCCGCCCGTCCGGGCCACGGCCCACGGCTGGGCCGTTCCCTGGACCCTCCTCCTGCTCCTGGCCCTCGCCCTCGCCGCGGCCGCGTCGGCGTTCGTGCTCGTCCGGCGAGGCCGCGCCCGCCGTGCACGGCGTGAGGAGGAGCGGGTGCGCGAGGCAGTGGCCGAGGCCCTGCGGGACAGGGCCGACCAACAGCCCTGACAGGGCCGGCCGACAGCCCTGTTCGGGCCGACGGGTGGCCCTGGCCATGCCGGCCGACCGTTCTGCCCGGGGCGACCGGAAGCCCCGGCTGCGGGGTCCGCCGACCTCCGCCCGGCAAGAGGAAGCGGCAAGAGGGAACGGCCGGTTCGCCAGGAACCTCTGGTCGAAATGTCGCGATAAAAAGGAATTTGGCAGCCGCCGGGCCACGCGTGCGGTCCTCGATGTCCACCGGACGTCAGGGCGCGGGTGGCCCGTTTCGGCGCATCGGATCCCCGGCCGCAGGCCGATCGGCCGGCGCACCGCCCGTGACCAGCGAACCCACGCGCGGCGCTCCGTTAGCATGTTCGAACTCGTGACGGGCGCCCCACCGCCGGTCCTTCACCGGAAGATCATGCCATCCGGCACGAAGAGCTACCCATCCAACTGAAACCTAACAAATCGGCCAAGTAATTGATACCTAAAGTATCGCGGGTGTTTTCGCGAATAAATTGCAGAGCCGCGTTCGCCGCGTGGCGCAGACCGCGGGCTCTACTGTGGACCGCCGCGAGTCTGGTGACCCTCGCGTTCCTCGTCGCGCTGGAGATCGCCGCGCGTCACTACGGTCTGCCGGGTCCGATCTTCAACCAGGCGAAAGAGGTGGTGGTCGCCCCCAAATCAGGCTTTCTGCTGTACGCCAGCATGGCGCTGATGATGGTGGTGCTCACCTGGCGGCAACGGTTCATCGCGACCGGTGTCGCGATCGGAATCGATGTCGTCCTCGTGCTCGTGCGGTGGGTGGCGGACATCAAGGTGACCGAGGGGCATCCCTTCGGCAGCGGCGCGTTGTGGGTGATTCTGGGCTGTGCGGTCATCGCGGTCACGCGCCGCACGGGCCGGGAACGCGTACTCCTGCTGAAGGGAGTCGGGCTGGGGCTGCTGCTGGTGGCGGGCCGCAAGACGGGCGACACCTGGCTGCTCATCACGTCGAAGACCCGCCCGACGGTCCTCGACCAGTACGTGGCGACCGCCGATCACGCGCTGGGCAACCCGTCATGGCTGGTGGGCCGGATCGTGGAGGCCACCCGTCCGGTCGGCACCCATCTCCTCAGCTTCGTCTACGGCCAACTCGCGGTGGCCGCGGTCATCTTCGCGTTGTACCAACTGCGTCACGTGGCGACCGAGCGGCGTTTCCCGAGCCATCATCTGGTCCGCACCTTCCTGGTCATCGGCCTTCTCGGGCCGGGCATCTACATGATCTTTCCGGTGGTCGGACCCATCTTCGCCTACGGCGCCGACGGCACACACTGGGCGGTGGCCGACATATGGCCGGGCACGCCGCCACCGATGAACACCCCGCACCCGATGGTGTTCGACGAGATCACCCCACGCAACTGCATGCCCAGCCTTCATACGGCGTGGGCCACCGCGATCTTCATCCATTCCCGCAAGGGTCCACGACTCCTGCGCTTCGCAGGCACGTTCTGGCTGATCGCCACGCTCGGCGCGACGCTGGGATTCGGATACCACTACGGTGCGGACCTCGTCGCCGGCGTGGTGTTCACGCTCACGATCGAGGCGGCGCTGCGCTCGGTCGCACGTGGCTGGGACCGGTCGGGAATCCAACTGGTCGCCTACGGAGCGGCGGTCTTCGCCGTGCTCCTGATGTCGTACCGCTATCTGCCGGTGCACATGGCCACATATCCGTGGGTGTTCGGACCGCTGCTGATCCTCGCGATGGTCTCGGTGATCTACTGCTACGTACGGATCACCGGACGGTGGGAACCGCGGGAGGAGCCGAAACGACAGCCGGAACCGCAGCTCGAACCCGTGTGAGCCGGGTCGTGTCACCACGCGTGCGCGCTCCGCGTACGACTCGTGGGGCAGGCGATCTCGCGGTCGTCGCCCACGAGTCGGCCCGGAGCGACGCCCCGGCCCCTGCCGCGCGGGTGACCCTGCGCGGGCCGGCGCCCGGGACGATGAGGACGTCGCACTCGTGCTCTTCGCCCGGCGGCGGGCGGGCGAAGCCCTTTTGCGGTCGTCTGACGACTCGTCGGAAGATTTGACGAGTGATCAGCACAAGCTCCTGAAGCGACCTGGGGAACGCTGTCCGGGCAAGCGACTCGTTGTAGGGTGGGCAAACGCCCTTGACCTGCAAAAACGCAGGCAGGGAGCCTAAGACCGGGAGCACCGCGATGCTGCGTACCATGTTCAAGTCCAAGATTCATCGGGCCACCGTGACCCAGGCCGACCTGCACTATGTGGGTTCCGTCACCGTCGACGCCGAGCTGATGGAGGCCGCGGATCTGCTGCCCGGGGAGCTGGTGCACATCGTCGACATCGACAACGGGGCCCGACTGGAGACGTATGTCATCGAAGGCGAGCGAGGCTCCGGAGTCGTGGGTATCAACGGCGCCGCCGCCCATCTGGTCCACCCCGGTGATCTGGTCATCCTCATCAGCTATGCCCAGGTCGACGACGCCGAGGCCCGCTCGCTGACCCCGCGTGTCGTGCACGTCGACGCCTCGAACCGTATCGTCGGGCTCGGTGCCGACGCATCGGAGCCCGCGCCGGGCACCGCGACCGAGCGGAGTCCGCACGCGGTTCCCGCGGGGCACTGATCCGAGAACCGTCCCACCAAAGAGGGAGCAGCCGCCGTGGCGGAGCAGACCGGCCGGACCGGCATCGACATGCGCGACGACCGTGCGAACGGCGACCTGCGCGCGTACGAGGACGGCGAGACCGCCGGAACCGTCGCGTACTTCGTGATGGACGGTGAGCCCGCGGCGCTCGTCGCCGTGCACACCGTCGTCGAGCCGGACCACGAGGGCAGGGGCATCGCGGGTGCCCTCGTCCGGGAGTTCTACGCCATGGCGGACCGGGAAGGGGTTCCCGTCGTCCCGCTCTGCCCGTACGCCGCGGCATGGGCGCAGCGCCACCCCGACCTCGCTCCCGAGGCCCCGACGGAACTCGTGGAGCGGGCGAAGGCGCAGCTCGCGTCGCGCCCCGAGCCGCACTGACCGCGGCAGACGCCCCGCTGGGCCGCCCTCGCGCGGCGTCAGGCCGCAGGGGCGGCGAGATACGGTTCGGCCGATGACGCTCGCCCTGCTGCACACCTCCCCGGCCCACATCCCGGTCTTCGACGCCCTGCGCGACGCGGAACACCCCGGGCTCGGGCTGCGGCATCTGGTGCGTGAAGACCTGCTCGCCGGGGCCGTGGAATCCGGCCCCGAAGCGGTGTCGGCCGAGGTCGGGGCGGTGCTCGCCGACGCGGTGGCCGAAGGCGCGTCGGCCGTGCTCTGCACCTGCTCCACGATCGGCGGGGTCGCGGAGTCGGCCGCGGCGACGGTCGGCGTGCCCGGGCTGCGCGTCGACCGTCCGATGGCGGCAGCCGCGGTGGAACGGGGGCGCGTGGTGGTGCTCGCGGCGCTGGCCGGCACCCTGGCACCGACACTCGCGCTGCTCGCCGAGGAGGCGGAAAAGGCGGCGGATCGGCCCGCCGGGGTCCGGGCCGTGCTCGTCGACGGGGCCTGGGCGCGGTTTTGTGCCGGTGACCGCGACGGCTACCTGGACCTGGTCGCGGCGGCGGCCGACGCGGTGGAGGACGCCGACGTGATCGTTCTGGCCCAGGCGTCCATGGCGGAAGCGTGCCGGCGCACGGTGACCCGGGTTCCGCTGCTGTCCAGTCCCCGTTCGGGTCTCGCCGCCGCGGCCGCCGCGGCGAGGAGGGTGCCCCGGCCCGGGCCGTGACGAGGGCGCCGTGCCGCCCGTCGCCCCGGACAGACCATTCGGAACCCGGACGCATGGGCTCACCGGGCGCGGGCGGCCACTCCGCGCGACGGTGGAGACAGACCCACTCCTCGGCATTCGGAGATCCGCGATGACCAACCCGTACCCCGACCCGGTGCCACCGGCTCCCACTCCCGGGCCGATGCCCGAGCCGCCGCCGATGCCGCGGCCACCGGTTCCGCCGGGTCCCGTACCGCCGGGCCCGGCCCCGGACCCGGTTCCGCAGCCGCCTGCGCCGACCCCCGAGCCGGTGCCGGAACCGGAGCCGTCGCCCCAACCCCCGGGGTGACCGTTTCCGGACGCGCCGTGCGGAACGGGGCCCGGTGGAGGGCGCCCCGGGCCGTGCGGTGATGCCGGTGCGCGCACGGGCGGACCCTCGGCCGGGCCGGGACCGACGGCCCGCCACCGGGGGCGGGCCTCACGCTGTGGGGGGCCGCACGGGGGCCGGTCCCAGTGTGGTGCTGCCCGGGGACGCCCGGTGCCCGAGCCCGGTCCGGTAGGCGTCCATCGCGGCCTCGGTCCGGCCGAGCCGCCGCAACAGATCGCCCAGGAGCCGGCAGATGTCCGCCAGATCGCCCACGGCACCCGCGCGCTCCAGCAGGGCCAGAGCGCTGACGTAGTGCTCCTCTGCGGCTTCGAGGTCGCCGCGCTCCTCATGGATGAGGCCGAGCAGGCGGTGCGCGCCGCCGGCGTGGACCGCGCCCCGTTCCGGGTGGAGCTCTCCCAGCAGGCGGTGCAGCAGCTCCTGGGCCCGGCCTGCCCGGCCCCGGCGCCTCAGCACGTCGGCAAGCTCCACCTCGACCTGGGCGGTGTACAGGGCGGCCCGTTTCGACGCCAGCATGTCGCGGGCCGCCCGCAGTTCGGCCTCGGCGCCCGGCAGGTCGCCGTCCTGCGCGCGGACGTAGCCGCGCATCCAGTGGCAGTGTGCCAGCTCGGTACGGATCTGGAGCTGCTGATAGATCTCGGCTGCCCTGGCCAGGGACGCGTCCGCCTCCGCCGTGCGGCCCGCGGCGATCAACGTGCGGGCCACGCTGCGGTGAAGACCGGCGACCAGCTCCGGATCGGACACCTGCGGTGCGAGCGCCAGCGCGAGTTCACCGGCCTGGGCGGCGCGTGCGTGGGCCCCCATGTCCATGTACGGGGCGATCGAGGCCGTGTAGAGCAGCAGGAGCGCGCCCGGGTCGTGCAGACCGGAGGCGTTGAGCTCGTCGATGGCGCTCTCCAGCAGATAGCAGGCATAGCGCAGTTCGCCCGCCAGGAGGTGCGCGACCGCGCGGCCCCGGACGGCCGGTGCGCGCCGGGGGAGCGGTGCGTCGGCGAGCGCCTTCTCCGCGGCCTCGAAGTGGTCGCGGGCCGCGGGCAGATCACCCGTCTCCAGCGCGCACTGGCCGAGTCCGAGAAGGGCCGTGGCCCGCTCGTCGTCGAGGCCGTGCAGGGCGGCCTCGCTGAGCAGTTCGCCGTACGAGACCGCGGCGTCCTCGGCGCCGCCGGTCGCCAGCGTCCGCTGGGCCTCGACGAGCCTCATCCGGAGTTCGGTGGCGAGACGTGCGGGACGGCCCGTCGCCAGTTCGTCGTACGTCACACCGAGCCGGTCCGCCAGGTGGCGCAGGGCCGTCTCCGACGGCCGGACCCGGCCCGCCTCCAGGGTGGAGACATAGGCGGGGGTGTAGGCGGGTTCGGCGAGCTGGCGTTGCGTCAGGCCACGTTCTGAACGCAGGCGTTGTACGCGCCGTCCGATCGCCGCGGGGGTGCCGTCCGGTCCCGGACCGGAGTCCGCCGCGGTGCCCCGCCCCGGTGTGCTTCTTCTGTCCATCCTGCCGACCCCTCGTCGTGCCCGCTCTCGAAATGCGGCCCATGCATCGTAATTGCCCGGATACGCTCTTCGGCCACTCGTCTTCCGGGGCTTGTCGGGGAGCTCGCCGCCTCCTAGGTTAAGCGTCGCATTAAGGAGAGTTGACGCGCGAGTTGTGCACCGGTCGCCTTCCCGGGAGCGGCCGGCGGTGCCCCGGAACAACCACCAGGACCCGAAGGAGCTGTCCATGCGCATACGCCTGCGTCCACGCCGAACGGCCGGAGCACTCGGGGGACTTGTACTGGCCGCCGCGCTGTCGGCCACCGCCCCCGTCCCCGCGTCGGCCGTGCCCGCGAACGCCGACGGCGCGAGGCGGGTCGTGGCCGAGTACTTCCCCGATCCCGGCGGTCCGGGCCGGACCACCGAGGTCCCGGTGGCCTCCTCGCACGGTCGTGCCGGTGTCGCGGCCCCGCGGGATGCCGCCGAGGCGGCCGTCGACGGCACGGTGGGCGAACACGCCGTGACCGGACCCACCGACGACCGTCTGGACGTCGTGATCATCGGCGACGGCTACACGGCGGACCAGCAGGACGACTTCCACGCGGACGCCGCCGCCAAGTGGGCCGACATCACCGCTCTGGAGCCCTACCGGAGCTACCAGGGGCTGTTCAACGTCCGGACCGTCGACGCGGTCTCCCGCGAGTCGGGCATCAGCGGCGACCCGGGAGCGGACACGGTCAAGGACACCGCCCTCGGCAGTTACTTCTGGTGCGAGGACACCGAGCGGCTGATCTGTGCCGACATCGACAAGGTGGCCGCCTACGCCGCCAAGGCCCCGGCTGCCGACCTCGTGGTCGTCGTCGCCAACTCCACCAAGTACGGCGGCGCGGGCTACTCCGGTCTCCGGGCCGAGGGATATCCCTTCAACGGTGTCTCCACGCTCTCCTCCGGCCACCCCTCGTCCGGGCTGATCGCCGCCCACGAGATCGGGCACTCCGTCGGCCTGCTCGACGACGAGTACACCTACGACTCCTACGGCACCTGGACCGGGGGCGAGCCCGGGGGCATCAACTCCACCACCCACACGGCCGCCCGGCTCGCCGAGAAGCGGGCCAAGTGGTACCGCTGGCTCGGGCGGGGCGACCCCGCCGGCGGCACGGTCGGCACGTACGAGGGCAGCGCCTACCACCCGTCGGGCCTCTTCCGTCCGACCGCCTCGTCGATCATGCGCGAACTGAGCAACACCGCGTTCAACCTGCCCGGACGCGAGGCGATGATCGCCGGGTTCTACCGTGCGGGCAACGCGCTGAGCAGCACCCTCGGCACCGACACCGCCGTCGGTCCCGGCCGGCGCATCACGGTGACCCTCGCCGGTCTCGGGGCCGGGCGCGCCGGTCCGGACGCACATCGGCCCGGCAGACCGGGCGCCGGGCTCGCCCGGACGGATCTGCGCTGGTACGTGGACGGCGTCGAGAGGGCCTTCGCCCGGGGCCGCACCGCCGTCACCCCGGCGGCGCTCGGAGTCCGTGCGGACGGTCGCGCCCACGAGGTGACCGCCAGGGCCGTGGACCGTACCGACGCCATCCGGGACCCCGCGGTCCGGGCGCTGGCCACCGAGTCCCTGACATGGAGCGTCCGGGCGGCCGGGCACCCGGAGCGGCCGGTCAGGCGATGATCGGGACCGCGGCCTCCGGCGTCAGCATCCGGAACGCGAAGGACTGCTGGAAGTAGAGCCGGATCCCGGTCGCGTCGTGGTCCTGATAGCCGATCGACAGGTCCTGGCCGAGGCTCAGTTCGAAGTCGCCGCCCCGCGTGGACAGCAGCACACCGCCCTTCACGGCGGGCGCCCACAGGATCCGGTCGTCGAGCAGCCGGGCCAGGTGGGTGGCGACCGGGTACCCGTGGTCGGAGGTCTCGGTCGCCTCGGTGAAGGCGTCGGCACCGAGCAGCAGCCGGTACGGTCCGTCGACTCCGGCCAGCCGCAACTGGGTCAGCGCCTGGCTGACGGTGGCCGGATAGTCGCGGGCGTCGGCCGGCAGCGCCAGCGGGGTGTGCGAGGAGCCGTCCCGAAGCCCGGTCACGCCCGCCGACGCGTACCCGTCGATGATCGTCATGTCCTCGGCGAACGCACAGGTGCGGGCCGCGTCCTTGACGGGCTGCCAGTCGCTGTCGTCGGAACCGCGTTCCACGTCGTCCACGGCCGCCCGGGTCACCGTGAACGGCACCCGCCACTCGATGACGGGCACCGAGCTGCGGGCCCGGGCGATCACGTCCGGCGTCGGCGGGTCGATGTCGTGCAGATGGCCGTCCCCGACGGCCGCCAGTTCCGGACCGGCCGGCCCGGTGACGTCGACGACGCGGCGGCCCGCCACGTGACGGCTGAAGGTGCGCCGGGCCTCCTCCTCGATCTGGTCCCAGGCGGCTTCCGTGACGGGGGCGAGTTCGCGGTGGAGGTTGTTCATCACGTGGCGCTTTCTTGCAGGCTGCCGATGCGCAGCGAGCCGTCGTCCGGCCGGTCCGGAGCCGCGGCCCGCGCGAGGGCCGGCACGGGCGCCGGCTCGGACGGGGCCTCGGCCGCGGTCACGGCGGGCGACGGCGGCGGGGCGTCGAGGAAGTCGGCGCCTGGGGCGTAGAACAGCGTGCCGGTGACCGCCGTCGAGAAGTCGAGGATGCGGTCGTGCGTGCCCGGCGGATCGCCGAGGAACATGTTGCGGAGCATCCGCTCGGTCACGTCCGGGTCGGCGGCGTAGCCGATGAAGTAGGTGCCGAACTCGCCCTGCCCGAAGCTGCCGAACGGCATGTTGGCGCGGAGGATCTCGCGTGAGGTTCCGTCGGGCTCCGTGATCGTGTTGAGGGCGACGTGCGAATCGGCGGCCTTGACGTCGTCGGGGAACTCGATGTCGGTGGACTTCGTCCGGCCGATGACGCGTTCCTGCTCCTCGGTGCTCAGGTCGTTCCAGGCCGCGAGGTCGTGCACGTACTTCTGCACGATCACGTAGCTGCCACCGGCGAAACCGGGGTCCTCGTCGCCGACCAGGGCCGCCGCCAGCGCGTCCGCCCCCAGCGGGTTCTCGGTGCCGTCGACGAAGCCGAGCAGGTCCCGGTGGTCGAGGTAGCGGAAGCCCTGAGTCTCGTCGATCACCGTCACCGCCGGACCGAGCCGGTCGAGCAGCTGGGCGGCCCATTCGTAGCACACGTCCATGCGCTCGGCCCGGATGTGGAACAGCAGGTCGCCGGGGGTGGCGGGGGCATGGTGCCGGGGACCGCGCAGCTCCGGGAACGGGTGGAGCCCGGCGGGCCGCGGACCGGCGAACAGCCGGTCCCAGGCGTCGGAACCGAAGCCGACCACCGCGGCCAGTTCCGAACCGGGAAACCGGAACGCGAGGGAGCGGGCGATCGCCGGAAGATCCGGCAGCACCGCGTGCACGGTCCTCTCGCCCCCGGGCTCGACCGCGGCGACCAGGATGAGGGCGGCGCTGGTCAACGGGGTGACGACGGGCTGGGCCGCGGCCGGATCCGGTGGAACGTCGGGCATACGAAGGCTCCAGGGTCATTGGCGTCGGCGTCGCCCGGGGCGTCTGCCGGACACCGCGGGGCGGTGACGGCGGTCCGGCCGCGGCGGCCTTCGCGACCGTCGGTCCGAGACGCGCCGGAAGGCGGGCTCGCTGCTACTTACGCATACGGAGGGCGCCGCCGCACCCGGAGGCGTCCGGAGGGGTGACCGCCGCCGGAGGACCGGGTGACGCGGAGCCGGACGGATCGGGGGCGGACGGATCGCAGGCGCGGACTCAGGCGCATCCGGTCCGGGACGGGGCTCGGGCCGGGGACAGGACTTCGGTGGGGGACAGGACTTCGGTCGGGGACGGGTGCTCGGCCCAGCCGTCCCCGTGATCGGCGCGGGGACACGTCCGCACGTCCGCACGTCCATATGTCAGCACGTCCACGACGTCCGCACCGGGTCCGGCGGGCCCGCGGCCGGGCCGGCCAGGTGCGGGACGGCTTCGGACCGGGCTCCGCGGCGACCGCCGTCGTTCGCGTCCTCGGCCGGACACCGCGGGCGGGCGATCAGCCCGTCTCGACCTCGGACCGGTCCCCGCCCCAGAGCGTGTGGAAGGAGCCCGCGCGGTCGGTGCGCCGGTAGGTGTGCGCGCCGAAGAAGTCCCGCTGCCCCTGGGTGAGCGCCGCGGGCAGCCGGTCCGCGCGCAGCCCGTCGTAGTACGACAGAGCGGCCGCGAATCCGGGCGTCGGCACCCCCTGCCGCGCCGCCTCGGCGACGACCGCGCGCCAGTCGTCCTGCGCCGCGCCGATCTCCTCGGCGAACCGTTCGTCGGACAGCAGACTCAGCAACCCCGGCCGACTGTCGTACGCCTCCCGGATCCGGTCCAGGAAAGCGGCCCGGATGATGCATCCGGCCCGCCAGATCGCCGCCACCGCGCCGAGATCGATGTCCCAGTCGTATGCCTCGCTGCCCGCCCTGATCTGGTGGAACCCCTGCGTGTACGAGACGATCTTGGACGCGTACAGGGCCTGCTCCACCCGGTCGGCGAAGGCGGCGGCGTCCGCCTCGTCCAGCGCCCGGGCCGACGGTCCCGCCAGGTCCCTCGCCGCCTCGCGCAGATCCGCGTGACCCGACAGCGACCGGGCGAACACGGCCTCCGCGATACCGGAGACGGGAACTCCGAGGTCGAGCGCGGTCTGCACCGTCCAGCGGCCGGTCCCCTTCTGCTCGGCCCGGTCCTCCACGATGTCGACGAACGGTTCTCCGGTGGCCGCGTCGGTGTGGGCGAGGACCTCCGCCGTGATCTCGATCAGATAGGAGTCGAGGCGGCCGGTGTTCCAGCGGCGGAAGGTCTCGGCGATCCGCGCGGGGGAGTAGCCCGCCACCCTGCGCAGCAGGTCGTACGCCTCCGCGATCAGCTGCATGTCGGCGTACTCGATGCCGTTGTGGACCATTTTCACGAAGTGCCCGGCGCCGTCGGGACCGATGTGGGTGGTGCACGGGGTGCCGTCCTTCGCCCGGGCGGCGATCCGTTCCAGCATCGGCCCGAGCGAGGCGTACGACCGGGACGAGCCGCCGGGCATGATGCTCGGCCCGTTCAGCGCGCCCTCCTCTCCGCCGGAGATGCCGACCCCCACGAAGTGGATGCCACGCCCGCGCAGGTCCTTCTCCCGGCGTCGGGTGTCCTCGAAGTGCGCATTCCCGCCGTCGATGATGAGGTCGCCCTCCTCCAGGAGCGGGGCGAACTCCTGGATCACGGCATCCGTGGGATCGCCCGCCTTCACCATGACCACCAGCCGGCGAGGCCGTTCCAGTGCCGCGACGAACTCCTGCGGCGTCCGCGCGGCCACGAACGAACCCTCGTGGCCGAACTCCTCGACCAGGGCATCCGTCTTCGAGGCCGTCCGGTTGTGCACGGCGACCTCGAAGCCGTTGCGGGCGAAGTTGCGTGCGAGGTTGCGGCCCATGACCGCGAGTCCCGTGACGCCGATCTGTGCGGTGCCGCTCATCCGTGTGCCTGCAATCTGTGTCGGAGGCCGGGTTCCTCAGTATGGGCACGGCGTGGGGTGCGGGCCGTTCGGCATGGGCCGTCCGGGGCGTTCTTAGGTATATTAGGCAGGTGCCTAGGGCCTCTAGGCATCGATATCGCTTGTGGTTCCGGTGGGGTGGGGAATGGTTCGCGCGGGCCTGACGACCGAACGTGTGGTGGAGGCGGCGGCCGATCTCGCGGATTCCGTCGGCTTCGACAAGGTCACGATCTCCGCGCTGGCACGCGGCTTCGGGGTCAAGGACGCCAGCCTGTATTCCCATGTGAGGAATCTGCACGACCTGCGGACCCGGGTCGCCCTGCTGGCCGCGGGGGAGTTCATCGACCGCATCAACGCCGCGGTCGTGGGCCGGGCGGGCAAGGACGCCCTGATGGCGTTCGCCGACGCCTACCGCTCCTTCGCGCTGGAATGCCCCGGCCGCTACGAGGCGACGCAGATGCGGGTCGATCCCGCCTTCGCCGCCCGGACCTCCGCGTACCGGAGAACCATCGAGACCATCGGCGCGATGCTGCGCGCCTACGGACTTGCCGAGCCCGACCTCACGGACGTGGTACGGCTGCTGCGCAGCACCCTCCACGGCTACTGCGCCCTGGAGGCGAACGGTGGCTTCGGCGCGCCCCGCGACGTGCGGACGTCGTGGGAACGCGCCGTCGGGGCCCTGCACTTCCTGCTGGAGCACTGGCCGTCCGCCATGAAAGAGGGGGAGCACGATGACTGACCGAGGGAAGCCCGAGCACGACGGGCCCGACCGCACGGGCCTGCTGCGGGTGCCGGGGGCGACGCTGTACTACGAGGTGCGGGGCGAGGGACCGCTCCTGTTGATGATGCCCGGCGGCAGCGCCGACGCGGGGATCCACGACCGGCTGGCGGCCCGTCTTGCCGACCGGTGGACGGTTGCCGCGTTCGACCCGCGCGGATACTCGCGCAGTGTCCTGGACGACGGCCCCGCCGAGCAGCGGGTCGAGGTGCAGAGCGAGGACGCCCACCGGCTCATCGAACTGCTGGCGCCGGACGGGAGGCCCGCCGACGTCTTCGGCACCAGTTCGAGTGCCGTCGTGGCCCTGGACCTGCTCGCCCGTCACCCGGACCGGCTGAACCGGGTGATCGCGCACGAGCCGCCGGTCGTGGAGCTCCTGCCCGACCCGGAGGTGGGACGCACGCTCTTCGCCTCCGTACGCGCGTCCTTCCGCGAGAACGGGGCGGAGGCGGCGCTCGCCACGATGGCCCAGGGGCTCGTGGGTTCGCCGACGGAGGGGTCCGGCGGGGGCGGGCGCGAGCGGACCGCGGTGATCCCCACTCCCCGGGAGATCGAGACCTTCGGGCGGATGCGCGCCAACATGCCGGTGTTCCTGGAACACGTCCTGTGCTCCTTCAGCGGCTACGTCCCGGACCTGGAGGCCCTCGGGCGGAACGCGAAGAAGCTGACCGTCGCGGTGGGGCGGGAGCAGCGCGGCCTGCTGACGGCGATTCCGGGCGTCCGGCTGGCGGAACGGACCGGCAGCGGGCTTGTGGAGTTCCCGGGCGGTCACATCGGCTCGGTCGAGGAGCCCGACGCGTTCGCCGACCGGCTGCGGGAGGTTCTGCTCGACTGAACCGGGCGGGCGGCCGCCTCTGACCCGGTGGGTCCTGCGGGGGCGGCCGTTCCGGCGGCCCGTCGATCCCTCCCCGGTCCGAGCACGCCACCGGCGGCGAACCGTGGACTGTGCCGCGGCGCCACGGCGGGGAACCGGGGGCGGACCGACGGGGAGCTCTTGTCATCTTGCTTTGTCTGCCCATAAGTTGGGCGCTTGCGACGTGTCCAACCGCAAGTGGGGGAGCCACAACATGGCCGCAACCGGACGGCACCGCAGATACCAGCCAAGTCGGCTGAACCGTGTCTCGCTCACGGTCACCGCCGGTGGTGCCGGACTCGCGCTCCCGCTCATCACGGCGGCCTCGGCGGGCGCCGCGTCGGCGGACGTCTGGGAGAAGGTCGCGGCCTGCGAGTCCACCGGCAACTGGCACATCAACAACGGCAACGGCTACTTCGGCGGCCTTCAGTTCTCCCGGTCGACCTGGGCGGCGTACGGCGGCACGGTCTACGCCCCGCGTGCCGACCTGGCCACCAGGGGCGAGCAGATCGCCGTCGCCGAGAAGGTACTCGCAGGACAGGGGCCCGGCGCCTGGCCGCGCTGCTCCGGCCGGGCCGGGCTGACCACCGGCGGGGCAGCTTCCGGGATCGCACCGCAGTCGGAGCACAGCGGCCGCGCACAGACGTCCGGGAAGCCGACGTCCGAGAAGCAGTCCTCCGGGAAGCAGTCCTCCGGGAAGCAGACGTCCGGGAAGACCTCCGAGAGGTCGGCTCCCGGGAAGCGGCCGTCCGCCCAGGAGACACACGGCACGCGGTCGTCCGGCGGAACCGCGGCGGGCAAGGCCCCGACGAAGCGGACCTCCGCGCCCGCCACGCCCACCACCGTGCCCGGCACGCACGAGTCGTACACCGTGGCCCGCGGTGACTCGCTGTCCGCGATCGCCGAGAGCGAGCGCCTTTCGGGTGGCTGGCAACATCTCTACGCGGCGAACCGCGAAGTCGTGGGAACCGACCCGGATCTCATCTTTCCCGGACAGCGGCTGAGCCTCGATACGGGCAGAACACCGGGACCGGGATCCGAAGCGGGCCGGGCCGCGACGGCGAAACCGCAGACGAAACCGCAGACGAAACCGAAGGCGAAGCCGCAGCCCCCGCGGGCCGAACCAGGCAAGGGGCAGACCGGGCAGCAGGGACGAACGGTCCCGCCGCAGCAGCAGGTCGCCGAGGAGCGGCACGAGGCGGCGAAGCCCCGGCAACAGGCCCTCAAGTCCCCGGAACGGGCCGCCACATCACAGGGATCGTCCGCGCAGCCGAAGCCGAAGCCGAAGCCGAAGCCGCAGCCGAAGAAGACCGAGGCGCAGCACCCCTCGCGCGCACAGCAGCGGCCGGGTCTCGTCGCGCCCGTCGCCGCGGGCATCGGAACCCCGTACCACCGGGCCGGTTCCTGGGCCAGCGGCTATCACACCGGAGTCGACTTCCCCGTTCCGACCGGCACGTCGGTGAAGGCGATCGCCTCCGGCACCGTTGTCTCGGCGGGCTGGGCGGGGGCGTACGGGTACCAGGTCGTCATCCGGCACGGCGACGGCAAGTACAGCCAGTACGCGCATCTGTCCGCGCTCCACGTGCGCGAGGGCAGGCACGTCTCGGCGGGGCAGCGGATCGCCCGCTCGGGCTCCACGGGGAACGTGACCGGTCCGCACCTGCACTTCGAGATCCGCACCGGCCCCGGCTACGGTTCGGACGTCGACCCGCTGGCCTACCTCAGGGCGGGCGGCGTCAGGGTCTGAACCGCCGCCGGGGGCCCGGATCCGTCGGCCCCGGCCAGTGTGTCGCCGAGGTGTGCGGGGCCGGCGTGTGCCGGGCGCCCGCCGTCCGCGACATCGCCCGCCCCCGCGTTCGCGTACGCCGGGTCCGGCGCCTTCGCGGTGGTGCACGGTCGCCCGTCGTCCGCGGGACGCCGGGCGCCCTGTTCCGCGCCAAGCCGTTCCGTCGTGAGCAGGACCAGCCCCCCGGCGGCGGCCACACCGCAGACCAGGGCGAGCACGGTTCCCGAGGCGCCGTACCGGAACCGTTCGTCGAACATCGTGATGCCGACAGCCGCGGCCATCACCGGATTCGCCACGGTCACCGTCGCCAGCGGCGCGGTCAGCCCGGCACCCCGGTACGCGGCCTGGGACAGCAGCAAGCCGGCGGCGGCGAAGACCGCGATCGCCGGAAGCGACAGCACACCGGCCGTCGGCGTGCCCGAACCCCATTGCATGGCCACCGTCTTCGTGAACACCGACGCCATGCCGAAGGCGACGCCCGCCGCCCCGGCCAGGATCACACTGCGTACGACGGAGCGGCGCGCACCCCTGGAGATCAGGAGGAGCGCACCGAGCACCCCGAGCGTCACACCGGCGAGCCTCAACTGCTCCCGGTCGTCCAGCGCGTGCGGTCCTGAGCCGCCGGTGAGGGCGAGCAGGCCCGCCAGGCCGACGGAGGCCATGACCGCTCCGCGCCAGGCGGCGGCCCCCGGCCGACGCCCCACGAACATCGCCGCCATCGGCAGCACGAAGACGATGGTCAGCGCGCCGAGCGGCTGGACGAGACTGAGCGGACCGTACGCCAGTGCCGCGACATGGAGCACCGCGCCCGTTCCGTTCAGCGTCACCGCCGCCCACCAGACACGGTCGCGGACGAGGGCGAGCACGCGACCGTCACCGGCCGTGGCCACGTGCTCCTGGACGATCGCCCCGGCCGCGTAGGCGACCGCCGAGACCAACGAGAGGAGCACGGACAGCGCGAGGGAACTCATGTACCCCACGATGTCTCCTCACGGCCGTCGCGTCGTCGTCCTTGAGTCGGCGATCTTCCGTACTGCCGGGGTAGTACGGGGGTGGCCCCCCGGGGCCTTCGTCCGGTCGTGCTCCTCCTTCAGGACGACCCGCGACGCACGGGGCCGAAGGGGTTACGGTGAACCCCGGGCACGGCGACCGGCGACCGTGGCGGGGCGACCGGCGACCGTGGGTGAGGCGGAGGGAATCGGAACGATGGACGAGTCCGCGACGGTTGCGCCGGGCGGTTTCTTCGCGCTGCGCACCACCGCCCCGCCCGAGGGCGCGCACCGCCCGCTGGCTCGGCTGTACGCGGGGGACACGGCACCGCTCACGGCCCGGATCGACGCGGTCGCCGCCCGGCATCGCACGCACGAGCGCAGAGTCGCCGCCTCCATCGCGCAGTTGGGACTCGCCGCCCGGCTCTGGTCGATCGCACTCGGTCCGGCGGTACTGACCGGGCGCGTCCCCGACCTCCGGCCCGGCGCCGTGCACTGGGACCCGCGGCTCTCCACCCCCGACGACCTGTGGCTCGACACCACCGACACCTTGCCCGCCACCGCCGACCGGATCCGCGACATCGTCCAGTACGGCCACCTGGTGCCGCTGGCCGAGGCGGTCCACCGGGACGGACCGCTGGCGGACCGGCTGATGTGGGGCAACGCGGGGTCCGCGCTGGCGGGCGCCCTGAGCCAGCTGGTCGACTGGTCCCGCACCCACCGCCGCCCCGACGCGGCGGCCCGGGCCCGGGCGCTGACCGCGGAACTCTTCGACCACCCCGACCTGCGGGACACCGGCGCCCCGCACGACACCGCGTTCCGCCGCCGTAGCTGCTGCCTCTACTACCGCTGTCCCGCCGGAGGGCTGTGCGGCGACTGCGTCTTCGCGCGTTCCTGAGGCGCGGTCGGCGACCAGGACGAGGGCGGGCACGAGGCGGTGGACGCCCCCGGACGGAACACCCGCCGCGTCCGGCGGGCACGACGGACCGGGGAACGGGCCCGCCCTCGCGCCGGTGTGCCCGGCCGCCCGGTCGTGGGGCGGGCGGCGTCCCGCCCGCCCCGGAGCTCAGCCGCTCAGCTCGAACTCGGCCCGGATGCGTTTGCCCACCGGCACCCGCTCGGCGGTCAGCCGGTCGCAGAGCGCCACGACGATCTCCATCCCGTGGCCGCCCGGCCGGGCCGGGTCGGGCGAGCAGAACAACGGAAGCGCGGTGCTGCTGTCGTACACCGTGACGCTGACGCGTTCCGCGGTGCCCTCCAGCTCCAGCAGATACGGGCCCTGGCTGTAGCGGTCCGCGTTGGTGACCAGCTCGCTCACGGCAAGCATCAGGTCGCCGCGGGTGCGCTCACCGAACACCGCGAGCCACTCCGCGGCGAGCCGCACCAGGAAACGGTCGGCCAGCGCACGGGCGCTGGCGATGCAGCCGGGCTCTCCGTCGAAGACCTCGGCGCTGTGCAGCACCTCCGTGTGCCGGTCCAGACGGGGACGGTCGGCCGGTCGCGAGGTGACCCGTTCGTTCATGTGCTCCAGCCAGGTCGACAGGGGTGTCGGGAGAAAGCTTCCGGACGTTCGCATACCCGCGACGCACGGTCCCACTCCGGGAAGGACCGAGTGGATCCGGGCCGTGGCCGGGCCCCTTCGGGACGCCCGCGACGGGCCCGGCCGTCGGCTCCGTCCGCGCGGCCTGCGGCGAGTCCGTGCGCCCGGCGTCACGCGAACGGAGCAGCCCCCGGTGCATGGCAGACTTGACCGGGGCGTTCTGCCCGGCAGCAGGCACGGCGGTCTTCGCCACGAGCCACGAGTGACAGCACGAGCGACGAGTGACAGAGGAATGGCAGTGACGGTGACACAGGACGGTCCGGAGCTCGCTCCCGGCACCGAGGAGTTCGGCCCCGGCATCGACCCGGAGCGGCTGGCCGTCTGTCTGAGCGTGCTGGACGAGCTCGACACCATCGAGGTCGACCACCCCGACGCCATCGCCGTGCGCCGCGCCACGGCCGGGATCTACCGGACGGTGAAGCAGCGTCGCCGCCAGGAACGCCGCGCCGCCAAGACCGCCCACGACAAGGCGGTCACCGAGGCCACCGCGACCGGCTCGGCCGACCGGATCGACGACGAGACCAATGGTGTCCTGCCGTCCTCCTCCGCCACGGCCGAGATCGCGGGCGTGCTCCGACGCCCCCGGTCCTGCTACATCTGCAAGACCCGGTACGTCGAGGTCGACGCGTTCTACCACCAGCTCTGCCAGTCCTGTGCCGCGGAGAACCGGGCACGCCGCGACGCGCGCACCGATCTCACCGGGCGGCGGGCGCTGCTCACCGGCGGCCGCGCGAAGATCGGCATGTACATCGCGCTGCGGCTGCTGCGGGACGGCGCGCACACCACCATCACCACGCGTTTCCCCAACGACGCGATCCGCCGCTTCAAGGCGATGCCGGACAGCGACGAGTGGATCCACCGGCTGAAGATCGTCGGCATAGATCTGCGTGATCCCGGCCAGGTCGTCGCCCTCGCCGACTCCGTCGCCGCCGGGGGCCCGCTGGACATCCTGATCAACAACGCCGCTCAGACCGTGCGCCGTTCCGCCAACGCGTACAGCGAGCTGGTCCAGGCCGAGTCCGCTCCGCTCCCGGCGGGCGAGTTGCCCTCCGCCGAGGTCATCGGCACCTTCGGAAGCGGCTCCGTCGACCGCGTGGCGGCGCTGCCCGCCGCCCGCAAGGACGGCCTCACCGCGCAGGACGTCACCGAACTCGCCCTGGTGACCGGGTCCGCCTCGCTGGAGCGGATCGCCGCCGGCCGGGCGATCGACGCGGGGGGCCTGGTGCCCGATCTGCACGACACCAACAGCTGGATCCAGACGGTCGACGAGGTCGGTCCGATCGAGTTGCTGGAAGTCCAGCTCTGCAACTCCACCGCCCCGTTCATTCTCATCAGCAGGCTCCGCCCGGCCATGGCGGCCACCGCGGCCGGGCGTGCCTACGTGGTCAACGTCTCCGCCATGGAGGGCGTCTTCGGCCGCGGCTACAAGGGGGCGGGACACCCGCACACCAACATGGCCAAGGCCGCGCTGAACATGCTCACCCGCACCAGCGCCCAGGAGATGTTCCAGAAGGACGGCATCCTGATGACGGCCGTCGACACCGGATGGATCACCGACGAGCGCCCGCACCCCGACAAGATCCGCCTCGCCGAGGAGGGCTTCCACGCCCCGCTCGACCTGATCGACGGCGCCGCCCGCGTCTATGACCCGATCGTGCGCGGCGAAGCGGGCGAGGACCTGTACGGCTGCTTCCTCAAGGACTACGCCCCCGGCAACTGGTGAGGACGGGGCGCCGCGGGCCGTCGGCGCCGAGGACCCGGCCGGGACAGCGCTCCTGGCCGGGTCTTTTTGTGATCGGTGGCTGAAAGTGACCCATAGCACACGTTCCATCGAGCGGGAACGTGCTCATGTGGTTACTCTGATGCGAACGGACGCCATCGGGGAGTCCACAAACCTTCCCCGACCGTCCTGGGACGGGCTCGTCAACCGGGCCGCCGTCCCACCCCCCATCCGGCGCCACCGCGACCGAACCGTTTCCTTTCCCTGCCCCTCACGGGTGGCCGACTCCCGGTACGAGGCCGACGGCGCCCCGGGCCACGCGACACGAAGGAGTGCGCGGTGACGACACCAGAACTGACGAAGCACGAGAAGCGACCCGCCGAACAGTACGGCGAACGGTCCCGACGACCCGAGAAGCTCCGGAACATCGAGGTCTGGGCCAGGTCCGCACCCATCAGGCTGGCCGGCTACGAGGACGACCTCGCCGAGCCGCACATCCTGCCGGGCATCGACTGACCGCATCGCACCGGCGTTCCGGGTCCATCTCCTGACGGGGTGGGCCCGGAACGCCGTGTCCGGGCGTGTCCGCGCGCCGGGCACGGCGATCCGGGTGCGCGTCCGGGGCGCGGGCGTGCTCAGAGCCTGTCGGGCGGCCACCGGCCGGGCGGCCACGTCCTGGCACGCACGCTTCCGGCGTTGCCGAGTTGACCGAGCAGCTCCGCCACCGGGCCCTCCCGGCGCCCCGGAACCGCACGCACCATGCCCCGTCCGCTTTCCGGTCGAAGGCCACCCGACAGGCTCTCAGAAGGCGGCCCGTGCCACCGCGGCCCCGGCGAACGACAGGCCGACTCCCGCGCCGACACTGAGCGTCAGATAGCCGGCGGCGAGTCCCAGCCGGCGGGCGGAACCGAAGGTCATCAGTTCGTACGAGAACGTCGACCAGGTCGACAGGGCGCCGCAGAAGCCCGTGGCGAGCAGCAGGTGGAGACGGGGACCGAGATCCCCGTCGGTCACGGCCTCGGAGACGAAGCCCAGGATGAGTGCCGCACCCGTGTTCGCGGCGAAGGTGCCCCAGGGGAAGGCGGCGTGGAGGCGGAACTTGGCGTCCACCCCGAGCAGATAGCGCAACGGCGCGCCGACCAGTCCGCCGGCGAGCACCAGGAGCCAGTCCGCCAGCATCACGCGACCTCCCGGATCACGCGACCACGCCCGAACACGGCATGCGCGAGGAACGCGCCCGCTGTCACCGCGGCCAACGCCGCCGCCACGGTCAGCAGCAGGCAGCCGACGGCATAGCCCGGCCGGTCGTGCTCGAACAGCTCGCGCACGTTGTTCGTGTAGTGCGAGAACGAGGTGAACCCGCCCAGCAGACCGGTGCCCAGAAGCGGGCTGATCAGCCGCGGCGCATCGGAGAAATATTGCTTCAGGGCGACCATCAGGACGCCCATGAGGAAGCAGCCCACCACGTTGACCAGCAGGATCGTCCACGGGAACGCCGCCGGGCCGTGCGGCCAGAGCACCTCTGCGCCGCGGCGGGCACAGGCCCCTGCCGCACCGCCGACCGCGACGGCCGCCACGACGGAGAACTGGACTCCGGGGTGGTGATCGGGGTGGCTGAAGTGGTGCAACCGCAACTTCGGGAACATCCGGCGACGGTAATGAGCGCGCGCATGCACGGTGCGCACAGCGCGCCGGACGGGCCCCAACAGGACTCCAATGGGGCAGCGGAGGGCCTCCCAGCAGGAAAAGACGCACACCACGTGTGTGGATGACGGTAACGATTTGCGGAGGCCGCCCCTGTCGCCCGCCAGGGCGTCAGTGACTCCCCGGTTGTCCGCAGTGCGCGCGGGGGCGACCGTCCTCACTACCGTTGGAGACCGTTGTGCCCGTCGCGGAACCGGACGTCATCCGCAGGCTGGAGAGCCGCCGGCCGATCGGCTATCTGCTGGCCTCCGTGCGCGGCGTCGGACAGGTGGACCTCCAGCCCGGAATCTGGACGGGGGCGCTCATCCTCGCCGGGCTCTGGGCGGCGGGCTGGCAGATCGGACTGTTCGCCAGCCTCGGCACGCTGATCTCCACCGCGACCGCCTGCGTGCTCGGCGCCGACCGCCGTGGCATCGCCCTCGGACTCCAGGGCTACAGCGGCTGCCTCACCGGTATCGCCCTGGTCACCTCGCTCGGACACCACCCCGCCACCTATGTACTCACCGTCATCGGCGCGATCATGTGCACCCTGCTCACGGCCACCCTGACGACGCTGCTCAAGCCCTACGGGCTGACCGCGCTCACCGCGCCGTTCTGCCTGGTCTCCGGCGTCATGGTGCTGGGCGCGCCGTCCTTCGCGCGGATCTGGCACGGCGCGCCGCGGGCCGTCGCCAGTACCACCAGCGGCGACACCGGCATGTCCTGGAACGACCTGTGGCACGCCTTCTTCAGCAACGTGTCGCAGATCTTCCTGGTCGGCGACTGGTACGTCGGGCTCATCATGCTCGTCGGTCTGGCGTGCTCCGGCTGGCGCGTCGTGTTCTTCGCGGCGGGCGGCAGCGCCATGGGCATCCTCGCGGCCTGGGCGCTCGGCGCCCCCACGGCGCTGATCGCCGAGGGCATCTACGGGTACAACGCCGTCCTGGTCGGTATCGCCGTGGGCGCGGTCTTCCTCGGCCCCACCGTCTGGAACGGGGCCTACGCCCTGTTCGGCGCCGCTGCCAGCACCGGTCTGACGGCTTCGCTGACCTCGTTCTTCAAACCGTTCGGCGGCCACACCTTCACCTGGCCGTTCATCCTCACGACCTGGGCACTCATGGCAGCCGTCCCGCTGCTGCCGAGGTTCCGCCCGAGCGACTGACCCACCCGCGCGTTCCCCTCCTTTCCGCCTCCTTCCCCGCACCTTCCGATGAAGGGACCGACGATGAACCTCGCACCTCGCGAGATCGACAAACTGCTCGTGTACGTGGTGGCCGACCTGGCCCGCAAGCGTCAGGGCCGCGGCCTCAAACTCAACTACAGCGAGTCCGTGGCACTGATCACCGAGGCGATCCTGGAAGCGGCCCGGGACGGCAGGAGCGTCGCCGACTGCATGGAACTCGGCCGTCATGTCGTCGGTGAGGACGACACCATGCCCGGCGTCCGGGAGATGCTCGGGCTGCTCCAGGTCGAGGCGTCCTTCATGGACGGCACCAAGCTGGTGTCCTGCCACGACCCCATCGGCGGCTGAACCCGTGTCCGACGCATCCCGGGTGATCGCGGTGTGCGGCCACGAGGCCGCGAACGGCGCCGCGCTGCGCGGCGCGGTCGCCCCGGCGGTGACCGTGGTGACCCGCGGCCGCGAGCTCTACCGCCGCGTCGTCGCGGCACGGCGCGCGGGCGAGCGCTGCTGTGTGGTCCCGATGACGCTGGGCCGTGAACCGGGACTCGTCGCGGATGCCGCCCGCACCCTGCGCGCACTGCCCGCAGCCGAACGCGCCGGGACCCTGCTCGCCGAACCCTTCGGCACCCCGCAGCATCTGATCGCCTGGCTGCGGGCCGCCGCAGTCCGGGTCCCCGCCACCGCCGCACTGCTCGTCACGGCCCCCTCGGGCGACCCGTTCGAGGACGCCGAGCTGTACCGGGTGGCGAGCCTGGTACGCCGGTACGGCAGCCATCCGGTGGTCGAGGTCGCCTTCGGCCGCGGAGACCCGGATCCGGTCGAGGGGGTGCGGCGCTGCCGGTTGCTCGGTGCCTCCCACGTGGTGCTGCTTCCCGCGGCGTTCGCCCTGCCGGACCTGCCCGGCGTCCCGGACGCGGGCGTCGAGTGCGCCGGTCCGCCGGTATCGCCCGCCGCGCTGGCCCGGATCCTCGCCGAGCGCGTGGCGGACGCCGAACGGCGGTGGGCCGAGCACGGCGACGACGGCATCGACTCCGGCCTGTCCGCCGCCGACGACCACGGCCACGCCCACTCCCACGCGGTCGGTGAGGGCCACTCCCACGCGCACCCGCCGGGCGCGGGGCATACCCACTCCCACCCCCGTCCGCAGGGCGACGGGCACGACCACGACCACGGCCGCGGTCACGGACATCCGCACGCGCACCATCACCCGCATGCCCGCGGTGCGGGCCGAGTCACCAGGAGCAATTCATGACGTTCCGTCAGAAATACCTCTACGGCAAGGACCCTGTCGAGATCAACGCCGGTCGCCGCACGGTCGGGCTCACCGTCACCAACACCGGCGACCGGGCGGTCCAGATCGGTTCGCATTACCACTTCTTCGAGGTCAACTCGGCGCTGTCGTTCGACCGCCAGCAGACGCTCGGCATGCACCTCAACATTCCCGCCGGCACCTCCGTACGCATCGAACCCGGGGGTTCGCGCGAGGTGGAGCTGTGCACGTACGCCGGCACGGGGCGTCTCGTCGGCTTCAGCGGACTGCTCAACGGCAGTCTCGCCTCCCACCCGGCGAAGGTCGAGGCCGTGCGCAAGGCGATCGAGCAGGGTTTCGAGGGGGCCGACGCGTACGCCCCGGGCCGCAAGAAGTCCAGGAAGTCCAAGAACACCGACGCGGCCTCGGCCGGGGCCGCCGGCGAACCGAAGAAGTCCAAGGTGAAGAAGAAGGGGTCGCGCTGATGCCCATCCTGCCGCGCAAGCAGTACACCGACATGTTCGGTCCGACGGTCGGCGACCGCTTCCACCTCGGCGACACCAACCTCGTCGTCGAGGTCGAGAAGGACTTCAGCGAGGGCCAGTACGGGGACGAGGTCCTCTACGGAGGCGGGAAGACGATGCGGGACGGCATGGCCTCCGACCCGCAGGCCACCAGTTGCCAGGGCGCACTGGACACCGTCATCACCAACGTCGTGGTCATCGACCCGATCGCCGGCATCGTCAAGTGCGACATCGGCATCAAGGACGGGTTCATCGCGGGCATCGGCAAGTCCGGCAACCCGCAGACCCAGAACAACGTCGACCCGGATCTGGTCATCGGGCCCGGCACCGAGGCCATCGCCGGTGAGCACCTCATCGCCACCGCGGGCGCCATCGACAGCCACGTCCACCTGATCGCGCCGCAACAGGCCGAGCAGGCACTGACCAACGGCATCACCACCCTCATCGGCGGCGGCACCGGCCCGTCCGACGGCACCAACGGCACCACCTGCACGCCGGGCCCGTACAACATCGCCCGGTTCCTCCAGGCGGCCGAGACCTTCCCGGTCAACCTCGGCATCATGGGCAAGGGCAACGGCAGCCTGCCGGAGGCCCTGGACGAACAGGTCGTGGCGGGAGCCTGCGCACTCAAGGTCCACGAGGACTGGGGTGCCACCCCCGCCGTGATCGACAACGCGCTCAAGGTGGCGGACCGTCACGACATCCAGGTCGCCATCCACACCGACACCTTGAACGAGAGCGGATTCTTCGAGGACACCCGGTCCGCCATCGACGGCCGCACCATCCACACCTTCCACAGCGAGGGCGCGGGCGGCGGCCACGCCCCGGACATCCTGCGGGTCACCGGCGAGCCCAACGTGCTCCCGTCCTCCACCAACCCGACGCTGCCGTACACCAAGAACTCGGTCGACGAACTGCTCGACATGGTCATGGTCTGCCATCACCTCAGCCACGACATCCCCGAGGACGTCTCCTTCGCCGACAGCCGGGTCCGCGCCGAGACCATCGCCGCCGAGACGGTCCTCCACGACCTCGGCGTGATCAGCATGTTCTCCTCCGATTCCCAGGCCATGGGCCGGGTCGGGGAGTCCGTCACCCGGTGCTTCCAGACCGCCCACCACTGCAAGGACAAACTGGGCGTCATGGAGGGCGACAGCGCCCGCAACGACAACCAGCGAGTGCTGCGCTACCTGGCGAAGGTCACCATCAACCCCGCCATCGCCACCGGCATCTCCGACCACATCGGCTCGATCGAGAAGGGCAAACTCGCCGACATCGTGCTCTGGCCGATCCACTCCTTCGCGGCCAAGCCGAAGATGGTGATCAAGGGGGGCATCATCTCCTGGGCGCAGATGGGCGACCCCAACGCCTCACTCCCCACCCCGCAGCCGGTGATCTACCGCCCGATGTTCGGGCAGTACGGCAAGGCGATCCAGGCCACCCACGCCACCTTCATGTCCCAGGCGGGCATCGCCGCCGGAGTACCGGCCGAACTCGGTCTGGAACGCATGGTCCTGCCCGTCAGCCGAACCAGGACGATCGGCAAGCACAACATGATCCGCAACAACGCGCTGCCGAAGGTCGAGGTCGACCCGGAGACGTTCAAGGTCACCCTCGACGGCAAGGTCGCCACCATCGACCCGGCCGAGGAACTTCCCCTCAACCACCTGTACTTCCTGGTCTAGCCGCCATGTACCGGGACGAGAAAGCCCGCCCGGCGGGCCCGGCGGGTCCGCCGGCCGCGAGGACCGTCACCGGACCGGGGTCTCGCGAGCCCGCACCCGAGCCCGGGCTCGGTCCGCTGCTGGTCAGCCTCCAACTGACCGACTCGGCCTTCCCCAGCGGCTTCTACACGCTGTCGCACAGCCTGGAGGGCTTCGCCCAGGCCGGTGCGGTCGAGGCCGGTACCCTGCGTCTGCTGCTGGAGGACCTGCTGCGCAACGGCGTCGGCCCCGCCGACGCCACCGCGCTCGCGCTCGCCCACCGGGCCATCGGCGCGGGCGATCCGGAGACCGTCGTCGAGATCGACCGGCACCTGTACGCCACCAAGCTGGGCCGGGAGATGCGCCGGGCCGCCACCCGCACCGGGCGGCAGCTCCTCGACCTCGCCCGGGAGGTCTTCGGGCACCCGGAGATCGACGACTACTTCGCACGCGTCGTACGCAGCCAGGCGCCAGGCACCCAGGCGGTGGCCGCCGGGATCGTCCACGCGGCGACCGGGGTGCCGGTGGCGCAGGCCGTCGCCTCGGACCTGTTCGCCTTCTGCGCCAGTTTCGCGGGCGCGGCACTGAGGCTGCGGCTCACCGATCACCGGGGCGCACAGATCCTGCTGCACGGCACGGCGCCCGTCATCGAGGCGGTCGTCGAGGAGGCGCTGCGCCGCGAACTCGACGACGTCGGAGCCACCGTGTTCGCCTCCGACATCATGTCGTGCCGTCACGAGCGCGCCGACGCACGGCTCTTCGCCAGCTGAATCCATCCACCACGTACACATCGAAGGAGCACCAGCACCATGGACGACAAGGTTCTGCGGGTAGGCGTCGGCGGTCCGGTGGGATCCGGCAAGACCGCGCTCATCGAGGCGCTCGTCCCCGTACTGATCGAACGCGGCCACCGGCCCTGCGTCGTCACCAACGACATCTACACGCAGGAGGACGCCCAGCACATCCGCCGTACCCTGGACGGAGTCCTCGCACCGGACCGGATCGTCGGGGTGGAGACGGGGGCCTGCCCGCACACCGCGGTGCGCGACGACCCCACGATGAACCTGGCGGCCGGTGCCGAGCTGCTGGAGCGGTTCCCCGACACCGACACACTCCTCTACGAGTCCGGCGGCGACAACCTCACCCTCACCTTCAGTCCCGCGCTCGTCGATCTCTTCCTCTTCGTCCTGGACACGGCCGAGGGCGAGAAGATGCCCCGCAAGCGCGGTCCGGGCATCACCGACTCCGACCTGCTCGTCATCAACAAGATCGACATCGCGAAGTACGTGCGCACCGACATCGACGTCATGGAGTCCGACGCCCACCGGGTCCGCGGCGACGGTCCCGTCGTGCTCACCGACTGCCTGACCGGCATCGGCATCGACGACATCGCGCTCTTCCTGGAGTCGCGTCGCAAGGTGCTGATCTGACGTGCCCCCAGCCCTGCCCCGGACCGCCCCCGACCGGCTCGCGCCCGCGTACTACACCGTGCCCCGCGTCCCGCCGGACGTGGCGGCCCTGGCCTCCGTACCCGACACGCTCGCCCCGGGTTCCCCGGCCAAGGTCGGCATCCTCGATCTGGCCTTCGCGGTCCGGGGCGGGCGCACCGAACTCGTCGAGCGCTACCAGAAGACCCCGTTGCAGATCATGCGACCGCTGTGGATCGACCCCGCCATGCCCGCCATGAGCTACGTCTACCTGATGGCGACCGGCGGCGGCATCGCCCAGGCCGACCGCTACCGGATGGACTTCCACTGCGGACCGGACACCGAGGTGCACCTGACCACCCAGGCGGCCACCAAGGTCTTCCGCATGGAGCACGACTACGCGACCCAGCGCGTCCACATCGCGGCGGAGGCGGGTGCCTATGCCGAGTACCTGCCCGACCCGCTGATCCTGTTCCGGGACGCGCGGTTCCACCAGCGCACCGAGGCCGTGGTCGCGCAGGGCGCCACCCTGCTGGTCGGCGACACCGTCACCTCCGGGCGGCTCGCCCGGGGGGAGCACCACGACTACCGGGTCCTCACCACGGACCTGCGGATCGCCAGGCCCGACGGGACCCTCCTGGTCATCGACACGATGCGCCTGGTTCCCGGCGCGCCGGGGCGGCCCCGCGGCGTGCTGGGACCGGGGGTGTTCGCCGGGCACGACCACGTCGGCTCGCTGTTCGTCGTCACCGACCGCGTGCCCCCCGACGAACTGGCCGACACCCTGCACGAGGCCCTCGCCGGACTCGGCGTCCTGTACGGCGTCAGCGTGCTGCCCCACGACTGCGGCGCCTGGGTCCGGTTCCTGGCCGACGACCCGGTGCGGGTCGCCGCCGCCCAGGACGCCGCCCGGTGCTCCGCGCACCTGCTGCTCACCGGCCATCAGGCCCCGGGCCTGCGCAAACCGTAGACCGGCCACCGACCCGCCCCCACACCGACGAGGTACCGCCGATGAACACCGCTCCCGCGCCGATGCCGGCCGCGTACGACTCCGGGGACACCGCCTGGCTGCTCGCCTCCACCGCCATGGTGCTGCTGATGACGCCGGGACTGGCGTTCTTCTACGGCGGCATGGTGCGCACCCGGCACATCCTGATGATGATCAAGATGAGCTTCGCCGCGCTCGCCTTCGGGACGCTCCTGTGGTGGGTGCTCGGTTACAGCCTGGCGTTCGGCCCCGACGTCGGCGGCCTGGGACTCATCGGCAATCTCGACCATGTCTTCATGCACGACATCGGACTCACCACGCTGTCCGGCCACATCCCCACCTACGTCTACAGCACGTTCCAGATGGGCTTCGCGATCATCACCGTGGCTCTGATCAGCGGTGCGATCGCGGACCGCGCAACGATGAAGGGCTGGCTGGTCTTCGTCGTGCTGTGGCTGCTGATCGTGTACGTCCCGCTGGCGCACTGGGTGTTCGACAAGGACGGCTGGATCGTGAAGCACCTCGGCGCCCTCGACTTCGCCGGTGGTCTGCCGGTGGAACTCAACTCCGGCGTCGCGGGGCTCGCGGTCGCACTGGTGCTGCGGGCGCCGAGGGACTTCGCCCGACGGGAGGAGCGGCCCAACAACATCCCGCTCGTCGTGATCGGCGTGGGCCTGCTCTGGTTCGGCTGGTTCGGCTTCAACTCCGGATCCGCGCTGGCCGACCGGGGAACGGCGGCCGCCGCGTTCATCAACACCCAGCTCGGCGCCGCGGGCGCGATGATCACCTGGCCGCTGGTCGAGAAGTGGCGCACCGGCCGGGTCACCACCATGGGCGTCGTCTCCTCGGCGGTGGCGGGCATGGTGGCCATCACGCCGGCCTGCGGCGAGATCGACACGCTCGGCGCGGTCGTCACCGGGCTCGTCGTCGGGGCGGTCTGCGCCTACGCGATCACGCTCAAGTACCGCGTCGGCGTGGACGACACGCTCGACGTGGTCGGGGTGCACGGCGTCGGCGGACTGGTCGGGCTGATCATGGTCGGTCTGTTCGCCACCGCCCGGATCAGCGGGAAGAAGGGGCTCTTCGAGGGCGGCGGCTGGGGGCTGCTGGGCAAGCAGGTCGTCGCGATCGTCGCGGTGATCGCGTTCTCCTTCGTCCTCACCTGGATCATCGCGAAGGTGGTGAACCTGACGGTCGGATTCCGTGCGGCCGACGAGTACGACAAGGTCCCCGGTTCGGAGGTGGAGCGCGCCTACGACTTCCAGACCGCCGAACGCCTCGGCGCGCTGGTCTCCGGCAAGGCGGTCACCAGCGACGACGAACTCGTCCGGCAGATCACCCGGCTGCTGCGGGCCCGCGAGGAGTCCAAGTGAGGCCCCGCCGCACGACGGATCGGCCGGCCGCGCTCGGAGCCTGTCGGGTGGCCGCCCGGTCAGCGGCCACCCGACAGGCTCTCAGGCCCGCCCGGTCCGTCCCGCCCGGGAGGGGCCGAGCGCGACGGGTGGCATGAAGTCCCGTACATACGTCCGGTGCCACCAGCGTCCGGTGGCACGCAGCTCGCGCCAGGTCGTGAACCGGTAGCGGTACAGCCGTGCGCGGACATGCGTGGGCGGGGCATCGGGGAACGGATTGTGACGCAGCAGCCGCAGGGTGTCCCGGTCGTTCTCCAGCAGCCGTTCCACGAACGGGCCGAACCAGGGGCCCGCGTAGGCGGGGGAGAGGGCCGCGAACCACATGAGCCAGTCGAGCCGCAGATGGTAGGGGGCGAACTGGCGGGGGAGCCTGCACGGATCGCCCGGCTTGCCGCGGAACCCGTACTCCCGCCACACCGTGTCCTCGTGGAGTGCCGGCTCGTCCGTCCCCTCGACCACGACCTCCAGCCGGACCCGGCTGATGCTGCCGAACGCGCCGTAGGTGTTGACCAGGTGCAACGGGTCGAACGACCGGTTCATCACCTGGCGGCGGGAGACCAGGTTGCGAGCCGGCCGGTAGCTGAGGAACACCACCAGCGCGACGACCGCGATCACGACGATCTCGTACCAGAGCGGCGGCGCGGCCTGCGCCGGAGGCTCCGAGAACAACGACCAGTCGACGGCGGACAGGGCGAGCGTGATCGTCAGCCAGTTCAGCCAGGCGAAGTTTCCCGAGGCGACCAGCCACAACTGGGTGACGACCATCAGCCCCGCGGCGACGCTCGCCACCGGCTGGGGGGTGAAGAGCAGCACCGGGACCAGGAGCTGGGTGACGTGGTTCGCCGCCACCTCGGCCCGGTGGACGGGTTTCGGCAGATGGTGGAAGAACCAGCTCAGCGGTCCTGGCATCGGCTGGGTCTCGTGGTGGAAGTACAGGCAGGTCAGCTCGCGCCAGCACGCGTCGCCCCGGATCTTGATCAGCCCGGCACCGAACTCCACCCGGAACAGCACCCAGCGCAGCAGCCACAGCACCAGAACCGGCGGAGCCGTGTGCGCGTTGCCGAGGAACACCGCGAGGAAGCCGGTCTCCAGCAGCAACGACTCCCAGCCGAAGCCGTACCAGGTCTGCCCGACCTGGACGACCGACAGGTACAGCGCCCACGGCAGCGCCCAGAGGATCATCGCGGCCCAGAGCGGCAGATACGCGTCAGCGCCCACGAGGAGGGCCGCGGCCAGCGCGCAGCCCGTCCAGGCGACCAGGGCGAAGAACCGGTCGGAGTAGTGGAGGCGGAACAGGCCGGGCGCACTGCGCCAGTCCGTGCGCCGCAGGAAGTCGGGGACGGGCAGCATGCCCCGTTCACCGATCAGCGCCCGGAACTGGAGCGCGGCGGTGAGGAAGGCGAACAGATAGACACCGGCGAGCGCGCGTTGGAAGATCAGCCGGCTGAGCCAGTACCCGTCTGCGGTGAACCAGTCCATCCCCTCCAGTATCGGCCCGTCGCCCCGGCCTTTCAGCTCCGGTCTTCCGGCACCGGTCTTCCGGCACCGGCTTTTCGGCTCAGACCTTTCGGTTCCGGTTTTTCGGTTCCGGCCGGTGCGGGGCGACGGGCCGCCCGGAACATCCGTCGCCGCGCACCGGCGTGCGGCGGCCCGCGAGCTCCGTCACAGGGCTCCCCGGCGCCACTCCCGCACCAGCAGCCAGCCGAGGTACACGCCCCCGATGGCCATCGTGTAGATGCCGACGGGAAGGTTGTCGAACAGCGGCAGCTGCTGGGAGCAGAGATCCGCGAGCACCAGGAGCAGCGCCCCCGTCAGCATCGAGAGCGCCAGATGAGGGCCGGGGACCCGGGTGATCCGCTTGGCGATCTGCGGGGCCGTCAGCGAGATGAAGGCGATGGGCCCGGCGACGGCGACGGCGCCCGCCGAGAGCACGATCGCGAGCACCACGGCGACCGTCTTCGTGCCGCGGGGCTCGGAGCCGAGCGCGCCCGCGATGTCGTCCCCCATCTCCCCGACGGACAGCCGCCGGGAGACCAGGGCGGTGAGCGGGGCCGCCGCCAGCAGGACAAGCCAGATGGTGCCGGCATCGTCCCAGGACCGTGCCGACAGACTGCCGTTCACATAGGCGGTGAGTACCGCGGCCCGGTCGCGTTCCATGGCGTAGACGACGTACTGGGTGATCGCCGTACCCATCGCGGCCACCCCGATCCCGGCGATGACGAGCCGGGCGGGGTTGCGGAATCCGGTACCGGTCGACACGTACACCAGCACCATGGCGAGCACGGCGCCGAGCAGCGCGCCGAGCCCCACCGGCACGGTGTCCGGGAACAGCAGCGCCGCGATCGCCGCACCCGCGCCGGCGCCGGACGCCAGGCCGATCACGTCGGGGCTGCCGAGCGGATTGCGGGTGACGGACTGGAACAGCGCCCCGGACAGCCCGAGCGCCCCGCCCGTGCCCACCGCGACCGTGAGGCGCGGCCCGCGGAGCCGCTCCAGGACGAACGCGTTCCTTCCCTCGGCTCCACCGGTCACCGCCCCGGCCAGATCGGGCAGCGCGATGCCCAGCCGGCCCAGCGACAGCGTGGCCACGGCTGCCGCCGCGAGGAGTACGAACAGCACAAGAGCCGTCACCACCGACACCCGGCGCACCGGAAGCGCCAGGCCCCGGCCGACCCTCAGCAGCACCCGAGGTGACGCGGGACGAGAACCCGTCCGCCGCGACGTCATGCGTTCCTCCTCATCCCGTGTCGCCCCTCATACCGTGTCGCTTCTCATCTCGCGTCACTTCTCATCCTGCGTACGGCGACGAGCAGCGCCGGCGCCCCGAGGAACGCGGTCACCACGCCGACCATCAACTCCTGCGGTCGCATCACCACCCGGCCCACGACATCCGCGAGGAGCAGCAGTGCCGGGCCGACCAGCGCCGACATGGCGATCCGCAGACGGAAGTCGACACCCACCAGCGCCCGCACCACGTGCGGTACGGCCAGGCCGACGAAGGCGATCGGACCGACCGCTGCCGTCGCCGCGGCGCCGAGCAGCGTCGCCGAGAGCAGCCCGCCCGCCCGCACCAGGGCCGGATTCGCCCCGAGGGACGTCGCCGCCGAGTCGCCGAGAGCGAGCGTGTTGAGCGCGGGGCCCGACAGCGCAGCGATCAGCAGACCGGCCGCCGCGAACGGCACGACCGACCAGAACACGTCGAAGTCCCGGCCTCCGAGCGCTCCGACGACCCAGTACCGGTAGCTGTCGAAGACCTGCGGCCTGCTCAGCGTGACAGCCTGGATGTACGCCATGAGCACGGCGGAGAGCACCGCACCGGCGAGCACCAGCCGCACCAGCCCGCCGCCCGGGCCCGCCGAGCCGATCGTGTGGACCAGCAGACCCGCGACCAGCGCGCCGGGCAGCGCCCACCACATGGTGTCCGTGCTGCCCGACGCCCCCAGGAAGGCCGTCGCGGTGACGATGCTCGCGCAGGCGCCGGCGTTGATGCCGAGCAGGCCGGGTTCGGCCAGCGGATTGCGGGTCACGCCCTGCATGAGCGTGCCCGCGACCGCCAGGCAGAGACCGGCGAGCATCCCGAGCGCGGTCCTCGGGTACCGGCTCTCGACGACGGCGGTGACATTCGGATCGGCGGTTCCGGAGACGACGTGCAGCACGTCGTCGAACGAGGTGGTCCGGCTGCCGAACATGACGCTCGCGACCACGGCGAGCAGGAGCAGGGCGAGTGCGAGGACGACGGAGAACGCCCGTCGGGCGGCGCCGGTCCGTGAGGCGCCGACACCGCTCGACGGTGCGTGGGTGGTGGCGGCCATCTGTGTGCCGGTCAGCCCCGGGCGCCGTCGGCGGCCTCGACGGCCTTGTCGATCAGCGGCAGGTAGCGGTCGATCACCCACGGAACGGTGAGCGGGTTGATGATCGAGGAGGCCGTGACGAAGGAGTTGTCCTTGCTCGCGACCACGGCGCCGCTCCTGACCGCGGGGATCGCCGCGTACAGCGGCTGCGCCTCGATCTCCTTGCGGGTCTTGTCATCGGTGTAGAAGGTGAAGACCAAGGTGCTGTCCTTCAGCTTCTCGGCGCTCTCCAGGCCGATGAGGGCCGAGTCGGTGCCCTTGGTCTCCTTGAAGGTGTTGACCACCGGGTCGACGGTGAGGCCGAGCGAGGAGACCATCTTGACGCGCTGCTCCTCCGGCTTGAACACACCGAGGGTGCCGGGGCCGGAGGTGTAGATGTAGGAGAACGTGTACTTCTTGTAGTCCGGCCGGGTCGCCGCCGCGTCGGACAGCCGCTTCTCGACCTGCGCGATGAGCTTCTTCCCGTCGTCGGGCTGCCCCAGCGCCTTCGCGATGATGTCGATCTGCTGGTCCCAGTCGGTGCTCCACGCCAGGTCGGGGTAGGCGACGGTGGGGGCGATGTCCTTGAGGATGTCGTACTGCTTCTGCGTGATCCCGGACCACGGGGCCAGGATGACATCCGGCTCCAGCTCCGTGATGGCCTCGAAGTCGATGTCCTCGCCGCCCTTGAACTGGGTCGGCAGCTTCTCGCCCCGCTTCTTCACCGCCTCGTGGATCCAGGGCAGGTAGCCCGTCCTGTCGCTTCCCCACTCGTAGCTCTCGATGCCGACCGGGGTGTGGCCCAGGGCGATGGCGGTCTCCGCCGACCCCTGACCGAGCGTGACGACGCGCTCGGGCTGCTTCTTGATCTCCGCGGTGCCGAGTGCGCTCCTGACGGAGACGGGGAACGCCCCGCCGCTCTTCCCGGACGCGCCGGACGTCTCCTTGCCGTCGTCGCCCGACGAACAGCCGCCGAGGACGAGGGCGAGGGCCGCGGCGGCGGCGGTTGCGACGAGCGTCCGGCGACGCGCGCGGGTGAACCGGGACATGGGTGTTCCTCATGGGTTGGCGAAGGAGGGCCCCGCGAACGGTGCGGGGATTTAGGTAAGCCTAAGCTAAGTCATCGCCCAGGTCGCGGCCGACTCGGGGTGCCGGTGTTCGGCCGCGGTTCACGGATCGTCTTTGGTTCAGACCTCTTGACGAAAGGTCTGGACCAACTTACGTTGTGCGCATCGTGGCGTGGAGTTCGCGGTCGACGGCTGTCGAGATTGTCAGGACCATGACAGCTTCGTAGTCGTTGTTTCATTCGTCCGGAAGGGAACGGAACATGATCGGTCGGACATCGCGCCTGCTGGGGCTGGGCGTCGCCGCGGCGTGCGTCGTGCAGATGCTGGTGGGTGCCACATCGGGTGCCGCGCAGGAGAGGCCGGGTGTCGCGCAGGAGGACACGTGCGCGGTGAAGTCGAAGCCCGCCGGCAGGGTGCTCCAGGGGTACTGGGAGAACTGGGACGGCGCCACCAACGGCGTGCACCCGCCCCTCGGCTGGATCCCGGTCACCGACAGCCGCATCACGGCGCACGGCTACAACGTGATCAACGCGGCCTTCCCCGTCATCCTCTCGGACGGCACCGTGCTGTGGGAGGACGGCATGGACTCGACGGTGAAGGTCCCGACCCCCGCCGAGATGTGTCAGGCCAAGGCGTCCGGGCTCACCACCCTGATGTCCATCGGCGGCGCCACGGCCGGTATCGACCTCAGCTCCAGCGCCGTCGCCGACCGGTTCGTCGAGACGGTGGTGCCGATCCTGAAGAAGTACAACTTCGACGGCATCGACATCGACATCGAGACCGGCCTGTCGAGCAGCGGCAACATCAACACGCTGTCCGCGTCGCAGGCCAACCTCATCCGCATCATCGACGGAGTCCTCGCGCAGATGCCGTCGAACTTCGGCCTGACGATGGCTCCGGAGACCGCCTACGTGACCGGCGGCAGCATCGTCTACGGGTCGATCTGGGGCGCCTACCTGCCCATCATCAAGAAGTACGCGGACAACGGCCGCCTGTGGTGGCTGAACATGCAGTACTACAACGGCAGCATGTACGGATGCTCCGGGGACTCGTACTCGGCGGGCACGGTCGAGGGATTCACCGCCCAGACGGACTGCCTGAACAAGGGGCTCGTCGTCCAGGGCACCACCATCAAGGTGCCCTACGACAAGCAGGTGCCCGGACTCCCGGCCCAGCCCGGCGCCGGTGGCGGCCACATGACGCCGAGTCAGGTGTCGCAGGCGTGGAGCCACTACGGGAACGCCCTCAAGGGCCTGATGACCTGGTCGCTCAACTGGGACGGCTCCAGGAACTGGACCTTCGGCGACAACGTCAAGGCACTCCAGGGCCGTTGAGCACACCGTGAACCGGGCGGCTCCGCCGAAGGGCTGTCCCGCGATCCGTGGTGCTTCAACGCGGATCGCGGGACAGCCCCGGGGCGTACCGAGCCGCCCTTCGTCGTGCAGCAGGGGCCGAGGGCATACGGCAGGGGCCGGGCCCGGAGGTGTCAGGGACGGGGCTCGGAGGCGTCCAGCATGCCCTCCCGCTCCACCACCTTGATGCGCTCGCGTCCCTGCTCGGCGCCCAGCGCCTGCTCGTGCGCGTCCAGGCGGTGCCACCCCTCGCGGGTGGTGTAGCGGACGCCGCGGTCCTCCAGCAGGGCGGTGACGGCTTCCGGTTCGGGCCGGGCCGGGGCGGGCAGCCGGCCCGCGGCGCGGTCCTCCAGCAGACAGGCGACCGTCTCGTTGGCATCGCCCTTGGTGTGGCCGATCAGGCCGACCGGGCCGCGCTTGATCCACCCGGTGACGTACACCGAGGCCATCGGCTCCCCGCCCTCGACGACCCGCCCCGCGGCGTGCGGCACGGTGCCGGAGGTCACGTCGAAGGGGAGCTTGGGCAACTCCTGCGAGTAGTAGCCCACGGCGCGGTAGACGCTCTGCACGTCCCAGTCGGTGAACTGCCCGGTACCCCGGACGTTGCCGGTGCCGTCCAGTTCGGTCCGCTCGGTCCGCAGGCCGGCGACCCGGCCGTCCGCTCCGAGGATTTCCGTCGGGGACTCGAAGAAGTGCAGGAAGAGCCTGTGCGGGCGGTCGCCCACGTCGCGGATGGCCCAGTTCTCCAGTGTGGAGGCCACCATGTTGGCCTGCTTGTTGTTGCGCCGGGTCTCGATCGAGCCCTTGTCGTACTCGATGTCCTCGGGGTTGACGATGACCTCGATGTTCGGTGAGTGGTCCAGCTCGCGCAGCTCCATCGGGCTGAACTTGGCCTGCGCCGGACCGCGGCGGCCGAAGACGTGCACCTCCAGGGCCTTGTTGGCCTTGAGCCCGTCGTAGACGTTGGCGGGTATCTCGGTCGGCAGCAGTTCGTCCGCCGTCTTGGCGAGGACGCGCGCCACGTCCAGGGCCACGTTGCCGACCCCGAGCACGGCGACCTTCTCGGCCTCCAGGGGCCAGGTGCGCGGCACGTCCGGGTGGCCGTCGTACCAGGAGACGAAGTCGGCCGCGCCGTGGGATCCGTCCAGATCGCTGCCGGGGATGTCGAGCGCGCGGTCCGCGTCGGCACCGGTGGAGAAGATCACGGCGTCGTAGAACGACCGCAGGTCGTCCAGGTCGATGTCGGAGGGGTAGTCGACATTGCCGAACAGGCGAAGCTGGGGCTTGTCGAGCACCTGGTGCAGCGCCTGCACGATGCCCTTGATCCGCGGGTGGTCGGGGGCGACCCCGTAGCGGATCAGGCCGAAGGGGGCGGGCATCCGTTCGAACAGGTCGATCGAAACACCCGGGTCCTGTGCGGCCTCGGATTTGAGCAGCGCGTCCGCTGCGTAGATTCCGGCGGGGCCGGCTCCGACTATGGCGACGCGGACGGGGCGGGTCATGGAGTGCAGGTCCTTAGAACGGGCCGATGCGGGCGGTGCGGACGCAGGGCGAAGTGACGAGCTGGGGGGCAGGGGAAGGGCGGGCTCCCGGCGTATTGCTCCCCAGCTTGTAAGGCTCGGCTTACCGAGCTTCATGGGACACGGTAACCGTTCCTGACCTGCCGCCTCCGGGCGGGCGCCGCTCCGGGCGGCTCGCCGCGCCGCCCCGCGTCGTCCCCGGGTGTCCGCCCCGGAAGCCCCCGGGGGGCGCGGCGTTCGCTCGAAGAATCGGACAAATGATGGCAGAGTGACCCACATGGATGATCGGGTAGCGGGTGCCCTGTCACTCCCGGACGACTGGCCCGCCCACCCGGATCTCAGTCTCGCCCTGAACCGTATGGGCTGCTTCGACTGGGACCTCGACAGTGGCCTCATGCACATGGACCGGCCCGCGCTCGACGTGTTCGATCTGCGGGCCGAGGAGTACGACGACCGGCCGGAGTCGCTCGGGGTGCGGGTGCCGCCGGACGAGGCGGTGCGCCTGGACGCCATGGTCGCGCGGGCGCTCAAGAGCGGGGAGAGCAACTACGGTGCGTACTTCAGGGTCCTCAGACGCGACGGGAGCCTGCGATGGACCCACACACAGGGGTTCATCCGCCGCGACGGGACCGGCCGCCCCCGGCGCATCATCGGCATCGTCCGGGACGCGACCCAGGAGCTCTCCGACGCCACCGTCCGGCAGGACCTCGACCGGCGGCGCCGACGGCGCACCAGTCTCGTGGACGGCACCACGGCCGCGCTTGCCCACGCGCGGACGGTCGGGGACGTCATCGAGGTGCTGCGGAACTCCCAGGGGCTGGCGCACCTCGGCGCCACCAGTCTGGTCGTGGGGCTGATCGAGGCCGGACGCATCCACCTGGTCGCGGACGGCCCGGAGGGCTCGTTCGTCCCCGGCACCCGCTACACCCGGACGGACGAGCCGTACCCGATGAGTGAGGTGGTGCGCACGCTCGCGCCCCGTTTCATCGAATCGGCGGCGGACTTCGCCGCCTCCTACCCGATCCTGTGGCCCCACATCAGCCACCTGGGCATCACGTCCGCCGCCTATCTGCCGCTGATCGCCCAGGCCCGGCCCATCGGCGCCCTCGGGCTGCTGTACAGCGACAAGGGCGGCTTCACCGACGACGAACGCAATCTGCTGGTCGCGCTCGGCAGCTCCATCGCCCAGAGTCTTCAGCGGGCCATGCTCTACGAGCAGGAGCACGATCTCGCCGAGGGCCTCCAGCAGGCCATGCTGCCGCGCCGGATTCCCGACGTGCCGGGCGCGCAGGTGGCGGTGCGCTACCGGTCGGCCCGGCTGGGCCGGGACATCGGGGGCGACTGGTACGACGTCATCCCGCTCCCCGGCGGACGGGTGGGGGCGGTCATCGGGGACGTGCAGGGCCACGACACACACGCGGCGGCCGTGATGGGGCAGCTGCGCATCGTGCTGAGAGCCTACGCGGCCGAGGGGCACAGTCCCGCGACGGTGATGGCCCGGGCGTCCGTCTTCCTTCACGAACTGGACACGGACCGCTTCGCCACCTGCACCTATGCCGAGGTGGATCTGACGACCGGGGTGGTGCAACTGGTCCGGGCCGGTCACGTCGACCCACTGGTGCGCGACGTCGACGGCGACTGCCGCAGGCTTCCCGCCGAGGGCGGGCTGCCGCTGGGGCTCTCCGCCGAGTTCGGACGGCTGGAGTACCCGGTCGGCACGGTGGAGCTGGACCCGGGGCAGGCGCTGGTGCTGTTCACCGACGGTCTTGTCGAACTGCCCGGCGCCGATCTCGACGAGGGCATGCACCTGCTGACGTCGTTGGTGCGTACGGGGCCCCGGGATCTCCAGAAGCTCGCCGACCAGCTCTGCGAGGCGGTCGACGACCGCGGTGGGGAGGACGACGTGGCGGTGCTGCTGCTGGGCCGCGAGGCGGCGCACGCGCCCCAGCCCGGCGGTCGGCTCCAGCAGCACGTAGCCCAGGGCGAGTCGGAGGCGCTGAGCGCCGCGCGGCACATGATCCGGGCGGCGGTGCGGGCCTGGGGCGCCGGGGTACGGGCCGACGAGATCGAACTCGCCGCCGACGAGCTGATCACGAACGCGCTCATGCACACGGACGGTGGGGCGATCGTCACGATCCGGGTGCTCACCGGCCCCGAGCGACGTCTGCGCGTCGATGTCGAGGACCGTTCCAGTGCGTTGCCCCGCCGCAGGGACGCGGGGGAGACGGGGGTCTCGGGCCGGGGGCTGATGCTGGTGGACCGGCTCGCGGACCTCTGGGGAGTGGAGTCGCGCGGTACCGGAAAGTGCGTGTGGAGCGAGTTCGTCATCCCGGAACGGGACTGACCGCCGGAACGGGACCGGGGCTGTGTGCGACCGGGCCGGGTGCGTGACAGCCCCTGGGCCGGGGCCGGCCCCTCGGAACGTGGCGGCCCTTCCTCCGTCTCGCGGTCGCGGAAGAAGATCATATGTCGGTGCTTGACCGCGATTGACCGAAAGCGATTGACTCCGGATCGGTGGGTCGTCCTGCCGTGCTTCCGGTCGCGTTTCCGAGAGCGACTCCGTTCGTCTTCGTCCGCCGATGACATGGGGACCCGTTGGGCACCGAACTCCTGACACCGCTGGACCTGGCCTTCTGGCACCTCGAATCCGACACCCACCCCATGCACCTCGGCGCGCTCGCCGTCTTCTCCCCGGCCACCGGCCCGGAGGGCGCCGCCGGCCCCGGAACCGTCGTGGACCTGCTGGCCGCCCGCACCGAGGCGATCCCCCGGCTGCGGATGCGGGTCAGGGACGTCCTGTTGCCGGTCGGCGGCGCCGCCTGGTTCACGGACAAGGACATCGACGTACGCCACCACATCGAGCGGGTGACGACGGGCCGGCCATGGGCGCGGTGCGGCGATGCCGGATTTCTCGCGGACGCCACCCGGCTCGCCGGTGAGCTGATGGAACGGCCCCTGGAACGAGGCAGGCCGCCCTGGCAGATGTACGTGATCGGCAGCCCGGACGGCGGTCCGTTCGCCGTTCTCGTCAAGCTCCACCACGCGCTCGCCGACGGCATGCGCGCGGTCGCCATCGGCGCCGGGATCTTCGACGAGATCGCCCCGCTCGCCGACCGGCCCCGGGGTGGTGCCCCGTCGGTCCGGGCGCGTGCGGTCCCGCCCCGTTCCTGGATGCCGGGCCCGCGCCAGGTGGCGGGCCTGGCACTGGGACGGATCGAGGATCTCGGGCGGGCTCTGGGCGTCGGGGCGTCCATGGTGCGTGCCAGCCGGCTGGACCCGCGAGGCGTGCCCGCGCTCACCGCGCGGTCCAGCGGCACCCGGCGACTGGCCACCGCCGATCTGGACCTCGCCGCCGTCCGGCGCATCCGCCGGGCCGCGGGGGGCACGGTCAACGACGTCCTGCTGGGCATCGTCGCCGGGGCGCTGCGCCGCTGGATGCTGGAGCGGGGGGAGTCGCTGCCCGCCGACGACCCGCGCGCACTCGTTCCGGTCTCGCGACGCCGGCCGGGTCGGGCCGCCGCGACCGGGAACAGGCTCTCCGGCTACCTGCTCGGACTGCCCGTGCGTGAACCCGACCCCTGGAGACGGCTCGGTCGCGTCCGCGCGGCCATGGACCGGAACAAGTCCGCGGGGCCGTTGCGCGGAGCCGGCGCGGTCGCCGTGCTCGCCGATCAACTGCCGTCGCTGGCCCATCGTTTCGGGGCGCCGATCGCCGGTGGCGCGGCCCGGATGCTGTTCGACGTCCTGGTCACCAGCGTGCCGCTGCCGCGCTCGGCCCTCTCGCTCGGCGGCTGCCCGCTGCGCGCGGTGTACCCGATGGCGCCGCTGGCACGGGGCCAGGCACTCGCCGTCGCGCTGTCCACGTACGGCGGGCGGGTGCACGTCGGGCTGGTGGCCGACGGGAAGGCGCTGCCGGACCTGGAACGGCTGGCGGTCCGTGCCGGCGACGAGGTGGCGGAGCTGCTCACGCTGCTGCCGCCCGAGTGAGCGACCCGCGTCCTCGCGCCGTCGAGCGCCCTTCGCGTTTTCACGCCCATTGAACGTCATAGATCGGACAGATTGCCTGGAATTTTCCGAGAAGCCCCGGTGATCAGTGCCGCCTGAGAGGTTGACGCCCCCAAGTGATCCGATGAATATTCGCTGTATGCGGGACATGATCACGGGGGAGGGCGACGGATCCATGCGGCGCAACAGGCTCGGGAACAGTGCGGTCGAGGTCACCGAGCTGTCCTTCGGAGCGGCTGCCATCGGCAACCTCTTCGCCGCCGTGGCCCCCGACCGGGCCGCCGCGGCCGTGGACGCCGCCTGGGACGAGGGCGTCCGCTACTTCGACACCGCGCCCCACTACGGACTCGGCCTCTCCGAACGACGCCTCGGCGAGGCCCTGCGCGGCAGACCCCGCGACGCGTACGTGCTCTCCACCAAGGTGGGCCGGGTGCTCGACCCGCTGCCCTCCGGAAGTCCCACCCCCGCGGACCCGTCCGGCGGCCTCTCCGAGGGCTTCGCCGTACCGGCCACCCACCGCCGCCGCTGGGACTTCAGCGCCGAGGGCGTACGACGCAGCATCGGCGACAGCCTGGAACGCCTCGGCCTCGACCGCGTCGACATCGCCTACCTGCACGACCCCGACGACCACGCCGAGGCCGCGTTCGGCGAGGCCTACCCGGAGCTGGAGAGGCTGCGCGCACAGGGCGTCGTCGGAGCCATCGGCGCCGGGATGAACCAGACCGCCCTGCTCACCCGCTTCCTGCGCGACACCGATGTCGACGTCGTGCTCTGCGCGGGCCGCCACACCCTCCTCGACCAGTCGGCCCTCACCGAACTGCTGCCCGAGGCGGCCGCCCGCGGGCGCGGGGTCGTCATCGGTGGGGTGTTCAACTCCGGGCTGCTCGCCGACCCCCGCCCCGGCGCCACGTACGACTACGCGGCAGCACCTCTGACCCTGCTGGACCGGGCCCTGCGCATCAAGGCCGTCACCGAGGGCCACGGCGTCCCGCTGAGAGCCGCCGCCCTCCACTACCCGCTCGCCCACCCCGCCGTCGCCGGAGTGCTCGTCGGTGCCCGCTCCCCGGACGAGGTCCGCGACGCGGCGGCCCTCCTCCGCCGCCCGATACCCGACGACCTCTGGGCCGAACTGCGCGCCGAGGGACTGCTGACCGAGGACGGACACTGACATGAGAATCGCCCTGCACACCGAGGTCCGCGCCGACCGCGTCGAGGAGTACGAGGCCGCGCACCGCGAGGTCCCGGCGGAACTCACCGCCGCGATCCGGGCGGCCGGGGCCACCTCCTGGACGATCTGGCGCAGCGGCACCCACCTCTTCCACGTCATCGACTGCGACGACTACGCCGCGCTCCTGGCCGAACTGGACGCGCTCCCGGCCAACGTCGTCTGGCAGGCGCGCATGGCCGAGCTCCTCGACGTCGCGCACGACTACTCGCCGGACGGGGCCGCGGCCGGTCTCCCGGTCGTCTGGGAGCTGTGACATGACCACCGGCCCCGACCGCGTCGTCGACGCGCACCACCACGTCTGGGACCTGTCGGTCCGCGACCAGGAATGGATCACCGGCGAGGCACTCGCACCCCTGCGGCGCACCTTCGCCCTCACCGACCTGGAGCCCGAGGCGCGCGCCGCCGGAGTGTGCGCCACCGTCCTCGTCCAGACCGTCACCGTCCCCGGGGAGACCCCCGAACTCCTGGCCCTCGCCCACGCCGAAGACCTGGTCGCCGGTGTCGTCGGCTGGTGCGACCTGACCGCCCCCGACGTCCCCGACACGCTCGCCGCACTGCGGGAACTGCCCGGCGGCGACCGCCTCGTCGGCATCCGCCACCAGGTCCAGGACGAGCCCGACCCCCGATGGCTGCTGCGCCCCGACGTCCTGCGCGGACTGCGTGCCGTCGCCGACGCCGGACTCGTCCACGACGTCGTCGTCCGGCCGCGCCAACTGCCCGCCGTCGTCGAGGCCGCCGCCCGGCTGCCCGGGCTGACCTTCGTGCTCGACCACGCGGGCAAGCCGCCCGTCGCCGCCGGTGAACCGCGCCCCTGGGCCGACGACCTGCGCGCCCTCGCCGCCCTCCCCAACACCGTGTGCAAGCTCTCCGGCCTGGTCACCGAGGCCGACTGGGACTCCTGGACGGTGAGCGACCTGCGCCCCTTCGCCGACACCGTCCTCGACGCCTTCGGCCCCGACCGGCTGATGTTCGGCTCCGACTGGCCGGTGTGCCGACTCGCCGCGACGTACGAAGAGGTGGTCGACACGGCACACGCCCTCACCGGTTCGCTGACCGCCGACGAGCGCGGCCGCGTCCTCGCCACCACGGCCGAGCGCGTGTACGGGCTCTGACGAGCGACCGGCCGACGCGTCCGGCAGTCTGGAACCATGCCCGAACTGCCGGAGGTCGAAGCGCTGCGGATCTTCCTCGACGGCCGCCTGACCGGGAGGGAGATCGACCGCGTCCTGCCGCTCGCCGTCAGCGTCCTCAAGACGTACGACCCGCCCCTGACCGCCCTGCACGGCGCCGCGGTCACCGGCGTCGCCCGGCACGGCAAGTTCCTGGACATCGAGGCGGGGCCGCTGCACCTGATCACCCATCTCGCCCGGGCCGGCTGGCTGCGGTGGCAGGACGCCTTCCCCGCGGCCCCGCCCCGCCCCGGCAAGGGGCCCCTGGCCCTGCGCACCGTCCTGATCGGCGGCGACGGCTTCGACCTCACCGAGGCGGGCAGCACCAAACGCCTCTCCGTACACCTGGTGCACGACCCGGCCGAGGTCCCCGGCATCGCCCGGCTGGGCCCGGACCCGCTCGACGACTCCTTCGACCGCGACGCGCTCGCCGCACTGCTCGCGCGGGACAACCGGCGGGTGAAGGGCGCCCTGCGCGACCAGTCGCTGATCGCGGGCATCGGCAACGCCTACAGCGACGAGATCCTGCACGCCGCGAAGATGTCGCCGTACAAGCTCACCACGAGCCTCACCGACGACGAGATCACCCTGCTCCACACCGCGCTGCGCACCACGCTCCGCGACGCGGTCGTCCGCTCCGGCGGGCTGGCGGCCGGGCAGCTCAAGGCCGAGAAGCGGAGCGCGATGCGCGTCCACGGACGCACCGGTGAGGCGTGCCCCGTGTGCGGGGACACCATCCGGGAGGTGTCCTTCAGCGACTCCTCGCTCCAGTACTGCCCGACCTGCCAGACCGGCGGCAGACCGCTTGCCGACCGCAGGCTCTCCCGACTCCTCAAATGACCCGGCCCGGCCACCGGCTCCCGCCCCGGGGCCGGACGGCAGGCTCCGTCGACGGCCCGGCACCCCCACACACGTTCTACACTCCGCCCATGCTGCGCGTACTCGCCGTCGACGACGAAGAACCCGCACTGGAGGAACTCCTCTACCTCCTGCGCGCCGATCCCCGCATCCGCAGCGCCGAGGGCGCCTCGGGCGCCACCGAGGCGCTGCGCCGGATCGGCGGCGCCGTCGACGCGGGACCCGACGACCCCACCGCCCTCGACGTCGTCTTCCTCGACATCCACATGGCCGGCCTCACCGGTCTCGACGTCGCCCAGTTGCTGGCCGGATTCGCGGCGCCGCCGCTCATCGTCTTCGTCACCGCCCACGAGGGCTTCGCCGTCCAGGCCTTCGACCTCAAGGCCGTCGACTACGTCCTCAAACCCGTGCGCCGCGAACGCCTCGCCGAGGCGGTCCGCCGCGTGGCCGAACAGGTCGGCGACCGCTCCGCGCCGGTACTGGACACCGCCGGTGACCAGATACCCGTGGAGCTCGGCGGAGTGATCCGGTTCGTCCCCATCGACGACATCGCCTACGCCGAGGCCCAGGGCGACTACGCCCGGCTGCACACCGCCACCGGCAGCCACCTCGTCCGGGTCCCGCTCACCACACTGGAGGAGCGCTGGCGCTCCCGGGGCTTCGTACGCATCCACCGCCGCCACCTCGTCGCGCTGGGCCGGATCGACGAACTACGCCTCGACGCGGGCAGCATGAGTGTGCGCATCGGCACCGCGGAACTCGCGGTGAGCCGCCGCCACAGCCGCGCCCTGAGAGATCTGCTCATGCGCCGGACCGGCCGCTGACCAGGGCCGACCAGGGGCCAACCCCCTTCCCACGGCGGCCCGGTGCTGCGTACACTCCGGGCCCATGTCCGCAGAGCCCACACCCCGGCGCGAAGTGGTGACGGGGGAGCCCCGGCGGGTGCGCCCGCTGCCGCGCTACCGCACCCAGTCGGAGATCGACGAGCAGACCGCGCTCGGCGGCGCCTACGTCCGTTCGCTGATGCGCAGTCAACTACGGGCCGGAATAACCGTGTTCGCCGTGCTCGCCGTCGTCGTGGGCACGCTTCCGCTGGTCTTCGAGGCCCTGAGCAGCGACGCCCTGGTGTGGGCGGCCCTCGGGTTCGCCGCGTATCCGCCGCTGACCCTGGCCGCCTGGTGGTACGTGCGACGCGCCGAGCGCAACGAACGAGACTTCGCCCGGCTCGTGGAAGGCCGCCCCGCGCAGTGAGCCGTACGTACGCGGTGACGGCCGTCGCCGTCGTCGTCGCCGCGACCGTCCTCGTCGGCGGGTTCGGACTGCGGATCTCCCGCACCACCTCCGACTTCTACGTCGCCTCGCGCACCGTGCGGCCCCGGCTCAACGCCGCGGCGATCAGCGGCGAGTACCTCTCCGCCGCCTCCTTCCTCGGCATCGCGGGCCTGGTGCTCGTGCACGGACCCGACATGCTCTGGTACCCGGTCGGGTACACCGCCGGCTACCTGGTGCTGCTGGTCTTCGTCGCGGCACCGCTGCGCCGGTCCGGGGCGTACACCCTGCCCGACTTCGCCGAGGGGCGGCTGGAATCGCGGCGGGTGCGCCGCATGGTCAGCGTCCTCGTCGTCGCCGCGGGCTGGCTGTACCTGGTGCCGCAGCTCCAGGGCGCGGGGCTGACCCTCAAGATCCTCACCGGTGCGCCCGGCCGCCTCGGCGACGTCCTGGTGGCGGTCGTCGTCGTCGCCGCCGTCGCCGCCGGAGGCATGCGGTCCATCACCTTCGTTCAGGTGTTCCAGTACTGGCTGAAGCTGACCGCCCTCCTCGTTCCCGCGATCTTCCTGGTCCTTGCCTGGCAGGGCGACGGACGGCCCCGCGTCACCTTCGACGACCACCTCTCGGTCTTCCGCGCCGACCACCCGCTGTACGCCACCTATGGCCTGATCATCGCCACCTTCCTCGGCACCATGGGCCTGCCGCACGTCGTCGTGCGCTTCTACACCAGTCCCAACGGCCGCGACGCCCGCCGCACGACCGTCGCCGTTCTGGCCCTCATCGGCGTGTTCTACCTGCTGCCACCGGTCTACGGGGCCCTGGGCAGGCTGTACGCCCCCGAACTGATCCACGGCGGGGACGCGGACGCCGCCGTCCTGCTGCTGCCCGGCAGACTCATCGGCGGGACCGGCGGGGACCTGCTCGGCGCGCTCATCGCGGGCGGTGCCTTCGCGGCGTTCCTGTCGACCGCGTCCGGTCTCACGATGGCCGTCGCCGGGGTCATCACGCAGGATGTGCTCCCCTCCCGGGGCGTACGGAACTTCCGACTGGCCACCGTGCTCGCCATGTGCGTACCGCTCACCGGTTCGCTGCTGGTCAGCCGGGTGCCGGTGGCCGACTCGGTGGGCATGGCGTTCGCCGTTTCCGCGTCCTCCTTCTGCCCGCTGCTGGTCCTCGGGATCTGGTGGCGGCGGCTCACCCCGCCCGGCGCGATCGCCGGGCTGCTCCTCGGCGGCGGCTCCGCGTTCCTGTCCGTCGCGATCACCGTCAGCGGCGCGGTGCGCCCGCCCGGCTGGCCGCACGCACTGCTCGCCTGGCCCGCCGTCTGGTCGGTGCCCGTAGGTTTCCTCGCCATGGTCCTGGTGTCCCTGGCCACGCCCGGCCGGATACCCCCCGGAACGAACGCCGCCATGACCCGCTTCCATCTGCCGGAGGCACTCACCTCGGGGAGACAGCGATGACCGGGGCCGGATGCGCGGCTCTCGTCGTGCTCGTCCTGCTGCTGCCGGTCGCGGGCTTCCTGCTCGGCCGCCGCACCGCCCGCACGGCCCGCCCGAGCGACATCGGCACCCCCGTCGAGCACGCCACCTTCGAAACCCTCCACACCGCCTCCCTCGCCGCACCCCCCCTGCGCGCGGGCCTCACCGAGGAGAGCGCCCGCAAGGCCGCCCGCAGGCTCCGTTCCCTGCTCGGCACCGAAGCCCTCTGCCTCACCGACCGTGACCGGGTGCTCGTCTGGGACGGCGAGGGCGAACACCACGGCAGGCAGGTCATGGACCGGGTGCGGGACCTCCTCGACAGTGCTCGCGGCACCGCCTTCACCAGCGAGTGCGACGATGTCGACTGCCCCCTGCGCTGGGCCGTCGCCGTCCCCCTCACCGTCGACCATCGGGTCCTCGGCACCCTCGTCGCCTACGCCCCCCGCGAGTCGGCGGTGCTGGCGAGGGCGGCCGGCGAAGTCGCCCGCTGGGTCTGTGTGCAGCTGGAACTCGCCGAACTCGACCGTTCCCGCACCCGGCTCATCGAGGCGGAGATCAGGGCACTGCGGGCACAGATCTCCCCGCACTTCATCTTCAACTCGCTCGCCGCCATCGCCTCGTTCGTCCGCACCGACCCCGAGAAGGCCCGTGAACTGCTCCTGGAGTTCGCCGACTTCACCCGCTACTCGTTCCGCAGCAACGGCGACTTCACCACCCTCGCCGACGAACTCCACTCCATCGATCAGTACCTCGCGCTCGTCCGGGCCCGGTTCGGCGAACGCCTCTCGGTCACCCTCCAGGTCGCCCCCGAGGTGCTGCCCGTCGCACTGCCGTTCCTCTGCCTCCAGCCCCTGGTCGAGAACGCCGTCAAGCACGGACTCGAAGGAGCGGTCACCCCCTCCCGGGCCCCCGGTACCGGCAGGCCGGCCCGGACCGCGACCCGTATCACCATCCGCGCACTCGACGCGGGCTCGGAGGCCGAGGTCGTCATCGAGGACGACGGAGCCGGAATGGACCCCGAACGCCTGCGCCACATCCTGCGCGGCGAGGGCGGCCGGTCCGCCGGCATCGGTCTGCCGAACGTCGACGAACGGCTGCGCCAGGTGTACGGGGACGACTACGGACTCGTCATCGAGACGGGCATCGGTGCCGGGATGAAGATCACGGTGCGGCTGCCGAAGTACCGCGCGGGGGTGCACGGTTCCTGACCACCGGACCGGCCGGCGGTCAGTGGAGCTGGACCGCCAGGTGCCCGAGCGGCAGGCCCAGCTGCCAGGCCGGTGTCCACACCTGGGCCGACCCCTGCGCACCCTCGTCGTCCCCGGACGGTTCACGGGGCGGCGAACCGATCGCGTCGAGGTCGGCCGCGAGCAGTTCGGTCTCCTCCAGCCACCGCCAGGCCGCACGGGCCAGTGCGGCATCCGGACCGGGCCCGCCGCCGGTCCGCCCCGGTCCGTCCTCCAGGGTGCCGAGCCGTTCACGGACCCAGCCGCGCCAGGCCGCGCCGTACGCCGTCAACAGCAGCAACTCGTCGATCCGGATCACGGGCAGGGCACCCGCGGACCCGCCATCGGGGTGGCTGACGTCGGACAGGAAGACCGTCAGCGCGAGTGCGTCGCGGCCCGCCCGGTACTCCAGTGTGCACGGTTCCATCAGATCGCCGGTCCGCAGCAGTTCGTCGGCGACGTATTCGGCGTACATCCAGGCCATCGGAACCAGCGGCCCGCCCCCGCTGGTTCCGTCCTGACGTTCCGGGCGCATCCCGTCTCGCCTCTTCCTCTTCTCGGTACCGGGCTCCAGGGAGCATTGAACCGGGGGAGCCCGGCGCGCGTGGCCAGAAGGACAGGATCCGTTACGAACCGATCCGCCCACGACACGAGGATGCGATGACCGCCGATCCCCGGGAGGGCCCGCACGTGCGGCAGTTGCTCGGTGCCTACGTCCTCGACGCGCTCACGGCCGCCGAGACCGGTGCCGTCACCCGCCACCTCGGGACCTGCGACTCCTGCGCAGCCGACTACGTGGAGGTCGCGCAGGCGGCGTCACTGCTCGCGCTGCTGGACGGTGACGAACTGCTGGAGTAGCCCGGCAGACTGCGGGAGAGCCGGCGCAGCGCGTAGTAGGACCGAGACTTGACCGTGCCCGGCGGAATGCCGAGGGCCTGTGCCGTCTCGCCGACGCTCAGCCCGCGGAAGTACATGTGGACGAGGACCGCCCGGTGCTCCGGACCGAGGGCGCGCACCGCCTCCCGCACGTCGAGGGCCGAGACCGTGGCCTCGGCGCTGTCCTCCTCCTCCGCGGCGGTCTCCAGCACCACGTCACCGACCTCGACGGGCCGGGCCTGCCGCGACCGGCGCGCGTCGATCGCCAGGCGCCGCGCGACGGTGAAGAGCCAGGGACGCATCGACGCGTAGGGGGCGTCGAACGCCTCCGGGTGCTGCCAGGCCCGTACCAGCGTCTCCTGGAGCAGATCCTCGGCGCGCTGCCGGTCGCCGAAGGTCAGGCCGAGCAGGAAACGGAACAGGGCGGGGCCGTGCTCCCGCTGAAGATCCGCGAGGGCCCGCTCGTCCGTCGTCGTGGTGGTCATGATGAACGCCCTTCCCCGCAGTGGCCCCTGCCGCTTCCCTGCCGACTGGCGTATCCGAACGCATCGGGGCGCCCGGGAACAGGCGAAGAGCGGTGCCGTGCGACGAGCGGTCGCACAGTGCGGCGAATGGTGCGGTGAACGGTCCGACGGACGACGGGCGGGGTCACGAACGACGGCGGGCGGCCGGCGCGGGGGCGCGACCGGGTACCGGCGACCGGCCGCGCCGGTCAGCGCGCGTCCTTTCGCGACGCCCCGGCCAACTCCGACTTCCGGTACGAATACCCGAAGTAGATCACCAGTCCGACCAGGAACCAGACCACGAACCGCACCCATGTCTGCCACTGCAGGAAGGTGATCAGCCAGATGGAGAACACCACGCCCAGGGCCGGAACGAACGGCATGCCCGGGGTGCGGAACGTGCGCGGCAGACCGGGCTGCTTGTAGCGCAGCACGATCACCGCGATGCACACCACGACGAACGCCAGCAGAATGCCGATGTTCGTCAGTTCCGCGGCCTCGCCGATCGGCAGGAACCCGGCGATGACCGCCGACGCCCCGCCGACGATCCAGGTCACCCGCGTCGGCACGTGCCGGGTCGGGTGGGTCTTGGCGAACCACTTCGGCAGCAGCCCGTCACGGCTCATCGAGAACCACACCCGGGTCACCCCGAGCATGAAGGTGAACATCACCGTGAGGATGCCGATGATCGCGCCCACCGCGATCACGTCGGCGAGGCTGCTGAGTCCCACCGACTTGAAGGCGGTGGAGAAGCCGGACTCCGGGTCGATGTCCTGGTAGCTCTGCATCCCCGTCAGCACCAGGCAGGCCGCCACGTAGAGCACCATGGAGATCGCGAGCGAGTACAGGATCGCCTTCGGCATGTGCCGCTGGGCGTCCTTGGACTCCTCGGCGGCGGTCGACATGGCGTCGTAACCGAACACGGCGAAGAAGACGGTGGCCGCCCCGGTGAAGACACCGCTCACGCCGAAGGGGAAGAACGGATGGTAATTGGCGGTGTTGATGTGGAACACGCCGACCCCGACGACGAGCAGGACGACCAGGACCTTCAGTACGACCACGACGGTCTCGAAGCGGGCGGCGTTCTTGATGCCGAGGGTCAGGAGGTACGCGACGAGCAGACAGAGCAGCGCCGCGAACAGGTCCACCCGGTGGCCGTCGCCGGTGCCCGGAGCGCCCAGCATCCACTTCGGCAGGTCGAGCCCGACCTCGCCGAGCAGGAAACCGAAGTACCCGGAGATGCCGATCGCGACCACCGCGACGATCGCCGTGTACTCCAGCAGCAGGTCCCAGCCGATGAACCAGCCGACCAGCTCGCCGAGCACCGCGTATCCGTAGGTGTAGGCGGACCCTGCCTTGGGGATCAGGCCCGCGAACTCCGCGTAGCTGAACGCCGCCGCGGCGCTCGCCACCCCCGCGATCAGGAAGGAGATCAGGACCGCCGGACCGGCGGTGCCGTTCGCGACCGTTCCGGCGAGGGTGAAGATACCCGCGCCGATGATGCCGCCGACCCCGATCGCGGTGAGCTGCCAGAGGCCGAGTGTCCGGGTGAGCTGAGTGGTGGTGTCCCCGGCCGGCCCCTTCTCGTCGATCTGCTCGATCGGCTTGCGGCGCAGCACGCCCTCGCCCACCCGGAGCCTGGCCATGACCCACCTCTTCGCTGACGGCTGTCGCTGACGGGCGCTCATGATGGCCCAGGCGGAGCCGGGACGAAAGACGGCGTGCCGTCGGGGCGGGGCAAGGCTTCCGCGACGGCTACGGGACCACCGTGACGGGCCAACGGCCCGCCTTCACCAGCCGTACCGCCACCGAGCCGATGAACCGGTGTCCCGCCGACTCCGAGGCACCCACGACGACCGCGTCGGCCTTCAGCTCGTCCGCCGCCGTCACGAGCCCGTTGTACGGGTCACCGCGGAAGGTGTGGAACTCCCAGCGCACGTTCCATATGTCCTTCATCCGCTCCGTCGCCTCCCGGATCTCGTTCACCAGGCTCTCCGCGACCTCCCCCGTCGTGTCGGCGACCGGGGCGCCCAGCGCCGCACCGGCGGGGATCACGGGCTGGACGTAGACGAGGGCGAGCACGGCGCCCTGCCGACGGGCGAGCCCCGCCGCGTACGCGGCGGCACGCATGGAGGAGTCGGACCCGTCCAGTCCAGCGACGATCACTTTCGGTCCATCTGTGCCGCGTTCGAACATACTGCGCTGCTGATCTGTCACGGCAGTGAGGCTATCCGTTCACGGAATCGGCCCCGACGAGGGCACGGCGGGGTGGCGCGCGCCGGTTGCCTCATGGGCAGTACCCCCATGGGGTGCAAAACGGCCGGCCACCGGTGTCGTTCACCGGTCCGGGGCGACGGACGTGCGAGCTGTTGGTCATGACGAACGATCAGAGGCTGCCGGGGCGCAGGACGCTGTTGCGGCTTGCCGCCGGGCTCGGGACGGCCGGTGCCGTGCGGGTGATCGCGGCGGATCCGGCCGGAACGCCGTTCCGGCAGCCCGCAAGGCCTCCGAAGGGGGCCGCGGGGCCGCCCGCGGACCTCCGGACACGGTCCTCCGGGTACCGGCTGAGTCCCATGACGGGCGGCGCCGCGCCGCGTTTCCGGCCCGCCGCGCCACCGGTCCGCACCCGGCCGTTCGAGGCGCTGCCCGAGATCGGCCGGGCCATGGTGCTGACCTTCGACGACGGTCCCGACCCGATCCACACACCGCACATCCTGGCGACACTGCGCGAGCACGATGTCCGCGCGATGTTCTTCGTCTGCGGCGAGATGGCCGACGACAACCGCGACCTGGTGCGGGCGATCGCCGCCGACGGCCACACCATCGGCAACCACTCCTGGAGCCATCCGCTGGTCACCAGGCTCTCCCGGGCGGGGGTGCGCGACGAGCTCGGCCGTACCAGCGACGTGATCGAGCGGGCCACCGGCGCTCCACCGTCCTGGTACCGGGCACCGTACGGGGCGTGGAACCGGTGCTCCTTCGAGACCGGCGCCGAACTCGGCATGGAGCCGATGGCCTGGACCGTCGACACCCTGGACTGGACGCGGCCCGGTGCCGGAGCCATCGTCCGCCGGGTCCGGGCGGGCGCGGCGCCCGGTGTCGTGGTGCTGTCGCACGACGCCGGGGGAGACCGTTCACAGAGCGTGGCGGCGTTGCGACGGTACCTGCCGGAACTGCTCGACGACGGCTACCGGATCACCGTGCCGCGGCGTCGGTGACCGGTCCGACACGCCCCTCGCCCCGGGACCTGGTGGAGGTCCCGGGGCGAGGGGCGTGTCGAACCGCGCTGTCCTGCCCTCAGCGCGGACGGCTCTCCTTGCGGTGACGCACCACGTGGACGGCGGCGGTGGCGGTGACGACCGCCGCCGCCGTTCCCGCGGCCACCTCGGCGGTGCGCGTCCGGTCGGTGTCGCCGCCCCGCCCGCCCCGTACCGCGGCGGCGGTGGCCGGGGCGCCCGGGGCGGGACCGACCACGATGGCGACCGCGACCGTGGCGGCGGGCGACGCGTCGCAGATGAACGTCACCTCGTGGGCGACGCCGGGTCTCGCGTCCCGGTCGACCGTGGCCGCCGCGGTGCCACCGGGGGGAATGGTGACCGTGTCGAACACTCCGGAGCCTGCCGTGGCTGTTGCAGAGCACCCCCGGGCGGCCAGGACGACCTGGCTCCCCGGCGCGACCACCGACGGAGTGACGGTGTATCCGGTCGTGGAGGACGCGCCTCCCGGACCCTCGGCGTACGCGGTCGCGGCCGGAGCGGTCAGGGCGTAGGCGGCGGCGCCCAGCAGGACGACGGGTGCGACGTCTATCGCGCGCATGGGTGTGTCCTCCGAGTCCCCGAGGAGCAGTCGCGGAACGGGTTTCCACGGAGCGTCAGACATGCACCTCGACGCACCGAACGCTAGGAGTCGCGTCCACCGTCGTCGATCGCAGTGCGCCGCACGGGGCACCGCTGTCCCCCGTGCGGCGCACCGCGCCGTCGCACGGGGGACCGTCCTCAGCCGCCCGCCGCCTCCGGGAACAGGTCGAGGAACGGCGCCGCGGTGGCCGAGATGCCCCGGCCGAAGGGCGTGTCGAAGTCCCAGATGAGGAAGAGCAGAAAGGCGATCAGAACACTGAAGAGCCCGGCCAGCAGCAGTTCGCGGAAGGTTCTGCGGATCTGCAGGGTGAAGATCAGCCCCACGGTCACCAGCGCCCCGATGATCAGGCCGAACCAGACGACACCCGGCATGGTGGCTCCGGCGCTCTGCCCGCGTGCGCTGCGGGCGTCGTCGACGGCGGCGACCTGATCGACAAGCGGCTGGTAGGCCTCCCTCTCGTGGTCGTCATTCGGCCGGTAGTCGGTGACGTCGGCGCGCACCCGGGCCAGGAGCCGGGTCCCTTCGGCGTCGAGGGAGCCGTGTTCGGCCATCGTCCGCCACTCCTGGTGGACAACATGGCTCACATAGGCGTTGACATCGGTGCGGATGCGTGTGCGCACCTCGGCCGGATACACCGAGGAGCGGGCGCTCACCTCGTGCAGGGCCTGGGCCTCCTGGCGTACGTACTCCTGGGCGGAGCTGCGGCCCTCCCAGACGCCGGCGATCGCGAGGCCCAGGACAATGGCGTAGACCACACCGATCATCATCGTCATGTACTCGATCACATCAGGGGTTTGGGACGGGTCGTCGTCCACGCCGACCCGACGGTTGTTCAGTACGGCGATGGTCAGGACCACGGCGGTGACCGCGACCATCGCGAGGGCGAGAACGAGCCATTCCGACATGAGTTTCTCCGGAGCTCAGCGGGAGCGGGGACGCAGGACGGCGACGGCGAACACCGCGGGAGCCGTGATCAGCAGAGTGAGGGTCACCAGGGAGGGGCCGTGCCGAGGGACCTGCCGGACCGGCCGCCGGTAGTGGGGGAGGGCGGCGGGCCGGGGCGTGGGCGGTGCGGAGCGCACGGCGGGGGTGGGTGACGGCGACGGCGGCACGGGCTCAAGCCTTGGGCGGGACGGGGCCGGGAGCGGTGGGGGCGTCGACGCCGGGCGCACCCGCGGCGTCGACGCCGGAGGCGGTGGGGACGCCGGCGGTGGGGACGGTGAGGGCGAGGGCGGCGGCGGTGTGGGCGACGGGGACGGCTCGGGTACCGGGCCCGGCCGGCAGCGATCGCCGCCCGCCACGGCGACCGCCGAACTTCCGCCGCCGTCCCCGACGACGGCGTACGCGCAACTGTCCGCCATCGCCGGTGAGGGTGCGGCCGACAGCCAGAGGAGCACCACGGCCGCCGTGAGCCGCGCTATGAGGGATCCGTACACGACGGCGAGCATGGTCCTGCCGGTCGTACGCCGCGCCGAGGACGGGCGGGATTCCCCTGATGGAGGGACATGAACGTCAAGTGGGTTGCGGCCGAGGGAAAACCTTGAACTCCCCCTGACGGAAGGGGTTATGCCCTCGTGGGGCCGGGCACGCGGCCGGGCGGCGACACCCGTGCCGATTCCTCTCCCGCGTGAACCGGGATGCTTTCAGGGGGACTTCGTTCCCCGCGGGACGCTCGCGCGGGCGGATCGCGGACCCGTGCGGCACACCGGCCCGTCGGGCCGGACGGCGGGAACGGTCCGGCCGGTCACCCCGGGACGAGGGCGGGTGCCACGGCGACGTGCGCGGTGGCGAACGGCGACGCGGCGAGACGATACGGAGCCCGGAAACAACGGCATTCCGGTTCGGGACGCGGTGTCTCCCGGCCTTCCGCCGGCCGGGCCCGATTGCCCCTCGAAGGACCCGCGCCGACGGAGCCGTCGGGGAATGTCACACGCAGCGACGGGCCGGTTGCACATGCCACTGGTGTGTGACCAATAACGGACGGCTAATTTCCGTTTCCGCTCGCTCTCTTGGCGGTCGATCAGTAGCCTCTGGTCCACACTGACCATGAACATGGCCGGACCGCCGTGGCGACTTGTTGGAGACATCGATGGAGCGTCCCGCCTGGGCACCGCAAGGCATAGACATTTCGGTGCCGAGCGTGTCTCGCATGTACGACTTCTATCTGGGCGGATCGCACAATTTCGAGGTGGACCGGGAAGCGGCCCGCAAGGCCATGGAGTTCATGCCGGGGCTCCCCAAGATCATGCAGGCGAATCGCGCCTTTATGCGCAGGGCCGTGCGATACGCGGTGAGCGAGGGCGTCACCCAGTTCCTGGACATCGGTTCCGGAATACCGACTTTCGGCAATGTGCATGAAGTCGCCCAGGCTGCCGATCCGGAGGCCCGGGTGGCGTATGTCGATCACGATCCCGTTGCGGTCGCGCACAGTCAGGCCGTGCTCGACGGAAACGAGCGGGCGGTGGTCGCCGCCGCGGATATCCGCCGCCCGCAGGAGATCGTGAAGTCCCCGGAGATCTCCCGGCTGCTCGACTTCGACCGTCCGGTGGCGTTGCTGCTCGTCGCCGTGCTCCACTTCATCGAGGATCGCGACGAGCCGCAGGCCGCCGTCGCCGAACTGCGCGAGGCACTCGCCCCCGGCAGCCTCGTCGTCATCACCCACGCCTCCTACGAGGGAATCCCGCTCAGCCAGGAGAAGGCGGGCGGCGCGGTCGGGGTGTACGAGGACATCCGCAACCCCCTGGTCATGCGGTCGAAGGACGAGGTCGCCCGCTTCTTCGAGGGGTACGAGACGGTCGAGCCCGGACTCGTCCCGATGCCGAACTGGCGCCCCGACACCCCGACGGCCCCGGCACAGGAGGACCCGTTCGCCTTCTCGGGCTTCGCCGGAGTGGGACGCAAGGCGTGAGCATCCCCGCCCAGTCGTCCGGAACGGCAGGAACGGAGCCCGACGGCCCCGAGGACCGGCTCCGGAGATTCGCCACGATCTGGAGCCGGGCCATCTTCCCGTCGACGGCCACCTCCATGACACGCCCGGAATTCGAACAGCACCTGTTGCCGCTCGCCCGGAGGCTCAGCGAGATCCTCCACGCCCGGCCGTTCGACGCCGCCCCCGCGAGCGGGGTGGGCGGCTCCCTGGTCGCCGCGCACTGCACGGACCCGGACGCGCTGAGCAGCACGCTCGGAGTCATCGACTCCTACCTCGTGCTCTACTGCGGCGGCAACGGCGCGTCCGCGCTGCCGACCGAGGACGGCAGGGCCCGCTGCGCCCGCATCCAGCACGCCCTCGCCGGTGGTTTCACCCAGGCGCTGCGCGAGCGGACCCTTGCCGAACAGGAGGCGATCGCCCGCTCGGCGCTCACCGCGCGTTCGAGCGCCGAACAGGCCCTGCACGCCACGGAGGCACGCTTCCGCGCGGTCTTCGAGGACGCGGCCATCGGCATCGGGATCGCCGACCTGGACGGCAATGTGCTGGAGATCAACGACACCCTGACCCGGATGTTCGGCGGGCTCGAACACCATGTGCGCAGCCATCGGGTCAACGAGTGGGTCCATCCCGAGGACTCGCCGCAGGTCTGGAGGTACTACGACGAGCTGGTGCGCGGCGAACGCGACCACTTCCGGGTCGAGAAGCCGTTCTACCGCAACGACGGCACGGTGCTGTGGACCAATCTGACGGTGTCGTTGCTGCGCGACTCCGAGGGCAGACCGGAGTACCAGCTGGCACTGATGGAGGACACGACGGAGCGTCGGCTGCTGAACCTGCGCCTGCGCTACGAGGCCACGCACGACGCGCTCACCGGTCTGCCGAACCGCACGCTGTTCTTCGAACGGCTGGAGAAGGCGCTGTCCGCCGAGGACGGCAGCCGTTTCGGGCTGTGCTACCTCGATCTCGACGGCTTCAAGGCGATCAACGACAGCCTGGGCCACGCGGCGGGGGACCGGCTGCTGGTCGAGGTGGCCGACCGGCTGCAGAGCTGCGCGACCGCGCCCGGCGAGATGGTGGCCCGGCTCGGCGGCGACGAGTTCGTGGCCCTGACCACCGGGCCCGACACCCAGAAGGAGGTCGACGAACTCGCCTGCCGCATCCTCGGCGCGCTCGGCGCCCCGATCCGTCTGGAGGGCCGCGAGTTGACGGTCCGCGGTTCCATCGGGATCGTCGAGGGGCGGGCCGGTGAGCGCAGTGCCGCCGAGGTGCTGCGCAGCGCGGACATCACGATGTACCGGGCCAAGTCGTCCGGCGGCAATCGCTTCGAGTTCGCCGACGCCGAGGCCGATGCCCGCGCGATCACCCGGCACGGGCTGACCACCGCTCTGCCCGCGGCCCTGGAACGCGGCGAGTTCTTCATCGAGTACCAGCCGCTGGTGCACCTGGGGGACGGCACGGTGCACGGGGCGGAGGCGCTGGTGCGCTGGTGCCACCCGCAGCACGGAGTGCTCGGGCCGGACCGGTTCATCCCGCTCGCCGAGCACACCGGACTGATCGTGCCGCTCGGCCGGTGGGTCCTGGAGGAGTCCGTGCGGCAGGCGCACTTCTGGCAGGAACGGCACAGTGACGGCGGCCCGCTGCGGATCAACGTCAATGTCTCGCCGGCCCAGCTGCACCACCCGCGACTGGTCGCCGAGACCGTGGACGTACTGGAGCGGCTGGGGCTGGAGCCCGGGGCCCTGTGCCTGGAGGTCACCGAGTCCGCGCTCATCGGCGCCGACGACGACCTGCTGAAGCCGCTGCGCCAGCTCGCCGAGATGGGCGTCGACATAGCGCTCGACGACTTCGGCACGGGGTACTCCAACCTGGCGAACCTGCGCAGGCTTCCGGTGAGCGTGCTCAAGCTGGACCGTTCCTTCACCCAGGGAATGCAGCGGCATCCGGCGGACCCGGTCGACCTGAAGATCGTCGAAGGGATCGTCTCGCTGGCGCACAGCCTGGACCTCGCGGTCACCGTCGAGGGCGTGGAGACCGGGGCACAGGCCGAGCAGCTGCGGAACCTGGGCTGCGACACCGCCCAGGGCTGGTACTACGCCAGGCCCGGCGCACCCGACCGGATCCACTCGCTGCTGCTGGCCGACGCGGTGTGAACGGTACCGCCGGCCGACGGGACGGGGGCGCGGGACGGGCGGAGGCCGGGGAGACGGGGATGCGACGGGGGACGGACGTCAGCGTTCAAGCGCCGGACGGAGCCGGGGGAACCGTCCGGCTGGCCAGCAGTACCTTCTGCAACTCGCGGGCCGCCCGCGGCGGCGCGACGTCGCTGCGGTGCGCGAGCGCGATCGTGCGCCGCAGGCCCGGCCGGGCCAGCGGGGTGGTCCGCAGGTCGTGACCGGCCCGGCCGGCGACCATGCTCGGCACCACGGCGATGCCGAGCCCCGCCCGGACGAACCCGAGCACCGCGTCCATCTCCCCGCCCTCCACCGTGAACGAAGGTTCGAAGCCCTCGGCCCGGCACGCGGCGACCGTCATGTCGCGCAGGTCGTAGCCGTGCCGGAACATCACCAGGGGCGCGTTCCGGAGATCGGCGACGGCCACGCTTCCGCCCCGGCCGGGGCGCGGGGCGTGCGCCGACGACACCACCACCAGATCCTCCTGGAGCAGCTCGACCGTGGTGAGCGCGGGGGAGGAGGCCGGCAGCGGCAGCACCACCAGCGCGAGATCGAGGGCACCGCGCGCCAGCTCCCGCACCAGGTCCAGCGAACCTCCCTCCTCCAGCAGCAACCGGATCCCCGGATGACGGTCGTGGAAGGCGCGCAGGACGTCGGGGAGCAGCCCCGTGCAGAGGCTCGGCGTCGCCCCGAGCCGCACCCGGCCGCGCCTCAGCTGGGCCAGTTCCTGCACTTCGTGGCGTGCGGTGTCGGCGTCCGCGAGGATGCGCCGGGCCAGCGGCAGCAGGGCCTCACCGGCATCGGTGAGCGTGATGTTGCCGCGGGCCCGGCTGAACAGCTCCGCCCCCAGCTCGGTCTCCAGAGCCCTGATCTGCTGGGAGAGCGAGGGCTGCGAGACGTGGACCTCCTCGGCGGCACGGGTGAAGTGCCGGGTCTCGGCGACGGCCACGAAATACGTCAGCTGCTGGAACTGCATGCACGACAGCCTAAGAGCTGTTCCGTGGTCCCCGGCGGGCGCGCGACGAGAGCTGCGGCACCTCGCCGCGTGGTCGGAACGTCCGCATACGTCCAGCATGCGGACGCTCCTCCGTCCTGCGAGGCATCACATCCGACGCGGCGCGCCGGTCCACCACGCATTGCGGGACAGCCCTCAGCGGCCACGATAGCCAGAAACTATGAACATGAGCTACTTCATGTCTTGGACTGATGGGGACGTTCGGCCCTAGCGTCGTGTCCATGGCATTGGCAACGCGGACGGACCGACGGCCGTCCATGGCACGCTCGCTCTGGGACTCGACCGTCGGCAAGAAGACGATCATGGCCGTGAGCGGCCTGATCATGCTCCTCTACCTGGTCGCGCACATGGTGGGCAACCTGAAGATCTTCTTCGGGGCGGTGGAGTTCAACCACTACGCGCACTGGCTGCGCACGATGGGCGAGCCGGTCCTGCACTACGAGTGGGCCCTGTGGCTGCTGCGTGTGGTGCTGGTGGCCGCCGTGGTGCTGCACGCCGTTTCCGCGTACCAGCTCAGCCGGCGCGACATCCGGGCCCGCCCCACCGGGTACGTCCACCGCAGGCCGCGTGCCAGTTACGCCACGAGGACCATGCGCTGGGGCGGGATCATCCTCGCCCTCTTCATCGTCTGGCACATCCTCGACCTGACGACCGGAACGGTGCATCCGGGCGGATTCCAGGCCGGGCACCCTTACCAGAACGTCGTCGACACCTTCTCCACCTGGTACGGCAACGTCATCTACATCGTCGCCGTGCTCGCCCTCGGACTCCACGTCCGGCACGGTTTCTGGAGCGCCGCCCAGACCCTCGGCGCGGGCAACGCGACCCGCGACCGTCTCCTGAAGACCCTCGCCGACGTCCTCGCCCTGGCGCTGACGGTGGGCTTCGTCTCCGTACCCGTCGCCGTCATGACCGGAGCAGTGAACTGACATGACCGACTACTCGCACTACGGGACGGGCTCGCCCGTCCTCGACACCAAGGCCCCCGACGGCCCGGTCGCCGAGCGCTGGGACACCCGCCGCTTCGAGGCCAAGCTCGTCAACCCGGCCAACCGGCGCAAGCACACCGTCATCGTCGTCGGCACCGGCCTCGCCGGCGGCTCGGCCGGCGCGACCCTTGCCGAACAGGGCTACCACGTCGTCCAGTTCTGCTTCCAGGACTCGCCCCGCCGCGCCCACTCCGTCGCCGCCCAGGGCGGCATCAACGCCGCGAAGAACTACCGCAACGACGGCGACTCCATCCACCGTCTCTTCTACGACACGGTCAAGGGCGGCGACTTCCGCGCCCGCGAGTCCAACGTCCACCGGCTCGCCCAGATCTCCGTCGAGATCATCGACCAGTGCGTCGCCCAGGGCGTCCCGTTCGCCCGCGAGTACGGCGGCCTCCTCGACAACCGCTCCTTCGGCGGCGTACAGGTCTCCCGCACCTTCTACGCCCGCGGCCAGACCGGGCAGCAACTCCTTCTCGGCGCCTACCAGGCGCTGTCGCGGCAGATCGCCGCGGGCAACGTCGAACTCCACGCCCGCACCGAGATGCTCGACCTGATCGTCGTCGACGGCAAGGCCCGCGGCATCGTCGCCCGCGACCTGGTCACCGGCGCGATCGACACCTACTTCGCCGACGCGGTCGTCCTGGCCAGCGGCGGATACGGCAACGTCTTCTACCTGTCGACGAACGCCATGAACTCCAACGCCACCGCCATCTGGCGCGCCCACCGCCGAGGCGCGTACTTCGCCAACCCCTGCTTCACCCAGATCCACCCCACCTGCATCCCGCGCACCGGCGACCACCAGTCCAAGCTGACGCTGATGAGCGAGTCGCTGCGCAACGACGGCCGGATCTGGGTACCGCGGGCCAAGGGCGACGACCGCCCCGCGAACGAGATCCCCGAGGACGAGCGCGACTACTACCTGGAGCGCATCTACCCCTCCTTCGGCAACCTCGTGCCCCGCGACATCGCCTCCCGCGCCGCGAAGAACGTCTGCGACGAGGGGCGCGGCGTCGGCCCCGGAGGACAGGGCGTCTACCTGGACTTCGCCGAGGCCATCCGGCGGATGGGCCGCGAGAAGGTCGAGGAGAAGTACGGAAACCTCTTCGACATGTACGCGCGGATCACCGCGGAGAACCCGTACGAGACGCCGATGCGGATCTACCCGGCCGTGCACTACACGATGGGCGGACTCTGGGTCGACTACGACCTCCAGACCACCGTCCCCGGCCTCTTCGCCATCGGCGAGGCCAACTTCTCCGACCACGGAGCCAACCGGCTCGGCGCGTCCGCGCTGATGCAGGGCCTCGCCGACGGCTACTTCGTCCTGCCCTCCACCATCAACGACTACCTGGCGCGCAACCCGCACCACGACGAGATCGACGCCACGCACCCCGCGGTCGAGGAGGCCGTCGCGGACACCGAGGACCGGCTGAACCTGCTGCTCGCCGTCGACGGGGACCGCACCCCGGACTCCTTCCACCGCGAGATCGGCGAACTCATGTGGGAGTACTGCGGGATGGCCCGCAACGCGGACGGACTGCGCACGGCCCTCGCGCGCATCCCGCGGATCCGCGAGGAGTTCTGGCGCCGCATCAAGGTGCCCGGCACCGGCGACGAGTTCAACCAGTCCCTGGAGAAGGCCAACCGCGTCGTCGACTACCTGGAGCTCGCCGAGCTCATGTGCCTCGACGCCCTGCACCGCGCCGAATCCTGCGGCGGTCACTTCCGCGAGGAGTCCCAGACCCCGGACGGCGAGGCCGCCCGCCGGGACGAGGAGTTCTCCTACGCCGCCGCCTGGGAGTTCGGCGGCACCGGCGAGCCACCCGTCCTGCACAAGGAAGACCTGGTCTTCGAGTACGTCCACCCCACTCAGCGGAGCTACGCATGAAGCTCACCCTGCGCGTCTGGCGCCAGAAGAACGCCGACGCCCCCGGCGCCATGTCCACCTACGAGGTGGACGGCATCTCGCAGGACATGTCGTTCCTCGAAATGCTCGACACCCTCAACGAGGAGCTCATCCTCGAAGGCGACGACCCCGTCGCCTTCGACCACGACTGCCGCGAGGGCATCTGCGGCGCGTGCAGTCTCGTCATCAACGGCGACGCCCACGGACCCGAGCGCACCACCACCTGCCAACTGCACATGCGGTCCTTCCGGGACGGCGACACCATCGACATCGAGCCCTGGCGCGCCGCCGCGTTCCCGGTCGTCAAGGACCTGGTGGTGGACCGTTCCGCCTTCGACCGGATCATCCAGGCGGGCGGCTACATCTCCGCCCCGACCGGCACCGCCCCCGAGGCGCACGCCACCCCCGTGCCGAAGCCGGACGCCGACTTCGCCTTCGAGCACGCCGAGTGCATCGGCTGCGGCGCCTGCGTCGCGGCCTGCCCCAACGGTTCGGCGATGCTCTTCACCTCGGCGAAGATCAACCACCTGAACGTCCTGCCGCAGGGCGCGCCCGAGCGCGAGACCCGGGTCCTCGACATGGTCGGGCAGATGGACAGCGAGGGCTTCGGCGGCTGCACGCTCACCGGGGAATGCGCCACGGCCTGCCCGAAGGGCATTCCACTGCCGTCGATCGCCGCCATGAACAGGGAATGGCTGCGCGCCACCCGCAAGGTGCGCCGCTGAGAGCCCGTCGGGAACGACGGGTTCCCGGTCCCGGGGGCCGCCCACCCCCGGGACCGGGAAGTCCTGCCCGGCAGGATCAGGACGTCACGGAGAGGTCGTCCGCGTAGACGGTGCCCTGCCCGTACCAGCCGTGCAGATAGACGGTGACCGCTCCGGTCGAACCGGTGGTGAAGGTCACCGACTGCTTCGTGTAACCGCTCGACGAACCCCAGGTGTCGGCCGAGGCGTCGCCCCGCACCCCGAGGTAGCCGTAGCTGCCCTGCACCCAGCCGCTCAGCGTGTACTTGGTGTTCGGGGCCAGGGTCAGCGCCTGCGCGCACTCACCCGTCTGCGACGTGGTCGCCGCGACGGCGAGGGCGTGCGAACCGCCGTGCACCGGCGTCGACACGACCGCACCGCCGGGCTGGCAGGTCCAGGGGTTCAGCGCACCCGACTCGAAGTCGCCGTTCACCAGGGAGCCGGTGGAACCACCCGGCCCCGACACCGTCAGGGTGAAGGTCGCCGTGTGGCTGAGCGTGCCCGAGGCGCCGGTCACCGTGAGCCGGTACGTTCCGGGTGCGGCGGACGCCGACGTGGCCACCGTCAGCTTCGACGTCGCGCCCGCCGTGACGGATTCCGGTTCGAGGATCGCCTTCACGCCGGACGGCGCCCCGCTCACCGTGAGGTCCACGGTCTTCGCGCTGCCGGAGGTCACCGCCGTGTTCACGGTCGCCGTGGTGGAACCGCCCGGCGCCACCGTCGCCGATGCCGGCGCGACGGCCACCGAGTAGTCGTCCGTCGCCGGGCCGGAGCCGCTGGTGAAGGGCGCGAAGGTGTGGCTGAAGTACCACGTGTCCTGCGCTATGCCGGAACAGGTGTCGCTGCCCCCGGTGCCGGGGCAGCCCCCGTTGTCACGCTGGAGCGCCCAGAACGACAGGGTGCTGAGGCCCTTGGACACGGCCCAGTCGTAGACCACCGGGGCGTCCGCCGTGGTGAACGTCTCCGCGGGACCGTAGTCGTCGATGCCCGGCATCTCGATGACGCCGGTCATGCCCCACAGCTGTGCGTCGGTCTTCGACGGGTACAGATCGGCGAGCTGGTCCTTGAGGCCGCTGATCGCCGTCTTGGTGTCCTGCGCCATGTTGTGCGAGGCACCGTCGTAGTAGTCGAACGTCATCAGGTTCACGACGTCGACCTTCGCGCCGTTGGACACGGCGTTCTCCAGCACCGCCAGTCCGCTGTCGGCGAGGCCGCTCGTGGTGGTGGGCAGGGTGTAGGAGATCTGCAGCGGGCGGCCGTTCGCGGCGGCCCAGTCCTGCACCTTCTTGATCGCCTTGTTGCGACGGTCGATCCCGGCGTTGTTCTCCAGCGAGTTGTCCTCGATGTCCATGTCGAGGCGGGACACGTCGTAGGTGGTGATGACCTTCTCGTACGCCGCGGCGATCGAGTCGACGTTGGTGCAGCTGTCGGCGATTTCGGTGGCTTCGTTGTCGGCCGTGTAGCCGCCGAACGAGGGGATCACGTCGCCGCCGCGCGACCGCATGGTCGTGAAGTCGGCGCCGAACACGGACTGCGCGATCGGCTGGTCCGAATCACCGTTCCAGTACGGGGTGCAGGAACCACGGGCCTCCGTCTGGATGAAGGCCATGGTCAGGTACTTCGCGCCGGACTGCTGCGAGAGCGCGGCCGGGCTCTCGCCGTTCCACGACTCGAAGTACGGCGCGAAGACATGGGCGGGCATGGGGGTGGCGGCGGTCGCGGCGGCCTGCGCGCCGGCGCTCGATCCGAGGACGAGGCCGGCGGACGCGACGGTCGTCGCCAGGACACTCAGGACTGCGCCGAGTGCTCTTGGACGTCTCATGGGGTGCTCCCAGCGGGGTGAGGCAACGGGCGGATGTGCGCGGCTCTGCCGCGCCCGGGGAGGGGCGCGGCCCGTTCCTGTGAATCCCGGCCGGGGTCACATGCCGCACGGCGAGGAGCGGCCGTGAGGCATGCCCATGATTGGTCTGGACCAACACATGGTCAATGTTCTTTGCCGTTTCATGTCCGATTGCTTGCCTGAAACAGCAACTTGCCATGGCATGCGGCGAGTTGAACGGACCCGTGCCTCAGCCGGATCCGAGGGCGGCCCGGAGGAAGGGCGCCGTACGGCCCACATCCGCGCGGGCGACCTCCGCGGGCGTTCCCGCCGCCACGATCCGGCCGCCCCGGTCGCCACCACCGGGGCCGAGGTCGATCACATGGTCGGCGCCCGCCACCACCGCCATGTCGTGCTCCACGACCACCACCGTGTCGCCCGCGTCGACCAGACCGTGCAACTGCCGCATCAGCACCTCGACATCGGCCGGGTGCAGGCCGGTCGTCGGCTCGTCGAGGAGGTACACGGTATGGCCCCGGCGGGCGCGCTGGAGCTCGGCGGCGAGCTTGATCCGCTGGGCTTCGCCGCCCGACAGCTCCGTGGCGGGCTGACCGAGCCGCAGATAACCGAGCCCGACATCGAGCAGCGTCCGCAGACTGCGCTCGGCGGCCGGCGTGCCGGCGAGGAAACCGGCCGCCGACTCCACCGTCAGATCCAGCACCTGCGCGATGTCGAGGCCGCGCAGGGTCACCTCCAGGGTCCGGGGGTTGTACCGGGCCCCGTGACAGTCCGGGCAGGGCGCGTACGTGCTGGGCAGGAAGAGCAGCTCCACGGAGACGAACCCCTCGCCCTGGCAGGTCTCGCACCTCCCGCCCGCCACGTTGAAGGAGAACCGCCCCGCCCGGTAGCCGCGCTCCCGTGCCGTGTCCGTCCCGGCGAACAACTTCCGCACCACGTCGAAGAGCCCGGTGTACGTGGCCAGATTGGACCGGGGGGTGCGGCCGATCGGCTTCTGGTCGACCTGCACGAGCCGGTCCACCGCCTCCACACCCTCGACCGACGCGCACCCCGCGGCGGGGGCGTCCGGGACCCGGTCGGCGGCGGACTGCCGGCCGGCGAGAACCCCGGCCAGCACCTGCCCCACCAGGGTCGACTTCCCGGAGCCCGACACCCCTGTGACGGCCGTGAACACACCGAGCGGGAACGCGACGTCCACGTCCCGCACGTTGTGCCGGTTCACCCCGTTCAGCCCCAGCCACCCCGAGGGGGTGCGCACCGGCCGCACCGGCGCGGGCCCGTCCTCGAAGAGGAAACGCCGGGTCGCCGACTCCGCCACGTCGGCAAGACCCGCGGGGGGACCGCTGTGCAGCACCCGCCCCCCGTGCTCGCCCGCCAGCGGCCCCACGTCCACGAGCCAGTCCGCCCGGCGCACCACGTCCATCTGGTGCTCGACGACGAACACCGAGTTCCCGGCCCGCTTCAACCGGCCCAGGACCGTCAGCAACGACTCGGTGTCCGCCGGGTGCAGACCGGCCGACGGCTCGTCCAGCACATAGACGACACCGAACAGTCCGGATCTCAACTGCGTGGCGAGGCGCAGGCGTTGCAGTTCGCCGGACGACAGCGTCGGAGCCGTCCGGTCCAGACTGAGATAGCCGAGGCCGAGCTCGGTGACCGTATCGATCCGGGCCAGCAGCTCCGTTGTCAGCACCCGCGCCGTCTCACCGCCGCCCGCCGCGCGCAGCACCTCGGCGAGCGAACCGAGCGGAAGCGCGGCGAGACCGGCGATGGTACGGCCGGCGAAGGTGACGGCCATCGCCTCGGGCCGCAGACGGCTTCCGCCGCACACCGAGCAGGGCGCGCTGGTCAGAAAACGCTCGGCCCTGGCGCGCAGGGTGCGGCTCCTGGAGTCCGCGAAGGTGTGCATCACATAGCGGCGCGCACTCATGTACGTGCCCTGGTAAGGGCGTTGGATGCGTCCAGCGTCGCGCACCGGATGGACCGTCACCACCGGCCGCTCGTCGGTGAACAGGATCCACTCGCGGTCCCCGGCGTCCAGATCGCGCCACGGCCGGTCGATGTCGTATCCGAGGGCGTCCAGCACATCGCGCAGGTTCTTGCCCTGCCAGGCCCCCGGCCAGGCGGCGATCGCACCGTCCCGGATCGACAGCGAGGGGTCGGGGACGAGCAGCTCCTCACTGGTGCGGTGCACCCGGCCGAGACCGTGGCACTCCGGGCAGGCCCCCGCGGCCGTGTTCGGCGAGAACGCGTCGGAGTCCAGCCGCTCGGCGCCGGCCGGGTAGTCACCGGCACGCGAGAACAGCATGCGCAGGGAGTTGGAGAGCGTGGTGACCGTACCGACGGAGGACCGGGCGCCGGGCGCCGAGCGGCGCTGCTCCAGCGAGACGGCGGGCGGCAGTCCGGTGACCTCGCCGACCGCGGGAGCGCCGACCTGGTGGATCAGCCGACGGGCGTACGGCGCGACGGACTCGAAGTAGCGGCGCTGCGCCTCCGCGTAGATGGTGCCGAACGCGAGCGAGGACTTTCCGGACCCCGAGACACCGGTGAACACGGTGAGGGTGTCGCGCGGGATGTCGACCGAGACGTCCTGGAGGTTGTGCTCACGCGCGCCGCGCACCCGGACGTACGGATCGTGGGGGGAGTGCATGGCGGGTCTCCGTACGGCTCGGGATGGTTCGTGCGGCCCCGGCCGCATCTTCTCGATTTTAAGGCTGTCCCGTAATCCGTGGTGGATCGGTGCGCGGCGCCGGACGCGGTGCATCGCACGGCGGCGGGCCCCGCGTCCCGGCGTACGCGCCGACCGGGCGGCGCGCCTCGGCCCGCGCCGAGCGCCCGCCCGTGATCGGCGGCGACTCGGAGCGTGGGAGGCGATGGGGCTCCGAGGAGGCGTGCCCAAGGGGATGCGCGGGCTTGGGTGCTTTCTGCACGGAAAAGAAAAATCTTCCTAATGCGCTGTCTGTGTCTTTCGGTCCTCCTGAACGGGCGCGTCCTTTACATGATGTGAACCTTGTCTATACCAAATGGCTGCGTTATCTTCATGATCAGGTTTTTCTGGGGCGGGGGGATGTTCGACGGGCTCAGGCTTCGAACGAATGCGATTCCGCAGGCAGGGGCTCCCTCGGCATCTTCCGATGTCTTCCTTCCGGTCATTCCGGTCCTGTCGGCCCTTCTGGGGGGGCGTGCGTCACGGCGCCGCCGTCCGGTACCGACGTGCTCCTTTTTGCGGTCGCGACCCTCTTCGAGAAGCCTTTCGAGGGTCCTTCATGACGGCTGGTCCCGTCGATGGCGGCACGAATCGGCATGTATCCCGGCCCTTTCATGGACGGCTGGAAAGAGAGCCGTCAACGTATGCACGCGTGAGTGATAGGGGAGTACGCATGAAGCGCGTCAAATGGCAGCGGTCCTCCGTCGTGGTCGCCGGACTCCTGGTACTCGCCGGGAGTCCGGCGGTCGCCGCCGACCAGGGGCCGGCGGTTGCACCCGTCGCGGTCGATGCCGACGGCGATGTGACCAAAACCGGTAGGGAGGGCCCCGAGGCCCGGATAGCCAACGGTGAAAAGGCATCCTCCTCCAGAGGCATGGCGGCGGTGCACGCGTACGGCGCCTACCAGTGCTCCGGGTCCATTGTCGACAATCGATGGATACTCACCGCCAAACACTGTCTGTACAACGGCTCGTCCAGATATCCGGACTCGTCGCTCTCGGTCCGGGTGAAGAGCCTGAACCGGAGCACCGGTGGCGGAGTGGTCAAGGTATCGCTCTCGAAGGTGCGAACGAACAACGACATCGCCATGCTGAAGCTTGATCGCTCCGCCAATGCCGAGCCGGTGTCGCTGGCATCCGCCAATCCCAAGTGGCAGGCGACGACCTATGCATTCGGGTGGGGTGCGACATGTAAGAACTGTGGTTCGTCGCTCACCCTCAAGCGTGCCGAGCAGTACGTGGACTCCACTTCATGGACCGACTTGTACGGCGGCGAGGCGATACGTGTCGTTGCCAGTAATGGCGCGGTGTGTCACGGGGATTCGGGGGGTCCGCTCTTCAAGCTGGTCGATGGCAAGCGCTATCAGGTGGGTGTCCTGTCCAGCGGCGACACGGAGTGTGCCGGGCGGGGCGATAATTACGCCTCGGTCCCCCGCAGCCTGGACTGGATAAAAGACGTCATGAAGAAATTCTGACGCCGGCGTCCAGCGGTTCGGTGGCCCGCCGGTTCGACCGGTGGGCCACCGTTCCCGGCCTCGGCCGGTCCTGTTCCGTCGCTCGGCCGGTTCGGGCGCGAGGACGCGTGGTCGCGCGTGCGGGAGACTGACCGCTGTGAACAGCGACCACCGGCCACTGGCCGTATTCGACGTGGACGGCACGCTCGCGGACACCGGCCATCGCCAGCACTTCCTCGCGGGGGCCCGTCGGGACTGGAACGGTTTCTTCTCCGCCGCCACCGACGACCCGCCGCTGCCCGAAGGGGTGAGCCTCGTCCTGAGCAGTGCCGAGGAGTGCGAGATCAGGTATCTCACCGGGCGGCCCGAGCGGTGCCGTCGGGACACCCTGGCCTGGCTCGCGGAGCAGGGCCTGCCCGAGGGGCGGTTGTACATGCGGCGCAACGACGACCGCAGGCCCGCCCGGCACACCAAGCTCGACATCCTGAGGCGGTTGGGCCGGGAGCGTGAGGTGCGCGTGCTGGTCGACGACGACGAACTCGTCTGCGACGCGGCGGAGCGGGCCGGATTCCCCGTGGTGCGGGCCCGCTGGGCCGCCGTGTCACCCGCGCTCGAAGACGCTCAGGAGCGCGAGGGCCGCACCTGAGGTCCGACGTGCCGGATGCACACCGGGGCACGTCACGCCGCGTCGCACCGCGACACCTCACGCCGCGTCACCGCCGGCCGACGTGCCGGTGCGTCGACGGGATGCGCGAGCGGCCCGGCGCGGTCGTCGCCGCGTTCCCGGCGGTGCGCGCAGGCCGCCGACGGGGGCGCACCGCCGGGGCGCGCAGGCCCCGTTCCGCCGACCTGGTCCCGTCGGCCCGGTCGCCCTCGCTCACTTCGGTTCGTCGAGCCGGAAGCCGACCTTCAGGCCCACCTGATAGTGCTCGATCCGGCCATCTCTGATCTCTCCGCGAACCTCTGTGATCTCGAACCAATCGAGATTGTGCAACGTTTCCGAAGCCCTCGCGACGGCCCTGCGGACGGCGTCATCGACGCCCTCGTGGGAGGTTCCTACGATCTCGGTGACCCGATAGGTGTGGTTCGACATGTTATGTCCCCTCTCGCTCCTACCACGGTGCCCCACCCGGACCGGGTACGCGAGGGGTCGGTGTGCAGAATGTCCCGTGAACGGGCCTTGACCAATTCAATGGTCCATACCAAAATCCAGCCACGCCCGTGCGAGCGCAGCCCGCAGTCCCCCACACCGGGTTCTGGATTTAGTCGTGCCGTTTCGCAGAAGGTGAACCTGGTGAAGAACCGCATGATCGTCGGAGCCGTCGCGCTCGTTTCCACTTTCGCCCTGGGCGGATGCGGAATCCTTCAGGGGGCTGAGGGGTCAGGCAACAAGAAGGTCACGATCTGGCTGATGAAGAACAGCGTGTCCAGCGATTTCCTCAAGCGGTTCACGAAGGCATATGAGGACGAGCATCCCTCCATTCGGCTGGAGTTCAAGATCCAGAACTGGAGCGGCATCGGCCCGAAGGTCATGGACGCGCTCAACGGCAAGGACACGCCGGACGTCATCGAGGTCGGAAACACCCAGGTGTCCCAGTACGCGGGCAGCGGCGGGCTGCGCGACCTCACACTGGAGTCCGTGCGCGACCTCGGCAGCGAGGACTGGCTGCCCGGCCTCGCCGACCCCGGCAGCATCGACGGCGTCCAGTACGGAATCCCCTGGTACGCGGCCAACCGAGTGGTCATCTACAACAAGGACCTCTTCGCGCAGGCCGGAATCAAGTCCCTGCCCAAGACCCGCGACGAGTGGATCGAGGCCGGCGAGCAACTCGACCGGGACGGCAACCAGGGCATCTACCTCGCCGGCCAGAACTGGTACGTGCTCGCCGGATTCATCTGGGACGAGGGGGGCGAACTCGCCGACGACAGCACCGGCGAGTGGAAAGGCACCCTCGACAGTCCCGAGGCGCTGCGCGGCATGAGCTTCTACAAGAAACTCCAGGCGCTCGGCGACGGCCCCAAGAACGCGGACGAGGAAAAGCCCCCGCAGGCCGAGGTGTTTGCCAAGGGAGATGTCGCACAGATCATCGCGATACCGGGTGATGCGGCGCAGATCGAGCGGCTGAACCCCGAACTCAAGGGAAAACTCGGCTACTTCCCGATCCCGGGCAAGACCGCGAAAGCACCCGGCTCCGTATTCACCGGCGGGTCCGACCTGATCGTTCCCGAGAAGGCGAATCAACGGGCCGCGGGCATCGACGTGGTCAAGGCGCTGGCGAGCAGCAAGTGGCAGGAGGAGCTCGCCAAGACCATGAGCTACGTGCCCAACAAGCCGAGCCTCGCCCAAGTCATCGACGGCCAGGAGGGCACGGCGGCGATGGCCCACGGAGCGACGAAGGGCCGGGCGACCCCCAACTCGCCGCAGTGGGCGGCGGTCGAGGGCGCCAACCCGATCAAGCCGTACATGACCACCGTGCTGGAGGGCGGTGACCCGCGCAAGGCGGCGAAGGAAGCGTCGGAGAAGATCAGCGAGCAGCTCGCGGGCAGCTGATCCGGGGGCCTGCGGCTCGCACGGGTCGGGCGGGGGCGCGGCCGGCCGCGGCGGGCCGCGCCCGGGGACACCGGGGATCCGGCCGCGCCCGGCTCGGGGGGCGCACCCGGGATTCAGCCTTCGCACATCCCGGCTCTCCCGGCCGGTCATGTCGAATCCAGCCGGTGACGGAAGAAGTAGGGGGCCGGGCCTTCGCAGCGGTGCGACGGCCCGGCGGCCGCCCTTGCCGATCCGTCATCGGAGACCGTCATGAACGCGCTGCCTGTCACGTCCCTCCCCGTCGCCCCCGTCGCCCCCGTCGCTCCGACGCGACCCGGTCCTCCCGCCCCACCGCGCTACCGGGTGTCCCTCGCCGTCGACCAGGAGGAGGTGCGCGCGGCCCAGCGCCTGCGCCATCTGGTCTTCGCGGGGGAACTCGGCGCGCGGCTGGACGGTTCCGAGCCCGGCCTGGACAGCGACGCCTTCGACGCCTACTGCGACCACCTGCTGGTGCGGGAACAGAGCACCGGGGACATCGTCGCCACCTACCGCGTGCTGCCGCCCGACCGGGCGCGGATCGCCGGGAGGCTCTACGCGGAGGGCGAGTTCGACCTCGCACGGCTCGCCCCGATCCGCGACGACCTGGTGGAGGTGGGCCGGTCCTGCGTCCATCCGGCGCACCGCGACGGTGCCGTCATCGCGCTGATCTGGGCCGGACTCGCCCGTTACATGGAGCGCACCGGCCACAACTGGCTGGCAGGCTGCTGCTCGGTACCCCTTGCCGACGGCGGCCTGGCGGCTGCGGGGGCCTGGGAGACCGTTCGCACGAAGTACCTGGCACCCGAGGACCACTGGGTGACCCCGCACCGCCTCTGGCGGGCCGACGCGGCCGTCGCCGCACGCGCGGACCTGCCCACCGGTCTCGCGGCGCTCCCCCCACTGCTCCGCGGGTACCTGCGGCTGGGCGCCAGGGTCTGCGGGGCACCGGCCCACGACCCCGACTTCGGCGTCGCCGACCTGTACGTGCTGCTGTCGCTGAGCAGCACGGACCCCCGCTACCTGCGCCACTTCCTCTCGCTCGCCCCGCTGCGATGAACCCCTGGCTGCCCGCCGCGTCCTGCACACCGCACGACTGTGCCGGACACGACGGTCCCACCCGGCCGCGCCTTTTCGCCGCGGCGCTGCTGTGCGCCGGCTGCGTGCTCGTGCTGGCCGGAGCCCTGGGCGCCCCCTTCGCGCTGATGCTGGGCCCGGCTCCGCGGGAACGGCTGATCCGGCGCTGGGCGTACGGGGTCGTGCGGGCCTTCGGCGTACGCGTGCGGATCACCGGGGGACGGGCACCGGACGACGGGACCCGCACCGCACCGGGCACCCTCGTCGTCGCCAACCACATCTCCTGGCTGGACGTCCCGCTCGTCGCCGCCGTGTTCCCCGGCCGGATGCTGGCCAAGCGGGAGATATCCGCCTGGCCGGTTCTCGGCCCGCTCGCCGCCGCGGGCGGCACCCTGTTCGTCGACCGCGACCGGCTGCGCGCGCTGCCCGCCACCGTGCGCGAGATGGGGGCGGCGCTGCGCGGCGGTTCCCGGGTGATCGCCTTCCCGGAGGGCACGACCCGTTGCGGGCGCGGCGGCGGCCGCTACGGACCCGCCGTGTTCCAGGCCGCGATCGACGCGGATGCCGAGGTCCGGCCGGTGCGCATCGGCTACCGGACCCGGCCGCCGCGCGACACCGAGCGCGACGGCCGGGCCTCCGGTGCCGGCGGCTCCCTGCCGGCGGCGCCGGACGCCCCGGCAGGCGCCGCCGCGTTCGTCGGCGACGACCCGCTCACGGCCTCGCTCTGGCGCGTGGTGACGGCCGTCGGACTGACCGCCGAGATCCACGTCCTGCCACCGATCCGGGCCGCCGACCGGCCGGATCGCCGGGCCCTGGCCCGGCTCGTTCAGACCGCGGTGGCCAACGACAGCGCGAACCGGGCGGCGGAATCCGTCCACCACTGATCCATTCGGAGCCCTGCGGTGGCGAGTTCGTCCCGGACGCCCTCCTCCCGGAACTTGGCCGACACCTCCGTGCGCACCTCCTCGCCGGCCTCGAACGGGACCACCAGGTCCAGTCCCGGGATCTTCACCGTCAGCGCCTCACGGGCCCGCAGCCGCATCTCGATCCACTCCCGCCGCGGGTCCCACAGCGCCACGTGGTCGAAGTCCGCGGGATCGAAGTCCGCGCCCAGCTCCCGGTTCACGACGCGCAGCACGTTCTTGTCGAACTCCGCCGTCACCCCCGCGGCGTCGTCGTACGCGGCGACCAGTACCTCCTCGTCCTTCACCAGATCCGTGCCGAGCAGCAGGGCGTCGCCGGGGGACAGCAGCGAACGCACCGATCTCAGGAACACCGACCGCTCCTCGGGCAGCAGATTGCCGATCGTGCCGCCGAGGAACGCCACCAGCCGGGGCCCCGGGGTTCCCGGCAGCGCGAGACCGCCGGTGAAATCGGCGACCAGCGCGTGCACGCAGAGCCCGGGGCGCTGCGCCAGCAGGGCCTCGGCCGCACCGCGCAACGCGCTCTCGCTCACATCGACCGGCACGTAGCTGTGCAGTGCGGGCAGCGCGTCCAGCAGGTGCCGGGTCTTGTCCGACGACCCCGAGCCCAGTTCCACCAGGGTCCGCGCCCCCGAGACCGCGGCGATCTCCGCCGCGCGCTCGACGAGGATCTCGCGTTCGGCACGGGTCGGGTAGTACTCCGGGAGCCGGGTGATCTCCTCGAACAGTTCGCTGCCGCGCGCGTCGTAGAACCACTTGGGCGGCAGCGTCTTGGGCCGCCGGGTCAGACCGTGCAGCACATCGGCGCGCAGCGCCGCGTCCGTCGCGTCCGCCGGCAGGGTGCGGGTCAACAGGAAGGGACTCACGGGGAGGGCTCCTTGAGCGGGGTCAGCAGAACGTCGTCGCGGGTGGCGGTCAGCAGTGTCCGGTCGGGGACCGCGCGCCAGCGCGGGTCGTCGTCGTACGGTTCCGAGGCCACGACCGTGCGCGGGCCGGGCCCGGTGAGATAGCACAGGGTGTCGCCCCAGGCCGTCGCCACGATCCGGGTGCCGTCGGTGAGGAGCAGGTTCAGCCGCGAACCCGGAGCGGCGGACGCCACGTCGAGCACGGTGTCGGCGACGGCCTGCGGCAGCGCGTCGCCGTCCGACAGGCGGTGCCGGACCAGGGCCCAGACCAGGGCCGAGTCGCAACGGGCGGTGAGGGCGAGGAGCGCGGCCGGGGGCAGCGCGGCGGCGAGCGGTTCCAGGGAACCGGGCCAGCCCGCCACCGCGCCGTTGTGGCTGAACAGCACTGTGCCGTCGGCGAACGGCGCGGCGGCGGCCTCGCCGTCGTCGCTCGCCTCGGTCGCGTCCCGCACCGCGGCGAGCAGCGCGGTGCTGCGCACCACCCGGGCCAGATCGGAGAACGTCCGGTCGCCCCAGACCGGGCCCGACCGCCGGTACCGCCCCGGCACCGGATCGCCGTCCGCGTACCAGCCCACACCGAAGCCGTCGGCGTTGACGGTCCCGTACCGCTGTCGCCGTGGCGCCCAGGACTGGCGCACCAGACCGTGCGGGGGCAGCACGAGCACCTCTCCCAGGGCCACCGGCGGTCCCAGGTAAGCCACATGACGACACATCAGGCATCCCTCGCGGTCCGGAGACCGGAGAAGATCTGGCGCCGCACCGGCAGGTCCCAGTTGCGGAACGTTCCCCGGCAGGCCACGGGATCCACGGCGAACGAACCGCCGCGCAGCACCTTGTGGGCCGGACCGAAGAACACCTCCGAGTACTCGCGGTACGGGAACGCCGCGAAGCCCGGGTGGGGCAGGAAGTCGCTCGACGTCCACTCCCACACGTCACCGATCAGCTGCCGCACGCCGAGCGGCGACTGCCCGGCGGCGTAGGCCCCCGCCCGGGCCGGTCTCAGGTGACGCTGTCCCAGGTTGGCCCGGTCCGGCGTCGGGTCCTCGTCGCCCCACGGATAGCGCGTCGAACGCCCCGACACCGGGTCGTGGCGTGCCGCCTTCTCCCACTCCGCCTCCGAGGGCAGCCGGCGCCCCGCCCAGCGGGCGTACGCGTCCGCCTCGTACCAGCTGACGTGCAGCACCGGCTCTTCCTCGGGCACCGTCTCCGTCACCCCGAAGCGGCGGCGCAGCCACCGGCCGTCGTCCCGGTGCCAGAACAGCGGAGCGGCGAGTTCGTGCTCGCGGACCATCGCCCAGCCCTCCGGGGCCCACCAGCGCCGTTCGGTGTACCCGCCGTCCTCGACGAACCGCAGGTAGGCGCCGCAGGTGACCGGGGCGGTGTCGAGGAAGAACGCGGGCACGTCGCGCACATGGGCGGGGCGCTCGTTGTCGAGGGCCCACGGTTCGGTCGACGTCCCCATCGTGAACGGTCCGCCCGGGACGAGGACCTCGACGGGGAGGGCGTCCGCATCGGTGGGGGCGGGCGGCACCGGCGCGCTCAGCACCGCGGGCCCCGACCTCAGCTGATGGGTGATCAGCATCGTCTCGTCGTGCTGCTGTTCATGCTGGGCGATCATGCCGAAGGCGAACCCGTCCCGCAGCAGCGGCCGGTCCTCGCGCAAGGCCGTCCCGTCGAGGACGTCCAGGGCACGCCCCCTCACCTCCGAGGCGTACGCGCGTGCCTCGGCGGGCGGCAGCAACGGCAGCGTGGGGCGGGTCGCCCGGGGATGCTCGAAGGCGTCGTAGAGCCCGTCGATCTCCGGGCGCATCGCCTCCCGTCCGGCCACCGCGCGCAGCAGCCACAGCTCCTCCTGATTACCGATGTGTGCGAGATCCCAGACCAGAGGCGACATCAACGGCGAGTGCTGGGAGGTGAGTTCATGGTCCTCCACGCTGTCGGTCAGCAGCGCGGTGCGTTCCCGGGCGGCGAGCAGCGCGGCGAGTGCGCGCCGACGGAGTGCCTCGGGGTCCGTCAGCGCGGGGCCGGCCGGAACACCGGCCCCGGCCGCGTCGGGTGCGGGGGAGTGGGTCATGAGCGGGGCCCCTCGTCGTGGCCGGAGCCGCCCGCAGGGTCCGGTGCGAGCAGTCCGGGAAGATCGTCGGCGGGGCACCGGCCCCGGGCGACGAAGCGATCGTTGAACTCCGCGACCGTCTGCTGCACGGCCGCGGTCGCCCCCATCCGGGGCAGTGCCTCCAGCGCGGCCTCGAAGCACGTCGTGGCGGCCGCCCGCAGGTCCGGGTCGGTCAGTCCGTCACGGGCGGCACCCACCCACAACGGATTGCGCGGCGCGGGCCCCGGCCCCGCCGTCTCGGCCAGTGGTTTGACGGTGCGGTACACGGTCTCGGCGGCCTCCGGGTCGTCGAACACGGCGGTGATGACGGCCAGCGGCACCAGCCACCCGTCCACGCCGTACTGTGCGTCGATCATGCGGAGTTCGAGATGCCCGCGCGGACGTACGGGCGGGAAGAGGGTACTGATGTGGTAGTCGAGGTCGTCGCGCACCGGTGGCCGCGGTACGCCGGTGCGGATCCAGTCACGGAAGGTAAGACCGTTCGGCACGGCCCACGGCCCCGCCTCCTCCCGGATGCACATCACCGGCGTGTCCAGGACGTACGCGGCCCAGGCGTCACGGGGCGGCAGATGACCGGCCGGTGCCAGGGTCCGCCACGGATCGAGGTCGTTCCAGAGCGACTGCCGGGTGGACCGCCACGACGTCCGACGACCGTGGCGCAGGGGTGAATTGGCGAAGACCGCGACCAGCACCGCGCCCAGCAGGTGGGCCAGTTGCCAGCGCCGCCCGTAGCCGAGCGGTCCGGGTTCCTCCTCCCCGGCGTCCAGGCACACCTGCACGGACGCCGAGGTGCACATCATGGCGCGACCGGAGGGACCCGACCGGTCCAGCGCGCTCTCCATGGCGTCGTAGCGGGGCTCACGCAGTCGACGGCGCGGCGCGTGCCACGGATCGACACCGAAGCCCACCGGAGCGAGACCGAGCCGGTCCAGGGCGTCGCGTACGGCGGCGAGATCGGCGGCCGTGGCGTCGATGCAGGCCATCAGGGAGTCCGCGGGGCGCGAGCTGAGTTCCAGCTGGCCGCCGGGTTCGAAGGTGAGCGCCGCGCTCAGACGCAGCGCCCGCAGGGCGGCGACGGCGTCGTCGAGACGGTCGTGCGGGACCGGGACCCGGGGACGGTCCCGGTGGTGAATGAGCCATTCGAGCTCCACACCGACCGCGGTGGGCGGTCCGGTCTTGAAGCAGATGCAGCGCAGTAAATCCTCCGCCCCGCTCTCGTCCAGGGGCGGGGCCGGGTAGGGCGGACCGTGGTCGCCGGATGCGTCGGATGACATGCCGGGCCTCCTTCTGCTCGGTTCGTCCGTACCAGCCAAACCCCTGCCGGGGGGATCGCACAAGAGCGCCCCGACGGGTCGGAAATTCGGTTGCGCGCGTGCCGTCGGAGCATCGAACATGCCCCGTATGCACCACATGGGGGAGTATCGATGAGCGCACGGCTGCGCGCCATCGCGCGCGAGACCGAGGACATCGTGGAGGCCGGCCGCTACCGCACACCGCAGGGCCGCGAGGTGACCATCGAACGGGCCCTGGCCGCCGCGCTCTCGGGCACCCGGATGTACGGCCCCGCGCCGGTGCCGGTCGCCGCGCTGGACGCGGACCGCGCCTCCGCCGTGGAAGTGACCGACGAGAGCAGCCTGCGGGCCGCGCACCGCATGACCGGCGAGGCATCCGGCAAGATCGCGGTCCTGAACTACGCCTCCGCCCGCAACCCGGGCGGCGGATACCTCAACGGCGCCCAGGCGCAGGAGGAAGCCCTCTGCCGGAGTTCGGCACTGCACGCCACACTGCTGCGCGCGCCCGAGTACTACGCCCACCACCGCGCCGAACGCAGCGTCCTCTACACCGACCGGGTGATTCACTCACCGGGCGTTCCGGTCTTCCGTGACGACCGCGGCAGGCTGCTGGACAAGCCGTTCACCGTCGGATTCCTCACCTCTGCGGCACCCAACGCCTCGGCCGTCCGCAACCGCACCCCCCAGGAGGCCCACCGCATCCCCGCCGCCCTGGCCTCGCGCGCCGAACGGGTGCTGGAGGTCGCCGCGGTGCGCGGCTACCGCAGACTGGTGCTGGGCGCCTGGGGATGCGGTGTGTTCGGCAACGACCCGGTACAGGTGGCCCGCACGTTCCGGACCCTGCTCCTGGACGGGGGCAGGTTCGCCGGGCACTTCGAGCAGATCGTCTTCGGCATCCTCGACCGCGGCCCCGATGCCGCCACCCGGTCCGCCTTCACCCGGGTGTTCGGCGGTCAGCCCCAGCCGTAGCGTTCCCTCAGCCGCCCGACGACCCTGTCGAACCGGTCGCGGTCCAGGGCGCACGCCTCACGCCGCATCCCGTCCTCGTGGACCCGCAGCACCCGGTCCAGGTCGACCCAGGACGGGCGGCCCGAGCTGTCCCACGGCCCGGCCCCGAGCGCCACCCACTCGCGGTCCCGGTCGTGCTGCTTGCTGGACAACTGCACGGCGAGAAGCGTGCCCGCCGCCTCCCGGGCCACCACCAGCACCGGACGGTCCTTGCCGCGCCCGTCGTTCTCCTCGAACGGCACCCACGTCCAGACGATCTCGCCCGGATCGGGATCACCGTCCCGGTCGGGGGCGTACGAGGTGCGGACCGTGCCCACGTCGCGCGGATCGGCCTCGTGGGTCGCTGCGGGCCCGGTACGACCGGGAACGGAGGCAGGGGCCCCGGCTTCGTCGTCATGGTGCTGCGTGTTCATCCCCTCACCGTAGAGCCCGCTTCGCCCGGCCCGGCGAGCGGGGCGGAAGGTCCGCCGAGGCGGGCCCGCGGGGCCCGCCGCCCCCGGCGGTGACCGCCCGATGTCCCGACAGGGCGTCATATCGGCCTGAACGAGCCGCTCATGGCACCCGGGTCTGCAAGACTGCCCGTCGCCATGAGCCAGTTACCGAACCAGTCCACCGAGGGGCCCGTCCCGACCAGTGCCGATGTCGCACGAGTCGCCGGAGTCTCCCGGGCCACCGTGTCGTACGTCCTGAACGACAACAGCGCCGTCCGGATCAGCGAACCCACCCGACGCCGGGTCAGGGAGGCCGCCACCGAACTCGGCTACGTCCCGCACGCGGCGGCCCGCAGCCTGCGCGCCGGACACACCCGCACGGTGGTCCTGCCCACCGTCGACGTTCCGTCCGGCCCGCTCCACCACCGATTCGTCCACGACCTGGAGACCGGGCTGCGTCGCCTCGACTACACCGCGGTCCAGTACGGCAGCACCGGCCTGGACGCCGACGAGGCCGCCCGCGCCTGGGCCGAACTGCGCCCCGTCGCCGTCGTCGCGCCCGGCACCATCGCCCTCACCCCGCGGGGCATATCCGTGCTCAGGCGTTCGGGGGCCAAGGCCGTCATCACTCTCGGACCCCGGCCGGTGGCCGGGGCCCACGCACTGATCATGGACCAGCAGGAGGTCGGCGGCAGCGCCGTCGGGCACCTGCTGCGCCGCGGCCGCCGCCGCATCGGCGTCGTCATGCCGGAGGAGGACGGCCTCGGCCCCACTGCGGAACCCCGGCTGGCCGGCGCCCGGCAGGTCGCGCGGGGCCGCGGCGCCCACATCGAACCGCTGCCGCTGCGCTACGAGGAGGAGTCGGCCGCCCGACTGGCCTCCGCCTGGCCCGCCCTGGGCCTGGACGCCGTGTTCGCGTACAACGACGAGTACGCGATGCTCCTGATGAGGGCGCTGCAGGATGTGGGTGTCGAGGTGCCCCACGACACTGCCGTGGTCGGTGCCGACGACCTGATGCTCGGAAGACTGCTGCGGCCCCGGCTCAGCACCGTGCGGATGGAACCCGCCACGGCCCGGCCGCTCGCGGACCTCGTCGACCGGCTGGTGCGCCACCCGAAAGGCGCACCCGAGCACCACGACCTGCTACGGGTCGACGTGGTCCACCGCGAATCCAGCTGAGCCCGGCACCCCACGGCAGACCCGTCGGCAGGGCCGTGGCGCCCGGACGGGGCGCGTGCCCGGGCCCGCGCCCCACGGCTGCCCCGTGCCCACCGACGGGCGCACGGGGAGGGCCGGGGCGTCTCCCGCCCGGGACGCGGGGGCACCGGGCGCCGCTCCTCGCCCACTGCCGATCGTGGGCGAGGTCGTTAGCGTCGTGCCCATGAGCCACCCGCAGAGTTACGAGATCCTGATCGTCCCCGAATTCACCGAGGACACCACCGGCACCACCCGGACGGGCGCCGCCATCCGCTCGGCGGTGGTGGCGGCGACCGGCGAGACCGGGGCATCGGGCTACCCGCGGTACGCGGGCGAAGGAGTCGTGGCGGACATCGACCCGGCGACGCACGCCGTCGAAGCCCTCCTCGTGGACGGGGCCGAACTGGACTACGGGCTCTCCGTCCGGATCAGGGAGACGGACACCGGTGGCGGCTCCGAAGCCGCCACCGACATCTGAGACCGGACCGCCCCACCGTCCGGGAAAGCGGCCCGCACGGTGGGACGGTCCGGGCCGCCCCTTCGCACGGGCACGGCCCCCGCCGCCGTCCTACTGCTGCTGCTCCTTCTGCTGGTTCTCGATGGACTTGCGGACCTCGTCCATGTCCAGCTTCCGGGCCTGCCCGATGACGTCCTCCAGCGCGGCCGCAGGCAGCGCCCCGGGCTGGGCGAAGACCGCCACGTTGTCCCGGACGATCATCAGCGTGGGAATGGAACGGATGTCGAAGGCCGCCGCCAGTTCCTGCTGCGCCTCCGTGTCGACCTTGGCGAAGACCAGGTCCTCGTGGCGCTTCGACGCCGCGTCGTACACCGGCGCGAACTGCCGGCACGGGCCGCACCAGGAAGCCCAGAAGTCGATCAGGACGAAGTCGTTGTCGTTGACGACCTGATCGAAGTTTTCCTTGGTGAGCTCGATGGTGCTCATGCCTCTTACCTCTTCCCTCGGCGGCACGGATCTGTCCGGCACAACGGTGCCCTGTACCCGCGGTATTCCGCTTGCCCATGTGGCCACCGTCCACACCCGACACCAGACTGTTCCCATGACGAATCCCTCCCTGAACGCCGAGTACGACGTCGTGGTGATCGGAGCGGGCCCCGTGGGCGAGAACGTCGCCGACCGGGCCCGTGCCGCCGGCCTGAGCACGGCGGTCGTCGAGTCGGAACTCATCGGTGGCGAATGCTCGTACTGGGCCTGCATGCCCAGCAAGGCGCTGCTGCGCCCGGTCGTCGCCCGCGCCGACGCCCGCCGGGTGCCCGGCCTCGCCGACGCCGTGCGCGGGCCGCTGGACACCGCCGCTGTCCTCGCGCACCGGGACGACTACGCCTCGCACTGGAAGGACGACGGACAGGTCGCCTGGCTGGACGGCATCGGGGCGGACATCCTCCGTGGCCGGGGCCGACTGACCGGCGAGCGGACGGTCTCGGTCACCGGCCCCGACGGGACCGAACGCCGCCTCACGGCCCGGCACGCCGTCGCCGTCTGCACCGGCAGCCGTGCCGTCGTACCCGACCTGCCCGGCATCGACGAGGCCCGCCCCTGGACCAGCCGGGAGGCGACCAGCGCCAAGAAGGTGCCCGGCCGCCTCGTGATCGTCGGAGGAGGCGTCGTCGGCACCGAGATGGCCACGGTCTGGCAGGCGCTCGGCGCCCACGTGACGATGCTGATCCGCGGCGAGGGACTGCTGCCCAGGATGGAACCCTTCGCGGGCGAACTTGTCGCGCGGGCACTGACGGAGGCGGGCGCCGACATCCGTACCGGAACGTCGGCGACCGCCGTACGCCGTCCGGTGCCCGACGGCCCGGTCACCGTCGAACTGGACGGCGGCGAGCTCATCGAGGCCGACGAGATCCTCTTCGCCACCGGCCGAGCCCCGCGCACCGACGACCTCGGACTCGAAACGGTGGGCCTGACCCCGGGTTCATGGCTCACCGTCGACGACAGCTGCCGTGTCGACGGCAGCACCTGGCTGTACGCCGTCGGCGACGTCAACCACCGGGCGCTCCTCACCCACCAGGGCAAGTACCAGGCGCGCGTCGCCGGCGCGGCGATCGCCGCCCGCGCCCACGGCGCGCCGCTGGAGACCGGCCCCTGGGGTGCCCACGCGGCCACCGCCGATCACGGAGCCGTCCCCCAGGTCGTCTTCACCGATCCCGAGGCCGCCTCGGTCGGCCTCACCCTCGCCGAGGCGGAACGAGCCGGTCACCGCGTACGTGCCGTCGATCACGACCTCGCCGCGGTGGCAGGTGCCGGGCTCTACGCGGACGGCTACCGGGGCCGTGCCCGCATGGTCGTGGACCTCGACCGGCAGATCCTGCTCGGGGTCACCTTCGTCGGCCCCGGCATCGGCGAACTGCTCCACTCGGCGACGATCGCCGTCGCCGGCGAGGTCCCCCTGCACCGGCTGTGGCACGCCGTCCCCTCCTACCCGACGATCAGCGAGATCTGGCTGCGCCTGCTGGAGGCGTACCGGGACGCGTAGGCGGCGGTGGGACGACCGGCCGGCCGCGCAGTCGGCGGCCGGACCCGCTTCCACCCGCACCGGGCGGATTCACCGTGCCGGGGCGGGCGGGAGCGGGCGCCCGCACTCCAGGTTCCACCGCCCCGACCGGCCACGCAGTCCGGTCAGCGTGAGCGGGGCGACGTCCAGCCGCCAGAACGCGGACGCCGGCAGAGCGAGCGCGGCCACGATCGAGGCCCGCACCACGGCGGGCTCGGCGACCGCCACCCACCGGACGCGGTCGCCGCCGTCCGGGCCCGGTACCGACTCCAGCCACTCGCCGACCCGCCCGCAGAACGCCAGGAGCGACTCGCCACCGTGCGGAGCCGCCGAGGGATCGGCCAGCCACGCCGACACCGCGTCCGGCTCGTCCGCGCCCACGTCCGCCAGCCGCCGTCCGGCCCACCGGCCCATGTCCCAGCCGCGGAGCGCGGGTTCGCGGGCGGCGCGCAGCCCCAACGCGTCGGCGGTGCCGGCGCAGCGTTCCGACGGCCCGCACACGTACCGGTCGGCGGACGGCACCGCCGCCGCGGCCTCCCGCGCCTGCCGGGCCCCGGCCGGGTCGAGCGGGGCGTCACCGTCGAAACGCGCCTCGCGCAGCGCCGCGTTGAGCGCGGGTGAGATCAACATCACGTGTTCCGTCATGGTCAGGTCAACCCCCTTGAGCTGTGGGCATGGAGCGTGCCCACCCTTCCACGCCGGTCCGCGACGGCGTGCGGGGGCCATGGCCGTGCCCACGTCCAGGCGGTATCGTCCGGGGCACATGACGAAGGCGTGACGGAAGCCCGGTGAGACTCCGGCACGGTCGCGCCACTGTGTACCCGTACCCGTACGGGAAGTCAGACCCAGCGCCTTCGCCTCAGCACCACGATCGGGACGCGTGTTCCCTCAGGAGGTTCTGCCATGGCACAGTCCGCTGCCCCCGCCACCGTCGTACCGGCGATCACCCCCATATCCCTGAAGGCCCTCGCCCCTTGGGCGGTCTTCTTCGGCGTCCTCATGCTCGTCCTGCTGTACTTCGTCGGCGCCGAGCAGGGCGCCACCTCCGTCATCTCCGGCGCCGGAGTACATGAGTGGGTCCACGACGGACGCCACCTCCTCGGTTTCCCCTGCCACTGACGTACCGTCCGAACCAGGGGAAAACCTCATGAACTCCATATCCGTCAGAGCCCTTCTCGTCCGCGGCATGCTGGCCGGACTGATCGCGGGCGTGCTCGCTCTCGCCGTCGCGTACTTCCTGGGCGAGTCCCGGGTGGACGCGGCCATCGCGCTCGAAGAGGCGCACAGCCACGAGCACGACGGCGAGGAACTCGTCAGCCGCGCCCTGCAGTCCACCGCCGGTCTGGCCACCGGCGTGCTGGTCTTCGGCGTGGCGATCGGCGGCATCGCCGCCCTCGTCTTCTGTTACGCCCTCGGCCGGATCGGCAGGTTCGGTCCGCGGGCCACCGCGGCGCTGATCGCGGGCGCGGCACTGCTGACCGTGTACGTGGTGCCGTTCCTGAAGTACCCGGCCAACCCGCCGGCCGTCGGCAACCCCGACACCATCGGCAGGCGTACCGGGCTCTTCTTCCTGATGGTCGCCCTGAGCGTGCTGCTGGCCGTCGCCGCCGTCATCCTCGGCCGACGGCTCGCCCCCCGCCTGGGCAACTGGAACGCGACGATCGCCGCGGCTGCCGGTTACGTCGTCGTGATCGGCCTCGCCTACGCGTTCCTGCCCTCGTTCAACGAGGTCGGAAAGGACTTCCCGGCAACGCTGCTGTGGGAGTTCCGACTGGCCACCCTCGCCGTCCAGGTCACCCTCTGGACCGTTTTCGGCGTCGTCTTCGGTCACCTGACGGAACGGCTCCTCGCACCGGGCGCCGCCTCGGCCGGGACCTCGGCCGCCGCCTCGAACCGGACCGCCGCAGCGGCGGGCTGACGCATCACCCGCCACGCCTGGGCAACGGGGGCCGCCGGGAATCACCCGGCGGCCCCCGCCTCTCACCCCCGGCCGCTTCGGTTCGGGCCGAAGTCCCCGGAGAACGCCGCCGCCATCCGCAGATGACCGCTCGCCTCCGCGCCCCGCCCCCGCCCCTGGCGCTCCAGCGTGCGGCCGAGCATCAGCCGGGCGTAGGGCTCCACCGGGTCGCGCTCCAGAATCACCCGCAGTTCCGCCTCCGCCCGGCCGAGCCGGGCCGAGTGGTAGTACGTGCGGGCCAGCAGCAGCCGCGCGGACACCTGATCCGGCACTTCCTCGACCAGCCCTTCGAGAATCCGGGCGGCGCTCATGTACTCCTTCGCCTCGAAGAACATCTGTGCACGGTCCCAGCGGTCGGCCGCCGTACCGAACTCGAAATAGGTGTCGCTCATGTGACCTCCTCGTCCATGGACCGAACGCCGGGATCCCTGGCCCGTGCGGCTCCGGCCCGCCCATGTGCCCGGTCCTCCCGTGCTTGCGGCAACACGGCATAGTGGTTGAATATTCCACTAAATAGTCGGGGTGGGTACCGGCGCCTCCGGGCTCCCGCGGGAATGGGTTGAGCGTCATGAACAGCATCACGCTCTGAGCCGCAGCAGGTCGCGGCGTGCGTATCCCTCCGACCTGCGACGCAGCATGCACGTTCGAGTGAATCGTCGCATCGTCGCGCAGTGCGTTGCAGCGATCTGCATGATCATTTTCCCCTCGGTTTCCCAGTTTCCCGCCTGGCCGAGGAGGGAGAATCTGGGTGAAATCGCCGCAGGGGCCGGAGGCCAGTGCTGGTCTCCGGCCCCTGCGGTCTGTCCTCTCCGGCATGGCCTGGGGCCTCGCTGCGTGCGACTGGGGTCTTACGTCGCGACAGGGGGCCGAGAGGGTGGGACGGCAGGGCCGCGGCGCCCAGCCGCCTGTTCTGGTGTGCAGGGTCAGCGAGCGGCGGGGAGCGAAAGGTGCTGACACCTGCGGTGCCTCAGCTGGCTTCTGCTGTATCGCCGCTGGGTGCTCCGAAGCGGCGAAGACGGTGACCGATTTGCTACCCCCGACGCCCGGTGCGTTCTTCGACTTCTGCACGATGAGACCGGCTGCTCAGCCCAAGACGAAGCCGCCACCACCTCTATAGGGCTTGCAGGGAAACAAGTCGTAGCTTCCGGCTGTGGGGGTCGTTGTTCTGGTATAGGAAGACCGGAGGGGATCGAGGCCGTCCTGGCTGCGAAGTTCCAGGCGTTGTTGCCGCATCTGGATGAACGTCAGCGTCGGCTGGTCGTTGGGGCATGGCGGGATCGGGGCCCGACCGCCCGCACGGTTTGAAGCAGTGGGGACTGGAAACGGAGCATTCGCAACCGTGCCAGTCCCCAACGCCGCCAAGACTCGGGTATTACGAACTCGAAGTCCGCGCAGACCTTATTGGAAGATCAAGCCAGCGTCCACCGCATCAAATAGACCAATCCCCATCTGCCCACCGCCAGGATCACACCCGTCGCAAGCGATGCTCCCCACGCGTGTCGCGGCTTGAGCTCAGGCGGCTCTCCAGAGTCGGGAGCCACACAGCGTTCGAGCCACAGACAGGCGAAGAATCCGAACCCAGTGGCCAGACAGGCGGTGAACCGTACACCACGGTGAGGTTCCCCCGCTGTGTGGGGGTGGCTGACTAGCTGGTCAGGGCGGTTTGACGTGGTTTCAGGTTCACTTGTTCGGTCGTTGTCTGGTTGGCGTAGTGCTTCTCCTCGTACTCGATGGGGCTGAGGCAGCCGAGTCGTTTCTGGATGCGGCGGGGGTTGTAGAAGCCGTCGATGACCCTGTTGCCCAATTGAGTGAAGCTGCCGTGATCGCCTGTCGCGTGGCATTCCGGTTCGCGAGTGTGTGGTGCAGGCGGTTTCGAGGGCGTGAACTGGGCGTCTGGCCGCGGAAATCGGGGGTGGCGTTGTGTCGATGCGGTCGAGTTCGGAGGTGGAGGTTCCTGCGGTGACACGGGATGTCGCCCGGGCAGCGTTCCCCAAGGGGTGTCTGGCGATGGTCGACGCTTACCGGTTGCCGGCCGACGAGCAGGAGCGGCGCGATCTCGCCCAGCAGATCGCCGCCGACGGATACCGGCTGCTCGAAGCCGTCTTCGCCCCGACGGCGCCGGTATGGCTGAGGCAGGTGCCCGCCGTCTCCGTCCTGCGCACGGTGTGGGTGCGGCAGTTCACCCGCACCGTCACCGACGGCGAGGAAGAGGTGGCCTGGCGGGGGAAAGACGATCTCCCGCCGAGCAGAGGCGGTGGTCGCTTCGCCCTATGATCCCGAGGCCCGTTACGCGAAGAAGCGCGGGTCCGCCTGGGTCGGCTGCAAGATCCACCTCAGCGAGAGCTGCGACGATCCCGGGGAGGCGAAGGTACGGGCGGCAGCTCACCGTCCGTCCCCAGGACCAGGACGCACTGCTGGAACGCGTCCGCGCCGGGCAGTCCACGGACGAGTGGAAGGACTGGTATGCGGCACGTGCCGGAGTGGAAGGCACCATCCACCAGGCCGTCGCTGCTGCCGGAGCCCGGCGGACCCGCTAGATCGGCCAAGCCAAGACACGTCTCGCGCACATCCTCACAGCTACCGCCATCAATCTGATCCGTCTCGACGCATGGTGGAACGAAACGCCCCTCGCCCGCACACGTACGTCCCGCCTGGCAGCACTCGACCTTGCGGCATGAGACCAATTGGGCAACAGAGTCCGTCGATGTACTCGAAGAGCGTGAGGTTCGCTCCGGCTCTGGTGGCGAGGACGCGGCCGCGGATGCACTCGGTCCTGATGACCGTCCACAGGTTCTCCGCCAGGGCGTTGTCGAACGAGTCGCCGACCGAGTCCATGGACGCCTGGATACCTGCCCTGAGCAGGCGTGTTGTGAGCTTCACGGATGTGTATCGACAGCCGTGGTCGGCGTGGTGGATGAACTCTCACCGGGGGCGACTTCGCGGCTGGCCAGGGCATACTCCAGCGTGGTCAGGACCAGGTCGGCGTCATGACTACGGAACATCCGTTCTCCTGAACCATCAAGATCCAAATGTCTCGGGTGTCCAGGATTCGGGGTCAAGGCCCCCGCGCAGCACCCGGACATCATGCTCACCGACTTCGACGGCGTGCCGGACGGCGACGCGGTCGTCCCCCGGCTCATGCCGGCGACGGTGTCTTTCGCTCAGGGCGTACTCCGTGCGGCGCCGCGGTGGGCCGACGCCTGCACGGCGGCGGGAGCCGACGCCGTCCAAGTCCGCTGACAAGTGTCGTCACTTTCATGACGGAGGTCACTGCTCCTTCCCCGGATATCGCGGAGCGACGCGGAGCGGTCCTAACGTCAGGTTTGCCTGGCACTGCCCGCGAGGCGAACCGAGGAGGTACGGAGGGTGACAGTGAGAACTGCGGAGCTGGTTCTGTGACCGCCGTGGTGGTGGAACACCTGCGCAAGAGTTACGGGACGCACGAGGTGCTGCGAGGCATGAACTTCTCGGTTGAGGAGGGGGAGATCTTCGCGCTGCTCGGATCGAACGGTGCCGGCAAGACCACCACGCTGGAGATTCTGGAAGGTTTCCGTGGCAGGGACGGCGGCCGCGTCGAAGTGCTGGGACTCGATCCCTCGGAGCGGGGTGACCGGCGCCGGCTGAGCGAGCGGATCGGACTGGTCCTGCAGGACATCGCGGTGGAACCGCATCTCTCGGTGCTGGAGACGGTGACACGGAACGCGGGCTATTACCCGGCGCCCCGCGACGTCGACGAGGTGATCACGCTCGTCGGTCTGGACGAGAAGCGCACCGCGAAGGTCAAGGACCTGTCCGGCGGGCAGAAGCGGCGCCTCGATCTGGCGTTGGGAGTCATCGGAGATCCGCAACTGCTGTTCCTCGACGAACCCACGACGGGATTCGATCCCGGTGCCCGGCGCGGTGCCTGGGAGGTGGTGAGGAACCTGCGGGACAGCGGCACCACAATTGTGCTGACGACGCACTACATGGACGAGGTACAGGCCCTGGCCGACTCGGTGGCGGTGATGGCCGGCGGGCAGATCATCGATTCCGGTACGCCTGCCACGCTCGGCGGACGCGACGACGCCCTGACTCGGATCAGTTTCCTGCTCCCGGCGCGATGTTCGCTCGCGGACCTGCCGCTCGCGGCGCCCGCCGACGACGCCGGGACCGTCACGACCGAGGCCGCGGCCGAGGAGGTCACCGCCGTACTGCACCGCCTGACCGGCTGGGCCCTGGACCGCGGGCTGGACCTGCACGACCTCACCGTCGAACGCCCCTCGCTCGAAGACGTCTATCTGAGCCTGACCCGTCCCCTCGATGAACAGTCCCCGGCCGAGCCCGCCGTCGCGGCTGGCCGCCGAGCGAAGCGGAGCCGCTCATGACCACGATGTCTTCCGTGGCCGCCTCGAAGAAGCAAGGTGCCACCGATGAGGGAAAGGCGTCCCGCCAACGCCCCGATCGGCGGAGCCTAATTGAATTGATGCTGCATCAGATCCGTTACGAGCAGCTGTCGTTCTGGCGCAACCCGCAGGCGGTGATCTTCACCTTCCTGCTTCCCATCGTCGTGGTGTTGATCTTCGGGGCAGTGTTCGGCGCGGAGGGCGAGGAGGAATTCTTCTTCGGCCTGAGCGGTATGCAGTACTACACGCCGACGATCGCCGCGGTGTCGGTGCTCGGCGCCTGTTACGCGCAGTTGGCCATCGTGCTGTCCCAGCGGCGTCAGACCGGCATGCTCAAACACCTGCACGCGACACCGTTGCCGCCCTCGGCCTACTTCGTGGGCCTGCTCTTCCACTGCGTGCTGGTCAGTCTCATCGACGTCGTGCTCGTCATCTCCGTCGGCTCACTGTACGGGGTCGAACTGCCCACGCACTGGGCCGCCATCGGGCTGACCCTCCTTCTGGGGGCGGCGAGTTTCTGCGCCCTGGGTGCGGGTGTCTCCTCGGTGATCAGTAATGCCGAAGCCGCCCCGGCCGTAGTGCAGTTCATTCAGTTCCCGCTGGTCTTCGTGTCGGGCAGCTACTTCCCGATCCACTCCGGCGTTCTGAACACCATCGCGGGTGTGCTTCCGGTCAAGCCCTTCAACGACGCCATGCTGGCACCATTCACACAGAACGGCAGCTTCCAGTGGAAGGAACTCGGCATCCTGGCCGCCTGGGGCGTCGTCGGTGCGGTGGTGGCCGTGCGGCGCTTCCGCTGGGACCCCCGCCCGGAGTAGCGGCCGGAAGCGGAGCGGAGGCCCGGAACGCCGGTGGGGAGGGACAGCGTCACTCGCTGTCCCTCCCCACCGGCGTCTACGGCTCTTCTTAAAAGGGCGTCCCGTACAGCCACTCCAGGTGGTCGAGCGTGTTCTGGCTGCCCAGCACGGCATCACGTCGGCGCTGGAGCGGCCCGTCCGCCAAGTGGAATGTCGTGGCACGCAGCCGTGACTGACGGTGCACGTTTGCGGTGCGTGCGCGCCGCCGGGTGTCGTACCGGCGCAGTGCGCTCGGCACATCCATGCCGGACATGAGGCAGTCGGACAGCTCACGGGCGTCCTCCAGCGCCTGCCCCGCGCCCTGCGACAGATAGGGAAGCATCGGGTGGGCCGCGTCTCCCACCAGCGCCACCCGTTGCAGGCAGTACCGCTCGGCGATGTCGCGGTCGAAGAGTCCCCAGCGGGTTACGGACTCCGCCGCCTTCAGCACCTGCCTCACCGAGACGTGCCAGCCGTCGAACTCCTCCAGCAGACGGTGCGCGTCGGCGTCCGACGTTCTCGGGGCGCCCTCCCCGTCGGGATGGGCACAGACCGCGCTGAAGTGGACGGTTCGTCCCGCGGAGACTGGATAGTAGGTGATGTGGCGGTCCGGGCCCAGCCAGAACATGACCCGGGGATCCGGGGCGAAGGACGGTACGGCCTCGGCCGGCACCAACGCCCGGTAGACGGAGTAGCCGGAGAAGAGCGGTTCGTCGGACACCACCGCGCCGCGTACCGCGGAATGCACACCGTCCGCGCCGATCACCACGTCGGCCTCGACGGACTCGCCGTCGGCCAGCCGCAGTTCCACCCCGTCGGCCTGCTCGATGACGTCCTTCACTGCCCGGCCGAGGTGCAAGGAGCCCGGCGGCAGCAGATCCACCAGGCAGGCTTGCAGGTCGGCGCGGTGGATGAGGTAGTACGGCGCCTGGAAGCGTGCTTCGCAGGCGGGGCCGTGGGGGACCCGGGACAGCAGACCGCCGTTGTCCCAGCGCCGCGTCTCGATGGCCTGAGCCGTGATGCCGCGGCGCCGCATGAGCCGCTCCGCCCCCAGTTCGTGCAGGATGCGTGCCCCGTTGGGCGAGAGCTGGATGCCCGCACCGACGGCGCTCAGCGTTGTGGACTTCTCGAACAGTTCACAGTGCACACCGCGCCGTCTCAGCAGGGTGGCGATCGCCAGCCCGGAGACGCCCGCGCCGACGACGGCCACCCGCATGTGGTTGTTCACGTCTCCACGTCCTCACGTTCCTGCCGCCGGGGTGGCCCCGGCCGCGTATGCGTAGAGCCACGCGCGCCCTCGTAGTCCGGCGATGCCGGAGGACGCCCGCAGCGCCAGGTCGCGCTCCTGCTGACGGGGGCCGTCGGGCAGGTGCATGCTTTCGGAGTGACCGCGCGCGCCCTGCTGGATCGCCGTGGTGCGGTCGCCGCGCGTGGCCCCGTAGTCGCCGAGTACCGCTGGGATGTCCGCGCGCGTCGTGCCGTCGAGACGGGACGCCAGTTCCACGGCGTCCTCGACGGCCTGGTTCGCGCCCTGGGCCAGAAAGGGCAGCATGGGGTGGGCCGCGTCGCCCAGCACCGTGATGCGACCGGCCGACCAGGTCGTCAGCTCCTCCCGGTCGTACAGCGCCCAGCGGCGGACGGTCCGGGCCGCGCGGGTCACGTCCCGGACCAGGCCGCGCCAGCCGTCGAAGGCCTCGACGAGGTCGCCCGGGCTCCCATCGGCGGACCAGGATTCCACGGGCGCGTCACACAGCGGGGCGATCGCCGCGAAGCTGATCAGCTCACCGCCGCGGACGGGGTAGCAGACGAAGTGCCGGCCGGGCCCCAGCCACATGCGGATCAGCGGCTCGCGTGCCGCCTGTGGAAGGTCCCGCACCGGCACGAGGCCGCGGAAGACCCCCAGACCGGAGAAGACCGGGGCGTCGTCCGTGAGCGCCTGGCGCACCACGGAGTGGATGCCGTCCGCACCGACCACGAGATCGGCGTGGTACGTGGTCCCGTCGCGAAAGCCGAGCCGGACCCCGTCTTCGGCGGGTTCCATCCGCGTGAGCGCATGCCCCAGCCGCAGCGGCCGCGGCCCCACCCTCGCCAGCAGCGCCGCCTGCAGGTCGGCGCGGTGGATGGCGTAGTACGGGGCGGCGAAGAGCTTCTCGCAGGCGGGGCCGAACGGTGTGCGCGCGATCGGGGCACCGGCCCAGCTCCGCGTCTCCATCGCCTCGATCCGCACCGCGCTGCGCTGGAGCGTTTCCACGACGCCGAGTTGACGCAGGGGACGAATCGCGTTCGGGGCGAGCTGGACGCCGGCGCCCACTTCCGTGAGCTGCCTGGCCTGCTCGAAGACCTGGCACGGGATGCCGGCCCGGTCGAGCGCCGCCGCCAGTGTCAGGCCGCCGATTCCGGCGCCGATCACGGCGATCCGCGGATGTGCCCTCATCCCGCGTCCCCGGAACCGTCCGCGGCGGCGGGGAAGTGGTGCGCGAGCCAGGCGTAGGTGCGCAGTTCGTCGAAGAGGCTGCGGCCCAGGCGGTTGTGGAACATGTGCACGTGCGAGAAGAGGATCTGTCCGGGATGGACCGGGGTGGTGCGGGAGATCTCACCGGCGAGACCGGCGAGCGCCGTGTGCCACCCCTGGAACGGCCCGTGCTGTTCCGGGTCGGTTGTGCGGGTCGGGGCCGTGCCCCCCTCGACCCGGCACAGCGCGTCGATCTGTTCCGGGGGGCAGCCGGATTCCGCGGCCCAGGCGCGCCATGCCGCCGTGCTGTTCGCGTAGAAGGCGGCCTGTTCCCGGGTGTCCCCCAGGGCGGCCGCCGCGGCGATCGTCGCACGCAGGGCGATGACGGAGCGGGAGGCGGGGGTGGAGATGTGGGGCATCAGCGCGAGCACGAGTTCGCTGGAGAGCTGGAACAGCTCCTCGGTGCTGGGCATCAGGTGTGCGCCGCCGTAGCGCTCGGATTCCGGCTCGTAGACGGCGCGGTGGACACCCGGTGCGCGCAGGCCCTGGACATTCCGGTCCACACCTCGCTCGCTCGCCGCGAACCGTGTCGCGTCGGCACGATAGGCGGCCTCGCTCAGCGGTTCCTCGTCCGCGGCGAGCCGTCCGGCTGTCCCGAGTCGCCGCGTGAGCTCGTCCTCGACACGTTCGAGGGCCGCTTCGTCCAGGTCCGCCATCCGTAGCCGCACGTGCGGACCCCCCTGCCAGTAGCGGATGAAGAACCAGGGGTGGGAGCCGGCCACGGGTCCGACGACTTCGGTCACGACCCGGTCGAGCAACGACTGGGCGTTGGAGGCCAGATGCAGGTTCCAGGACGTCCAGCGGTGGCTGTCCGGGGCCGCTGTCGGGGCCGGGGCCGGGAGTGTCATGCGGTGCTTCCTCACTAACGGGTTGGTGGGCGGCAGCGTCGGGCCAGGCCGTCACAGCCGGATGTCCAGCAGTGCCCCGGTGGGGTGGCGCGGGGTGCCGACCACCGCCGCCAGGGCGATCATGTGGTCCGTGCCGAGCCCGAGGAGAGCCTGGAGGGGAATTTCGTTGAACGCGCGGACCGGCCGGGCGAACATGCCGGAGGCCGTCGAGGAGAGGCACAGTCCGTGCATGGCCCATCCGCACACGTACTGCAGCGCGCTCCACCCGGCCGGGCCGAAGGCGTCCACGAGCTCCCGGGGACGCACGGAGAGGAACCAGAGGGTGGAGGCATGCCGGATGTCGCAGCCGGCGCCCGGGCTCAGCGGGTAGCCGTACTCCTGCTCGATGCGTGCCGCGGTGCGGGGATCCTCGGTCCACAGGACGGCCCGGCCGTCGCGGATCCGGTAGATGCCGTCGGGGTAGCCGTCGACGGCCTGCACGACCACGGTGACATCGATGGCGTCGAAGACGGCTCGCAGGGTCGCGCCCGGCGGGGGCACACCGAGCCAGTCGATGGCGTCGTGCAGGGTGTCGGCCTGGACCTGGCGGCGCCGTCCGCTCATGCCGAGCAGGCCGCGAGGCATCCGCCCGGAGTTGCGCTGCCAGATGAGCTCCGCCCAGGAAGCGGCCTTGGCCGACGGCCTGGCACCGGGGGGTGCCGCCGGGCCCAGCTCGGCAGGCGGCTCCGCGAAGCTCTGAGCACGGTTGACGCGCACCAGTTCGACCAGGGAGGCGTCGGCGGACGGGACGCCGGGCATCGCGTTCTTACGGCGGGCGCCGGGCGCGGCGCCGGCGCGACGGACGGCGGGCACCGGGTCGGGACCGTCGGCACCCTCGCCGACATCGACGATGAGCGGCAGCGACCAATCGCCGGCCGGCTCCAGGCCCAACTCGGCCAGCAGATGCACCGCGTTCGCCCCGGGCAGTCGCACGTGGCCGGTGAGACCGAAGAGTTCAAGACCGAGCGCCAGCGACCGCAGGACGAAGCCGAGTTCGAGATTGACCAGCGATCCGCGGAACCACTTGTAGCCACGGGGAATACGGGTGTAGCGGCCGAGGAGCGCCAACCGGTGTTCCGCGGATGTTCCGGACCGGTCGGAAGGCGGCACGTCGAGGTCGATGAGCGAGTGCAGCTCCGGGGCCAGCAGCCGCCAGCGCCCGGCGCTTCGCAGGAATGCCTGCACCGGGTACAGGCAGCGCGGTGAGGCGTATCCCCGGTGCGGGTTGTAGGCGTTGTCCGGGTCGAACCACTGCACCCCGAAGGCGGCGGTCAGCGCGTGGCCGAGACGGTCGTCCGTCCCGGCCACGCGCCCGTGGGCCACCCGCGCGGGACGGCCCTTCGGGTACGGGGCCGCTTCGAGCAGTTCGGTGGTGCCCAGGGGCAGCGCGGTGCGGGCACCGTCACAAACGACCTCGGGCGCAGGCGGATGCACGTGCGCGGTCATCGGTGGTTCCGTCGCCCAGACCCAGGGCGGGACCGGCGGCTCGTCGTCCCCGGTCGCGAAGGCGTACCACAGGGGTTCCCGCTCGATGTTGTTGTTGCCGAACGGGGAGGGCAGATCGACCGGAGCACGCCGCTGCGTATCCATCGTCATGCGGAACTCCTGAGGGCGCTGGGATGCCGGGGGACTCACGGGTACGCCCGCTCGTCACGGAAAGGGGTGCGGGTCATAGGGAAGGGGCCGGTCCGCCTGCTCGGTGCCCGCGAGGGCGGCGGTCAGCCGCGGCACGTTCTTCAGCCGCTGCTGGGCATGGCCGAAGCACATCGACAGAATGCCCGGGACGACCGCCTTGGCGACCGCGATACCGGCATCCGCGTGTTCGGTCGTGGTCTGGTCGACCAGCACGATCTGTTCCAGCCCGGCCTTGGCGTACAGGCTCCGGACGTGGTCGAGGGCGCCGCGCACATGTCCGCCCGCCGCACGGCGCAGGGTGCCGGGCCAGTCGGGGAACGCCTCGTCCAGGGTCACGCGCGGACCGCCCAGGGCCGCGGTGGCCCGCGACAGATTCCGCGGAAGGGCGTAGAGCCGCAGGTGGTGCTCCAGTTCCTCCAGCAGCCACGGGTCGTCGGCCATTCGTTCGACCTCTGCCCGGTCCCACTCGGCGTTGTACGTGACAAGCTGCGCGACCTCACGCAGCGCGCCGCGGATGGCGGTTGCGGGATTGGCGCCCGAGCCGCCCGACGAGTAGCTGGCGGGAAAGGGGTTCTCGCGATTGACCACCAGGACCCACACGATGGGCAGCTCGATGTCCTGGGCGGCGACCAGAACGTGCACGTCGAAGCCGCGGGCCCGGATCAGGTCGAGGTGAGCGCGGCTCTCGGGATCGGTGATGGAGGCGTCGTCGATGTACGGCAGCGGTACGGCCCGGTGCCAGGCCAGCAGGAAGGCGTCGCGTTCGGCCAGTTCCAGCAGCGAGTGCAGGGCCGCTTCTTCGAGGCTCGATCCCGCCGCGCAGCCGCTGGAGGAGTCGTGGAAGAACTTGTCGAAGCGGTTCGGTCCGGCCGCCCGGTCCGCGCGCGCCCGGTGCCGGTTCAGCCGGTAGCGGTTCTCGTACTGGTAGAAGCCGATCTCAGCGGGCACCAGACGGGGCTCCCCGGTCGCGAGATCGTGCCCCCACACCCAGTCCATCGGCGTGCTCGCCGAGAAGGGCTTGACCTTGCAGGTGGGATGGGCCAGTTGTTCCTCGGTGAGCTCACCGAGCGAGGCCGGGTCGACGGCATGGCCGCGTACGTCGTCATAGGAACGGTCCATCAGGACCGGTGCCTGGAACGGGAAGCCGCCGAGCCGCTCGTACGCCTCGATGATCGCGACCGGTTCGGTCTCGGCGTAGGTCCTGGCCCGTCCGTGGCCCATGGCCGGCGCGTCGAGTTCGAGCGCCATGCTCATCGCGAACGGTACGACCGACTCGCGCATGATGGTCTGCACGGGTCCGTAGCGGATGTCGACGAGCTGTTCGCGCAGCCTGCCCGGCGTCAGGACCCTGGCCCCTTCGGCGCCCCGGGTCGGATCCTGCGGCAGGGCGGGCAGCGGCCGCAGCTCCAGCGGTGCGGGACGCCAGCGGTCGTCGAGCTCCGGCCGGGCCGGCGCGCAGAGCGGGCAGTGGAAGCTGCGCGCCATGCGATGACGGCGGGTGCCGCCGACGCCGACCGCGCACAACTCGCCCGGACGCAGGGGCACATCCGCCAGATGGGTCACGGCCGCACCGAAGAGTTCGGGGAGCAGCGGGTGGGTGGCGCCCGGCCGTGTGCGCTGTTCCGCCACGAACTCGACCAACGGATGTTCCAGGGTGGTGCGTTCGCGCACCTCCGTGCATCCGGCGCATCCGGTGGCCGTGCCGGGCACCCACCGGGGCCCGATGACGACCTCGTCGTCGTACAGGCGGACGGAGAGCAGCTCGCGTCCCGCGGTGGCGCTGCGCTGCCACCGCTCCCGCTCCCAGGCGAGGTTCCAGCCGCGGTTGACCGCCACCTCGCCGCCGCCCGCCAGGGTGCCCAGAGACGCGAGGGAATCGGCCCAGTCGGCCGGTGGCGCGGCGGCCATGCCGGGGCCGGTGTGGATGAGTTCGGCTTCAGCGCGCATCGGTCGCCTCCTGTGCGAGCGGGCGGGTCTGGGCGGGCCGGGCCTGGATCGGGCCGTGCCAGAACGGGACGTGTCCGAACACCGGGTCGACGCGCTGCGGGCGGCCCCGGTAGGTGATCCCGCGGATGTCCGCGGCGGCGCCGAGCTGGGCGCGCAGCGTCGCCAGTGCCGTCGCGTCGGCGAGCATCAGCGCGTTGGTGCACATCACCGGGACGGTCCGGTCGCTGTCGAACGCGGCGACCTGGGCCCGGGCCAGTGCCGTGCTGATCGCGTCGCGTACGGCGCCATCGGCGTCGGCGGCCCAGGCCCGGCCCAGTACCTCCCCCGTGCTCGCCGCCTCGACGGTGCCCAGGTGCCAGTCGACGCCCGGAACATGGAACAGGCGCACGCTGTCGGCGTCCGGCCGCAGTTCCCGCAGGATCTTCCGGAGACGGAGCGTCTCCGCCGCCATGATCTCCCCGGCCGCGACGTCCGACTCGGCCGCCTCGTCCGCCAGCAGCCGCAGAGCGCCGTCGAGCAGCCACTGTTCCTCGCTCAGGCCCGCGGCGGCCGTGCCCTCACCCGTGCAGGAGCGCCGCAGCGCCTCCAGAGACACGGCCAGGGTGGCAGCCTGCTGGTCCGCCGCCCAGACCGTGACGGTGCCCGTGTTCCGCGCTACGCAGGTCAGCTCGCGCAGGGCCAGCGGCATCTGCGGCAGTGCGTCCTCGTCGGCGCTGCGCCGGAACAGGCCGGTCCACTCCTGTGTGAGGGTTCGCGCCAGTTCCACGGCCTCCTCGGGGCCGGGCGCGGGGACGCCGTCGGCCGGGCCCGGGAGCGAGGACCCGGCGCCGTCCGCAGGGCCGGACGCTTCGACCGCGATCCGGTCGCTCCTCAGCTCGGCGCCGTGAACGACATGTACGGCGCCGCTGTCGGTCGAACCGGTGAGGGTTTCGAACACCAGTTGAGCGGCGAGCGCTCCGGCCAGCGCGTCCGCGACCGGCCGGGCCGCCGCGCTCACGCCCTCGGCATCGGCCCAGGCCAGAGCTCTGTTGCGCAGCCCGATGAACGTCTCGGGACCGTATACGTCCGCTCCGGGCACGGCGGAGCCGAGCACCGGGCCGGCCAGGAGCAGCCGGTCGTCGAGCCACACCGGTACGACCGGGGCCACGTCGGTGGGCCCGCCCGGCCGCGGGTCCGGCAGCAGCCGTGTCCGCTCGTCGCCCTCGCCGGGAGCCGCGCACCAGATGACCGCGTCCGCCCCGGCCACGACCGAGGGATCCCACGACGCCGTGCCGGGGGCGATCACCCGGCCCACGCCCGCCCGGGTGAGTCCGCGCGTCGCGGGACGCACCACCTGCTCGGGGCCGAACACCACGACCGTGGCGGCCCGGACCCGTGCGAAGGCGGCGTAGGGGTCCGCGCTCACCGACTCCAGGTGTGCGAGCGGCCCCGCGTACCGTTCCCGTACGTCCGCGGACGGCTCGGGGGCGGTCCACCGCTCCGGTTCCAGCAGCATGCCGTGCTCACGCAGTCCCTGAACGATCCGCCGCACCACGGGCCGGGCCCGCTCGGACCCGAGCGCCGAGACCAGCGCGTCCTCGCTCGCACCGTCCTCCAGCATGGGCACGCACACATCGGCGATCTTGAACAGCTGGTCCCATCCCCGGATGGTGAACTCGGTCCGGGCACCGCTGAAGTAGACGCCGTCCGGCAACGGTGCACAGTGCAGGTACGGCTTCGCCCTGAGCTTCATGACCCGAAATCCCCCTCGTAGTGAAAGAGCCCGCCCGGTTTCCGGCCGATCTCCACGATCCACTCGGACGCGTGCGTACCGTCCGTGACGCCGGGCAGCGCCTCTTCCAGGTAGTTGACGGTGCCTACGTCCGTGGCCCGGCGCTCCAGCATCCGCGGCAGCACCCGCGTGCCGAGCGCGCAGGCCAGATCGACGTACTGCGGTTTGAGCTGACGGCGCCGCGGCATCACGTCGGCCGGGTCGAGCGTGCGGGGCGACACCTGCTCCAGCGCGGTCTTGACGACGACCTCCTCGGGGACGTCGTACCGGCCGCGCCATTCCGTCAGGGCCGCGAGCCGTTCGTGCTCGGCGCCACCGCTGTTCAGGGCAGCTTCGAGCTCCTCCCCGCCGTACCAGCGGCGGCGGGCGAGCACGACCTCGCCCACCGAGATCCGCGGAGCCACCCGTGTGGTCCGCTGATCCCATGCCAGGGACCGGTGCCAGCCGTCCAGCAGGTCGTTGTTCAGGCGCCCCCCGGTGGCCAGGCAGGACGCCAGGGACAGCGGAGGCGGGAAGAGACCCGGGTGGCCCGTGCCCAGAGGCAGGATGCGCAGCGCCCGGCCGTCGGCGTCCTCGACCCTGAGCTGGTCGGTGCCCTTGTCGTGGACCAGGCGCAGCGCATACCAGTCGTCGGGCCGCAGGCCGTCCGGCAGGATCCGCGGGTGGGCGTTGACGTTGAGGCGGTGCAGGCCGAGGTCCTCCACGACCCGGCTGCCGTCCCAGCCGTAACGGGCAGTCAGCCGTTCGGCGAGCCGGGCCAGCGCGTCGCCTCCCAGTCGCCGGTCGGCGTCCAGGAAACGGGCGTAGAGCATGCCGTGTCCGGGAAGTCCGTCGTTGAAGACAAGCCGCCCGTCGCCCGCGGACTGCGTCAGCACGCCGTAGCTCAGGGGATCGCGCCGCAGCCGCTCGGGCAGCTCCCCGGTCAACTCGTTCGCCTCCTCGGTGGAGAACGACACCTCCTGACCGCCCTCGTCGGCCGCTGCGCCGATGCGGTGCTCCGTCGCCTCGACGATCCGCCGGCGGAGGGCGTGCAGTTGTTCAAGGCTGCCGTCATCGGTCCCCAGGCCGGTCAGCGCGCCGACATTGCCTTCGAGATACACCTCGCCCATCACCGCCGCGCGCCGGGAGACCTCCTTGACGAGGGACTCGGCGTGCTCGGCAAGGGGGATGTTCGCGCCGGCGCCGAAACGCTGCACGAATGCGGCGGTGGTGACGACGCGCACGTCGTGCAGCCAGTCGAAGACCGAAAGGAGCTCTACGACCGGGCCGAGATCCGCCAAGGGCTTCTGCCAGTGCTGCGAGGCCACCCGGGCAGGGGAGAGAACGAAGTCCTCCTCCACGGTGATCTGTGCGGGGCGCCGCGCGATCCCGCTCACCTGCGCGAAGTCGTCCCGGATGGTGGCGAGTTCGGCGCCCCGGTCGGCGGCCGGCGTGGCGCCGAGGCGGGCCAGCCGGTCACGGACGTCCCCCAGGAGGTGTGCGGCGGGCGTGGAGGGCCGGTCGAGCGTGGCCGACAGCTCCACCGCACCGTCCTCGGCCTCGTTGTAGGTGCACAGGATGCCCTGGTGCACACCGCCCATGACCACCTTGGCCGCGTCCTGGGGCGAGCAGCCGGCCTGGGCCGCGATGTGCGCCACGACGGAACGCACCGGCCGCGGTCCCATGACGGTGGCGTCGACCAAGGCCTGGAGGGTTCCCTTCACCGGTATGGCCAGCCGCTGGTATCCCGTCTCCGTGGGCCTGAGGAAGAAGAGCTTGCTGCCGTCCGGTTCCAGGGCGGAGGTGGGCGACATGCCCACCCACGCCTCCAGCAGTTGCGCGCCGACCGGTGGGTTCAGGCCGCCCAGGACGTAGGCGAGCATGACCCGGTCGAGGCCGGCGAAGGGGACGGCCGAGGTGAACCGGGGATTCTCGGGGGAAAGGCCCCCGGGGTCCGGGACGGCGATACCGACCGCGGTGAACCGGGCGAGGGGGCTGGTGCGCACCATCGCCCGTGTGACGTACTGGATCAGACCGCGTTCCGACTTGCGAGCCCGCGCGGACAGGGACGCGCCGGCGGCGACCGCGGAACGGTAGCGCCTCGACTCCTCGTACACCTCCGGGGAGACCAGGGCCAGCGAGCGGTTGAGGTCCTCGTCGTCGAGGAGGTCCGCCAGAGTTCCGCGTTCCCGGTCGGCCGCCGGTGCGTAGGCGTGGGCCACCTCCTCGCGCAGCGCCGCGCGGTTGTTGCGTGCGGCGAGCCACTGCGCGACGGCGGGGCCGGGTGCGGGGGCGGCGAACTTGGGCGTGCGGTCGTTGTGGATCGTGCGCCGCAGGGCAACGATCCGGCGCCGGGTCTCCTCGTCGTCGGTCGCGCCGATGAGCTCGTAGAGCTCGTCGGAACACAGGCGTGCGCTCTCGCGCACGGTCCGTTCGGCGTCGGCGAGACGCGCCAGCAGCGGCCGCAGGGCGGCGTCGCCCAGCCGCTTGCGCCGCAGCGGGTTGATCCTCAGGATCCACAGCGGTTCAACGGTCTCGACGGAGGGGACCGGGTCCCCGGAAGGTCCGGGCCGCGGAGCTGTTTGCGATGCGGGCGGCAGGACGGGGTACTGCGTGGTCATGGCGACTCTCCACGGGCGGGGCGGGCGGACGACTCGGTCACGCGGTCTCTGCCTTCGAGGCGACCCGGGCCATCCGCGCCTGCCCGGCGGCCAGGCGTTCTCGCCAGGTCTCGCCGAGCACCTCGTCGGTCGTCTCCGCCAGGGCGTAACACATGTAGGCGCGCTGGATCGGGGAGACGGTCAGAAGCGGGAGCTGCGGGTAGAAGAGGTTGATCAGCAGGCGGTAGGAGGCGTACCAGGGCGTGGGGCTGTCGATGACGCCGGAGTCGAGGACCGTCCGGTGGAAATCGGAGTCGGGCTGCTCGCCCAGGGGAACGGTCCCGGGCGCACCGGGCGGCCCCATGTGCGTGATGTCGGCCGTTGCCAGGACGGAGTCCAGCATCTGTACGGTGAGCCGGCCGTCCCTGACCGCGCTGTCCAGGGAGCCCGTGGCGTAGGCGAACGCGGTGCGCCAGGCGCCGGCGAGGGCGCTGACGTCGCCGGAGAGCCGTTCTTCGACGACCTGGCGCAGCTGCGGGGCCTCCTTCGCGCGCCGTGCCTCGAAGGCGGGCCGCGCGTCCTTGGTGGGAGCGGCCCAGGCCAGGAATGCCTCGGCGTGCGAGCGGAAGGAGAAGGTGCCGTGTGCCAGGCCGAGGAAGTAGGAGTCGGCAAGCGCGGTGAACGCCTCGGCGAGGCGGACGGTCGCCTGCTCGGGCCGGTGTGCCAGCGTGTCGATCGTGTCCATCATCGGTGCGCACAGGGCGCTGTCGACGACTTCGATCTCCTGCAGATTCCTGAGAAGCGGGTCGTGTACGTGGACGTCGTCGGATCCCAGGTACTCGATCACGCCGTGGTCCCGCAGCGGGAGGTAGGGCGGCGGGACGTTCTCGAGTCGCCCGAACTCCCTTGCCTGGGTGAGGTACTTCTCCTCGGTGAGCCGGCCCGTCGTGGCCGGCTCACCGGCGTCGAATCCGTCGGCCAGGCGGTCCCAGTCCGGCGCTCGCCCCATGCCCCCGCGTGCCATCAGGTCGATGTGCGGTCCGTGCAGCCACCCCCGGCGCAGACGTACGAGTGCTCCGTCGTGTTCGCGCGCGGCGCGGGCGACGGGAATCACGGATCGCGACAGCCACGGCAGAGTCACGGGGTTCCGGGTGAAGAACCGGAGGCCTGCCACATCGGCCTTTTCAGTCCTCATGTTCACACATCTTTCACGGATCGAGGACGGGTCCCATAGGCCCGAGAACTTGATTTCGGATTATTTGCAGTCGACTCGGGTGCGGCAATATCCGGGTCCATTTTTCCTGACACATGTCATGGACCGAATGACATCAGTAGGGCTGGCGACGTGCCGGCCGACCCCTGTAGACTCGTTCAGTGATCGAAGAAACCAGGAGCCACCGCCCACGCCGGAGCGGACTCACCACAGGCATACTCATCCTGACCGTGTTCGCATCCCTCTGGGCAACACTCGGCATTTCGGTCATTCCTGGCGGAATGGCGGTTACGGCGGCTTCCGTCGTACTGGCCGCCGGTTTCATCGCGGCCACGATTTTCTTTTCCCTTCGGAGCCAGCCGGCGGAGCCGGACGACCGGGACGAGAACGCCGCGACGGGTAATTACCGGTCTTTCGGCCTGATTAACTTCGCCCAGACGGTGGCGATTTTCGTTTCCCTCGTGATTCTCGGCCGAATCGGCCAGTGGGCGCTTGTGCCCCCGGTCGTCTGTCTGATCGTGGGACTTCACTTCCTGCCTCTCGCCCGGACTTTCGGTGAGCCCCGGTACCGCTGGGCGGGCACCCTGATGACGGCCGTTTCCCTTGCCGGAATCCTGGTCTTCGCCGCCGACGCGGGAGCCGGCGCCGTCCGGGCAGTGGTCGGTTTCGGGGCCGCCCTGGTGTTGTGGGCGACCGCGCTGCGCATGGCACGCCACCGCTGACCGGTTGCGTCGGGCGGCTGCGCCCGCCCGACGGTACGGACGGGCGCAGCCGTGCTCAGCGAAATGCCGACCAGTTGGGTACTGGAATCAGCAGGTGCAGGACGAGCAGGTCGAGGAGGAGGACGAGGTGCCGATGGAGCCGTTGGAGGCACCCATCTCCGGCAGGGCCGCGCCCTGCGAGACCTCGAGGACCTCCAGCTCGTCGAGGTTGAAGCCCTCGAAGACCTGGTCCACGTCGGCCGTCTGAATCGCGTTCATATCAATTCCCTTTCTTGGATGCTGCGGCGCAACCGGGCGGCTGCACCGACAATACTTCCGAATTCCGGTCGGCATTACCAGAGGCGGATGCCATCCATTGACATATGTCATGGCCGGAATCCGGAAGAGTCATTGACCGTTCAGTTCCGAACCCGCCCATGCGGCCCATTCCGCATCGTTGACGTAGTTCCAGCCCTGTTCGGAATCCCAGATTCCCAGCTCGCCGTCGGGCCGGCTCCCCAGGATGAAATCCCCCACGGACGATTCCCGCAGGTAATCGAGGCCGAGTACACGCGCGGCGAGGTCGGCGTTACCGATTCCCAGGCCGCACGGGGCCATGCCCATCGCGGTGGCGACCAGGTACATCGTCTGGTAAAGCACCCCGGTGTGCCGGATCGTCGTGGCGTACGCGATGCCGCTGTACTTCCACGACAGCCGCTGGAAACGCGACGTCATGGTGATCAGCACATCCGGGTTGGCCTCCATGCCCGTCGACAGGGCGGCGACGGTGAGCATCGACTCCCTGTCCCGGGTGTCCGTGTTGACGAGGATCAGCTGATGCCCGATGGGGTCGTAGTAGTAGATGCCGGGGTCGATCCCCTTGCACCTCCGGATCGTCAGATACAGCTCCAGCTCGAAGGCGGAACCACCGGTCGGGTAGGGCCGGCCCACGATCTCACCGCCCGGCTGCTCGCCGGGTCCGGGCACGAAATGGACCCGCACCCTCTGCGTGCGGTAGAGGAACTCACCGATCTGGGCGGCGGTCAGCGGACTCTCGCCGTAGTCGCGCAGCGACCTGCGCCCCTCGATCGCCGCGGTCAGCGCCGGGTCGCGGGCGGCGATCTCCTCCAGCGACGGCCGGTGCAACGCCAGCGCGGGTCCTGAGGGCAAGGGCTTGACCGCGGGCTGCGGATCGATCTTCCCCGTGTGCGGGAACACGCCTCCCACCGGAGCGTCGTAGCGTCCTGTGCGGATGCGCGAGTGAAACAGCAGATCGTGGAAGTCCCACTGCCGCAGTGTCTGGTCCTCGTCCCGCATGAACCCCGACTCCACCGTGCCCGCGTCCACGAAGCCCGCACCCACGAGATGCCCCAGCAACTCGGCGGTCTCCGACGGACCGAGGCCGTCGACGGCCAGGTCCCGAAGGGGCACCGGGGAGCCGAGCTGCGCCACCAGTTCCCTCGCCCGGCGGTCGACCAGCAGCACACGCAGAGTGCTCAGCGGAGATTCCAGCACGAGCCGCCCCTCGCGGGAACGGCAGAGCGCGAACCGCGACAGCCGCACCACGCTGTCCGCCGCCACATCGGCCACCTGGTACTTCGCATCGCGAGCGGTGAGCTCCAGGCGCACCAGCTCCCGCCCGCTCACCACCACACTGCGCACCAGCAGATGACCGGCGCGGTCCACGAAGGCGGCGAACTGGCCATGCTCACCTGCGGCGAGGCCGTCGGACACCTCCTTCATCGCCACCGGCCCGTCCAACAGCCTCCGGAAGGCGCCCTGCAGACCCTCGCTCACCCGGCGCAGCGTGAAGGTACTCACCGGGGTGATCAGAGTGACCGATGTGCCCTCGAACTCCACCCGGACGTCGTCCCGAAAAGCAAGCACATCATTCGTGCCGGTGCGTGAAGGGTGGATGACTCCCGGCTGCATACTTCTCCCTTTTCGCATCAGGCCCATCGGACCGCGCAAAGGTAACTACAGAAAATTCACGCCCACCACCGGCGAGTGGGGTCCCATGACATCCATCAGCCGATGGATGACATCAGTCACCAGGCGCGCCGCAATGACGCTTGTTATGAACGCCGTGATGAATGTCATGCCCCTTCTGCGGGATCTTGTAGGAGAGATCCGGAGGGAACACCATGCGCCTGTTCCTCTATTTCTTTTCCGAGCCACACGCATTTCGATTGGACGGTCGTGCCCCTCGCAGACTCAGCGTCTGAGCACTACGCACTGCGCCTCGTGGACACGCTCCGGCGTGAACCGGATCGCGTCGTGCTGCGCACGACGGACGGGACCGTCCGCGCCGGCGACTTCCTGGACTCCGTCACCCGGGCCGCCGCCGCGCTCCACCGTGCGGGCACCACCCCCGCGGACACGGTCGCGGTGATGACGGAACCCAACAGTCCCGCGATGCTCAGCGCCCGGTATGCCACCCATCTGCTCGGTGCCGCCGTCACCCACATCCGTTCGATGAACGCCCGGTCCGACGTTGAGGCACTGCCCCGGAGCGCCCAGGCACGCGTCCTCAGGGCCACCGGCGCGCGCTTCCTCGTCGTTGACGAGGCCGGCGTCGAGCGCGGAAGGGCCCTGCGTGACGACATCGACGGGCTGACCGTGGTCAACCTGGACACCCTCCTCCCGGGACCGGTGAGGATGCCGCCCGTCGCGCCGTACGAACCCGGCAATCCCGCCGTCGTCGACCTCACCAGCGGTACCGCCGGCGAACCCAAACTCGTGCGCCGTACCTACGGTGTGCGCGGAAGGCTCATCAGCCTCTCGGCGGGCGCGTCGCAGCCCGGGCGTCCGCTGACGCTGTTGGCCGTGACGCCCATCAGCCACGCCACCGCCACCATGGTCGACTCCGTCCTCACCGGCGGCGGCGCGGTGGTGCTCCACCAGGATTTCGATCTCGGCGCGGTGCTGCGCGCGCTGCGGGAGCACGGGGTCACCGACCTGTACCTGGCCGTCCCTCACCTGTACCGGCTGCTCGATCACCCCGGAATCGACACGGCCGACTTCCCCGCGCTGCGGCAGGTCCTCTACAGCGGCACCGCCGCCGCTCCCGCCCGTATCGAGCAGGCCGCCGAACTCTTCGGCAACGCTCTCACCCAGCTCTACGGCAGCACCGAGGCGGGTGGGATCTGCTCGATGACGCCGCTGGACCACCAGGAACCTGAACTGCTTGGTTCCGTCGGCCGCCCTTTTCCCTGGGTGAGCATCGAGATCCGTGACCCGGTGACCGGCGCGGAGGTCGAGCACGGGGAAACCGGCGAGATCTGCGTCCGCTCCCCGACCCTGATGGACGGGTACATCGGTGACGGCCTGACCGAGGGTGTTCTGCGCGACGGCCTGCTGCGCACCGGAGACCTAGGCCGCTGGGACCGGTACGGCTATCTCCATCTGGTGGACCGGATCGGCAGCATCGTCAAGAGCCACGGCCTGAAGCTGTACCCCGCCACGATCCAGCGCGTTCTGCAGTCCCACCCACAGGTGGCGGATGCCGTCGTGTACGGGGTGCGGGACAACGACTACGCCGAGCACATCCATGCGGCCGTGCACCTGCGGGATGGCGCCGACTGCAGCGACGACGACCTGCGGTCCCATGTCGCCGCCGCGCTGTCCGAGTCCCATGTCCCTGCGGCTATCTACCGGTGGCCGGGGCTTCCGCTCAGCGAATCGGGAAAACCCGATTACGCCACCTTGCGAATCCGAAAGGGCCCATCATGACCTCTGCGGGGCATTTCGCGCGATCATTGCGGCTGCGACGGTTGCACCACCACAGCCCGACCGGATTGATGGTCACGCCGCTGGACCATTCCATCAGCGACGGTCCGACCGTCCCGCGCGGCAGTACCGTCGACTGTCTCGCCGGGCAGCTCGCTTCGGGCGGCGTCGATGCCATCGTGGTGCACAAGGGCAGCGTGCGGCATATCCATCCCGACCGGTTCGCCGACATGTCGCTGATCATCCACCTCAACGCCAGCACCGGTCGGGCACCGGACCCCGACGCCAAGTACCTGGTCACGGGCGTCGAGGACGCGCTGCGGCTCGGCGCGGACGCCGTCAGCGTGCACGTGAATCTGGGTTCGGACGACGAACGACAGCAGATCGGGGATCTGGGACGGGTCTCGGACGCCTGCGACCGATGGAACCTGCCGCTGATGGCCATGATGTACCCGCGAGGCCCCCGCATTCAGAATCCGCACGACCCCGTACTGGTGGCGCACGCGGTGACGATCGCCGTGGATCTCGGAGCCGACCTGGTCAAGACCTACTTCCCGGGAACCATGGCGGACATGCTCGACCTCACGGCGGCCTGCCCCGTCCCCGTCCTGGTCGCCGGAGGCCCGGCACGGGCCGATGAAACGGAAGTCCTCGATTACGTCGGGGACGCGCTGGCCGGTGGCGCGGCCGGCGTCGCCATGGGCCGCAACATCTTCCAGTCCGCCGACCCGCAACGGCTCGCCGAGAAGGTCGCCCGACTTGTCCACCGGCACCCCGCCGGGGACCTCGACCACACGATCAGGAGGCAACGCCACCATGACGGACAGCAAACTGTGCTGGCTTGACATACGCACCGCCGGTGACATGGCCTCGGCCATCCTGGAGGAGGCGGTGCACCAGCGCATCGACGGCATCGTCACCGCGGATCCGGCTCTCGTCGCCGATCTGCCGCCCACGGTGCGCAAGGTGCTCGTTCATGAGCTGGGGGAGCGCACCGACGGCTTCGACGGTGTGGACCTGGTGATGGTCCGTGGCAGCCGGGACGACCGGGCCGAACTGGTAGGGGCCCACCCGCACGTGGAGTTCGGCCGCTATGTCGAGATCGTCGATGCGGAAAGCCTCGAAGATGCCTGCGATGCCGCACGGACCGAAGTGTGGAGCCTGCTCAACTTTCGTGATCCCACGAAGATTCCACTCGAAATCGTCATCGCGGCAGCCGCCGGGGCGAACGGCGTCATCGTCACCACGGCCGCCGACGTGGAGGAGGCGGAGATCGTCTACGGTGTCCTGGAACTGGGGTCCGACGGCGTCCTCATGCCCGCACGGGCTGTCGGAGACGCCACGGCCCTGCGCCGGGCAGCCGGCTCCACCGCCGGCGAGATCTCGCTGGTCGAGCTGGAGATCACGGCGACTTCGCACATAGGCATGGGCGAACGAGCATGCGTCGACACCTGCAGCTACCTCGGCAAGGACGAGGGAATTCTGGTGGGCTCCCACTCCAAGGGGATGGTCCTCTGTGTCAGTGAGACGCACCCCCTGCCCTATATGCCGACAAGGCCGTTCCGGGTCAACGCGGGCGCGATCCACTCCTACACCGTCTCCGACCACGGCCGCACGCACTATCTCAGCGAACTCACCGCTGGCAGCAAGGTACTCGCGGTTGACACCCGGGGCAGGACACGGGTGGTCAGCGTCGGCCGCGTCAAAATAGAGACTCGTCCCCTGATCTCCGTCGATGCGGTGGCACCCAACGGTCAGGCAGTCAATCTCATTCTTCAGGACGACTGGCATGTGCGGGTGCTCGGCCCCGGTGGAACAGTGCTCAACAGCACCGAACTGACTCCCGGCGACAAGGTCCTGGGGTACCTTCCGACCGCTGACCGTCATGTCGGCTACCCGATAGAAGAGTTCTGCCACGAGCAGTGATGAGCGGTGAGCCATGAAGGCTGCTTGAAACGGTACGCGGAAGCGCTCGGAGGCACGGCCTCCGAGCGCTTCCGCGTACCGTTTCAAGCAGATGAGCGGGTGGCGGCCCACGGCGGCCGGCTGTCAGATCCAGCAGCGTTCACTGGCGATCCGCACCGCGTCGTGCCTGTTGCGCGCCTCCAGCTTCTTGATCGCTGTCGAGGCCAGATTGCGAATGGTCCCCGTCGACAGGTAGAGACACTCGGACATCTCCTTGGCGGACGCCCCTGACGCCGTCAGCCGCAGTACGTCCGCCTCGCGCTCCGTCAGCGGCCCGCACGACGCGGAGCCCGCCAACAGTCCGGGGTCCATGACCATGTGACCGGCCGCCACCCCTCGCACCGATTCGACCAGGCTCCGCAGCCCGGCGCTCTTCGGCACGATGCTCAGCACGCCCGCGGCGAGCGCCCGGTCGATGCGTACCCGGGCCGGCGTGTCCACAGTGAGTGCAACCCCGCATGTTGGTCGCGTCCTGCGTACCTCTGCGGCCAGAGCCACGGTGTCCTCGTCAAGTCGCTCGGCGTCCACCAGCGCCACTGTCGGGGCAGCCTTCGCCACTGCGGCAATGAAACTCCCGAAATCGCCGGTCACCGCTACAACTCTCAATCCCGCTTCGCGACTGAGGGACTCGGCAAGCAGCTCCAGGGTCAGCTGCGACTTACCAGTTATCACGACTCGACTGTCCAATTTGAGCTCTCTCTCCAATTTTGGCAGTAAGGGTTACTCATGGACACCTATCGCCATTTTTGTCAATAGGCACATTGGAGGAAACTCTACGGCTTTCAAATCAGCCAATGAGTCTCATCTGAGTAAAATTTAAGGAAGTCTCTTCACGCTATGCACGTGAAATCGCCACATATCCGCATCCCCTCAAGTCGCCCAGCCGCACAAGATCCATATGTGCTTCCTTGCCGTTGACCAGCACCAACTGCCCCTGGGGAACGGGGTGGAACAAGATCGAGTGCAGCGCCCTCATCGACGAACCAATCCTGGCCGAAGCTGTCGAGCGACGGATGTGAGCGGTGAATTCCGGCCATAGCCAAGGGCTGCTCCGGAGGCGCTCTCGATTGTGCTCCGGAGGAGTGGTAAGAGGCCTGCGATCCAGATGATCGCGACGCGGAGGTGCTCTCCGGCGAGGCAGCTCTCGGGGCCTTGCCATGGGAGCGACGCCACGTCATCGCCTCAGCTTTCCCAGCGACCCGCTTCGACGATGCTGCGACCGCTCCCGGCCATAGCTCCGTGCCACCCTGCGCGCCGCACCGCGAAGTCCGGCACGCGTAGCACCCGATCCACCCTGTACCGCCCCGTCCGTTCGAGCTGCCCGTCCAGCCCGCCGCCCCGGACCACCCGACCACCACCATGGAGGAGGAAGACCTGATCCTGCACCGGGCGATCCTCTGCGAAGGCGGAGACGTCGAAGCCGCCACCGGCGGACACCGTGAGCCGTGGGGCTGGTCGGCCCGCGTCACCTTCAACACCGGCTCCCCGGCCGACCTCAACACCGACCGGTCACCCTGCCGAAGCTGCGCTATAACCGACTCCTCATCGAAGGAGACCCGGACGCCGGTGAGACGCGTACGGTCAGGATGCTGCTCAGCGCCCCCTTCGCCCCGGCCCTGGTCGGGTCCGTGCCCCACCGGTCGCCGCTGTCCGCATCGATCACGAGCATCTTCGACTTCGGCGTCGCCATGGACGCCAGCCCGCCCGCGTTCTCACTGGCCGGGCCGATGCTCCTCATGGTCGCGGACTCCGGCGGCGGCAAGTCCGGAATCATGCTCGCCATGGCCGATGCCGCCACGTCCACCGTCGACGCGACCGTGATCAACCTCGACACGGTCGGCACCGGGGTAGGCGACCTCGGACCCTCGATCACGTTCAACGCCACGATGAGCGACAAGAAGATCATCGTCGTCCTGCAGTTCCTGCTCGCCCTCTGCAGCGCCCGCGCTCGCTGGCGTGCCGCGTACGGGTGGGGCAACAAGTGGCAGGTCTCGATTGAGCACTCGGCGTTCTGCGTCTTCGTCGACGAGCGGCCCCAGCTCTCCCCGAAGGCCAGGACCCTCCTGATGAAGCTGCTGTTCCTCGGCCGGAAGGAGGCCATCTGGGGCTACGGAGGGAGCCAGTACGGGACCAACGGCCACCTCGGCGAGGCCACCGGACCGAAGCTGTCCGTCAAGCTGCTCGGGGCCTGCCGACGAGTCGACGTCACCGAGCTCCTCGGCGGTGGCGCGCCCGCTGAGGGATACCGCGCCGACCTGATCCGGGCGGCCGCTCATACCCAGCTCAACGACGCCGGGCAGATCTACGGCGTCGGCTTGCCGAGCACGTCCGACCGCCCGATTCGCTACCAGATCCGTGAAATCCGCGCCCCGTGGCCGCCCAGCCCGGTGCTGGGGTGGTACGAGCCGATCAAGCTCTGCTCCGGACCGTCCAGTCCGGCTGACGAGGACGCTCCGGAAGTCCCTGCGTCCGTGCACAGCACCGCGTCGGTGAGTTCGAAGAGCGCGTCCGCCCGCTGGCAGGGACACTCATAGAACTCGGCCCGAAAGTGGGACAACAGACCCAACGCCTCGCTTTCGGGCATATCGACGGGCAGACTCATGCGCAGCGGCCGTTCTCTCACTCTTCGTGACTCGACATCTCGAAGCCTGGAGAACGGCCGCCTCCACTGTCCTGGGAAGAACCGCAGGTCAGCAGGACGAGTGATCCGCGATGTTAAATGCCGAGCTCAGGCTCGGAATCGGATTGAGCTGTCCGGCCCGCCCAAAGGGGGGCTCCGTTAACAGGAGCGCCCTGTATGCCCCAAGGGGCCCTGCCTCGGTTGCGTTCGTCGCCGCAGCCATCGCCGGGCGGGCCGGGATCGTTCGGGGTTCGGATCTGTGCGTCGTGGAACCTGCTGTTTCCGGCTTTCCTGGTGTTGCTGATGTGGTTGGCGGGGATCAGAGGTGGGGGGTGACGAGCCTGACCACATCGTTTTTGGTAGACGGGCCGATCCGGGTGGCGACGATTGTCCCGCCCTTGAACACGTGAAGGGTGGGGATGGCGTTGACGTTGTACTTCGGCGGTGTCTGGGGGCTCTGGTCGATGTCGAGCCGGGTGACGGTGAGCCGGTTCTCGTACTCCTGGGCTACGTCCGCAAGGACGGGGTCCAGTGCCCGGCACACACTGCTCCACTCGGCCCGGAAGACCGCGAGGACCGGGCCCGGTGCCCGTACGACCTTCGCCTCGAAGTTCGCATCGGTCACATCGGTAACGGTGCCGCTCATGAGTTCTCCTTCGCAGGACGGTGAGGAACAGCAGCGGTGAGCTGCTGGGCGGTCGGGCCTCGTGGTTCGCGGGGCCGGGCCGCGGTGTCCGAAGCGTGCCGGGGAAGCAACCGGACCGGCTGTCCGTGAGCCGGCCCCGACCGGTTGGCGAGGTGGTCCGTCCCGGCCGGACCACCTGTTGACGGGGACGGTGCCCCGACGGTGGACGCGGTTACACGGTGGACGCGATCCAGCCCACCGTCTCGGAGGTGTGCGTGCCGTCCGAGGTGACCTTGCCCACCACGTGGATCTCGTTGATCCGGATCTTGAACCCCGTTGTGGTGACGTCAGCGATGCGCAGGCCGGGGGTGTCGGACCCGTTGAACGTCTGAACGAAGGGCACCACGATGACCTTGGCTCCTTGGGGAAAGGGGGTGGGAAAGGTGACCTGGGTGAAGGTGGATGTATCTCCGCTCCGGGTGGCCACGGGGTGCGAGGAGTCGAGGGTCAGGTTGCCGGTCTGGAGCATGCTCATGAGGGTGTCTCCCGCTGTTCATTGCCGTCGGACGGGCGAACCCGTTCTGAGTGGACGGTTGTTGGTGTCGCCCCGACCGTCGGGGTGACAAGGACGGGATGCCCAGCGGGGGTACGGTTTAGCGGTTGGTTCGTCCTTGCGGTGAGCATGTGACGATAAGGCTGCTTCCCTCGCTCAGATCCGCTACACGCGAAGCGTCACCGATCCGGCAAACGCGCTGAACCGCGTGATTCCGAGCGGCTGCCCAACACCGAAGTCCGAAGGCGCCTTGCGTCCGCTGCAGCGGCCGCCTTGTGCGGGGTCGGCTCCACCAGGACGGAGCCGTGCATGCACAGAACAGGGCTGCCGAGGCGCCGTGGGCGGTGGCTTTGTGCGCCAGCAGCGCGTTCCCGGCACCTTTCCGAGTCGCCGTCACCGGCGGCCAACGGCCGCCGGGGCGCGGTTCCTTCCCTCCGGCCGACACGTCAGCTCGGCGCCGAACCAGTCGGGAGGCGTGAAGGCCGCAGCCTCCTCCCGGCTGCCGAACTCGACTTGGACCACACGCCTTCCGGCCAGTGAGCTCTCCAACGCAGCGACCGTGACGACGTGTTCGCCGGCGGGGGCGGACCACCGGACTTTGGTGAGCTGGGCTCCGGCGGACAGCGTCCACGGCCCCCGGAAGCACTGGGCCGACAGCGGGACCTCGATCTCCCGGCGCACGAGCCCGCCGACCGGGTGGTGCGGGTCGTTGACGGGTGCCTTGTACCTCCCGCTCCCGGCCGGTCGGATCGGCGAGCAGGCGCAGCGTTTGGTCCGGGTGGACCGCGATCACCACGGAGTCGTACGACTCCGTGGTGCCGTCGGCGGCGGTCACCTCGGGACTGGCCGCGTGGCGGCGCACGGCCCGGACGGGGGTGCCGGTGCGGATCTCGCCGACATACTTGGCGACCCGGTCGACGTACTTGCGGGAACCGCCGGCGACCGTGCGCCACACCGGTGAGCCGCCGACTTACTGATCTTTTCGTAAGTTCGGTGGGTTTGGTGGGTGGATGGTCAGGCCGGTGTGGGCGAGGAAGGACCACGGCAGCTGCTGGTTGTGGTTGATGCGGTGGATGCCTTGTTCGGTGGCATCGGCGACGTCGGCGAGGTGGTCGCCGGCGAGGTTGGCGAGTTCGCGTTTCTTGAGCGGGGACCACAGGAGTTCCACCGGGTTCAGCTCCGGCGCGTAGGCGGGTAATCGCTCGTGGGTGAGCCAGTCCTGTTCGGCGGCCCAGGCCCGCATCGCACGGCTCCAGTGGGCGGACAGCCCGTCCCGGACCAGCACCACCCGGTCACCGCCGTAGAACGCCTTGACCTGCTCAAGGACCTCGATCAGTGCGGTGGTGTCGTAGCTGCCGGGCTTGAGGTGGAAACACAGGCGCGGACCGCGATCGGGATCGGTGGCGTGATAGCCGAGGGCCGCCGACTCCGACTCCTGCGACCCCGGCAAGAACAACCCCTGCAACCCGATGGGCTACGCACCCGCGGTGACGGGTGCGCCCGTGGCCGGCGTGCCCGCGCTTCTCTGAAGGGCCCCGCTCTCATGGACCGGACACCAACGGACTGGGCCGACCACGCCGCCAGGATGGCCGACGAGACCGTACGCCCCGAGTCCCGCTGGCACCGGCCCCTGGCCACCGTGCCCCGGCACCTGTTCGTGCCCCGATGGTGGACGACGAGCGAGCAGGACGGCACGTGGGCCTACGAACTGCGCGACGGGACCAGTGACCCCGACGCATGGATGAACAGCGCCAACGACAACAGCCTCAGCGTGATCACCCGCGTCGGCCCCCACCACGCCGACCACGCCGCCCCCGGCACAGTGATCCCGGAGACGCGGCCCACCTCGTCGGCCACGCTGCCCAAGCTGGTCGTGAAGCTGTACCAGCATGCCTTCCTCGCCGACGACTCCCGCATCCTGGTGACCTGCGGCAGCGGATACGGGACCGCCCTCGCGTGCCAGCGCCTCGGCGACGAGCGGGTCACGAGCGTGGACGTGGACCCGTACCTCGTCCACGCCGCGCGGGACCGCCTGGCCGCGGCCGGGCATCGGCCGCACCTGGAGGTCTGCGACGTGACGGGCGAGCTGTCCGGCGTCTACGACCGCATCGTCTCCACCGTTTCGGTGCCGGCCGTCCCGGCCTCCTGGCTCGCCGCGCTCGCCCCCGGCGGGCGGATGGTGAGCACCCTGTCCGGAACAGGGCTGCTCATCGTCGCGGACAAGACCGCCGACGGCGGCGCCACCGGCAGGGTCGCCCCGGAGCCCGCCGGCTTCATGAGTACCCGCCACGGCGACGACTACCCCCCGCTTCCGACAACGCCGATCGGTGGGCCACCACGCGGAAGGCGGACGGCGAGAGCGTCACCACCGGCCGCTACCCGGTGATGCGGGTGAACAGTACTTGGGACGTGCGTTCCACCCTCGAACTCACCGTTCCCGGCATCGAACACCGTATGGACGTGGCCGAGGACGGCACCCGTACCGCCTGCATGCTGCACCCGGACGGCTCCTGGGCCCGGGCCACGGCACCGGGGGCCCGCGAGGTGCCCACCGTCCACCAGAGCGGCCCCCGCCGGCTGTGGGACGAGCTGGACCGCATCCGCACCTGGCTCGTCATCGACGGCGACCTGCCCATCTCCGGGGCAGCGGTACGCATCGACCCGGACGGCCCCTGCCACTTCACCCGCAGCGGCTGGTCGGCAACCATCAGCGCACGGTGAACCGCCGCGCGAGACCGTGCCGCCGCGCCCCCGCCCGCGCGCCCTCGCCGTCCGGCCGCGCCCGTCGCCCGCGCGCCCGCTCCCTCCCGGGAGCCGACCGGCCGCCAACTGCCCGACTGTCCCTGGCCGCTGCGCCGCCGGGACGGTAGCGCCGCTCTGCTGCCCGGCGGCCGCCCGCGGGGCCCGGTGCGGGGTCAGATCCGCCCGGTGCCGGGAACCGGCAGGTCCACGTGTCGCGCCGCCTCACGGAAGATCCCTGAGGCCAGGCCGCCGGGGCGGGGACGAAGGGCTGTGCCACGGACGGGTCTGGTTCAGGAGAAGACCACGGAGCGTGTCTGGAGGCGGTCTCCGGCTCCCGCGCCGGGAGGCAGGGTGTAGTAGACGTCGCCGTTGCAGTCGGCGTCGAGGAAGACGGTGGCGGTGGCGTTGGTGTGGTTCTTCGGTGCCCGGCTGGCGGAACCGGGTTCGGAGGCGGGGCCGTGCAGGTTGATGCATTCGCCGCCGGCAGGGTTGGCCAGGAAGCCGACGGCGTCATATCCCTCGGCGGTGGTGTAGGTGTAGCGGAACTGGCCGGTGGCCGCCGAGGCCGAACCCGGTACGGCGAGCAGCAGGACGAAGGCGCCGCAGGCTGCACCAACGGCCGCGGTGAGGGTACGGACAGACACGGAGAACTCTCCTTCTTCTGGCAACGGATGACGGCCGGTCGCGCGGTATCGGCTCTGCCGCCGATACGGGCCGGAGCGGGGCGGGGCCTCGGCTCCGTCGAACGCGGCACCTTCCGAAAGCGGTGACGGGCGGCCCCGGGAAGGGGCCATGGTCGCGATCGATAACGACCGTGGCGGGTCATCGGACACGGGCCCGCGACCAGCACCGAGGGCGCGTTTCATGATCAGCGCGGCGGACCAGTACCGGGAATGGAAGGCAACCAGCCCGCTGCTCTTCCGTGCCCCGCTTGCTCCACCCAGCACCGTGCCCGCCTCGTAGGAGCGCTCTGCACGCGTCTGGACCGGCTGGAGGCCGCGTCCGTCCTGGAGAAGGCCGCGCCGAGCGGCGGCTGCACCCGCGGCCGGGCTCCCTGGCCGCGTACGGCGTTCGCGGCTACTGCCGTCCCGGACGCAGGACGTCGGCCAACAGCCGGGCCCGGACCCCTGGTTCGCCGGGGTCCCTTCGTACCGGACTGGTGCCCGAGGTCGCCCAGCGCTCCTCCAGCGCGGCGCGCGGACGGTCTCCTCGTCCCCGCCGGTGATATCCATTACCGCCAGGCCGGGCTCCGCGATGTGCTGCTCGTCGATTCGTTCCGTGACCACTGCGACGGCGGGTGGGGCCGGGGCGGTTCGTCGGCGGGCCCGGTACCACTCGCACGGGTGGAATGGGCCCCGGCGCGGGCGACGCCTGGCTGGGCGTTCTCGCACCTGCCGGGGCGGGGTCGTCCCGGTCCGGCCCCGGGCACCCGGATCGCTTCCCTGCCACTGTAAAGAGCCTTCCGCGGAAGCCTGACGCTGCAGGAGGCGCAGAACTCGCGTACGGCCCTCCAGGGGCGGATGGTCCCCACGGTGTCGCGCAGCAGTTCGTAGACCGCGCGGGCCATGGCTCGGACTTGCTCGGGCGCCATCTTCCCGCGTGTCGACACCTGCCCCAGCAGGTCTATGCAGTAGCCGAGTTGGGCGATGACCGACTCGGACAAGGGCGTGTCCATCCAACTCGGGGGAGGGAATGTGGTGTTCAGACCGCTGCGAGACCTCATCACCCGCTGGCGGGGACGGCTCCCCGCCCAGGACACCGACCTGCGCGCCCTGTACAGCCTTCGCATGCCCAACGATGACTACGCCCCTGGCCAGATCACGTCCCCATGACGGCAGCATCGGCTGACGGCGCCCTGATCGACTGACACGGATGCCGCCGCGATTCCGTCATCCGGCACGGCTACTCCGGGCAGGAACCGTACTTCTGGGCCCAGACGTGGGCGATGTATCCATTGGACACCTTCACCCACGCATCCTTGTTGCTCTTGGCTTGGCTGTAGGTCCTCCATAGATAGAGCGGGCCGGGCCCGTCGAACCAGACGTTGTAGCACCAGTGCGCATCGACCTGGAAGGTGTCCCAGTCCTTCTTCGAGGACGTCGCGTCCCCTACTTGGAGCACATCCCACGCCTGCTTTACCCCGTCCGAGGAGCACTTCGGCTTCGTCGTCGTCTTCGTGCCGTTGGGTGCGTCTGTGCACCAGTTTCGAGCCACGTGCACAGTCTCGGTTGAGTCATTGACGGTTCCCGAACACCCCATTTCGCAGCCCTGCCCCGCCTGGGCCGGCGCCGGCCCAGACAGAACAACGGCCAACGCGAGGGCCCCAGCGACAGCCGTCACACGAGTCGTTCGCTTGATCCTCATAACTGCGATTTCCCCCTTGTGATGGTGAATTGCCCCGCGTGTGGCACCGTCAGGCAGTGCTGGAAGAACTACGCTCTGCCAGCAGAAATGCCGAGTCGGTGTGTACCTGGGCCAGTAGATGCCCAGGGCAGGAGCACCTTTATGACGTTAGAAGGCGCGGTGTTCTTGGGCCAGCGTGCACGATGCTCAATGCTGGGACCGAATGGTGCACGGTGCTCAGCCTGTTCTTTGACCTCCGCCTATTGCCTGGGGGCAGTACGCGGCCGGCGCCGGAGACGAAGCCGCGTACTGCCTGTACCTGCACCATCTCGCCCTCGGTGAGACCGAGGCGGCGGAGTGCTGGTACAAGCAGACCGGGCTCGACATCTGCCCGGCCCCCGAACAGCAACAGCCCGGAACCGGGTGGCACCCCGCGGACGGACCCGAGCCGATGCAGATCCCCGACGACCTCGACACGAGCACGCCCACCGTCCTGTGGGTGTTCAGGAATCTGATGAAACAGACCAGCCGCCCTCGGACTGAAGTCGTCGACGCCCTGATGCACTGCCTGCCGACCGCGGTCCTCGTCGGCTACTTCAACGACGAACCGGACATCGACCTGCCACTGCCCGGCCCCGACTTCGCCGATCTGTTCGGCAAGGACGGGGCGACGCTGCTCCGGACCACCGCTCAAGACCCGCCAGTGGCACCGGTCGGACCCTGCAGACGGTGGGCATGAATATTGTCGGGAGGAGACCGAAAGGCGGTGCGGGGGTGCCGGTGACTTGTGTGGCGGGCGAGTTGAGGCGGCTGAAACCGAGCGTGCCGCCACTGCAGGGGCGGCACGAGCGCGGCGAAGGGCGGCAACCTCAGTCGCTGTGGCCTGGCCGCGCCGCCGAAGGCGAACCTGCCCGATCGGGGAGGGTGCGTCGTCCGCGACGACGTCGGCATCGGGGAAGGCCCGGCGGGACAAATCCCGCATCGCGGCGGTCTGCCGCTCCATCGCCTCCGCGATGGCAGGGTCTGTCCGGGAGAGCCGGGCGGCCTGGCGCCTCGATCGCGCGGCGGTGGTCGTCCAACGGGGTACGGCGCCCCACCGGCACGGCGGGCGTGGTCGGCTGCGGTCCCGGGTCGGCGGCCGCCGCGGTGAGGCCGGCCTTCACCGGGGTGGGCGCCAGGACGTGCAGGGCGCGGACGTTCGCGCCGCGCACCTTCTCATTGGCCGCTGAGATCGGCTTCGGCGCGATCCAGCGCAGCTTCGTGCCGCAGGCCGGGGCGTCGAAGACGATGTCCAGGCGGCCGGTATCCACGTCGAACGCCACGGCCTGGACCCGGCCGACGAGCTCGGGCACGGCCGTAGCGAGGATGGCCTCGAACCGGGCGAGGACGCTGCCGCCGGCAGCCGGGGCGACCAGGCCGCGCTCGGTCATCATCATGCCGATCGCCGCACCGAGCCCGACCGGAGCGCGCCCGTCCCGCCGCACGGCGGTGCCCGTGCGTCGCTGCGGCTTCTCGCTGGTGGCACCGTTCCTCTTCGCCGCTTCCCGGGCCTGACGCGCGAGGTCCACGCCACTCAGCTCCGACTCGGTGGTCATGCGGTCACCGCCCCGGTGGCGTCGTCGTCCAGCGGGCGGACGGCGAGCCCGGGCAGCCGGTCCGTCCACGGCACGGCCGCGGCCTTCTCGGCGCGCGCCGGTCATCGGCACCCCTCGCCACCCGTGTCCGCACCTCTCCGGCCCTCGTCCGCCACCGGACCACGACCGCCCGGCGCTCCCCGATCGTCACCGGGCCCGCGGCGGCCGGGAAAACCACCGGGCTCCTCCACGTCGGACGTGCCTGCCCCCTCGCCCACACCCGTCCCCAGCAACTGCACGTGCCGGTCGCGTACGTCCTCGTCCCGCCCGGTGCCACCGCGAAAACCCCCGCCACCACCCCCGATCCCGCACCCACGCGCTGACCAACTCCCGGCCCGCGAAGCGAAAAAGGGAACCGTGAACAAGGAAAAGGACCGCGAACAGGGAAGACACACCCGGCCCCTTCAGATGTAGACGCTCCGTACGAGAGGCCCGAGCCCTCTCGACAAAGACGAGAAACTCCCGGACCGGACCACCCGCCACCACGCCGACCGGTTCTCGACCGGCCCGCAACACACCAACCCACACCGCTACCGCACACCGCCTACCACCCCTCGAAACGGCAGCGGATGAAGAGTGAGCGGAGTGGTGCCGAAATAATTTGCGACGTTTGTCGAATGACTGCCCGTACGGCGCTCAATAGCATGACGACTCCCCATCAACAATGAAAACGAGGGAGGGTCCCATGTCGGCAGCACATTCGTCGAATGAGACGCGCGCTTTCGCCATGGGGATCCTGGCCGAGGATCTGCAGTGCTCGGTGGCGGTGGCATGCCGTCTGCGGCAGAGAGGGCTCGAACCCGTGATTGTCCGCGATCCCTCGACGCCCGTGGCCGACGCCGATGCCGTCGTCGTCGATCTCGATCTCCATCACGCGGGTCACACGGCCACGGCCCTCATCGAGAGATGGACGAACTGGCTCGAATCGCTGGGGTGTTCGCGACTGGAGGTCAAACTCAACGCGGAACTGCGCGGTTCCCCCGACGCCCTGGTCGCCGGTATCGAGGGGCGTAGCGACGAGAACGGAATACTGCTGGTCGTTCCCGCCTACCCGACGGCCGGCCGGGTCTGCGTGGACGGCCGTCTGCTGGCTCCCATGCCGGCCGGCAACGGCCTCGACGTCGATGTGCGCACCGCGCTCCGGATCGAGGATGCCGAGGTCGTGGGGTTGTCGGTCCTGAACCAGGGCTCGGAAGCCGTCATGGCTCACGTCCGCGCGGCCCTCGCACGCGGCACGCGCCGGTTCGTGTTGGACGGCACGGTCGAAACGCACCTCGGTGCCGCGGCCCAGGTCGCGTCGCGGCTGCACGAGGACGGCCACCGGGTGGCCACGGCCAGCACCGGTGGATGGGTGCGGTTCTACCCCGACCTCGGCCGGGACGGATTCGTCGTCGTCGTCACCCCGGCCAACCACGACACCGACCGCGCGCAGTTGCGACAGCTCGCCGCCGCCTACGGCACCCGCGCGCTCATCACCACCGCGGGGGAGGCCGCGAGCTGGGGCCCGGTCGTCGCGCGGAAGGTGCTCGCCTCGCACCGGGTCGTCGCGCTGCACGAGACGGACCGGGACGATCCCGACCGATGGGTCATCGCCGAGCAGCTCGCCAAAGCGGTACGCGGGCTGCTGGACGTCTCGTCCCGCGGTGACAACAAGTGCCTGGGGGCCGTCGTCAGCGGCGGCCTGACCACGACCGCGCTCGTGCGGGAGCTGGGGGGCACGAGCCTGAGCGCCGGGCTGGAGCTGGAACCGCTCTGCCCGGCCGCCCGTGTCGCCGGTGGCGCGTTCGACGGCTTGCGCCTGCTGAGCAAGGCCAGCGGCACGGGATCGGAAGAGACCCTCCTTCGCATGACCCGTCAGATCCTCGGGGCCTGACGGATCCACTTCCATGAAAGGACATCGCTCATGACCATCGCCGAACCGGGGCGCACCGCGCTCATCCTCATCGACCTGCAGGGATCCAACGCCGATCACCCGGTGCATCCGCACACGACGGGCGCCGTCCTGGAGCGCTGTGTTCGCCTGATCGAAGCCGCACGGCGGGCCGGGAGTCTCGTCGTGCATGTGCGTACGAGCTTCCTTCCCGACGAGGCCGATTCACTCAGCGGCAGGCTGCGTACCGACATCGAGCGTCCCGCACGCCCCGTACGACGGCAGGGGTGGGACCACTTCCTTCCCGGTATCGAGCCGTTGGCGACGGAACCGGTGATCATCAAGCGCAGCTGGAACGCCTTCCACGGCTCCGACCTCGACCTTCAGCTCCGTCGTCGCGGGATCGACACGGTGGTCATGGCAGGCATCTCCACCGGCTTCGGTGTCGAGGGAACCGCTCGCGCGGCGTTCGACCACGCCTACAACGTGGTCTTCGTCCCCGAGGCGATGGCGGCCTATACCGCCGAGCAGCACGATCACTCGGTGCGTGTCATCTTCCCGCAACTCGGCTGTGTCCGCCCCCTGGACGAGGTCGTGGAGGAGCTCGTCCCCACCGCCGCCGCCACGCCCTGAGACAGTCGTTCGAAAGGATCAGCGATGGACGAGTTCCTGAGTTACAGAGCCCTCGACCGCAGGGAGAAACTTCGACTCCCCGGCGGCAAGCGGGTGGCCGTGAACGTGGTGATGAATATCGAGCACTACGAGTATCTGCCGCCGGCCAACCCGCACCGCGACTACTTCTACCGGGTTCCCGCGAAGCCGGACAACGTCGGCTACTCCTTCCGGGACTTCGGCAACCGGGTCGGGTTCTGGCGCATGCTCCCCGTCCTCGACAACTCCCCGGTGAAGGTGACCTGTTCGCTCAACTGCGAAGTGCTGCGCCTGTATCCCGATGTGGCCGGCGCGATGGTCGACCGCAAATGGAGCTTCATGAGTCATGGCACCTACAACAGCCGGCTCCTTTTCGGTGAATCGGAGAGCGCGGAACGGGAGTTCTACGACTACACGATTTCCACGGTGCGGGAGCTCACCGGATACCGCATGCGCGGAATGCTGGGTCCGTCGTTCAGCGCCACGCCCGCCACCTACCGTCTGATGGCGGAAGCCGGCATGACCTACACGACCGACTGGTTCATCGATGATCAGCCGTTCCGTCTGGACGGCCCACGCGGTGGCGGCCTGATCGGCGTGCCGTACTCCCGGGAGGTCAACGACGCCCTCCTGTTCCCGGGATCACCGATGTACGGCTTGGACAGCGACTACTTCGCGGCGATCGTCCAGTCGCAGTACGCGGTGCTGTCCGAGGAAGCGCACAGGCACGACACGGCGTATGTGATGACTGTCGCGCTGCACCCGCTCTACATGGGCATACCGCATCGGATCGGCCATCTCGCGCAGATGTTTGAACAACTGGGTTCGCACGACGACATCTGGTGGACAACGCCGGAGCAGATCGCCGCCCATGTCGATGAGATCGGATGGTGTTGACCATGCAGCTTGTCAGGCCACTGCACGAGGCCGACGGAGGACCCCGGCCCGCTCCGAACCCGGGCTGGCCCGGCGGTGCGCACCTCAGCGTCGTGGTGCTGATGCATCTCGATCACGTGCCCGCCCTTCCCGGTCCGGATGCCGGCATCCCGCCGTCGAGCGTCGCACTGCGAGGCCCGTATCCGCAGATCATGGACGTGCACACCACGTCGCAGCACGAGTACGGCCTGCGGGTGGGCGCCTTCCGGATCCTCGACCTCCTCGATGAACTGCGGATCCCGCCGACCGCGGCCATCGACGCCTGCTCCGCCCGGCACCGGCCGCGGCTGGTGGAACGCCTCACGGAGTCGGGCGCCGAATTCGTCGCGCACGGGGTCGACGGAATCAGCATCCTGCACGACGGGATGGAGCGCGAGGCACAGCGCGCGTACCTCGCCGAGTCGGTCGGCGCCGTCGAGGAGTTCTGCGGAGTCCGTCCGGCCGGCTGGAGCGGGCTCGACTACGCCCAGTCCACCACGGCTCTCGAGGATCTGGCCGATCTGGGAATCCGGTGGACGGCGGACTGGCCCAACGACGAGGTACCGAACATCCTGGCCACCTCGCGCGGGGACATCCTGAACATCCCGGTGTCGATCCACCTCGACGACGTCTTCTCGCACCTCAAACGCGGTATCCCGATCGAGAAGTGGGCCGACAACATCGTGTCGTCGGCCCGGGTGCTCCTCGGCGAGGGCGCACCGCGGAACCGGACGCTGGTCCTGGGAATCCACCCGTGGCTCATCGCCCAGCCGTTCCGCTTCGCGCACCTGCGCAACGTCCTGCGTACATTGCGCGAACTCGACGGCCTGTGGTGGGCCCGCGGCGCGGACATCGTCGCGCACCTGGACGACGGAAGGGATGAGCGATGAACCTCAATCTGCTCGCGCGTGAACTCGGTGCTTCCGTGGTGGACTGCTCGGACGAGTTCTTCGGAGCCGCCGACGCGCTGCTCCTGGCGGCTCCGCCGCAGCGGCCGGGCACCTATGGGCTGCGCGGCGCGGATGTCGACGGCTGGGAGAGCCGCCGGCACAATCCGGCGGACCACGACTGGGTGGTCGTCCGGGCCGCGTACCCGGGCCGGGTGGACGAGATCGAGCTGGAGACCACGGGGTTCCGTTTCAACGCGCCCCAGCGCATCGGTGTCGATGTCGCCGACCGACCGGACGGGCCCTGGCAGGAGATTCTCGCCGGGGCCGCGGTCGAGCCGAACTGCGTGAACACCTACCCGGTGGCCGATGCCGGACGGTCCGCCGCGTTCGTACGGCTGCGCATGTTCCCCGACGGAGGAGTCGCACGACTGCGCGCGTACGGGGTGGTCGATGTCCCGCGCAGCCTCCCGCCCGCCGGCATCCGCCTCTCCGACGTGCGACTGGGCTGCCGTGTCCAGGCGTCGGAGGGTTCCTTCGGCAGCCCATGGGCGGTGATCTCCCACGCCATGCCCACAAGCACGCACGACGGATGGGAGACCCCACGCCGTTCATCCGCCGACCAGCATTTCGTCGAGCTCTCGTGGCCCGATCCGGTGCAACTGCGCGCGCTCGAGGTGGTCGCCACTCCGTTCCGGGGCAACTGCGCGGCCCGGATCGCGATCGAGACACTCACCGGGGCGAACTGGCGGGAGACCGGAATCTTCGACATCACCTCCGGGGCCACCTCGACCATCGAGTTCACCTCTCCCGTCAACACCCGGCGCGTCAGAGTGCGCGCGCTGCCGGACGGCGGGTTCTCACGGCTCTGGTTCTACGGTGACCGGCTTTCCCTCACGCAGACCCGAGATCAGGAGCAACAATGAAGTTCAGACAGACCTGGGTCGTCACGCTGGCCAGCATGATGCTGCTCTCGTCGTGCTCATGGGGTGCGGATGGGGCCAAGGACGACGCCGGTGGCAAGGCAGGCTCGAAGAGCCTCGTCTTCGGTGCCGCGGGAGCTCCGTCGCTCTTCGACCCGTTCTACACCTCGGACGGTGAGACGATCCGAGTGAACAACCAGATGTACGAGGGTCTGCTGAGCCTGCTGCCCGGCACGGCGGATCCGGGTCCGGGCCTGGCCGTCAAGTGGGACCAGAGCAAGGACGGCAAGCGCTGGACGTTCAAGCTGCGTGAGGGGGTCACCTTCCACGACGGCACGAAGTTCGACGCCGACGCGGTCTGCGCGAACTTCGAACGCTGGTACCGCCAGCCCAAGGTCGCGCGCACCTCGGCAGTCAGCCACACCTGGGTCAACGACTTCGGCGGCTTCGAGGGCGACACCACGCCGTCGCTGTACTCCGGGTGCGAGACCCAGGGCGATCTGACGGTGGTCCTGCGCCTGAACACCCCGAGTTCGAAGTTCCCGACGATCCTGGCGCACGGCACCTATGCGATGTCGAGCCCGACGGCGATGAAGAAGCACAACGCCAACGACGTCAAGGCCAGCGGTGAGGGCTTCACCTTCCCGGCATACGGCCGTCTGCACCCGACAGGGACCGGACCGTTCAAGTTCGTCTCCTACGACGACTCGACCGGCACGGTCAAGCTTGAGCGCAACGACGCCTACTGGGGAGACGCGCCGAAGATCGGCGGGATCGAGTTCCGGACGATTCCCGACGAGACCGCGCGCCGCCAGGAGCTCGAGGCCGGGGCCATCCACGCCTACGACCTGCCCGCCCCCCGCGACTGGAAGAGCCTCAAGGACAACGGCTTCCAGGTGATCGCCCGACCGCCGTTCAACGTCATGTACCTCGGCCTGAACGCCAAGACCGTGCCCGAGCTGAAGGATCTGCGGGTCCGCCAGGCGATCGCCTGGGCGATCAACAAGAAGCAGATAGTCGAGACGCTGCTGCCCGAGGGCTCGGAGACGGTGTCGCAGTTCGTCCCGCGCTCGGTCGAGGGCTACAACAAGGAGATCGAGGGGTATCCCTACAATCCCGACAAGGCCCGCAAGCTGCTCGCCGAGGCCGGCCACCCGAATCTGAAGATCCAGCTCTGGTACCCCACCGAGGTGACCCGGCCGTACATGCCCGAGCCGAAACGTTTCTTCGATCTGATCAAGGCCGACCTGGAAGCCGTCGGAATCCAGGTGGAGCCGGTCGCCAAGCCCTGGGCGGGCGGCTACCTCAGCGGTCGCGAGGCCGGCCAGGCACCTGTGTACCTGCTCGGCACCACCGGGCACTACAACAGCGCACAGAACTTCCTGGGAATCCTGTTCGGAGCGGTGGACAACGCCTTCGCCACCGGACTGCTCGGCTTCGGGCAGCAACTCGTCGACGACCTCGACGCCGCGGACCGCGAGCCCGACCCGAAGAAGCGCACCGCGATGTATCTCGCGATCAACCGCAAGATGGCGGAGGACTGGCTTCCGTCGATACCGATCGCCAGCAGCCCCTCGGCCCTGGTACTCAGCGATCGGGTGCACGGTGTCGTCGCCAGCCCGGTCGGTGGCGAGCAGCTGGCCACAGCCACCTTCGGCGAGTAGCCCAACCCCGATGTGGGGCGTGCGGCCGACGTGCGCCCCACACCGATTGGACAGATATGTACAGATTCATCCTTCGAAGGACGGTCCAGGCGGGCGCGACGTTCCTCGCGCTGACGGCAATCCTCTTCGTCTGGCTGCGGAGCCTTCCCGGCGGACCGCTGGACGCACTGCTCGGCGAGAACGCCAGCCCGCAGGACCGCGCGAAGCTCGTCGAGTCGCTCGGCCTCGACGAACCGATCTGGACGCAGTACGTTCGCTACCTCGGGCGGTTCTGGAACGGCGACCTCGGAGTGTCGACCGGCGTGTGGCGTGGTGCGCCGGTGACCGAGGTGATCCTCACCCGGGCACCGGCCACGATCGAACTCGCGCTGTGCGCACTGGTCATCGGCACGGTACTCGGCGTTTCCATCGGCTACTGGGCCGCGACGCGACGCGGCGTGTTCGACTTCGCCTTCCTCAGCTTCTCCGTGCTCGGCCTGGCCGTGCCGGTCTTCTTCACCGCGTTCGTCCTCAAGTACGTCTTCGCGGTCCGCGCCGGATGGCTGCCGCCATCGGGCAGGGCGGACCTGCAGGGATCGATACCCACGCCGACCGGGCTCACGCTGCTCGACTCGCTGCTCGCCGGCGACGGAGCGGCTCTCCTGGAGAGCGTCAGGTACCTGACCCTGCCCACGATCGCGCTGTCGATCATCCCGTTCGCCGTGATCTTTCGTCTGACCCGGGCCTCCGTCGCGGAAACACTCCAGCAGGACTTCGTTCGCACCGCGACGGCCAAGGGGCTGCGGGACCGGACGATCGCCGGGCGTCATGTGCTGCGCAACTCCCTGCTGCCGGTGATCACCGTGATCGGCCTGCAGGCCGGCGGGTTGTTCGCCGGGGCCGTGCTCACCGAGACCGTCTTCAACTACCGGGGGCTCGGACAGTCGATGGCGCTGGCCTTCACCACCCGCGACTACGCCGTGCTGCAGGCGCTGATCATGATGATCGCGGTGCTGTACCTGTTCGTGAACATCGTCGTTGACATCACCAACGCGCTGTGCGACCCGAGAGTGAGGATGCAATGACGCTCGCCCGAGGAGGGGGCGCACCGGTCGTTCAGCCGCAGGTCATGGTGGCCGGGCACTCGGCCACACGGACGCTGCACAGACTGCTGCGCCAACCAGCCTTCGTGGCCGGGGCGGCGATCACCTTCGTATTCGTCGTCCTGGCGGTGGCCGCCCCGCTGCTGGCACCGCACGATCCGGCGGCACCGCTGCTGCTGGATCAGGTCCGGGCGCAGGCCAATCCGGTGCCGGGCCCGCAGGAGGGCTTTCCGCTGGGAGCCGACCCCGCCGGGCGGGATCTCCTTTCCCGCCTGCTCGTGGGCGCTCGCCAGACGCTCATCGTGGGGGTGCTGGCGACCCTCGGCGGGCTGACCGGCGGTGCGGCGCTCGGCCTCCTCGCCGGCGTGTTCGCCGGAAAGGTCGATACGTTGGTGATGCGCGTGGTCGATGTGATGCTCGCGATCCCCTCGCTGCTGATGGCCTTCTCGATCGCGGCGTTGTTCGCACGCCCGAACGAATGGACGCTCATCGTCGCCATCGCCATCGTGCAAATACCGATCTTCGCCCGTCTCATGCGCGGTTCGATGCTTGTGCAGCGTGGCACCGACCACGTGGTCGCGGCCCGTGCCCTGGGGGTCCGGCCCCGGGCGATCGTCTTCCGCCACATGGTACCCAACGCCCTGGGACCGGTGATCGTTCAGGGCACACTGAGCCTGGCCGTGTCGATCCTCGACGCTGCGGCGCTGTCATTCCTGGGACTGGGGAATCCCGATGACGCGCAACCGGAGTGGGGCCAGATGCTCGGCGGCGCGCAGCAGTACTTCAACTCGTATCCCCATCTCGCGATCTACCCCGCGCTGTGCATCGTCGTGGTGGCGCTCGGCTTCACCCTTGCGGGCGAGTCGCTTCGCGAGACCCTCGATCCGCGGACGCGGAGGTAGATGTGATGAACGCAGGCACACAGGCACCCCATTCCGCCGCCGGGGGGAAACTGCTGTCGGTGGAGGACCTCTCCGTCACGTTCACCCGGCCGGGAGCCGAGCCGTTCACCGCCGTCGACGGAGTGAGCTTCGAGGTGGGCCCCGGCGAGGTCGTCGGCCTGGTGGGTGAGTCCGGCTGCGGCAAGTCGGTCACCTCACTCGCCCTCATGGGGCTGCTGCCACGGCGCGGAACCCGAGTCCTCGGACGGGCCCTGTTCGCCGGCACGGACCTGCTCACGCTGACGGACGGTGAGCTGCGCGATCGCCGCGGGGCCGAGCTCGCGATGATCTTCCAGGATCCGCTGTCCTCCCTCAACCCGGTCGTGCCACTGGGTGTGCAGGTCGCCGAGGTGATCCAGCGGCACCGGCGCACCAGCCGGTCGCAGGCGCTGCGACGCGCGCACGAGATGCTCGAACGGGTCGGCATCCCCGATCCGGGCCGTCGCATGCACGAGTACCCGCACCAGGTGTCCGGTGGCATGCGCCAGCGCGTACTGATCGCGACAGCACTGGCCTGCGAGCCGCGTCTGCTGATCGCCGACGAGCCGACCACGGCACTGGACGTGACCATCCAGGCCCAGATTCTCGCTCTGCTGAAGGAACTGGTCATCGGCTCGGGGACCTCGCTGATCATGATCACGCACGACCTGGGCGTGGTCGCGGGCCTGTGCGACTCGGTCAACGTGCTCTACGGCGGGCGGATCGTCGAACGGGCCGGCCGCTACGACCTGTTCGACGGGCCACGCCACCCGTACACCGGGGGTCTGCTGGCCTCCGTGCCGAGGCTGGACGGCGAGGAGCAGCGCCTCCACTCGATACCGGGATCCGTCACGGACAATATCCCCTGGTCACAGGGGTGCGCATTCGCACCGCGCTGCCACTCTGCCACCGACCTCTGTCTGAGGGAGAGCCCGGCATGGGCGGGAGGGGCCGAGCACCGACTGCGCTGTCACCATCCCCTCCCGGTACCGACGACGGCCACGAAGGAGCAGACCTCATGACGGCGGAGACCGCGCAAGCCCACCCGGACACCCCCGAGAACCCGCTCCTGGATGTACGCGGCCTCAAAGTGCACTTCCCGATCCGCCGTGGTGTTCTGGTCAGTCGGACGGTCGGGCACGTGCACGCGGTGGACGGCGTCGACCTGCAGATCCGGAAGGGAGAGACCTATGGCCTGGTCGGAGAGTCCGGATGCGGGAAGTCGACCTTCGGGAGAGCGGTGCTTCAGCTGACGCCCGTGACCGCCGGAGAGATCCGCTTCGGCGATGCGGACCTGCGCACGCTGCGCGGGGAGAAGCTTCGCCGGCAGCGTCGGCACATGCAGATGGTGTTCCAGGATCCGCTGGGAAGTCTGGACCCACGACAGAGCGTGGAGCAGATGTTCCGCGAGGGGATGAACGCGCACGGGCTGGCAAAGGGCGACATGAGCGCGCGGCTTCACGAGCTGCTCGACTCGGTGGGGCTGCCCCGAACCGCGCTCGGCAAGTACCCGCACGAGTTCTCCGGAGGACAGAGACAGCGGATCGGCATCGCCCGGGCGCTCTCGGTCGAGCCGCAGCTGATCGTCGCGGACGAGCCGGTCAGCGCGCTGGACGTGTCCGTGCAGGCTCAGGTGATCAACCTGCTTGAGGACATCCAGACGAGGTACGGACTGACCTATCTGATCATCGCGCACGACCTCGCCGTGATCAGGCACGTCAGCGACCGGATAGGGGTGATGTACCTCGGCGGACTCGTCGAGGAGGCGCCGACGTCCGAACTGTTCGCCGGGCCGCTGCATCCGTACACCCGCGCCTTGCTGTCGGCGGTGCCGCACCCGGACCCGCGACAGGAGGACAGCAGAGAGCAGATCCTTCTCCGGGGCGATCTTCCCAGTCCGGAGAATCCGCCGCCCGGCTGCCGCTTCAGCACCAGGTGCCCGTGGAAGCAGGCGACCCGTTGCGACAGCGAGCGGCCCCTGCTACGGGTGATCGACGTGCCCGGGGCGACCGCGGCTCATCGTGTCGCCTGCCACTGGGCCGAGGGAATCCACGCGGGCGGGATCCGGCCCACAACGTCGGCTCGGACCGAGACCGCCGTTCCTGCCGGAGTCGTGGCGTCCGGGGCGGACACCCTGCCCCGCCCCTCGGCCACATCGGCGTCCGACCCGGGCACGGCCTCCGCGAGAGACGGGAACTGAGTATGGCCTCAGCGGTGCTGAACGGGTTCCACCGGCGGAAGGCACGGCTGTGAACGGAGCCCTCACACAGCATCTCCACGAGCTGGTGCAGTCCCTCGTCGCATCGTTGGATGTACCGGTGGAGCTGACCGACCTTCACCTGAACCGCGTCGCCCGGTCCATCCCGAACGGCTCGTCGGACGACGTCCACGCCGAGCCGGTCTCACCGCGCCATCTCGGGCTGAGCACGCGTGCGGTGACGCTGATCTCCGCGCCGGTGTACATCGGTGGCAGCGTGGCTCTCGGGATACCGTCGACGCTCGTGATTCCGCTGCATTCGCCCGGAGCAGCGCCGTTCCTGCTGCTCTGGATCACCTGCGCACACGGACCGCTGTCGTCGGAGCGGGTCGAGAACGTGAGCCGAATCGCCGAGGCGACCGTGCACGCCCTGGAGACTGCCGGGCTGCTCGTTTCGCCGGAATGGGCTGATGACCATGTCGGACGCGCTTTCGCGACGGGTGATCTGGAGACGCTGGACATGCTGCTGGGGCGCGCGATCCGCGAAGGCCGACTGCAGCACGACGACGCCTTCGTCTGCCTTGCTCTCTCCATGCCCGCCGCGATTGACGCCGAGTCGGCCGATCCCGCGACACGAGGGCGTCTGGCGGCGCTGACGAACAGATTCGCCGAGGCCCACCCGCGCAACAGGTGCCTCATCGCCTTCAGCGGGTCGGTCAGCTTCGCGCTCCTCGCGCCGTACCCGCGAGACGTGCACACCGCGCTGCCCGAACTCCTCGCGACGAAGGCGGCGGACCTCGTCTTCCGGTCACGGCCACAGGGTATTGACGTCCCCTGGCTGGTCGCGGCCAGCACGGTCGTGTCGGGCCGGGCCAGCGCGGCCGTGTGGCAGGCGCGGCAGAGTCTGGACCTGGGCGACAGCCTCGGCTGGAAACACCAGGTGATCCGCTGGGACAGTACGGGACACATGTCCGGCCTCGCGGCGGTACCGACCAACATCCTGGTGCATCACTTCGTCAGCCCCTCACTGAAGTGGCTGCTGGAGGACGAATCGGCTTCCGGGCTCGTCGAGACGCTCCGGGCTTACCTCACCACGGCGGGGAACGTCAAACAGGTCGCGGCCGACCTGTACCTGCACCGCGCCACCGTGTATCACCGGATCAGGAAAGTCGAGGAGCGCCTGGGCATAGACCTGTTCAGCGGCAGCGGACGGCTGGAGGCACATGCGGGGCTGCTCGCGGCGGACATCGTCGCGAGCCGACTGGCCGTCGGAGACCGTAGGACCACGCCTCGCTGAAACGAGAGAGCCGTCGGCGAGGCGCTGGCCGCCGTGCGGCTCCCGGCGTGTCGATCGCGTCCGTGCCCGGGAGCGCGTCGCGCGGCGAATCCGCCGGGTGTCGGGGCGGTGGCGGAACGGATGTCGGGCCGCATCACCCCCTTTGCAGCGGCGCGGCCCTCCGCGTACGGCTCTCGCGGCAAGGAGACTCGGGAAGGTCACCTGCACAACGGAGCATGGTTGCGTACGTCGCCCGCCGGCCGGCCATCGTCACACCACCATGACCTGCGCACCCACAAGATCAGCACGACTTTGCAATCGCCCTGAACGCTCTCCCGGTTCCTGTGCGGTCCAGGAAGCCGTGGTCCGCAGGCTCGACCGCATGCCGTCGAGCAGGGTGCCGTTCGGGTCGCCGGCCTGCTCTGTGCTGCGCCGGCCGACGATGTGGTCGGGACGGACCAGCACCGCGCCGCTCTCGGAGATCTCCGAGACGGCGGATCTTGGCGTGGGTGCTGTTGTGGCGGCGCTTCCAGCGTTTGAGGCGGCGGCCCCTGAACGGCACCCGGACTGGGTGGCCGGCGCCCTGGTAAGTCTTGTCCGCCCAGCACTTCACATCGGCCTCGGCGAGCGCGTCGATGCTGCCGTGGTGCCGGGCGGCGGTCAGGTCATGGGTTGAGCCGGGCGAGGCCGGCGAGGCCCACAGCAGTCGGCCGAACGGGTCGGTGAGGACCTGGACGTTCATGCCGTGGCGCTTGTGTTTCCCGGAGCAGTAAAGGGGTGTCGGCGGCGATCCGGTCGATCGGCAGCGGGGTACCGTCCAGGATCGCGAAGGCTTTCGCCCGTACGGTCTTCATCGCCTCGGTCAGGGTCGGCGCGGCGGCGGCCAGGACGTCGATCACCTCGCGTACGCACCGGTACACGGTCGCGACGCCCCAGTTGATCACTCGATTCGCGTACCAGGCCAGGTCAGAGCAAGTGCCACCTCAGATGTAGATTCATCGGCATGAGCAATCTCGATCGCCAGGCCGCACTCTCCGTCTGCGGAGGGCGGGGCTTCGTCGTCGCCGAGCCGGTGCGCGAACTTCTCAGCCCCCGCCACGTCCGGCTGGGGGAGTCCACAGAGGTCCGCAGGCTGCTGCCCAATCTGGGCCGCCGGATGGTGGGCGCGTGGGCCTTCGTCGATCACTACGGTCCCGACGACATCGCCGAAGAACCCGGGATGCAGGTACCGCCCCACCCCCACATGGGTCTGCAGACGGTCAGCTGGCTGCACGACGGCGAGGTGCTGCACCGGGACAGCCTCGGCAGTCTCCGGACGATCCGCCCCCGTGAGCTGGGGCTGATGACATCGGGCCGTGCCATCAGCCACTCCGAGGAGAGTCCGAAGTCCCACGCGAGGTTTCTGCACGGTGCCCAGCTCTGGGTCGCCCTGCCGGACGCCCACCGCCACGTCGAGCCGCACTTCCAGCACCACACCGACCTGCCGACCGTCACCGCCCCCGGCCTCGCCGCCACCCTGATCCTCGGCGAACTCGACGGCGCGGTCTCCCCGGGCACCACGTACACCCCGATCGTCGGCGCCGACCTCGCCCTCGCCGCCGCCGCCGAGGTCCGCCTTCCGCTGGAGCCGGACTTCGAGTACGCGGTGCTCGCGATGTCGGGCCGGGCGGAGGTCGACGGCGTCCCCGTGGTGCCCGGCTCCATGCTCTATCTCGGCTGCGGCCGCGGCGAACTCCCGCTGCGCGCGGACACGGACGCGGGCCTCATGCTCCTGGGCGGCGAGCCCTTCGAGGAGGAGATCGTCATGTGGTGGAACTTCATCGGCCGGGACGGCGATGAGATCGTGCAGGCGCGAGACGACTGGATGGAAGGCGCCCGCTTCGGCGAGGTCCACGGCTACGACGGCGCCCGGTTGACCGCCCCTGCGCTCCCGCCCGGCCCCCTCAAACCGCGTGGTCGGGTGCGTTGACGCGCGCTTTTGCGGGCGGCGCTTCGCCGGTGGCGGGAGCGGCAGGGGGCGGCGCACGGGGTGGCCCTTGCGGTCGCCCTCCGGACGACTGGACGGATGGGACGGGTTTCGTGTCCGGGCCCGCGGGTGCGGGCCCGGACACGGGATGCGTATGGACTACAGCCAGGTGCCGAACCGCTTGATGTAACGGGTCTTGAGGAACTGGGTCAGCGCGCAGTAGCCGAGCAGAGTGACGATGAGCAGGGGGAAGTACGTCCAGGGCAGTGACTGCAGTCGCAGGGTGGCTGCCAGGGGCGAGAACGGCAGGTAGACGCCGATCGCCATGATCACGCCGGTGAGCAGCAGTACGGGGGCGGCTGCCCGGGACTGGATGAACGGGATCTTGCGGGTGCGGATCATGTGGACGATGAGGGTCTGGGAGAGAAGGCCCTCGATGAACCAGCCGGACTGGAACAAGGCCTGTTCGCCGACGGTGTTCGCGGAGAACAGCCACCACATGGCGCAGAAGGTGGTGATGTCGAAGACCGAGCTGATCGGACCGATGTACAGCATGAAGCGGGACAGGTCGCCGGCATCCCATTTACGGGGCTTCTTCAGGTATTCCTTGTCCATCTTGTCCCAGGGGATGGACAGTTGGGAGATGTCGTAGCAGAGGTTCTGTACGAGCAGGTGGACCGCGAGCATCGGCAGGAAGGGCAGGAAGACGGAGGCGACGAGTACGGAGAAGACGTTTCCGAAGTTGGACGAGGCCGTCATCTTGATGTACTTCGTGATGTTGCCGAAGGTGCGCCGGCCCTCGATGACGCCCTGTTCCAGGACGGTGAGGTCCTTTTCGAGCAGGATGATGTCGGCGGACTCCTTGGAGATGTCCGCCGCGGTGTCGACCGAGATGCCGACGTCTGCGTCGCGCAGGGCGGCGGCGTCGTTGATCCCGTCGCCGAGGTAGCCGACGGTGTGGTCACCGGATTGCAGGGCGCGTATGATCCGGGCCTTCTGGACCGGGTTGACCTTGGCGAACACGGTTGTCTTCTCGGCGAGTTCGCGCAGTTCGTCGTCGTCGAGGGCGTCCAGGGAACGGCCGAGGGGGATCTCTCCGGCGTGCAGGCCGACCTCGCTCGCCACCTTGCGGGCGACCAGTTCGCTGTCGCCGGTGATGACCTTGACCGTGACCCCGTTCTCCCCGAGCGCGGCTATCGCGGACGCGGCGGTCGCCTTGGGCGGGTCGAGGAAGGTGACGAAGCCCAGCAGCGAGAGGCCGGACTCGTCGGTGACCGAGTACGCGGTGCGCTGTGCGGGGAAGGCGCGCGTGGCGACGGCGAGTACCCGCAGTCCTTGACGGTTCTGGTCCTCGGCCACCCGGCGCGCCCGTTCCCGTGCCGCGTCGGTCAGCACGATGTCCCGGCCGCCCTCGCGTACGTGGACGCAGGCGTGGAGCACCTCGTCCACCGCGCCCTTGGTGATGAGCACGTGGGTGCCCTGTTCGCGTTGCAGGACGACCGACATGCGGCGGCGGGCGAAGTCGAAGGGGATCTCGTCGACCTTGGTGAAGCGGGCGGCGGCCAGCAACTGGTCGCCTTCACCGACGTGGTCGATGACCGCCCGGTCCAGGAGGTTCTTGAGACCGGTCTGGAAGGAACTGTTGAGAAAGGCGTATTCCAGGACCTCGTCGTCGGGGCGGCCGAGCGGGTCGAGGTGGCGTTCCAGGACGATGCGGTCCTCGGTGAGGGTGCCGGTCTTGTCCGTGCACAGCACGTCCATGGCACCGAAGCTCTGGATGGAGTTGAGCCGCTTGACGATGACCTTGCGCTTGGACATCACGACCGCGCCGCGTGCCAGGTTGGCCGTCACGATGACCGGCAGCATCTCCGGGGTCAGGCCGACGGCCACCGAGACGGAGAAGAGAAACGCCTCGAACCAGTCGCCCTTGGTCAGTCCGTTGATGGCGAGGACGACGGGGACCATGATCAGCATGAAGCGGATCAGTACCCAGCTGACCGACCGCACCCCGCGGTCGAAGCTGGTCTCGGGGCGGGTGCCGACCAGGTTCCTGGCCATCGAGCCGAAGTACGTGCGGGAGCCGGTCGTTGCCACCACGGCCGTGGCGGAGCCGGATACGACCGAGGTGCCCATCAGGCACAGCGTGGCGGACTCCAGCGGATCGGCGTCGGTGCCCGCCTCGGGCCGGCCGCCGGCCGCCTTGTGGGCGACCGCGCCGAGGGTGTCGTACTTCTCAACGGGCAGCGACTCGCCGGAGAGCACGGCCTGGGACACGTGCAGGTCCTTGGAGCTCAGCAGTCGGCAGTCGGCCGGGATCATGTCGCCGGCCGTCAGGCGCACCAGGTCGCCGGGGACCAGGTCCTCGGTCGGAACCTCCCGCTCCACGGGGTCGGCGCGGGCGTCCGCCCGCCGGACGACGGTTGCCGTCGTGGTCACCATCGCCTTCAGGGCCTCGGCCGCCCTGGTGGAGCGGAACTCCTGCCAGAATCGCAGGAAGACGCTGATCAGCACCATCGTCGTCAGGGTGATCACGCCTTGGGTGTCGTCCGTCAGGAAGAACACGGCGTCGAGGCACACCAGAATGAGGATGAACGGGTTCTTGAACGTCGCCGCCAGTTGGAGCAGCGGGTGCGGCGGGCGGTCGTGGTCGACGATGTTGTGGCCGTACCGGTCGAGCCGCCCGGACGCGTCGTGTTCGGTCAGGCCGCGCGGGCTCGCCCCGAGCCCGCGGAGGATGTCGGTGGGGGAGGCCGAGCCCGCCGCCATCAGCTCCGATCCGATCCTCGCGGTGGCTGCCCCGAGGGCATCGGTCCTGCGTCCCTTGCGGACGGAGCGCCGCGGCCCCGACCGTGCACGCTCCAGCTCTTCTACGGGCTTGCTCATGACAGATTGACTCGTCTCTGTGCATTTCGGGGCATGCCAAAGGTGTTCGCGGGTGCGGCAAGCCGTCCCGCGAACCCGGAGAGCCCCGGGGCAGGAAAGGTGAAATCCGAGAAATCAAAAGGATGTCGACGGGAGCGGTTCCGCTCGGTGCGCTACCGCGTCACGTGACACGGCCGGCACGGGAGAGGCGCATCCGCGTATCTACTGCCACTGGGACTCACCGCTCTCACCTCCTTGCTGCCGGACCGGTAACACGCAGCAGAAGGCACACCACACTCCGCGCCGGACACGGCGCAGCAGGGTCGTACACCTCCTCGTCAGAGCTTTGGCACTACACGGCGTATCGAACCCGGCAGGTCCAGAAGCCACTTGGGGTCACCCCTTAAGCCGGGGAGACCTGTCCTGACCCGGAGCGTCTCTCGACGGGGGAGGTCAGTGGCCTGTGTCCGCGTAGAAGCCTCACCGAACGAGGCGCTACAGCCATGAGTGAACACCCCCTCACCCTTGATAGTCAAGCGGACGCGCAAGTATTATGGGGTGGTAGCCAGCCCCGCTCCCGACCCTCCCGGAGACACGCAGCCCGTGACCGATATCCCGCACGACGAATCCCCCCAGCCCCTGAGCCCCCGCCAACTCCAGCAGGCCGCAGGTACGTTCGGGATGCTCGCCGCGACCAACCGGCTGCAGATCATGTGGCTGCTCTCGCAGGGGGAGAGCGATGTCGGCACCATAGCCGCGAAGGTCGGCGGCACGGTCGCCACGGTCAGCCAGCACCTGGCGAAGCTCAAGAAGGCCAAAATGGTCAGCGCCCGTCGCGAGGGCCGACGCCAGATCTACGTGCTCGACGATCCCCACATCGCCATCCTGGTCGACCAGGTCGTCGCCCATCACCGCGCACTCGACGAACGGGGCACCTCGTTGGGTGCCCTCGTCTCCGGCCGCAGAGACACCTGACCCCTGCCACCCGCGTGCCGCGAGCGCCGCAGCCCCGCCCCACATTCGCCTCGGCTGGGTGTCCGGGCCACGACCGTCCCTGCGGTCTCACGGGCCTCGCGCTCAACGGCGCGGGCCCGGTCGGCATGGTGCGCGCGGCTGGGCGTGCCCTCACGTTGACCGTCGCCGACGGCCTTCGCCTTCGCTGCGGTCGTGGTCCTGCTGGTGTCCCTCCTGCCGAACGCGGGACCGGCCGCTCCGCCTCCAGCCCGGACGGCTGACTCGGTGTCCGGGCTGGAGGCGGGGCGATACCTCGGTGACCGTGGAGACACGAGTGTGACGCGCACATGGCCCGGTTCCGAGGCCGCAGAGGTCTTACGCCTTCGGCTTGTCCGTCCCGCGGCGGGCGGCGAAGCCGCCCCCGGGGCGCCTGCCTGCGCAGCACAGCCAGTCGCCCTGTCGTGCGGGTCTCATGCGCGGTCTCTCAGACGCACGCCGCTTCGCGGGTCCGGTAGAAGCCCTGCCCGCCGTTCAGGCTCACGTAGCCGTAGTAGCAGTCATTCGCCAGACCGTCGCGGCGCATACCGTTGTTGGAGTGCGCGTGTGCGGTGAAGGGGTCGGTTTGTGAACTGTAACTCCCGCTGGCGTTGGTGATTTTGAGGATGGTCCCGAAGTAGGTGACACCGCTCTTGTTGTCGAACCAGGCGATCGTGGGCTCACGGGGCCCCGTACTGACGCACACCTTCATGTCGCCCATGCCGCCGAAATCCGAGCAGCGAGTGGTGACCGTTCGGACCGAGGGGGCGCCCGCCTGCTCCGTCGCCTGCGCCGGCACCGCCGCCGCTCCGGCAAGCGTCAGTGCTCCTGCGATGACCGCCACTGCCCTGATTCCGTTGCGTTCCTTTGCCTGTGCCATAACCTCACTCCTCCTGAGGGAAAGCGCGCCGTGAGTGGTGGCTGTTTCCGGGTACTGAACATGCCACTGACGGATCAGGTGGGCATCCTCCAGGGGACGGGCCCCGGGCTGCATCCTGAGGAGGACGTGTCTGCGCCGGCCTCCTGCCGAAGTAGCAGGGGCGGGTGACCGTTCGGGTGCCGCTCGTGCTGCCGGACGACTGGATCGCCGACCGCCACAGCGACTTGGTCGCCGGCCTCTCGGCCGACGGCACCCAGGTCTTGAGCTCCACCACCTACGACCCCTTCGGCCGGAGAACGGCCACTGACGGAGAGACTCCCGCATTGGGGTACCAGTCCGGCTGGACCGACGGCGGCACGGGCGATGTCAACATGGCGGCACGCTGGTACCAGCCGGGCGCGGGCGGTTTCAGTTCGCGCGACACCTGGCAACTCGACCCGCCGCCGTCCGCGCAGGGCAACCGCTACGGCTGTGCCAACGGCGCGCCCCTGGACATGACCGGTCCGACCGGCCACTGCCCCATGTGCGGAGCCGCCGTGTACGGCGGATCGGAGCCGCTCGCCGCGGCGGGGGCGGCGGCCGTCGGATACGCCTGCAAGCTCTCCTGCAAGTCGTTCATCCACAGCATGAACAAGGCGATCAATTCACTGGTCAGCAGCTACAACTGGCAGTTGCCGGCCCTCGGCGGATCGTGGTCCTGCACGGGCAGTTACGGCTACTCCGGCAGCTACGGATACTCCGGTGGGTCCGGCAAGTCCGGCTCGGTGGGGGGCTACAGGGGACCGTATGCCGGCTACTCGGGGTCGTACGGGAGTGCGGCGGTTCGCCCCGTGGTCCGGCCGGGCGACGCAGATGCTCGATCTCGTCGACAACGGACAATGTGACCCCGACCAGGCCCCGGTCACCCATCCGGCGACCGGTACCGCCCCCGATTCCGGCAGCGACGACGACGAACCCGATGACTGCCGTCGGGGCGGCAAGGGGTGGAAGCGGTAAGGGGTTCGCGATGCCGCGCACGGGAACCGGGCGACGACCATGAACGCCTGCCTCGACAAGGAAACGATCAAGGATGGGACGGATGTGGAACGGGACATTCGCCCGCCGGGTTATGCGTTGGGCCGGAAGATATGCTCGCCATCCCGGCGAGAGACCGGCGAGCGTCGTCAACAACTGCCACCTCCTCGGAAGGCAGTTGGGCGGTTGGGCGGTTCGGGGACGGACCTGAGTAATCTGGCGACGTGCACGCGCCCTGTGAACTTTCACGTCAAGGGTGCTGGAAGGCTGGAGCACACCATGATCGAGTACGAGAACCAGGTCGAGGCCGCGGTCGACGGGAACGAGGTGGTTCGGTATTCGGTGGAACCCGTCCACTCGGGACCCCGGACAGTTCCGAATTCATTCCACATAAAGGCCGAAGGTATTGCGCCGGGTAATGTTCCAGGGATTTCTATCGATAAAATCGTGCCAAATTCCCTGATGAGCAGCAGATATGGCTGGCGAAACTTCGGCATTGTCAACTACCAGGGATCTCCGGTTCCGGTGGGGGACGTCATGACGGGTGACGGAGGCTTCGGGCCGGTCGGCCGTGACGGGAGTGAGGTGCTGGGTGAGGTCCTCTCCCTGAATCATGAGGCCGGGGACGAGGTGAACTGGGAGGAGATTCGACGGGTTTGGGGAACGGATTTCCCTTCGGACCACAAGTCGTTCATGTCCGTCTACGGCGTCGGCTGCGTCTCGGATTGGCCGGCGGTAGTACGTCCGGGGCCTCCGCAGTGCGACGAATCCGGTTCAATGGGCCAGGAGACCGCGAACGCACGCTTCGTCCGGGACATGAAACGTGAGCCGGAACGCTCTGGCACCGTCAAACTCCCCGTCATCGCCTGGGGGTGACGCCCGGGGCGGCTGTGCTGTGCTGGCTCACCACCGATGACGACCCGGATAAATGGGGTGTGGCCATCGTGACGGGCGATGCCTCCGTCGTGGTCCATGAGTACGGCATGACGGAATTCCTGCGCCGGCTCTTCCTCGGCGAGCTCGATCAGGGTCGTGAGGATCCCCGGGCGCGCCCGGTGCCCTTCCGCGCTGTGGGGCGGAAGGGCACCGGGGAACTCGCGCCGGTGGACCGCAGACGCGGCCCAGGCCGTCGGCGCGGCGCAGGTGTCCCGTCTCCTCCGTGGGGAGGAGAGGAGTGGCACGCCGCCGCGCGGCAGGGTCACCAGCCCGACGGCTTGGCGGTGCCCATCGCGTGAGTGACCGTGATCTCGATGACGACCCTGTTCGGATTGACGCGCGGCGGCTTGTAGCGCTCGGTGTAGCGGCGCTCGGCCTCGGCGACGGACTCGGGGTCGTCCTTGACGGCGGCCGGGCCCTCCAAGGTGCACCAGCGCCTGCCGTCCACCTGGCTCACGGCGGCCCGGGCCGTGGGACCGGCGGCGCGCACGTTGCGCACCTTCCTGCTGGCGCCGTCGCTGATGACGCGGGCGATCCGGGTCTCGGGGTCGTAGGTGACGCCGACGGGCACGAGGTGCTGGCTGCCGTCGGGCCGCGTCGTGGCGAGGAAGCACACCCGGCGCTCCCGCCAGAAGCCGTCCCCGCCGTCGGACGCGGGTGAGGTGTCGCTGCTCAACGTATGTCTCCTCGGTACGCGCGGTGCTGCTGCGCCGGCCCCGGCTGCGTCACACGACGGGTGCCGGTGCCCGCGCTCCGAACATTACGGGAGGAGACCGGTCGTCAGAAGGCGGGGCCCGCGGCACCGGGTTCCCGGCCCCGGCGGGCAGACGTCGTCAGGCCCTCCCCGGGAAGTCGCGTCACATGCTCACCGCCAGTCCTCCAGGTGCTCCAGGATCCTGTGTGTTCCACTGTTCGTGTTCCACTGTTCCAGTTCTCCTTGAGCGCCACCACGGCCGCGTCCGGATCGCCACGCAGCAGGCACTCGGCGATCCGTTCGTGCTCCACCGCCGAACGTTCCAGGGTGTCCTGATCGCCAAGTGCCACCCGTTCGTAGCGGTGCATCGTCACCTTCAAGGAGTGATGACCCCCTCGCGCTCCAGTGTGATCAACGCCTCGCGCAGCGGTGTGCGGGCGGCGCCCGCCCGCCGCACGCGGAGGAGCAGGGCGCCGGTGCCCGGGCGCAGGCGGTGCCGCGCCCGCGCCACGGCGGCCTGGGCGTCGATGTCCCCCCTGGCGGGGGGCGTCCACCATGTCCCTGTTCACGCAGGTTCTCTTCGGTAATTGGCTTTGACAGGTGGGGAGTTGGTTTTGTAATTTCGGCCGCGATCGGATGCCGGGAGCCCGGGGCCGGCCGAACGCGCACCGGCGACCACGGTCCCGGGGCAAAGCGCGGCCACGGGAACTCATGGGAAGGGCCATGGATGTGAAAGCGTCATCGATTCCGCGACGTCGGGCGGGGAGTACCGGCCCGGAGGTCTCGGCCCTGGGGCTGGGCTGCATGGGCATGAGCCAGACCTACGGAGTCCCGGACGACGAGGAGTCGATCGCGACGATCCGCCGGGCGCTCGAACGGGGGTGTTTCTTCTTCGACACCGCGGAGTCGTACGGCCCCTTCGTCAATGAGGAGTTGCTGGGCCGGGCCCTGCGAGGCCACCGCGACGAGGCGGTCGTCGCGACCAAGTTCGGGTGGGAGTACGAAGGCTCTCGACGCGGTCGGCTCAACAGCAGGCCCGACCACATTCGCGCAGTGGTCGACGCGTGCCTGGGACGGTTGGGAACCGACCGGATCGACGTCCTCTACCAGCATCGTGTGGACCTCGACGTGCCCATCGAAGAGGTGGCGGGGACGGTGGGGGAGCTCATCCGGGAGGGGAAGGTGCTCCACTTCGGCCTGTCGGAGGCGGGCGCGGGGACGATCGCCCGCGCCCATGAGGTCTGCCCGGTGGCGTTCCTCCAGACGGAGTACTCGTTGTGGGAGCGCCACGTCGAGCGGGAGATCCTGCCGACGCTCCGTGAGCGGGGCATCGGTCTCGTCGCCTACTCGCCGCTCGGGCGCGGGTTCCTGACCGGCACGGCGCTTGCGGCGGAGGAGTATCCGGAATCGGATTACCGCCGCCACGACCCCCGGTTCCGGGGCGAGAACTTCACCGCCAACACCGCCGCGGCATCGGTGGTCCGCGAGGTCGCCGAGGGGCTCGGGGCGACACCGGCCCAGATCGCCCTCGCCTGGTTGCTGCACCGGGGCGAGGACATCGTGCCGATTCCCGGCACCAAGCGCAGGGTCACCCTGGAGGAGAACCTCGCTGCCGTGGACGTCGTGCTCGACGCCGATGACCTGCGGCGTCTGGACGACGCGCTGCCACCGGAGGCCGTGGCGGGTACCCGCTACCCGGAGGCCGTCATGCACATGAACGGCCGCTGACGGGCACGGGAGAGGAACCGGCGCCCCGGACGCGTGGCGCGCCGCTTCTCGGTCCGCCCCGGTCGTTCCGCGCGCCGTGCGTGTGCACGCAGACGTGTGCCGGCCGGTGGGACGGAAGGCCGTCCGCCCCGCCCTCCTCGGGGTCGACCGCAGGAGGGCGGGGCGGACGCGAGCCGGTGGCGGGATGCGCGGCATCCCGTCGGCAGAAGGCCCGTCAGACGGTGCCGCGCTCCGCGTAGGCCGCCAGCTCCGCGAGGAACTCCTCGCGCACGGCGGGCGCCGCCCAGGAGATCTCGATCGCGTTGCGCTGGAGGCGCACCAGGTCGGCGTCGGACAGCGCCGCGGGCCCTCGCAGGGCGGCCAGGTTCTCCGCGACATAGCCCGGGAAGTACGCCGGGTCGTCGGAGTTGACCGTCACCTTCACGTCCTGGTCGAGCAGGGCGCGGATCTCGGCGGCCTTCATGCCGTCGGTGACGTGCGCGTTGGAGATCGGACACACCGTCAGGCCGAGCCCGCGCTCACGGATCGCCCCGATCAGGGACGGGTCCTCCAGGGCGTTCACCCCGTGGTCGATGCGGTCGACACCGATCTCCTCGATGACCTGACGGATGTGCTCCGTCGAGTTCTTCTGGTCGACGTCGCAGTGCATGGTCAGCCGGAAGCCCTCGGCGCGCGCCCGGGCGAAGACCTCGCGGAACTTGACCGGCGGGTTCCCCGCCTCGTCCGAGTCCAGCCCGACGCCGCTGATCCACTCCTTGTAGGGCAGCGCCTGCACCAGGGTGGTCATCGCGAACTCGGCCTGGAAGTCGCGCAGGAAACACATCACCAGACGGCCCCTGAAGCCGGTGGCGCGCTCGGCGTCGTCGAGGGCGCGGGTCAGGCCGCGGACGACGGTGTCGAAGGCGACACCGCGTGCGGTGTGTGCCTGCGGGTCGAAGAAGATCTCCGCGTACCGCACGTTCTGGGAGTGCGCCTTGGCCGCGTAGGCCGCCGCGAGGTCGTAGAAGTCCTGCTCGGTGCGGAGCACGGTCATTCCCTCGTAGTAGACCGTGAGGAAGCCGGGCAGGTCGTCGAAGTCGTAGGCGGCGCGCAGCGCCGCCTCGTCGGCGTAGGGCAGCTCGATGCCGTTGCGCCGGGCCAGCGCGAACTTCAGGCCGGGTTCGAGGGTGCCCTCGATGTGCAGGTGCAGCTCGCACTTGGGCAGGTCGGCGATGAACGCGTCCACGGTCACGGGTGCGGTGGTCATGGATGAACTCCTCTGCGGACGAAGTCAGTTGGCGGCGGGGTTCAGGATGTCGACGACGTCCTGGGTGTGGTAGTTGACGACGCCCAGGTCGGTGACGGCGTACTCGGGGATGGCGGTGATCTCCAGGAAGATCAGGTAACCGAAGGCGGACGGGAGCGCGCAGCCGAGCGCACGGGCGGCGGCCTCCAGACGGTCCTCCGCCGCGGCCATCTCCTCCGGGACGAGGTCGGCGACGATGCCGGCCACCGGGAGCGGCAGGAACTCCTTGATCTCGCCGCCGTCCACGACGACCTGGCCGCCGCCCCGCTCGGCGAGGTGGTTCACGGCCAGGGCCATGTCGGCGCGGTCGGCGCCGACGCAGACGATGTTGTTGTCGTCGGGGGCGGCGGAGGACGCGATCGCCCCGGAACGCAGGCCGAAGCCGTTGATCATCGCGGTGACCGTGCCGCCGCCGGTCTTCCCGTAGCGCTCGGAGACCGTGACGTACAGCGCGTCCCGGTCGATGTCGGCGCGGACCGCGCCGTCCACCACCGGCAGCGTCATCTCGACGCCCTTGCGTACGAACGGCACGGTGCGGTCCATCTCGACGACCAGCACGCGGGCCTCGTCGCCGTCGGCCGCGACACCGATCGAGTCCTCGGCGAGCGGGGCGACCCGGAAGGCGGGGGAGAGCGCGGCGGAACGCTCGGGAGCCTTCGGCGCTGTGACCGTCCGGCCGTCCCGCGCGACCAGCCTGCCGCGCGAGAACACCTGCTCCACCTGGAACGACTCGGGGGAGTCGACGATCAGCACGTCCGCGTAGCGGCCCGGCGTGATTGAACCGACGAGGTGGTCGATGCGGTACATCTCCGCGCAGTTGAGTGTGGCCATCTGGATCGCCTCGACCGGTCGCACACCGGCCGCGATCGCCATCCGGACCAGCTTGTCGAGGTGCCCCTCGCGCAGGATGTCGGCGACGTGCATGTCGTCGGTGCAGAAACCGACGCGGCGCGACTGGGCGCCGAACTCGGTGACGGTGCGCACGTTCTCGTTCATGAAGTGCGCCACCGACGACTCGCGGATCAGCAGCGACATGCCCGCGCGCAGCTTCTCCAGAGCCTCCTCGGCGGTGTAGCTCTCGTGGTCGAGCCGGACACCGGCTGCGGACAGGGCGTTGATCGTGGTCGTCGCGGCCATGGGCGCGCAGCCGAAGATCGGCAGCCGGTTGCGGTGGGCGAGTTCGAGGGCGCGCAGCACCTTCTCGTCACGGTTGAGGACGAACTCGGCGACGGTCTCCCACACACCGAAGCACTCCGCCCACTGCTGCGTCTCGGCGTGCTCGTCGGGCCCGAAGGAGAATCCGACGGTCGTCTCGGGCAGGGTGTACGGCGTCTTGAACGGCGCGCCCCAGAAGATTTTCATGGGGCTCGCGTCGGCCTCGCGCAGCGCCTCGCGCACCCCGTCGAGCCCGGCGACGACGAGGAACTGGTCGAGCCCGGAGACGACCGAGGTGGTGCCGTACCGGGCGACGGCGTCGGCGAACATCGTCACCGACAGCTTCGAGCACTCCAGATGCAGGTGCCCGTCGATGAGCCCCGGCGTCAGGTACTTGCCGGTCGCGTCGACGATCTCGGTGTCCGGGCCCTCGTACGCCGATACGTCACCGGTCGCGGCGATCCGGTCGCCCGTGATGGCCACGTCGGCGGGGTAGATCTCACCGGTGCAGACGTTGACGAGCTGTCCGCCCCGGATGACGCGGTCGGCCTTGACGACACCCTCGGAGGCGTCGATGAGTGCGCGGAGGCTGGGGTGGTTCATGAGGGTTCGGCTCCAGAAGCTGGTACGGGACGGAGAGCTGGTACGGAAACGAAGGGGGAGGGCGGCGGATCAGGCGGTGGGCGCGAGCGCGGCCTCGGCACGGACGGCACGGCGGGCGAGCAGCCAGTACGCGACCCCGGCGACGAGGGCGCCCGCGAACACCGAGAGGTCCAGACCGCCGGCGGCGTCGGACAGCGGGCCGACGAACACCGAGGAGTTGACCCACAGGACGGCGGCGGCGAAGCCGAGCAGCACGGCGATCAGACCGGCCGGACGGACCCCGCCCCGGTGCCAGTAGACGCCCTTGCGGCCGGTCTCCTCGGGGAAGAGCGACGGCACGTCGTAGCGGCCCCGGCGCAGCGCCCAGTCGGTGAGGTAGACGGCGGCCCACGGGCCGAGCCACAGCACGATCAGGCTCAGGAAGTTCGAGAGCAGGGTGTAGAAGTCGGCGGAGAACACCGCCCACAGGGTGATGGCCGTGCACAGCGACAGGTCGATGAAGACGACCATCCAGCGCTTGATGGGCAGGCCCACGGCGAGCAGGTTCAGGCCCGAGGAGTACATGTCCGTGGTGTTCACGGCGAGCAGCGACACGATCGCGAGCAGCAGGTACGGGGTGATGAACCAGCCGGGCAGGATCTCCGGCAGACCGGAGATGGGGTCGGCGGCGTTGGTGGTCGCGGTGGCGACGGCGGCGCCCAGGATCTGCAACAGGATGTTGGGCACCATGCCGCCGAGCGCGGCGCACGCGAACACCTTGCGGGGCGCGGAGTCCGCGGGCAGGTACCGGGAGTAGTCGCTCCCCATGTCGGCCCAGGACAGGCCGCCCGAGGCGGTGACCATGGCGAGGACCAGGGAGACGGTCACCAGGGACGGGGCCTCGCCGTGGGTGCCGAAGTCGGCCTCGGGCACGACGAGGAACGCCATCACCGCGAACATCGCGGCGAAGATCCAGGCGAAGTGCTTCTGCACCTTCATGATCAGGTGGTAGCCGGACAGCGGCAGGAGCATCTGGAGACCCGCCGCGACGGCGATGACCAACAGCTTCACCGGTGTACCGGTGGCGACGCCGGCCTGGTCGAGCAGGGCCAGGCCCGCGAGCACGATCAGCACCATGCCGCCCGCCTCGAAGCCGACGAGCATCACCCAGCTCAGCAGTGCCGGGAGACGTCCTCCGCGCGGACCGAAGGCGGCCCGGGAGACGGAGTGCGTGGAGGTGCCGGTGCGCGGACCCTGGAGGCTGGTCAGACCGGTGACGGCGAAGCCCAGCATGTTGCCGACGACGATCAGTGCGACCGCGTACCAGAAGGACAGGCCGAAGGAGACGACGAGCGCCCCGTAGACGACCGTGAAGACGGTGGTGTTGGTGCCGGCCCACAGGCCCAGCAGCCGGCTCGGCCCGCCCTGGCGCTCCTCGGCGGGTACGGCGTCGATGCCGCGCTGCTCGACCGTGAAGACGGACACGGGGGAGGCGGCGGACGCGTCGGACGGGACGGGTCCGGTGGATCCGGGCGGGGCGGTGGTGGTGGCCTCGGCCATGGTCGGCAGGCGTCCTTTGCGGACTCGCGTCCCGGCCCCAGGGGGCGGGACGACTGGTGTACAAGGAGGTCCGGCGTGGCCGGAACGAGGGGTGCACGACGGTGTGCGAGGGGTGGCGGCCCGCAGGGGCGCGCCCCGGCAGTACAGCGCGGAGGCGGTGCCCAAACGTTTTGGCAACGTAGCGGACGGTACTGCCTAAACGTTTTGGCAGTCAACCGGTAAGCTCACCGTCATGTCAGACGTCACAGAGCCGACCGGCCACGCAGCCCCGCGGGGAGCACGCTCCGCCTCCCGCGCGCCGGGCGTGGCCAAGGGAGGCGGCGGGCTGCGCGAGGTGGCCCGCCGGGCCGGTGTCTCCGTCACCACGGCCTCGCACGCGCTCAACGGGGTGGGGCGGGTCGGCGCCGCGACCCGCGAGCGGGTTCTCGCCGTCGCCGCGGAGATCGGCTACCGCGCAAACCCCAACGCGCGCGGGCTGCGCGGCGCCCGCACCGGACTGCTCGGCCTGACCCACCGTACCGCCGTCGAGGGCGGTATCACGGACATCGAGTACTTCGTCAAGATCGTGAACGCGGCGACCTGGACGGCGATGGCGCACGACTACTCCCTCGTGCTCGTCCCGCCGTCGCTGGACGGGCGCCCCTTCGAGTCGTTGCCGCTGGACGGCACGATCGTCATCGACCCGCTGACCGAGGACCCGCTGCTGGGCCGCCTCGCCGGCATGGGCGTCCCCGTCGTCACCACCGGCCGCGACCTGTCCCGCAAGGACGCCTTCCCCTGGGTCGACAACGAACTGTCCACCTGCGCCGTCGCGGCCCTCGAACACCTCGCCGCCACCGGCGCCCGCCGCATCGGGCTGCTCACCGGCTCGACCGGCCAGTCCTACGACGAGGACGCGGCGAGCACGTACCGCGACTGGTGCGGGCGCACCGGCCGCCCCGTGCTCATGGACCGTGCCGAGTCCGGAACCGACTCCACCGCCGCCGCGCACCGTCTGCTCACCCGGCCCGACCGGCCCGACGCCCTCTACGTCGTGATGGAGAAGTTCGGCTTCGCCACCCTCGCGGTCTGCCGCGAACTCGGGCTGGGGGTTCCCGGCGACGTGCAGATCGTGGTGGGCGCCGACGGGGAGTTCGCGCGCAGTGCCCGTCCCGCGCTCACCGCGCTCGACCTTGCCCCCGAGGAGATCGGCAGGCAGGCGGCCGAACTGCTGATCGACGTGATACGGCGGCCTCCGGAGGCCGGAACCGGGCCCGAGCACCGTCTCGTCCCGGCCAAGCTGCTGCCCCGCGCCTCCACCCGGCCGGTACGGGCGGGGGACTGAGCACGTACCGAGGGCACTCGGCCATGGCTCGCCTCCGGCCGGTGCCCGGTGTCAGGTGCGCTTGAAGAACTCGACGTCCGCGACCGCGATGGGCCGTCCCCCGCCCTGTCCGGCCGCCGCCGTCAGGACGAACCTCACGGAGACGACATCGCTGATGCCCAACCGCACGGTGTGCGGTTCGGGTTTGTCGGTGAACGTCAGCTCCCTCGTGTGGACGTCGCCGTCCGCCGTGGTGACGATCATGTCCGCCCGGGTGGGCCGCGCGCCCTGCCGGAATTCCTGGGGATCCTTCGACACCCCGGTGTACACGGTGACGCCCACCAGCCGGAACGGCTTGTCGAAGGAGCACGTCAGCGACGCGCCGAGCGCGGGCGCCCCCCAGTACGTGTTGGTCACCCCGTCGATGGCCTCGGTCGCCGGATGGCCGGGGGCCGCGGAACTCGCGGTGGCCTTCACCGGACCGATCCCCTCGGTTCCGCCCTTCTTGTCCCGCACATCCTCGATGAGCAGGCGCCCGGCGGGCAGGAGCAGATAGCCGACGAACAGCAGCCCGACGATCACCAGCACCAGCAGGGTCCGCCGCAGCACCCGGCCCGTTCCGCCGCCCCGCACCCGGCGGCGGAACGGCCACACCGTGCGCCACCAGGGCAGTGGCTTCGGCCCCTCGCGGGCCTGCAGCGGCGCGGCACAGCGACGGCAGAACCGGCGGTCCGGCAGGTTCGGGGTGCCGCACGCCGGGCAGGGCGGCCCGTCGGGTTCCTCGTCGGCCTCCACGGGCCTGACGACGGGACGCCGGGCGATCGGCGCGGCGGGCTGAACGGCGCCCACGGGCGCTTCCTCCTCCGCGGGCCCGGGCCGTACGGGCTCGGGCCGTGCCGGTCGGGGCGGCTGAGGGGCGGGTACCGGCAGCACGGGCGGCGGCCCGGCGGTTTCCGCCGCGCCGGAGCCCGGGGGTTCCGGCGCGGGCTCGGGGTGCGGGGCCGGACGGGCCCCGGCTCCCGGATCCGTCGTCGCCGGGACGGCGCCGGTCGCGGGCCCGGCCGCGGTGCCGGATTCGGGCCCGCTGGCCGGCTCCGACGCGCCCGCCGGTCGCGCGGGCGCCGCGGGACCGGCGGGCGCGGCCGGGGCGTCGGGTTCCGTACCGGTGGGAGAGTGCGACGGCCGGGAGAACCAGCCCAGGTAGGAACCGCAGTTCCCGCAGAATTCGTCGTCCTCGCGGTTGGGCGCACCGCACGCCGGACACGAGCGCATCGCGTCAGCCTCCTGTCTCTTGCGGCGGGCCCGGCAGGATCTCCACCCGGCACGTGAGGTGTACGGGACACGAGGCCGCGACGACGTCCCGGACACGGTTCGCGTCCACCGGCCGCTCGTGCGCGGGCCAGACCCGCACCAGCAGTTCACCGGTCGGCGCCGGGGGCAGACCGGTGCCCGGCTCCGACGACCACGCGACGCCGCCGCCGTCCCGGATGTCGGCGTGGACGTCGAAGCACAGCCGGAGATGGTCGACCAGCCCCCGGCGGGTGCCGCGCCACCGGTGCAGTTCGACGGCGCGGGCGACGACGGCCCGCCGCAGCTCCTCGGGCAGCGCCGGGTCCAGGCCGGTACCCACCCAGGACGCCAGCCAGGGCAGGAAATCGGCAGGGGCCAGCGCCGGATCGAAATAGGCGGGAAGGTTGTCCAGGGTGGACAGGACGGGCGCCAGGACGGTGTCGAGACCCGCCGTGAACCGCTGGGCGAGATCGTCGTCCGCGTACAGCGCGGGCAGCAGCCCACCGATCGGATAGCGGCTGGGAAGCCCCGGAACCGCGGCCCTGGTCATGAGGCGTCACCGGCCCCGCCCGCGGTGACCACCACCTGGTGCTGGTGCGAGAAGACCAGGGCGCCCGGGGCGACGTCGATCCGCTCCTGAGCCGGCCCCCGCCGACCGGTGATCGGGTCCGCCGGGAACAGCCTCACCTCTTCCACCAGACCCACCCCCGGCACGCCCTGGAGCACCGCGAAGACCTCGCCGTACTGCACAGGTCTGCCGAACGGCCACCCCGTTCCGTCCGCCCCGCCCCGCAGCGGGTCGATGCGGCGGAACAGCGCCGCGAGCGCCTCCGTACGCACCCGGTCCACGTCGCCACCGCCCGCCACCAGCCTGGCCACCACGGTCACGCCCTGGTACGCGGGCGGTTCCACCACCAACCGGGTTCCGACCAGACGCCGTTCGTCGAGCCGCGCCGCGACCGCCGAGAGCACCGAGTCCGGCGGGATCAGCTGCTCGAACCGCAGGAGGCCGCCCTCGTCGGGAACCGCGTCGGGCACCACCAGGATCCGCACAGCACCGGCCTCGCCCGCGGCGGCGGGCAGACAACGGACCCTGCGCAGGGAGGGAGCGGCCTCGTGGGCGATGACCTCGTGGTCCGCGGCGGTGACCGCCCGCTCCTGCACCCGCAGGATGTTGGGCGCCCGCACCTTGGCGTTCTCCACCGTCTCGCCGTCGACCCCGCCCCGGGCCGCCTCGCGGTTGTTGACACTCGCCACGTACGGCACCGAGCTGCGCAGCACGTCGATGGCGCCCCGGGCGACGTTCCCGGCGGCCCCGCCGCCCGTCCGGCAGCGGGGGATCCGGAGCTGCGCGCCCTTCTCGGGCACGGCGCCGCAGGCGCGCATCGTCCCGTCCGGCTCGCGCACCTCGGGCGGGAACGCGAACTCGCCGGAGACCGCGTCGATCCTCACATGCTGGTCGTCCGGCCGGGAGGAGCCGAAGTGCTCCACGGCCGTCCACACCTGCCAGCCGTCGGCGGAGGACACCTCGACGACCGGCGGTTCCCCGTCCAGCAGCAGTGGCACCCTGTTCACGGAGAACCGCTGCCCGGCGACGCCCTCGGAGACACCGAGCGGAAGGTCGAGGACGGTCTCCGCGTGTTCGACGTCCGCGGTGCCGCCGACGGTGAACACCTCGGCCTCCCGGATCGTCGGCGACTCGGAGTAGAACGGCTGGCCCGGCTCGGGCGCGGTGACCCGGCAGCGCAGCCACCCCGCCCGGGTTCCCGCGGCCACCGACACGGTGTGTCCGGCGGGGACGAACACGGTCACCTCACCGGGCCTGTTCAGCCCGCCGGTGCTGTCGGTGCCGGTCCGGCACGTCACCCAACGCGCACCGTCCCACGCCTCCCACACCAGCGGCGGCTGCCGCGGGTCGACGCCCACGCCCTCCACACGGCTGTCCAGACGCACGGCGACGACGCACCGGGGGACGGCGGTGGGCAGCCCGAACAGCACCGCGTCGCCCGGCTCGGGCCGGGCCTGGAAGCAGGCGATGTCCTGACCGGCGCCGAGCGGGGCGGTACGGTCCGTCTGTTCCCCCGACACCGGCGCGGTCACCAGCCGGACCAGCGAACTCGGCACGATCGGGAGATCCTCGGAGGTCGAGAACACCACAGCCTCCTCGACCTCGCCGCGCGAGGTCGCGACCTCCGTGCCCGCCGGGAGCAGCACGGTCTCCGGCTGGGGCGCGGACAGCCAGAAGTCGACCTCCGCCCGCGCGGCCGTCGGCGGGAACAGCGTGACGCCCAGCAGGTCGAGAAAGGCCGAGTAGTTCTTGTCCGGCACCCGGTTCAGCCGGTACAGCAGTTGGTCGACCATGTACGCGAAGGTCTCGATGAGCGTGACCCCGGGGTCCGACACGTTGTGGTCGGTCCACTCGGGGGTGCGCCGCTGGACGTACCGCTTGGCCTCGTCGACGAGTTGCTGGAAGCGCCGGTCGTCCAGGTTGGGCGAGGGCAGGGCCATCAGCGCACCCCCGCTTCCCGGGAGCCGTCGAAGCCCCGGGAGCCGTCGGGGCCCTCCGAGGACGGGATGGTGTAGAAGGGGAAGACCAGGTTGCGCCGGTCGTTGGTGGCCCGCACGGTGTAGTGCACGTCGATGTACAGGGTGCCCTCCTCGACGGCGTCGAACGCGATCACCACGTCGGTCACCTCGATGCGCGGCTCCCAGCGCTCCAGCGACGTACGGACCTCCTGCGCGATCCGTCCGGCGGTGGCGCCGTCACCGGGCGCGAAGACGTAGTCGTGAATGCCGCAGCCGAACTCCGGGCGCATCGGCCGCTCGCCCGGGGCCGTGCCGAGGATCAGCCCGATCGCCTCCTCGATCTCCTGGTCCCGCTCGACCATGCCGATGCCGCCCGTGGGTCCGACCCGCAGCGGGAAGCCCCAGCCGCGTCCGATGAATCCGCCGCTCACACCGGGCCCCCGGTCCTCGCGGTGGCGGCCGCCGGGGCGCCCGGTGACGGAGCGGCCGGGAGACCGCCGTGAACGGTGGTGTCGCCCGTGCGGGCTGCAGGGGGCATGGTGGCTTTTCTCCTTGCTGCGAAAGCGCCTTCGGCCGCCGCACCGGCGGCGTGGGAGGTCAGTTGATCCGGATGAGTCTTGCCTTGAGGACTGCGAGCAGTCCGCCGTCCACGGTCACCCCGGCCTTGCCGTTGACGGTCACCGAGCGTCCCTTCACGTTCACCTCGCCGGTACCGGCGTCGAGCGTGATGCCGGACGCGGAGAGGGTCACGGAGCTCAGCACCCGGGTGCCGCCGGGAGCGAACACCTTCAGCGCGATCTCGTCCCGACGCTCGTCCAACGTCACGTCGAGCCGCTTGTCGCCACTTGCCAGCCGGACGCCCGACGTCCCGCGCGGGCTGTCCAGCAGTTCCAGCCGGTGCCCGGAACGGGAGACCAGGGAACGGCGGTTGACCCTGCCGCTGGTCGGGTCGACCAGCGGCACGCCGTGGGGCGAGGGCTTGTCGACCCCGTTGTAGAGGCCGCCCAGCACATACGGACTGTCGAGCAGACCCTGCTCGAATCCGACCAGCACCTCGTCGTTGACCTCGGGGCTGAACACCCCGCCGCCGCCCTGACCGCCCCACTGGACGGTACGGACCCAGTCCGTCACGTAGGTGTCGTCGAGCCAGGGGAACTTCAGCCGGACCCAGCCCCGTTCGTCCTTGCCCTCACGGATGTCGGTGACCACACCGATCGCGAGGCCCGGCATGCGCGGGCCCCGCGAGGGCGCGTTCGACCCCGTGGTCATTCCCGCCAGGGAACGATCGGGCGCCGCGCTCACCAGCACGGTCGTGCGGTAGCCGCCGTTCGGTTCCAGGACGTGGTGCGCCGCGGTCGCCGTATAACGGCCGGAGAACGCGGGTCCGACGTTCCCGAGGGCCACCGGCTCGCCCGCCCGCAGATGGGGATTCCCCTCGGCGACCGCCTCGATCTCCCCGAACCCGGAACTCACCGAGGCGGCCACCGAACCGGCCACTGCCGTCGCCTCCGCCTGGGCCCGGTACGGGGTGTCGGCCACCGTCAACAGGGCGCCGGTGCCGAACGCCCCGGCCGCCGTCGACGGGCTCATCCCCGGGGACACGGCGTCGCTGCGGACCGACTGCTCGCGGGCCACCAGACGCTTCTTGGTCTCGACGCTCCAGCCGCGCACCTCCACGTGGTCCGCCCCGTCCGCCCCGGTCAGCACGGCGCGCAGGGCCAGCAGGTTGCGTCCGTACTCCAGGACCATCGGGTGCCGGGTGGCGGAGGTGGTCGGCGAAGGCGCCGAGGCGGCGGGCTTCGGCTTCACGAACTGCAGCAGGCCCTGGTCGTCCACCCGCACGTGCGCACCGCTCTCCGCCGCGAGGTACTGGAGGAACTCCCAGTCGGAGACGTTGGGCTGGGTGAGTTGCCTGTACGTGACGGGCGCGGCCTCGATCCGCCCGCAGGCGAGCCCGGCGCCCGCGGCGACCTTGCGGACGATGTCCGCGGTCCTCATGTTGCGGTAGGCCACCACCTTCCGTCCGCGCTGGAGCCGGTGGGCCCTGGAGAAGGCCCGGACGACGGTGAACGAACCGGTGGTGTCGCTGTCGAGCTCGACGGCCGTGACCTCGCCGGTGAACAACCGCTCGCGCGCCCGCTCCCGCACCGTGACCACGGAGATCTTCAGCGGGGTGCCGATGGTGAGCCCGGTGGCGGTGAGCAGTTTGTGATCGGGATCCCGGTACATCAGCACGGCGGTGTCCGGCAAACCGACGTTCTCGTCGACCACGCAGCTCACCAGCTGGGTCGCCCATACGGGAGGCAGCTCACCGGGGGCCTCGACGATGGGATCCGCGGCGAAGGAACGTCCGGAGCCGGTCACCGGACACCCCCCGCGGCGTGTTCGTCCGGTCCGGGCACGACCAGCTCCCTGCCGGGGACCAACTGCATCGGGTCGTCGATGTCGTTGGCGTGCGCGATCGTGCGCCACGCGGTGGCATCGCCGTACTCCCGCCAGGCGAGCAGCGGCAGGCTGTCACCGACGACGACCCGGTGGGTCCGCCGCGCCTCCTGCGAGCCCGACGTCGGGTTCTGGAGGAGGGTCTCGCTGCCGGCCTCCTCGATCGACAGGGAGCAGGTGGCGCGCAGCGGCTTTCCGTCGATGTCGAACAGCGTGTACGAGATGGACAGACTGGACATCACACCGTCGAACGAGGTCGTCTGCGAGGTACCCCAGTCGAAGCGCACCCAGGGACTGGCGGGAGTCTTGCGGGCCAGGCTGTTCGGGGAGGGCGCGCATGCCAGCATCAGCTGTTCCACCGCCTTCTCCACCGAGTTGTCGTGGGTGGCCGTGGCGTCGAGGAAGACCTCCATGGACAGCGTCCGGGGCCCGCTGCCCACGAACTCCGGCAGCGCCGACTGCTCGGCCATCCGGGACGGTGTGCGCCGCCACTCGGTGCTCTTGTTCAACGACAGCTGCGCGGGGTTGAACTGCAGGGTGAGCTGGGCGAGGTTCCCGCCCGGTTTGGCCCCGACGTCCGCCGGCGGCTCCATGATGGTCAGCTGGGCGCGAGCACGACTCGTGCGGGCAGCGGGTGACATCGTGTTCCTCCTTCCGGTTCTGCTCTCTCGCGGGATCGACGGTCTCCGAAAGTCGATTGACGGTTCGTCAGGAGGGCTCCAGGCCCTCGTGCGCGATCTCCAGAGTCTCGATCGCGGGTTGGGAGCTGGCGGGGTCGAAGGACGGCCCCTCCCAGCGCACCGGCACGATGCCCTGCACCTGCCAGCTGATGATGCGGCTGAGGTCGGGACGGAGTGCGACGATCTCCCCGTCCTTGCGCTCGACGCGCTGGATCGTGTCGTTCAGCCACCGTGTGATCTTGAGGGTGTCGGCGGTGACCGGGCGGGTCAGTGTGATGTTGGTCCAGGTGATCCGCCCCGGCAATTGCCAGGTGAAGCCGTTGTTGCCGCCCTCGGCGTACTGTTCCAGTTCCACCTCGGCGCCCAGTCCCGAACAGGTGTGGAAGGCCCCCAGGTCACTGCCGCCGATCACCAGCTTGAAGAACACACTCGTTGCGAAGATGTTGTCCGTCATGTTCTCTTCTTCTTCCCTGCCGTTTCCGAGTGCCTCGCCGGGCGGGATCGTTGTCAGCGGCGACCGTCGTACAGCCGTCCGGCGCGCTCCCGGCCCCGGCGCATGTCGGCGCGGATCAGCCGGCTCACCGGATCGAGCAGACGACGTGCCAGTTCCTCGATGTCCGCCGCGGTCACCCGGGCCGCGGCCGCCGGGGCGGGCGGCGCGGCCCGGCCCGGGGATTCGGAGGGTTTCACCGGCGCCGCCCGCACCGGCACACCGGTGATTCCGGCACGGGCCGCCGCGCGCTGCACCGTTCGGGCCGTGCCGTCCGACTCGCCGGTCCGGGCGGCCGGGGCGGGGGCGGGACGCGGAGGCCGCGGGACGCGCACCGAGAGGGCCTGCGGCCCGGTGGGGGCAACACCGTTCCCGTCCGCCGGGCCGGTCGCCACGGGGCCGACGGAGTCGGGCACCACGGGCATCGCCGTCCGCTGCACGGATACGGCGGCCGACTCCGGCCGGAATCCCGCGGGCGGATGCGGGCGTACGACCGGAACCGGGGGAGCGGCGGACGGCCCGGACCCCGGGACGGCGGACACCGACCCCACGACGGGGGACGGGGAGACGTACGGGGCGTCGGGCGCGGGGCCCGGCGTCGGGGACGGCGGACCGGGGAGGGCGACCGGGCGCCCCGGCGCGGGTCCCGGCTCCGCCGGGCGGACGACGGGACGGGACGGCGGAACGGCCCGTCCAGCACCGGCCGAACGCCGCACGAGCCGCAGCAGGGAGCCGCCGACGGTCTGCGCGCGGCCCGCCCGGGCGTTCCCGGCGGCGGTCCTCGCCGCACTGCCGGAAGCCGGGACGTCGCCGGGACCACCCGGAGCCCTCCTTCCCGCGGACATCCCGCCGGTGCCGGGCCCGGTACCGCCGGGCCCGGGTTCGCCCCGCACGAGGCGCTGAACGACGCCGCCGGGCAGCGGTCCCCGCGACGTTCGCCCCTCGGGCGTCTGCGCTCGGGGTGCCGGTCCCGCGGTCCCGGACGCCCGGCCGCTCGCACGGGGCCGGTGCGAAGGCGCGGGTTCGGCGGGGCGGCCGGGCGGGTACGGCCCCGTGTCCCGGGGTGCCGCACCCGCCGACGTCCGGAGCCCCGCGGGCGGCACACCGTCACGTCCCCGCGGCGCATCGGGCACCGACGGCGCTACGTCACGGCGCCAGGTCGCTGCCACGACCGGCCGGGCCGCGCCGCCGGTGGATGCCACGGGCGCCGAGAAGCCCTCGGCGGAGCCGGTACTCACCTCAAGGCCCCTGCGCGGCAGCAGGTCCCGGGACCGCCGGACGGCGGGTGCCCGCCCCCCTTCGGCGGGTCCGGACGCGGGTCCGGTGCCCCCCGCCGGGGCGATCCTCCGGACACGCACCGGCCCGGTCGGGGAGGAGGACACGGGGACGGCGGGCGTATGCGGACGCGTGGACGCGGTGTCCACCGCGCGCTGGACGGCCGGGACGTCCGGCCCGGCAGCGGCGGGCCGTTCGGGCGCGGGGAGCGAGCGCACCGGCATTCCGGAGGGCGTCTCCGGCGCCGCTGTTCGCGCGGGCTTGACCGGTGCGGACAGCGGAGGCTTCGCGGGTTCCCGTGCCGACGGCGTGTCCTGGCCGGAAGCCGTGGTTGCCGGGCGCGTCTGATGCCGGTCGCCGAGCAACGGGGCGTCGCCCCGGAGCTCGGCCGTCGACGGGAGCGAGGGGAGGGGCGCGCCGATTCCGCTCGGGGGACGCGTGCGTGCACCGGCCCCGTCGGGCCGCGGCGGCGGGGGCGGGGGCGGCGGGGAACCGGGGCTGCCCGGGGGCCGGGCAGCGTCGTGCCCGCCGGGGCGCCGGACCCGTTCCGCTCCGGACGCCGATGCCTGTGATGCCTGTATCGATGCCGGTGCTGGTGTCTGTGCCGGAGCTGCCGGAGTTGCCGGGGCCGCCGGGGCCGCCGGGGCCGCCGGGACCGCCGGGACGGGCGGGGTCGACCGGGGTGTCCGGGGCGGCTCCTGGCGCCCGGTGCGCGGTGCCGACTGCCGACGCGCCGATTCCGTCGTCGCTCCGGGCGCACCCGGGGGCACCGGGGAGGCCGGAGTCTGCGATGCCCGACGTTGCAGCACGGGCAGGCCCGGCTCCTGCCGCCCCGCCGAACCGGACGGTACGGACACGTCGCCCGTCGGCGGGCCGGACGGCACGGCCCCGGGGGGCAGTTCCCGCAGCGGCTTGCCCAGGGCGGGCCGCACCGGCGTGGTGGCGGGAGGGGCGGGGGCGCGGTCCGGTGGTGGTGCGGTGCCCGGTGGAACGGCGGGTACCTCCCGGCCGGAGGCGTCCGGCGGATCGGACAGGGGCCGCGCAGAGGCGGAGGCAGAGGCGGCGCGGGTTTCGACGGCGGGCGGTGCGGACGAGGCGACCGGCCGGATGCCGGTGATCTGCCGCAGCGGCATCGCCGGCCGCCGGGCGACGATCAGCGGCGGAGCGGTCCGCCGGGGGCGCACCACCGCGGGGCCCGCCTGTCGCTGTCCGGCCGTTGACCGCGCGGCGTCCGTGGAACGCCGGGCCGCCGGTGAGGCGGTCGGACCGGGCGCCGGTTCCGGACCGGCCGTCGGCGCGGGCCCGTTCGCCGGGCCCGTCCCCGCGGCGGCTTGCGGAGCGGTCGTGCCCCCGTCCCCGGCCGTCCGCCCCGGCCCATCGCGACGGGAGGGAGCGGGAGGCGCCGAGGCGCTCGACCGCTGGACGGTCGCCGGTCCCCGTCCCGTCGTACCGCGCCGGCCCGCGCCACCCGCCACCACGGGTGCCGGCTCCGTCGCGGCCACCGGTTCCCCGTCCGCACCGGTCCGGGCGGCACGCAGGAGCAGCGGTCCTCCGGACGACACCGAGCGCGCGCTCCCCGGCCGGGTGACGCCGTGGATGAGACCCACCGGTGCGGACGGCAGCACGGCATGACCGAGTTCGCCGCCGAACGCGACGTCCTGCCAGGAGGCGAGACCGGACCTGAACCGGAGCCCGTCGCTCACCCCGATCGACGACCGGGCGACGGTCACCGTCGGAGGCGCCACCTGCCGCCAGCCGCCGTCCCAGTCGCCGCCCCGCCGATCGGCCGGGCCGCCGCCCGGAGCCGCCTCCGGCCCGGGAGAGTGCCCGGCACCGTCCCCGTCACGGGGGGCCGTATCGCTCCCGGGCCGGTCCGCGCGCCGGAACCAGTCGCCGAACCCCACACGATCACCCGCCTTCGTTGACGCGGGTGTTGATCCGCGCTATCTCCCGGACCCACTGCTGACGTTCGCCGTGGGTGAGGTCGAGAATGTCCTCACGCTGCCAATGGAAGTGGTAGGCGACGTACGCGATCTCCTCCCGCAGGCGGGGAAGCGCGTACGTCACGATTCCCCCAGGCGCCCACCCGAGAGGTCCACCTCGAACGATCCGTGGCACAACGGGCACGTCACCGCGGCGTGCGTGTGCCCCTCGCTGTTGATCCGCCGGTAGAAGTCCTGGAGGAACGCCACGTCCGTGGCGTACATCCGCTCGACGACCCCGGCGTGCACATCGGTGATGGAGCCGAGCCGGGTGATCACCTGGCTCAGCAGCACCACGCTCAGGTACGCCGGGTTCTCCTTCACCCGCAGATCGATCTGCGGGCGCAGCTCGTCCCGTGCGGTCGCCAGCCGCATCGAGCCCTGCCGGTGCACCTGGCCCTCGTCGTCGACGTAGCCGCGCGGCAGCTCGAAATCGAACTCCGTGCGCAGGTCCTGCCGGTCCCGCTCCCGCGCCGCGGGCGGCGGGGCAGCCTCGTCGCGTGCGGCGGGCGGGGCGGGCGCGAGGGCGTCGAGGGCTTCGTCGAGCCCGCCCGACGTACCCGACGTGACGGTCCTGCGCCTCATTCGACCACGATCTCCTCGAAGGTGATGGTGACCGTCTCGGTGGCGGCGCTGGACTCGCCGGCCTTCAACGACGGACCCTCCCACTTGCTGGCCCAGCCCTGCATGAGCTGGATGCGCCGGACCGTGTCGCCCTTCGAGTCCTTGATCTCGATGGTGAGGTTCTGGCGCGCGGCGTCGACGGCACCCTTGTTGAGGGTTTCCTTGATCCAGTTCGTGAACTCGCTGCTCTTGTCGATCCCGCGGGTGATCGTCACCTCACCCGCCTGGCGTGCGCCGGGCTGCTTGCGGATGATCTGCTTGCCCTCGGCGGTCACCTGACGGACCTCGACGACTTCCTCCTCGACGGTCAGACCGCTGACCTCCTGGATCGACTCGACGAGATAGCCGCCGAGCTGCACGCCGAAGACGTGGGTGGAAAGAGCGTCGCCCTCTGCCATGGCTCTGTGTCACCTGTTCCGTTTGCGGACCCCGCGGGGTCACTCGTTGACGAGGCTGGTGCTGTCGGAGAACTGCGAGAGGCGGAAGACGACGAACTCCGCGGGCTTCACCGGCGCCACGCCGATCTCGCACACGACCTGGCCGAGGTCGATCGACTCCTGCGGGTTGTTGTCGCGGTCGCACTTGACGTAGAACGCCTCCTCGGCCGTGCGGCCGAAGAGCGCTCCCCGGCGCCATTCCTCCGTGAGGAAGGCGGTCACATTGCGGCGGATGCTCGACCACAGCCGGTCGTCGTTCGGCTCGAACACCACCCACTGGGTGCCCAGGAGGATCGACTCCTCCAGGTAGTTGAAGAGGCGACGCACATTGAGGTAGCGCCAGGCCGGGTCGGACGACAGCGTACGGGCTCCCCAGATCCGGATGCCGCGCCCGGGAAAGGCCCGCACGCAGTTGACGCCGATCGGGTTCAGCAGGTCCTGCTCGCCCTTGCTGAGACGGATCTCCAGGTCGAGAGCCCCGCGGATCACCTCGTTGGCGGGTGCCTTGTGCACGCCGCGCTCGCCGTCGCTGCGCGCCCAGACCCCGGCGACATGACCACTCGGCGGAACCAGGCAGTTGTGGCCGGCCGCCGGGTCGAAGACCGTGATCCAGGGGTAGTACACGGTCGCGTAGCGCGAATCGAATCCGGCGTCGTCGTTGCGCCAGGTACGGACGCGCTGCGCGGTCATGCCCGGCGGGGTGTCCAGCACGGCGACCCGGTCGCCCATCTGCTCGCAGTGCGAGATCAGCGCCGACTGGACGGACTTGACGCCGTCGGCGTCGATGTCACCGCGCTGGTGGGCCCGCATCAGGTCGGGAACGGCGACCATGGTGATCTCGTCGATCGCCTCAAGGCCCGAGATCCCCGTGCGCTCCGAGGCGTCCCCGATGAACTCGGCCGGGTCGACGCGCACGGCACCGGCCTCCGGGGCGGCGGGCGCCAGGGGGAGGACCTGGTTCTCCGGGCGGCTCTGGGGCGTGCCGGGCTGCTCGCCGACCTCGATGAGCTTGGACTGACGGGCCTGGGTGACCAGATATCCCTTGACGCTCTTGCGGGTCGAGACGTCGTAGGTCTCCACCACCTTGCCGCCCTGTCGCACCAGGAGCCGGAACCGGTCCTCCGGAGGGTTCTCGCCCTCCGCGTCGGCGATCTCCACGGAGAGGTCGCCACGCGCGCCGGGCCGTACGGAGACCTGGAACCCGCCGAGGGCGACGGACGGCGCCGCGGCCGCGGCGCCCGGCGCCGCGTCCTGCGCGGGGCCGCCGACACGCACGATGTAGGCCGCGCCACCGCCGTTGGCGAAATAGCCGTGGACCGCGAGCGTCAGGTACGTGTCGGGCGCGAAGGTGCCGAAGGTCTGGACGTACTGGTCCCAACTGGTCACCAGGGTCGGCCGGTGGAAGGGGCCCGCCGCCGCGAAACCGACGAAGGCGGCGACCGCGGTGCCGACTCCCTCGATGGGCCGGGCTCCGGACTGCACCTCCTCCACGTATACACCGGGGGTGAGGTACGACGGCATGCTCGCTCCTTCGGGTGGCCATCCGTTCGCCGCTCAGTCTCGCCGCGCCGCCCCGGTGCGCAGTAGGCCTCAAAGTCCTGGGCACGGGGCAAGGACGCTGCCTTCCCGGGCACCCGGGCAGCGCGGAATTCTTCCCCGTGCGGACGCCGGTGAGGGGCTGCCCGGCACCCGTACGAGGATGATCCTCCGCCTTGCGATCGCACGAACGGGACACCGCACGAACGGAGCGCCGTGCGAACGGGACGCCGTACGAACGGGACGCCGCACGGCCCGGCCTCCGGCCGGACGGCGGCACCGTGAAGACCCGGCCCCGGGCCGACGGAGAAGCGAACGCCGGTGCACCGGAGGGTGGTTCGCCGTGTGCCGATGTCCGGCAGCCGCGGGGCGGCGGCATACGGGGTCGGCCCCCGCCCCGCGGTTGCCGAGGCTCCCCGCGAACGTCCGTGCCGTCTCGGGGCATCGGTACCGGTGTGACGGCGACCGGCAGGAACATGCAGCATGCGGCCGTCCGGCCTGCCGCGTCCGCGGGGTGCGCGAGGACCGGACGCTCCCCGCCCGCCGCCACCGGAACCTCGCGGATCCGGGTCGCCGCGGCGTGCGGGGGGTAGGGATGCGGCAACGGTCGGCAAGCCGGGTTTTCCCCGGTCGCTATTTCTGCTGTTCTCGTCGCGTATGGGAAGCGAGAGGCCCGGTGCTGTGTTCTACGGTGCGAGATCCTTCAGTGTTCCGCTGACGTTGACTACCTGGTGGCAGCCAGAAGCTTGGGTTCCGGTTGCGGGGGTGCCGGGCTTGGCGCAGGTCACGGAGGCGGTGACCGCGGCGTTCTCCGGAACCTGGATGGGGGTGACCCAGTGGTAGTCCTGATTGCGGAAGGTCTCCAGGGCGATGGTGGTGATCTTCCGGTTCCCGAGCGTGATGGTCAGTACGCCCTCGTCACCCTGGAAGTTCGCCACCACGATGTCCGTGGCGTTGAACACCTTCCCCCGGGGCACCCGGTACGCGCGCTCCTTCTCGGTGCCGCCCCCGGTCTGCACATCGATCGTCTCCGAGATCTGCTGCTCCCCCGAGCCCGTCGTCGAGCCGGAACCACCCGAGGAGGAGCCCCCCGGCCCGGTCGGCCGACCGGGACCGGTCCCGGGACCCTGGCCCTGTCCGCCCGCGGAATCGCCCGAACCCCCTGTCGAGTCCGCGCCCTGCTGCCCGTTGTCCGGCCTCGCCTTCTGCACGGCCTCGGTCGCCGCCTGCTTCGCGGCGTTCTTCACCGCCGGCCGGGCGAGGGCGAACCACGCGAGCAGCAGTGCGAGCAGCGCGGCCAGGACGATCAGCAACCATCTGGGCAGTATGGGAAGTTGTACGAACTCGCCGGCCGACGTCTCCGGCGGCCCGTCGGGCCGTTCGCCGCCGGATCCGGATCCGGATCCGGATCCGGATCCGGCCCTCTCCGCGACCTCGACCTCGAACGGCCAGGTGGCCGGCTTGCCGAACCAGATCGGCTTCCGGGTCCGTACCCGCAGGCGCATGTCGGCCACCTCGCCCGGTTCCAGGCGCCGTTGGCCGGGGGAGAAGGCGAGGCGGAGTTCCTCCCCGGCCTGTGTCGCGGTGAGCGCGATGTCGACCGGGGTGTTCCCCTTGTTCTGCACCGAGGTCCGGAACCGGGCGCCCAGCCAGCCCCGGCGTCGACGCGGGTCCAACTGCGACCGGATCTCGTGAAAGGGCTCGATGACCACCGTGGCCTCGGGCACCGCCACCGACTCGGGACGTTCCGCGGGCAGGACACGGACGCCCAGGGGGGTCTCCCCGGCCCTTACCTCGTGGGACCGGGGCGGCGCGAGCCGCACGGTCACCACCTCGGACGTGCCCGGATAGAGAGAGACGCGGGCCGGCTCCACCGTGCTCCACGCGGCGCAGTCGCCGACCACTTCGAGCGTGTAGGCCTCGACGATGTCGCCGTCGTTGCGCACGGTCAGCGTCGTCGTCGCCCCGGCGCCGGGCGACACTGTCACCGTGGACATTGCGAATTCGGCAGATGTGGTCACGATGCGACGGTAGGCCGCCTCGGCGGTGGAGCAGCAGAGACTCAAGGGCAACGAGCGGGCAGGGCCGGTGCCCCGAAGGCCCAACGCCACCGCGTTCCCGAGCACCCGCCCCGGGCCCGCTCCCCCTGCCGGGACCCCGGCGCGATCGAGAACGGAAGCCAACACATCGGGCAGGAATACCTGAGGAAGACGAGCACGGAACGATGACGACGACAGACGTGAACAACGGAACAACGGCACGCGGTCGGTTCCGCCGGCCCAGCGCCTCGGAGCGCTCGGCCCGGGACAGCATACGGAGGGCCCCGGCGGGCAGGGTCTCCGTGGCGGTGTACGCGGAGGACCTGATCCTCCAGACCGGCATGATCCACCAGTTGCGCCCGCGTCCCGAGATCGAACTGGTGGCGGAGGCGGAGGCCGACCGGGCCCAAGTCTCCTTAGTGGTCGTGGACATGGTGGACGATCCCACCATCCGGCTGCTGTCCCGTCTCCAGCGCAACACCGCGACCCGCACCGGACTCGTCGTCGGCTTCTTCGAGGCGGCCGCGCTCCAGACCCTGATCGAGCGCGGTGTCGTCGCCGTGCTCAGGCGCGGCGAGGCCGACCCGGACCGTCTCGTCCACCTGGTGACGGCGATAGCCAAGGGCGAGGGCGTGCTCCCGGGCGACCTGCTCGGAAAGCTCCTCGACCACGTCAGCAGCCTTCAGCGGACGGTCCTCGACCCCCGGGGCCTCTCGCTCTCCACGCTCACGACACGGGAGGCGGAGATGATCAGACTGGTGTCGGAGGGCTTCGGTACCGCGGAGATCGCGCAGAAGACCTCGTACTCCGAACGCACCGTCAAGAACGTGCTGCACGAGATGGCGACACGACTCGAACTGCGCAACCGGGCCCACGCCGTCGGCTACGCCATGCGGCACGGACTCATCTGAGTGCTGTCACGGGCGTCCGCGCGGACGGCGCGGGACGCCGCCGGTGCTCTGGTGCTGTGACCGGGAAGGTGTGCCGGGAAGCTCGCGGCGTCCGGTGCGGAGCGTCGCGAGGCGGAGCGTCGTCGGTGTTCCGGATGTACCCGGATGAGGTGACAACGCGGCGAGGTGCCGTGCCGGGAATCGCGGGCCCGGTGAACCTCTCCGGTCGCAGCACCAACGGAGGAGGGCCGGGGAGGCGGCGGCCGCAAAGGGCAGCGGGCCCTTCCCCCACCGCGGGTACTTGGGGCCTGTTCCCGGTCCCGCGCGGGCGGGACGCTGGCGGGGGGAGTGTCATCGACCAGACTGTGAGGTGGGCCGTGACCGGCACTGGTGGCCCGGCGAGGCGGGCCAGGCTGCACCGACTGGCGGGCGTGGTGGTGCTGTTGGCACCCCTTCTGGTGGCGGGAGCCGCATCGGCACCGCAGGACGCGCCGAGAACCGTCGCCGCGGCGGACGACCTCCCGGCGGACACCGGGCGGATCGCCTTCGCCGGAACCGGACACCGCAGTCTCGGCGAGGCGTCCCGATCGGACATCCACACCAGTACCGCCTTGTTCGGCACCGGGCCGGCGCACTACGACCAGGACCCCTCCGCACGCGGCGGGGCGCTGGTCTTCACCAGCCTGCGCGACGCGCCGCGCCCCCAGGTGTACGTGCGCGAGTCGGGTGGTGCGGTGCGCAGGCTCACCACCGGTCGCGACGCCGCGAACCCCGAACTCTCCCCGGACGGGCGGACGGTGGTCTTCGACTCCGCGGAGCCGGGGCCCGACGGCCGGGACCAGCACGACCTGTGGACGGTCGGCGTCGACGGGTCCGACCTGCGACGGCTGACGGACACGGCAGCGGACGAGACCCATCCGACGTTCTCCCCGGACGGCGCCCGGATCGCGTACTCCGCGGACGGCGATCTTCTGCGGGGACGGCAGATATACGTGCGTGCCGTGTCGGGCGGCGGTGCGACCCGGATCAGCGACGGTCCGCCCGGCGACGCGACCGAACCGGCGTGGAACCCGGTGGACGACGACACCCATCGTGCCCGCGTCGTCTACACCCTCACCGAGAACGGCAAGACCGACCCCCGGCTCCGGCTGACCGAGGGGCCGGGGCGCGACCACGATCTGCTGCCCGGTGACCCGGCGAAGTGGAGCACCCGGTCGGCCGCCTGGCTGCCGAACGGGGACGACCTGCTCTTCATCAGTCCCGACACGTTCTGCGGATGCCTGGCCTACGACCACGTCTACCGGATGGAGCCCTCCGAGACCGAGGTCGTGCTGACCACGCTGCTCGACGAGGACCGCGACGTCGCATCGCCCACCTGGACCGGATCGACCGACTCCGGGACGGTCGTCGTGGCGCGGCGCACCACCGAGAAGGCGCACTATGCGACCCTCCAGGACGTCAGGCAGGACGGATCGGACCCGCGGGACCTCGGACTCACCATCCTGAAGGAGGACCCGAAGGCGGACGAGGACCCCGAGAGGGACCGCTTGTTCGACCCGGATCCAGGCTTCGATCCGTGGACCGAGCGGCAGAGCTACACACCGGACGGCCGGCGCATCGTCGTGACCGTCTTCGGCAACGGTGAGGGCGGGCCCCCCGAGCAGATCTGGCTCGCCGACGCCGACGGTTCGCACGCGGAACCGATGGAGCTCGGCGGGCGCGGTCCCGACGACTGGGACACCGACCCCGCCTTCTCCCCGGACGGCACCAGGATGGCGTTCACCCGGTACTCGCCCGGCAGGACCGACCGGAAACCGGGGCCGAGCAGCGTCCTGATCGCGGACGTCGCCACCAAGGAGATCGTCGGCAGGATCGTGCCACCGGAGGGACAACCCGCGGGCGGTGACGCCCAGCCCGCCTGGTCGCCGGACGGCACCACCATCGCCTTCACCCGCAACCAGGTCATCGGCGCACTCGGTGGCAACAAACACGTCTGGACCGTCCCGGTGAAGGCGCTCGACCAGCAGCGGGACCTAAGCGTCACCGCCTGCCCCGGAGAATGCGAGGTCATCGACGACAGCCCCGCGTTCTCCCCCGACGGCACCCGGATCGCCTTCAACCGCAAGGACGGCGGCGGCCGGATCAACCAGCGCAACGGAATCCTCGTGACCTCGCCCACCGGCGAAGGGTGCCGCGTCCTGCTGCCGTCCGTCCAGCGGGACAACCCCGACGCCTGCGGGCAGGAGCTTCCCGACACCACGCGGACCGGGCCCTTCCAGCCCCGCGACGTGGCCTGGTCGCCGGACGCCCGGCGGCTGGTGTTCAGCTCGCGCAGGACGGCCGAGCCGAACTCCCCGGAGCGGCTGAAGGTGCTCGACCTCGAAAGCGGCGACCTGAAGGTGCTGACGAACGGACTCTCCGGGCGACAGAAGGAGCCCGCGTTCCAGCAGTCGGTCGACCTGTCGCTGACCGCACCGCCCACCGGCCCCGAGGTGGAGGCAGGTTCCACCGGCGAGGTGACGGTCACCGTCACCAACCGGGGCCCCGCCCACTCGCCCGGCACCGTGTTCACCGCCGACCCCGCGCCCGGCGTGCGCCTGGACGGGATCACCACCCCGGCCGGGTCCTGCTCGACCGGGTCGCCCCAGTGCGACCTGGGCGTGCTCGCGCCCGGCGAGAGCGTGGACATCACCGTCCGGCTCACCGGCGTGACGACGGGGGACCAGCAGATCGGCTGGTCGGTCGCCGGAGCCGTGCTCGACCCGAATCCCACGGACAACGCCGCCGGAACCGTCGTCCCGGTCCACGAGGCGCCGCCGGCACCCACTCCCACGCCCACCCCGACCCCCACGACCGCGCCACCCGTACCGCCCCCGCATCCTCTGCCGCCGGAGCCCGAGGCGGGACCCGGAGTCGTGGTGCGGGCCCAGCCCGGTCCCGGCTTCGTCGGCGGCCGGGTGGTGGTGACGTACACCGTGCGCAACGGCCGCAACGCCCTTGCCACCGGCCTGCGGCTGAAACTCGGCCTGCCCGCCCGCATACCGGCGGGCCCGACGCCGGCGGGCTGCGCCGGAGGGGAGTGCGCGCTGCCCGACCTCGCACCCGGGGCCTCCGCGGTGGTCCGCGTCGTGCTCTCGCCCGACCGGGCGCTGAAGGCCACCATCACCGCGACGCTCACCACGACCGGAACCGACGCCGACACCCGCGACAACGTCTCCAGGACCACGCTGCGCATTCTCCAGCCCCGCATCGTCGCGGTGCCCGCCGTCGGCAAACCCGGGTTCGTCACCTCCGTCCGGGGCAAGGACTTCCCGCCCGGCGCACCGGTGAAGCTCACCTGGGATCCGGGAATCACGGCGACCGCGCCCCCCGCCGTCCCGCGCGCGGACCGCACGTTCATCGCACAGTTGCTGATCCTCGTGAAGGACCGGACGGGACCGCGCACCATCACCGCCACCGGCCCCGGGTTCAGCCCGGTCACCACGCCCTTCCTGGTGGTCACCGGCACCATCGTCCCGCCGGACGAGGTGGGGCGCCGGTGATCCACGAAGTCGACGAGGGGCTGCGGCTGTTGCTGGAGACGGAACTCCGGGACAGCGGTGTCGACCTGGTGTTCGACGCGCCGACGAAGGAGTGGTCGGCCCGGCGCAACGCGCCCACGGTCAGCGTCTTCCTGCACGGCATCCGCGAGGACGCGACCCGCCGACGCACCGGGACGGCCGAGGAGCACGACGGACAGGGCATGGTGGTCGGTTGGCGGACCCCGCCGCGCTGGTTCGAGCTGACCTATCTGGTGACCGCCTGGACCAACCGCCCGCAGGACGAACACCGGCTGCTCTCCGAGGTGTTGCGCCGCCTGGTGCGGACGGACGTGCTGCCCGCGCGGACGCACACCGGCAGCCTCGCCGAACTCGGGCTGACCGTGGACATGGAGGCGGCCGGCCCGAGCACCGACCGGCAGGCCACCGCCGACGTCTGGTCCGCGCTCGGAGGGGAGCTCAAGGCAGCGATCGACCTGCGCGTGTGGGCCCCGCTGGCGGGCGAACGGACGTCCGCAGGCCCACCGGTCACCGAGGGGCTGGTGGTGAGGACCGCACCCGCTCGGGACGGCGATCCGACGGGCCCGGGGCGCCGACTGCGCTACGACGGGGCGTCCGACCCGGGGGAGCAGGGCTTCGCCGCGGAACGCGAACGGCGACTTCCTCCCGGCCGACGCAGGCGGGGGAGCGGGGCTCGATGACCACGGCACAGGGCACCCGCCCCGCCGGTGAGCTGCCCGACGCCCCGACGGCCGTCGAGGAACTCTGGGAGCGGCTGATCCACGTCGAGCGGCGGGTCAGGAACGCCGTCGCGGCCCGGCGGTCCCTCGACCCGCAACCGGACGATCCCTACCGGGGGCAGTACCTCACCTCCGAGGGGGCCGAACGGATCCTGGCGGCCCGCGACGCGTTCGCGCCGGTGCCGCGGTACACGTCCGAGCCCCGGCCGTCCCCCTCGTCCGGGAGCCGGATCCATCGGCTCGCCGAGGACTTCGGCCTGACGCCGCTGGACGTCGACCTGCTGCTGATCGCGATGGCACCGGACATCGACATCCGGTTCGAGCGGCTCTACGGATACCTCAACGACGACCTCGGCCGACGAAGGCCCACCATCGGCCTGGCCCTCGAACTGAGCGGACTCCCCGCCGCGAGCACCGGCCGCTTCCGGTTCTCCCCGTCCGCCCCCCTGGTCGCGGGCGGACTGCTGACGGTGCTGGAGGCCGACCGGCCGCTGCTCTCGCGGGTGCTGCGCGTGCCGGACCGGATCACCGCCCACCTGCTCGGTGACGACGAGCCCGACGGGAGGCTGCGCGGCCTCGTCCGGGTGGCCGGTCCGGGCGAGGAGGCGGACCCGGGGCCGGAGGCCCTGCGGGTCGCGGCGCTGCTGGGCACGGGCAGCGGCCTGGTGCATCTGCTGGACCGCGGCGGTGACCCCGGCGCACTGGCCGTCGAGGCGCTCCTCGCCGCGGGACGTCGTCCGCTGCTGGTCGATGTCGCGGCGCTCGTCGGCGCCCCCGAACCGGCGGAGCTCGTCGGGATCCTGGTGGCCGAGGCCCGGCTGAGCGGCGGCGGAGTCGTCCTGGGACCGATCGAGGCGCTCGCCCCCGAGCGGCCCGGAGGAGCCGGACTGCTGGGCGGCCTGTGCGCGGCGAGCCGCGGCACCCCTCTGGTCGTGCACGGGAAGAAGGACTGGGACCCCCGGTGGAGCGGGGAGAGCCCGGTCCCGGTGCCCGTCCTGCCCGCGGACCCCGAGGACGTGGCGCGGCAGTGGAGCCGGGCCCTCGCCGAGGCCGGTGCCACCGTCGGCCTGCCCACCGAGAAGGTGCGGGCCGCAGAGGGGCTCGTGGCGGTCACCACGCCCTACCGGCTCGACGCCGAACAGGTCCGCAGGGCCGCCACCGTGGCCTCCCGGCTGGCCGTCGCGCGGGGACGCCCGGTGGACGCGCGGGACCTGCGCACGGCGGTCCGGGCGCAGAACGGCGCGGGGCTCGAACGGCTCGCCCGTCGCATCGAGCCCGCGGTGGGCTGGGACGACCTGGTGCTGCCCGCCGCGACCCGTCGGCAACTGTCCGAACTGGCCCTGCGCGCACGCCACCGGGAGCAGGTGCTCGGCCGCTGGCGGATGCGGCCGGGCGGCGGCCGGGGACGGGGAGTCATCGCGCTGTTCGCCGGCGAGTCGGGCACCGGCAAGACCATGTCCGCCGAAGTGGTGGCGTCCGAACTCGGCATGGACCTCTACGTCGTGGACCTGTCCATCGTGGTGGACAAGTACATCGGCGAGACCGAGAAGAACCTCGAAAGGATCTTCGTCGAGGCGTCGGACGTCAACGGCATCCTGCTGTTCGACGAGGCGGACGCCATATTCGGGAAGCGTTCGCAGGTCAAGGACGCCCAGGACCGCCACGCCAATGTCGAGTCGGCCTATCTGCTGCAACGGATCGAGTCGTTCGACGGGATCGCGGTGCTCACCACCAACCTCCGGGCCAACCTCGACTCCGCCTTCACCCGCCGCCTCGACGTCGTCGCGGACTTTCCCCTGCCCGACGCCCGGCAGCGCCTGGCCCTGTGGGACCGCTGCCTGGGGGCGACGGTCCCACGCGACGGGAAGCTCGACCTGGAGTTCTGCGCGGAACGCTTCGAGCTGGCGGGAGGGTCGATCCGCGCCTGCGCGGTGACCGCCGCGTACCGGGCGGCGGAATCCGGGAAGCCGCTCGGCATGGAGGAGATCGTCTCGGCCGTGCTCCAGGAGTACCGCAAGCTCGGACGGCTGGTCCTGGAGAGCGAGTTCGGCCCCTGGGTGGACCGCTCGCACGGATGAGGAGGGGACCGGTGCCCCGGGCCCGGAGCCGGCGCCGCGCGCCCGGACGAGGCACGGCAGGCCGGCCGAGGGGCTCGGCCCGTTCGCGTCAGCGGGCGGCCCCGTGCCCGCAGCGGAACAGCGGGGCGCGGGTGTCGAAGGGGACGTCCTCCCGGGATTCCTCGACGGCGCGCATCGAGGACGGCAGGTCGAAGGGGAGTGTGCCCTCGGCGGTCGAACGGCCGAGGGCCACGTCGAGCAGGAGATCGTCGTCGGCCCCGAAGCTGCCGATCAGCAGGGCCGCGCCGGTGGCGAGACCGGTGAGGACGGCGGGCCGGTCGAGGTGGACGTCGATCACCGTGGGCACTGTCGCGCACAGTGCGCGCAACCTCTCCAGCTCGGCGGGGGGAAACTCCAGGGACCCCGCGTGGAAGTGCTGTTCCAGGAACCCCTCCCGCTGCTCGTACGGGGCCCGGAGGCGGAGAACGGCGAGGTCCGCCTGTTCGGGGGCGTCGACGAGGCGGCCGTGGCGGGCGGCGACGTCGCGGGACACGTTCTCCACGTAGAGGGCGGGTTCCTCGGGGAGCGGGCGCGGTGTCTCCGGGCGGCCGGTGAGCCGGACCAGCGAGCGCAGTTGGACGCGTCGGCCCAGCGCGCGGGTCTCCGGTGCGCCGACCAGGGACCGCGCGGCCTCGGCGTCCACGTACGGGTCCTCGAACAGACCGAGGCGGAACTTGTCCCGCAGGATGCGGCGTACGGAGACATCGACGCGTTCCTCGCCCACCGCACCCGAGCGGACCGCGTCCACGATCCAGTCGGGGCGGGTCTCGCCGCCGAGCTGGTCCACACCCGCGTCGAGCTGCATGACGACCTGTTCGGCGAGGGTGAGGTGCTCGACACCCCAGTTGCGGGCCGGGAGGCGGACGACGCCCGGGATCTCCATGCCCGTGAGCGAGTTGAAGTCGGTGCACACCACGCCGTCGAAGCCGTGGCGACCGCGCAGCAGCCCGGTGATCACCTCACGATTGAAGTTGGCGGCGACCTCGGGCAGCCCGCTGCCGGAAGGGATCGAGTAGCACGGCATCACCTGGGCGGTCCCGGCGGCGAACGCCGCCTTCCAGGGCCTGAGATGGTATTCGAGGTTGTTCCCCGGGAACGCCTGGTGCCTGCCGTACGCGAAGTGCGCGTCCTCGCCCCCGGCCTGCGGGCCGTGGCCGGGGAAGTGCTTGGTCATGCAGGCCACACTGTCGGGGCCGAGGGCCTCGCCCTGCATGCCCCGGATGTACGCGCCGAGCATCCGCGCGGCGCGGTCGGCGTCCTCGCCGAAGGTGCCGCTGATACGGGCCCAGCGCGGTTCGGTGGCCAGGTCGGCCATCGGGTGGATGGCCAGCCTGATGCCGACGGCCCGCAGTTCGCGGGCGGCCGCGGCGGCGAACTCCTCGACGAGCGCGGGATCGTCGGTCGCCGCCAGACCGATCGGCTCGGGGCCGGGGCTGAAGCCGCCGTCGGTGTGGGCGGTCATCGGGTTGGCCGTGAACCCGTGACGCGGGTCGGAGGAGAGCGTGACCGGGATGCCGAGCCGGGTGGCCGCGGCGAGATCCTGGACGTGGTTGTTCCACGTCGCCATGGTGTCGGGGGAGGGCACCTGCGCCATCGCGAAGTGGGTGAGGTGGCGCTCGGCGATCAGCTCGGCACCGGAGGGCATGAAGCCGCCGTCACCGGCGACCATGCGGCCGTGGCACATCTGACCGGCCTTCTCCTCCAGGGTCATCCGGCTCAGCAGGTCCTCGACACGGTCGTCGACGGGCAGCCCCGGGTCCTCGTACGGCTCCATGGTGCCGTTGTGATTGAGGTCGCGGAACGGTGTGCCGTCGTGGTGCCGGAGCGTGCGGGTGGTCATGGGCGAACCTTTCGTGGGGCGGTGCGGGGAAGGCGCGGTCAGTCGCGTACGAGCCGGGGGTGGCGGATCAGCGGGGTGAGGGCGACGGCGAGCAGCGCGGCCAGGGCGCCGCCGAGGTAGAGCGCGAAGTAGTTCTCGCCGTCCGCGGCGGACCCGATCGGGTCCGTGCCGAGGGCGAGCAGCAGCGGGGCGACGGCCGGGGCGATGGACTGCGGCAGCGCCTTGGCGATGTTGAACACCCCGAGCCAGCGGGCCGAGTCGGCGCTGCTCGGCATCACCCGCAGGACCAGGGCCATGTCGACGGCGTAGAAGGTGCCGAGTCCGATCGCGGCGACGAACGTGGCGAGGTAGACGGGCCACACGGACGCGGACACCATCTTGATCACCATGGCGGTGGCCATGAGCACGCCGGAGGTGACGACGAAAGCACGGTAGGCGCCGGTGCGGGAGGCAAGCTTGCCGAAGACGGTCGCGGCGACCACGTTGCCGACCACGGAGAGCATGCCGGTGGTCGAGAGCAGCGCCGCGGCCTCGGCCGTCGACATGTCCAGCCGGGACATCAGGTAGTAGAGGCCGAACGTCCCGATCAGCGCGTTGGCGCCCTGCAACAGGAAGCGCTGCATCCACACCACGGTGAACGCCGGGGCGGCGCGGGGGTCGAACACCAGGCTGCCGAGAACGGAGCGCAGGCTCACCGGGCCGCGCTCGGTGGGCGGGGTCCTCGGCTCGCCGCGCAGCAGGATCCAGGAGAGCGCGGCTCCGGCGGCCCCGGCGACACCGGGGATCACCAGCAGTGCGGTGGTGCCGTTCGGTATCAGGCCGATGAGAAGGAACGCGGGGAACACGGAGGCGAACTGGGCGGCACCGAACAGGCCGGACACGGTTGCCTGTTGCGCGGCCGGAACCCGGTCGGCGATCACCGCGGCCAGCGCCGCGAGCGCGGCGTTGTAGGCGGCCTGGGCGAGTACCCAGCCGAGCATCAGCTGGACGACCGAGTCGGCGGTGGCCATCACCACGGTGGCCGGCAGACCGGTGGCGAGGCCACCGAGGATCCACGGCCTGCGCTTGCCGAAACGTCCTCGGGTACGGTCCGACAAGTGGCCGAAGACCGGGTTGAGCACGAACGAGGCGACGGCGCCGACCGCGGTGACGACGCCCAGCACGCTCTCCTTGTCGTGCGGTGCTATCTCGTTGACCTTGAGGCCGAGGGAGGCGATCAGGGGCATGGCGAAGGCGAACCCGATGAGCAGTTCGGTGAAGACCAGGCCCACCACGACTCTGCGGGGAGCGCGGGGCGGGTCGCCGGATCCCCGGGCGGCGCAGGGTTCCCGGTCGAGCGGTGGGGCCACGGGCGTGGTCGGCGCGTCGGGCATGAAGGGGGTGCTCCTGTCGTGCGGCGGGGAGTGCGGAGTCAGTGCGCGGGAGTGGTCACGGCGGTGGCGAACGCACCGTCGGCGGCCGGAACGGCGGGCGACGCCTTGGCGCGGAACGCGGCGACGGCGTCGTCCTCGACGCCGCAGCTCAGCAGGAAGCCCTCGGCACCGCCGTGGTTCGCGCGGACGGTCTCCAGGAACACCCGCATCGCCTCGGGCGGCGCCTGGAGCAGCGGCGCGGGGACGGTGCGGCCGGGCTCGCCGCGGAGCACCGGGGCGCCGTGCGGGGAGGCTGCGCGCACTGCCGTGTCCGGTGCGGCGCCGCCGTCCGCGCTCGTGGGTCCGGCGTTCAGGGCGATGCCCCGGTGCGCGGCCAGCGCCGCGAACACCTGTGGGAGCGCCTCGGCGGTACGGGCGTAGTCGGCGACGATTCCCTCGGCCGGCAGGCCGGCCAGGTCGAGCAGGAGCGCCACCAGCAGTCCGGTGCGGTCCTTGCCCGCGGCACAGTGCAGCAGAGTCGCCCCGGGGGCGGCAGCGGCGCGCACCGCGTCGGCCACCGCCCGCGGCGCCGAGCGGGCCAGCGCGACGTAGAACAGGCCCAGGTCGGCCGCGGTGCGCAGGGAGCCGATGCCGGGACCGGCGATGGCGTCGTCGTCCTCCGCGTCGAGCGGTGCCCGTACGACGCGGATCCCCGCCGCCCGGGCCGCGGCCCAGTCGTCGGCCGATCGTTCGGCGGCACCGCGCAGGTCGACGACGGTGGCCACGCCCTTCGCGCGCAGGCTCTCGACGACGCCGCCTGCGGCGGAGGGGAAGGGCTGGGCGGACCGGAAGAGGATTCCGGCGCGGATCCGGTCACCGCCGGGGTGCGCGGAGGTGGCGGGATCACGGAAGTTGAGCAGGGTCATGGAGGGCTTTCCGGGTCGGGGGATCCACCGCGACAGGTGGACATCTAGATGTCTACCTGTCCTTGGGTGTACCGGCGTCGAACCCGGTCGACGGAGATCTGAACTCCTGGTGAACGATCGCCCCGACCGATGTCCCGGGCGTGGAACCGCGTCCCCGGACGGCCGCGCGGGCTCGTAGGATCCAGGGGTGTCAAACCGTCGAAGGGCCGCACCCGTCTACCTGCAACTGGCCCGGCAGGTCCAGGAGCGGATCGACGCCGGAGAGCTTCCGGCGGGCTCCCGGCTGCCCAGCGAGGCCGAACTGTGCGCCGAGTTCGGCGTCAATCGCCTGACGATTCGTCAGGCGATGGCGGAGCTGGAGCGCGCCGCATCCATCGAGATCCGCCGGGGTGTGGGGACGTTCGTGCGTCCTCCGGTCACGCGCGTCTCGATCACCGTCAACCCGCGCAGCCAGCGGCTCGACACGGGCAGCGTGACCATGGCGCTGCCCCACACCGGCGCGACGGCCCGCGGCGGGGCCGGCCGGGGCGGGGAGCGCGTCATCGCCGTCGCGCCGGCGTCCGACTCGGCGGCCGATGCCGAGGCGGCGCGTCATCTCCACCGTCCGCTCGCCGGACTGTCGCGTGTGGAGACCGTCGTCTTCATCGGTGCGGAGCCGTGGGGCGTCAGCAGCTACTGGATGGATTCCGCGCTCGTGCCCCGGGAGCTGTCCGTACCGGGAGAGGTGGACAACGCGGTCCGGGTGCTGGCCGAGGCCACGGGCATCGTCCTGGAGTACGACTGGCGCGCCTTCAGCGCGGTCGGTGCCGATATCGGCGATGCCGACCGGCTGGGCGTGCCGACGGGAAGTCCCCTGCTCGTCCGCGAGGGGGTGAGCTGCACCCCCGACGGGGAGGCGGTGCTGTACGTGCGGCGCCGCATCAACGGGGAACGCGCCCGCTTCGTCCTGAACTTCCGGCCCGGCGAAGGACGTTCGGACGAGGAGGCGTTCGCCGCCGGAGGCTGCTGACCCGGTGGGACGCACGCGCCGCCCCGCGGTGGCGCGTGCGCCCCGCACTCGACGGGGCTCCGCGCACCGCCGCGGGGCGGGGGCCGGTCACGACGCGATGCCGAGTTCCCAGAACCGGAAGACCGTCGACGTGTCAAGGCAGTTCTGCAGGCCCCGCACCTTCTCGTGGGCGACCGCGTACTGCTTGCCCTGCCAGAGCGGCAGGAGCGGCAACTGCCGCGCCACGATGTCCTGCAGCGCGATGAAGTCCTGTCGGGTGTTCGCGCGATCGGCCATCGCGGCCGTCCGCGGGATGATCCGGTCGCTTATCTCACTGTTCTCGTAATTGTTCGACAGGACGTTGTTCTCGCCGAAGAACGGCTGGGTGAAATTGTCGGGGTCGGGATAGTCCGGAACCCAGCCCTTGACGTAGACGCCGTACTTGCCCTCGGCGATGCCCTTTTCGTATTGGTCGAACGGGACGGACTTCATCTGCGCGTCGAAGAGCCCGCTTCGGTTCAGTTGATCCGCGATGGTCCGCAATTCGTCGTCGGTGGCCGGACCGTATCGGCTCGGGGTGGACCAGAGAGTGAGCTTCACCTTTTCGGTGATACCGGCGTCCCGCAGCTCGGCCTTCGCCTGTTTCGGCTGGGGGGCATCGCCGTACACGTCGAAGAAGGAGGTGCCGTGTCCGGTGATGCCGACCGGGACGATCGAGTAGAGCGGAGTCGCCGTGGACTGGTAGACCTCGCTGACCAGCGCGTAGCGGTCGACGAGATGGGCGATGGCCTTGCGCACGGCGATCTCGCCGATCACGGGGTCGTGCACGTTGAAGACCATGTGCTGGACTTCCGCGCTGTTGCCCTGGACCACTTCCAGGCCGTCCTTCTTCGTGGCGGACGAGGTGTCGAGGGCCGCTATCGCCTTGGCGGTGAGGCCGCGGTAGGCGATGTCGACGTCGCCCTTCTCCAGGGCCGACTGGAGTTCCTGCTGGTCGCCGCGGAAGAGTTGCAGCGTCACTCCGGAGTTCTGTACCTCGGCGGTTCCGTGGTAGTCGGAGTAGACCGAGAAGACCGCCTTCGACTTGTCGATGGAGTCCAGCTTGTAGGGGCCGGAGCCGACCGTCCTGCCGTCCTCCAGCAGGGCGTTCTTCGGGTAGACCCGACGGTCCACGATGGAACCGGCACCCGATGCGATCTTGCTGGGGAAGGTCGCGTCCGGCACCTTGAGGTGGAAGACGACGGTCTTGTCGTCCGGTGTGTCGATCGACTTCAGGGTGGAGAGCATCGGCGCCGGACCCGCGGGGTCGTCGATCTCGATCGTCCGGTCGAAGGAGTACTTGACGTCGGCAGACGTGAGGGAGTTGCCGTTGCTGAACTTCAGCCCGTCACGCAGCGTGCAGGTGTACGTCCTGCTGCCGTTCGAGAAGTTGCACTCCTCGGCGGCTTCCGGCACGGGTGTGGAGGAACCGGGCGGGAAGCTCAGCAGGGACTGGAAGACGTTGTTGAACAGCAGCCAGGACCCCGGGTCGTAGCCGGATGCCGGATCGGTCGCGACGATGCCGTCGGACATCCCGACGACCACTCTCGCCTTCGACTCGGACGGCCAGATCTGATCCTGGGAGCCGCAACCGGCCAGCAGCACCGCCGCCATTCCCCCGGCCACCAGGGTGCTCGACCGCCTCGTACGAACCTTCACGGAATGTGCCCCATACTCTCGGCCGGCCGCGGGGTGTCCCCGGACAACCGGAACAGGTCAGGAAATACTGCGAACGCATCGGCCATGCAGCCTTTTTGGACCCGGCCGGGCGTAAGGGGACGGACCGACAAACTTCCCGGGTTCGGCGTTCACGAGGAATCCTATGCATGATGACAGACGGTCAAATTCCGATCGGTGAACGGCAGAAGACAGGTCGTGGTTGATCCGATGGTGATGTTGGACATCCCAGTTGTACACCGCGAAGAGCCGTAGCACACCGTGCGGCGGGGAATCCCCTGAACAGTCGGTGCCGTTGGCCTGGAATGCCTGAAATCGGATCGTGATGGTTACCCGGGCCGACTCGCGGTGAATCCCCACGGCCTCTCTTCCCCGTGTGAGATGTTCGGCATTCGGGACAGCCCTTGAGGGCCGTCCCGAAATCCCCGGCGCGCGCACGACGACCGCTGCGGCGCCCCACCGCGTCGTCGGAACGTCCGCATACACCCAGTATGCGGACGCTCCTCCTCGTGCGAGGCACCACATCTGACGCCGCGCGCCGGTCCACCACGGAGTACGGGACGGCCCTCAGGGGAGAAAGGTCACATGAGGGGCCCCGGTACGGGGATGAATGACGACTTCCCCGGTCACTCCGTACACCTCCTGGAGCAACTGCGCGGTGAGCACTTCGGCGGGCGGTCCCGACGCGGTGACCTCGCCGTCGCGCAGGACGTAGAGGCGATCGCAGTAGTACGCGGCCAGATTCAGGTCGTGGAGCGCGACCAGGACGGTGGCGGGGAGCTCGCGCAGGACGCCGAGGACGTCGAGCTGATGACGTATGTCCAGGTGGTTGGTCGGTTCGTCGAGAACGAGCAGGGCGGGCTGCTGTGCGAGGGCGCGGGCGATGAGCACACGCTGGCGCTCGCCGCCGGAGAGCCGGTCGAAGGGGCGGTCGGCCAGCGCCGTCGCGTCCACGGCTGCCAGCGCCGATTCGATCAGACGGGCGTCCTCGGCCGTGTCACCGGTGAACAGGCTCTTGTGCGGGGTGCGTCCCATGGCCACGACCTCCCGTACGGAGAGGTCGAAACCGGCGGCCGACTCCTGCACCACCGCGGCGAGCGTCCGCGCCAGTGTGCGCACGGGCAGCGACCAGGCGTCCGCGCCGTCGACCCGCACCTGGCCGGTGTCGGGCCGCAGGACGCGGTAGACGGCCCGCAGGAGGCTGGACTTGCCGCTGCCGTTGGGGCCGACCAGTCCGATCACCTCGCCGGGCCCTGCGTGCAGCGAGACATCGCGGACGAGGCGGTGCGCGCCCGCGGTCAGCGTGACGCCGTCGACGGCGAGTTCGGTTGCGTTCATGCCACTGCTCCATCGGCGTGTCGTCGGGCGTCACGGCGCATGAGCCAGAGGAAGAAGGGCCCGCCGCACAGCGCCGTCAGCACTCCGACCGGGATCTCCATCGGCGCGGCGACTGTGCGGGCGGCGATGTCGGCCCAGATCAGGAAGACGGCTCCGGCCAGTGCGGCCGTGGGCAGCACACGACGGTGATCGCCGCCGACGAAGAGACGCACGATGTGCGGCAGCATCAGCCCGACGAAACCGATCGGCCCGGCCGCCGCGACCAGGATTCCCGTGACGAGGGACAGCAGGATGAACATGCGGGCCCGGAAACGGGCCACGTCGAGCCCCATCGTCGTGGCGGCCTCCTCGCCCGCCAGCAGCAGGTTCAGGTTCCGCGACTGCACCAGGAGGACGGCGATGCCGACCAGCAGGGCCGCGCTGGGCAACCACAGCGTGCCCCAGTCCACGCCGCCGAGGCCGCCGAGCGTCCAGGCGAGGACGGCACGCGCCTCGTGGCCCCGGCCGGCGGTCAGCAACAGCAGATCCGTCACCGCGGTGAGCATCGCGGCGATCGCCACACCGGACAGCACGAGCCGTACCGAGGTGATCCGTCCACCGGTGCGGGCGGTCGCGTAGACCACCAGCAGCGAGCCCAGCGCGCCGACGAACGCGGCGGCCGACAGCGATGCCGGCCCCGCCGCACCCACCCCGAGGACGATCACCGAGACCGCGCCGAGGGACGCGCCGGAGGACACCCCCAGCAGGTACGGCTCGGCGAGCGGGTTACGGATCAGGGCCTGCATGGCGGTACCCACCACGGCCAGCCCGGCCCCGGTCACGGCGCCGAGCAGCACCCGCGGCGCCCGCACGGTCAGGACGATCGTCTCCCGGGCGCGCGACCAGGTCGGCTCCGAGCGGTCGACGCCCAGCGCGTGCGTGATGATGCCCCACACGTCACCGGGCGGCACGTGCACCGAGCCGATGGCCAGCCCGGCCGTGACGGAGAGCAGCAGGAGCACCGCGAGGACGGACAGCGTGACGGCGAGGGCGGCCCGACCCGACCGGGTTCCGCGACGCGTGCGCGATTCGGCCGCGGCCGCGGCCGGGCCGTCCTCCACGGATGTCCGCGTCACCGGAAACGCTCGGGGTGCAGCCCGCGGGCCAGGCCGTCGACCGCGTAGGCCGACCGGATGCCGACCAGCGTGTCGGTCAGCGGCAGCACCACGAACCGTTCGTTCCTCACGGCCGGGACGTCGGCGAGCGCCGGCTGCGAGAGGAGGAACTTCTTCTTCTGCTCGACGGTGCCGGATCCCGCGTAGTCGTAGATGGCGATGACCTCGGGCTTGCGGGCCACCACCTGCTCCCAGGAGACGTCCCCGAAGACGTCGTCCAGGTCCCCGAAGACGTTCCTGCCGCCGGCCAGGCGGATCAGCTCGCTGCCCAGGCCCTTGCCGCCCGCGGTGAACGCCGTCTTGTCGCCGCTGTCGTACACGAAGACGGGCACCGCGGGGGCGTTCTTGACGGCGGTGGCGGCCTTGTCGACGCGTCCGCGGAGTTCGGTCACCAGCTTGTCGGCGCGGTCCGGTATGCCGAAGACGCTGCCGACGGTACGGATCTCCTCGTAGGTGTCCCGCATCGTCACGGGCTTGTTCTTGGCGCAGTACTCGCGGTTGAGGTAGGTGTCGATGCCCGCGTCGGCGAACGCCTTGCGGGAACGGCCCTCGTTCTCGGCGAACGCGCTGCCGTAGCCGCCGTAGACGAAGTCCGGCTCCGCGTCCAGGATCGACTCGAACGACGGCTCCTTGCGTGCCAGCTCGGGGATCGCCTCGAAGTCCTTCCTCAGCTCGGGCAGGACGGCGGAGTCGGGGAACGCGGTGCCGACCATGCGGTCCTTGAGCCCCAGGGCGAGCATCAGCTCCGCCGGGTGCTGGTGGATGGTGACGACGCGTGCGGGCGGCTTGTCGTACGTCGTCTTCACACCGCAGTTGTCGACGGTGACCGGGAAACCCCGGGCCGTCGCCCGCGCGGCGGCCTTCCGGTCCTCGGGGGAGTCCTCGCCCGCCCCGCAGCCCGCGGCGAGCAGGACGGTGGACAGGGCGGCAGCCGCGGCGGCGGCGCGCAGCGCACGACGGCGGGCGGGCGGGCAGACGGGGCGGCGGGGAATGCCGAAATACACGTAGAGCCTCCTGGGGAGTCCGCGCTCCCTCACAACGGGCCCGCGACAGGGCAGTGTCCTGACTCCCGGATCGACGTTCCTCCCGCCCTCCCGCGCCGCGCGCGGTGGCATGCCGAAGGGGTGCACTCCCCGGTCACAGTGGCGGGACCGTGCCGGATTTGCACCGGCTTCCTGTGGTCCGTCGCGGCGATGACCTGCCGATATTACGTTTCCTTGAGGTTGCGGCACAAAGGCGGCCGGTGTGAGTGATCGCACCCCGGCGGCCGGATCCGTCTCCGCGCCCTTCGCGGTGCGAGCCGGCGCACCGGATCGCACCGCCGGTGAGACGGCGAACGGGCATCCGGACGGCCCCGGCGTCAACACGGGGTTCCCGGCTGTCTCACATCCGACGTAAAGAGGCGGAAAAGCGGGTAAACCTTTGCGGCGTGTGCGGCATCCTCCCTGGCGTGATGAGCCTGACGGGGACACCCTTCTTCCTGGCCACGGTCGCCCTGGCCCTGGTCACCGTGCTGCTTCCGCTGTTGCTCTGGGGCCGGGTGGGCGGACCCGCCGTCGTGCGCGGTGCGGCGCGCCTGGTGATGGTCGTCCTCGCGCAGGCGGCGGCCGTGCTGAGCGTCTTCGTGATGGTCAACAACGCCAACGGCCTCTACGACAGCTGGGCCGACCTGCTCGGCACCGGACACCACGTCGTCGCCGCCCCGGACCTGGGGAGCGACGGACTCGGCACCGACAAGCGGCTGGCGGACCAGCCGAGGACCGTCCAGCACTTCGGCCCGACGCACGACGCCCGGATGGGCCGGGGCGTCCGCGTGACCCAGTTGCGCGGCCCGGTGTCGGGCGTGCGCGGCGAGGTGTACGTATGGCTCCCGCCGCAGTACGACCGGCCGTCCTTCCGGCACCGGAAGTTCCCCGTGGTCGAGCTCCTCGGCGGTTTTCCCGGATCGGCGAAGGCGTGGTTCGTCAGCCTGCGGGTGCAGTCGCAGCTGGAGGCCGGAATGCGGAGCGGGAGGATCGCCCCGTTCATCCTCGTGGAGCCGCGGACCAACCTGCTGGCGGGCAAGGACACCGGGTGCGCCAACGTGCCGGGCGTCGTCGACGCCGAGTCCTGGCTCAGCGTGGACGTCCGGCAGATGGTGACCGACACCTTCCGCGCGCAGAGCCGCGCGAGCGGCTGGGCGGTGGCGGGGTACTCGGCGGGCGCGCACTGCGCCGTGAAGATGGCACTCGCCCACCCGGACCGGTACCGGGCCGCGGTCGGCCTCTCCGGCTACAACGACCCGGCCGCCGAACGGGCCTCCCTCACGGCCCGGACCCCGCATCTGCGGAGGGTCAACAACCCGCTGTGGATCCTGCGCCACGCCACCACCCCGCCACGCGTCTCGCTCTACCTCTCGGGCTCCCGCGACGACGGCTACCGCGACGGCCTCGCGCTCCGGCGCGCGGCGGTGCTCCCGACACACGTGGTGGTGGCCGGAGTGAGCGGGCCGCACACCACGGGACTCTGGGAGCGTCAGGTGCCGCAGGTCTTCCGCTGGCTCACGGCCGAACTCTCCCCCCACAGGGGCCGGGTCCCTCCCGCCAAGGGCGTCTGACCGCGGGACGCCACACGATGCCCGGCGCGGCCGTCCACCCTACGGTGGTGGCATGGCGGTGATCAGCGGATGGAGGCGGCGGGACCGGGGCCGCAACGGCGTGCTGGACGCGCTGGGCGTGGTGGCACTGTTCGTGCTGTCCATCGTTGCCGCCTCGGTCGTGCCGCACGAGCACTACTTCTCCCTGCGCTGGTCCGCAGTGGTACTGGCGGCAGTGGGCTGTGCCGCGCTGCTGTGGCGTCGCCGTCACCCGATCGGCGTACTGGTCGTCGCGGTCGGCTGCGGAGTGGTGTTCCAGGTGTTCGGGTTCCGCGAGAGTCCGCTGGTGATCAGCCCGGTCCTGGTGTCGGTCTACACCGTCGCCGTGCTCACCGACCGGCGTGCCACCTGGACCGCGGCTTCGCTTTCGGCCGCCGTTCTGGTGGGAGCGGCGGTGATCTGCGATCCCCGCTCCTGGCTGGCTCCCGACAACGCGGCGATGCTGGCGTGGACCGCCCTGCCGGCGGCCGTGGGGGACGGGGTGCGCTCGCGCCGCGCCTACGTCGCCGCCGTGGAGGAACGGGCGGAGCACGCGGAGCGGACGCGCGAGCAGGAGGCGCAACAGCGGGTGGCGGCCGAGCGGGTGCGGATCGCACGCGAGCTGCACGACATCGTCGCGCACCACATCGCCCTGATCAACGCTCAGGCCGGGGTGGCCGTCCACCTGGTGGAACGGCGGCCGGAGCGGATCCTCGCCGCACTGGAGGACATCCGGGACACCAGCCGGTCGGCGCTCGACGAACTACGGGTGACCGTGGGCCTGCTGCGACAGTCCGGCGACCCGGTGGCGCCACGCGATCCCATGCCGGGCCTCGCGCGCGTACCGGCGCTCCTGGCGTCGTTCGAACGCGCCGGTCTGACCGTGAGCCATACCCGGCGGGGCACCGCGGAACCGCTGGCCCCGGCGGTCGATCTGGCCGCGTACCGCATCGTGCAGGAGGCCCTGACCAACGTGCACAAGCACGCCGGGGCCGACCACGCCCGGCTGTTCCTGCACTACCGCCCCGAGCGGCTGACGATCACCGTCGAGGACGACGGACGCACCGGCGGGAACCACACCCGTCCGGGGACCGGGCACGGGCTGATCGGGATGCGCGAGAGGGCCTCCACGGTCGGCGGCCGGCTGTACGCGGGAGCGCGCCCGGAGGGCGGCTTCACCGTGACGGCCCACCTGCCCCTGCGTCCCGGTCAGGCCATGGGCGAACCACCGAGGAGAGACGGGCATGACGATTCGCGTACTGCTTGCCGATGACCAGGCCCTGCTGCGGGGCACCTTCAGGATGCTGTTCGACTCCACGGACGACATGGAGACGGTGGGGGAGGCCTCCAACGGGCAGGAGGCGCTGGAGCTGGCGCGCGCGGAGCGCCCCGACGTGGTCCTGATGGACATCCGCATGCCGGAGATGGACGGCCTCGACGCCACGCGGCACATCAGCGAGTCCGCGGACCTCGCCGGGGTGAAGGTGCTCGTCCTGACGACCTTCGAGGACGACGAGCACGTCGCCGAGGCCCTGCGTGCCGGTGCGAGCGGCTTCCTCGGAAAGGGGGCCCGGCCCGAGGAACTCCTCGACGCCGTACGCACCGTCGCGTCCGGGGAGGCCCTGCTGTCGCCCTCGGCGACGCGGTCGCTGATCGGGCGTTTCCTCGCACAGCCGGACCCCTGCCCGGCGGGCGTGCACGAGCGGCTGGGGTGCCTGACGCCGCGCGAGCGCGACGTGGTCGGGCTGGCGGCACTCGGGCTGTCGAACGAGGAGATCGCGGAACGGCTGTTCGTCAGTCCGCTGACCGCCAAGACCCACGTCAACCGCGCCATGACGAAGCTGGCGGCCCGCGACCGGGCCCAGCTCGTCGTCATCGCCTACCAGTGCGGACTGGTCAGCCCGGCGGCGGAGTCGGGCTCGTCGCAGGCGCCCCTGTAGGTGCCGACGCGGTACGGACGTGCCGGCGCGGTCGTAGGCGGCGGGAACGGATACCGCGGTCGTGGTAGCCGGGAATCGCTGCGGGGGGACGACGCGCCGGGGGCCGTGCCGGGGCGAAGGTGGGAGGGCGAACGGAGGTTTCGCCATGAACGAGTCCCGCCGCCTCACCCGAAGGGCGTGTCCCATGTTCACTGCGACCGAGAACCACAGCACGATCGGTGAACGACCGGCCGACGCGCGCCCCCGCACGTCCCCCGCAGCCGAGGAGACGGTCACGAGGGGAACCCACCCGGCCACGCGTTCCACCCACCGGGCCGCCGACGACTGCCGTACGGTCCTGCCCGCGCACCTGTCCCTGCTGCGCCGAGCGCTTGCCGAGAGCACCGGCCGGAACCGGGGGGCGGACCAGGACACGGGCGACCGCGCGGCGGCCTGCCGCCAGCGTCCCGCCCGCACGGCCGGGACCGCACAGCTCACGCTGGCCCAGTGGGTCAGCCGGACCGCGAGGATAGGGGACGGGGGCGACGCGCGGGTGACGGCGGGATGAGGCCGGGCGGAGCGGCGACCGGCCCCGCTCCCGGGCCGGTCGCGCCCACCACGGCCGCCGTCGCGCCGAGCCCCTCCGGGACGCCGGGCGCGGCGACCGCGGCCACCGGTGCGACCACCGGGCGCGATGGGCGGCCCCGCTCACACGGCGCCCGGTTCCGGCCCCTCGTCCGCCACGTCGCCGCGACGTGGACCGGGACCGGCGGGCGTGCCGCCCTCCGCGGGCGCCCCGTGCCGCAGGGCGGCGACCGAGTCGGCGACCTTCTGGCACATCTCCGCGAACAGGGCCCGCTCGCCGGGCGAGAGCGCCCCCGCGGCGGCGTCGGCGTTCTCCCGGCGGCCCCACGCGGCCTGGGTCAGGAAGGTATGTCCCTTCGGCGTCAGTGAGGTCGTCTGCTCCCTCCGGTCCTCGCCGTGGGCCGTCTGGCGGACCAGTTCGAGGTCCTTCAGGACACGCAACGCCTTCGACGCGGTCTGCCGCGACACGCCCAGGGCGTCGCTGAGCCGTGAGGGGCTCATGGCGCCACGGATGCGCAGCGTCTCCAGGACGTCGTACTGCTGCCAGTTGATGTGCTCGGGGTTGGTCGCGGTGCGGCGGGCGACCAGCACGCACTGCAGATGCGACAGCGCGTCCTCCAGCGCGGACGGCGGGTCGGGGCGCTGGGGGCGGGCGGTGCGCGCGTCCGTCATCGGTGACCCTTCTCCGGGCCGATGGCGGCGGACGGAACGGTTCCTGCTCCCGCGACTCCGTACCCCGCACCACCGGCATGGTTTCTTTGCGGAAATAATACACCTCGAACCATGCGGGGTGCGTGGCGCATGGGAAGGCGGCGAGGGGAATTGGTTTCCGTATGGAAATAAAATGCCGTAAGGTGGCGACGGCAAGGTACGGGTGACGGGAGAAGGGGCCCAGTGTGCCGGGTCGGGAGAACACGCGTTTCGGCGGCGACATCGTGCTCGGTGGCGTCCGCGAGAACAACCTCAAGAACATCTCGCTCACCATCCCCAAGGGGAAGCTCACCGTCTTCACCGGCGTATCGGGCTCGGGGAAGTCCTCGGTCGTCTTCTCCACGCTCGCGGTGGAGTCCCGGCGCCAGTTGAACGAGACGTTCCCCTCGTACGTACGCAACCGGCTCGCCCGGTACGAGCGGCCGCGCGCCGAGGTGATGGAGAACCTGTCGACCGCGATCGTGGTCGACCAGAAGCCGGTCGGGGGCAACTCGCGGTCGACCGTCGGCACCATGACCGAGGTCCACCCCGTTCTGCGGGTGCTGTTCTCACGGCACGGAACACCGAGCGCCGGACCGTCGAACCGGTACTCCTTCAACGATCCGCACGGCATGTGCCGGACCTGCGAAGGGCTGGGCCGCACCACCACCGTGGACCTGGAACGGCTGCTCGACGAGAACAGGACGCTGAACGAGGGCGCCATCGCCTTCCCCTCGTTCGCGGTCGGCACCGCCACGTGGCAGCTGTACGCGGAATCGGGTCTCTTCGACCCCGACACGCCGTTGGCCCGCTTCACCGACGAGCAGCGCGAACTCTTCCTGTACGGCGGCGGATTCCGGGTCGACCGCCGCAGTCGGCACAGCGTCTACAAGAACGAGTACGAGGGGGTCGTCACCCGCTTCACCCGCCGCTACCTCAAGCGCGACGCGCAGACCCTGAGCGAACGGGACCGGGAGGCCGTGGCCCGGGTCGTCACCGAGGGACCCTGCCCGGGCTGCGGAGGCGCCCGGCTCAACGAGGCGGCCCGGCGCTCCAGGATCGGGGCGCACACCATCGCCGACTGCGCGGCCATGGAGATCGGCGAACTCGTCGAGGTGCTCGCCGCCGTCGACGACCCCGTCGCCGAGCCGGTGGCAGCGGCGGCCCTCGCGGTACTGCGCCGCATCGAGGCAGTGGGCCTGGGCTACCTCAGCCTGGACCGTGAGACCTCCACCCTGTCGGGCGGCGAGGGCCAGCGACTGAAGATCGTGCGCCATCTCGGCAGCAGCCTCACCGACGTGACGTACATCTTCGACGAGCCCAGCGTCGGGCTGCACCCCCGCGACGTGCGCCGACTCAACGAACTGCTCCTGGCGCTGCGCGACAAGGGCAACACGGTCCTCGTCGTCGAGCACGACCGGGACGTCATCGGCATCGCCGACCACGTCGTGGACATGGGACCGGGAGCCGGCACCCACGGGGGCGAAGTCGTCTTCGAAGGAACCGTCGACGCACTGCGCGCCTCCGGAACCCGTACGGGCCGGTGCCTGAGCGCCGTGCCCGGTGCCGAACGGGAGCGGCGCACCCCCACCGGCGCGTTCACCGTCACCGGGGCGGACCTGCACAACCTCAGGAACGTCACCGTCGACATCCCCACCGGTGTGCTCACCGCCGTCACCGGCGTCGCCGGATCGGGCAAGACCACTCTGGTCTCCGGAGTCCTCGCCGCCCGACGGCCCGAGGCGATCGTCGTCGACCAGTCGGCGATCGGCATCTCGTCGCGTTCCACACCGGCCACGCACATGGGCATCATGGACACCGTCCGCAGGCTGTTCGCCCGGGCCAACGAGGTCGACGCGGGCATGTTCAGCTTCAACTCCACCGGCGGCTGCCCCGCGTGCAAGGGGCGGGGTCTGATCGAGAACGATCTCGCGTTCCTGGACCCGGTCACCACGGTCTGCGAAGTCTGCGAGGGCCTCCGCTACCGGCACGAGGTCCTCGCCCACCGCCTCGACGGTCTCGACATCGTGCAGACGCTGCGCCTCACCGTCGAGGAGGCGCTCGGCCGCTTCAGCGACCGGAAGGTGCTGCGCAAACTGGGCATGCTCCGCGAAGTCGGCCTGTCCTACCTCACCCTCGGACAGCCCCTGTCCACGCTCTCCGGCGGTGAACGGCAACGGCTCAAACTCGCCGGACGACTGAACGAATCGGGCAGCCTCTATCTCTTCGACGAGCCGACCACCGGACTGCACATGGCGGACGTCGAGGAACTGCTCGCCCTCCTCGACCGGCTGACGGACGGCGGCAACACCGTGGTGGTCGTCGAACACGACCTGGACGTGATCAGGCATGCCGACTGGGTCATCGACATCGGACCGGGGGCGGGCCGGCAGGGCGGTCGGATCGTCTTCGAAGGGACTCCGGAACAACTGAGCTCGTTCCAGGGCTCGTTCACCGCCGAATACCTCAGACGGGACCTGGCGCGGACCGCGGTGGAGCACTGACCCGCCGGGGCCCGCCGCCCGCGGGTGCCGGACGGCCCCGCGTCCGCTCCCGCGGTGTCCCGCCCCGCCCGGCCCCGACGGGGGCGGGGACACCGCCCGCGTCACCCCACCAGGCGCGGAGGCACGAAGCCCGCCTCGGCGAGTCGTTGCCACAACAGATCCGGGACCGGGAACCCGGACGCGGCCGCGTTCGCCGTCACCTCGGCCGCGGACCGGCAGCCGACGACGACCGAGGCGACCGCCGGATGCAGGAACGGGAACTGGACGGCGGCGGCGGCGACCGGAACCCCGAACCCGGCGCAGATCTCGCCGCACCGCCGCGCACGGGCCACCATCTCCGGCGGGGCCGGGCGGTAGTTGAACATGGCCCCGGGGGAGGGATCGGCGAGCAGACCGGTGTTGAAGACCCCGCCCACGACCACCGCGGTGCCGGTTCTCGCGCAGAGCGGCAGCAAGGTCTCCAGCGCGTCGTGGTCGAGCAGGGAGAACCGGCCCGCGATCAGGACCACGTCCACCTCGAACTCGGCCACGTACGCGGCGAGCGGACCACTGTGGTTCATGCCGAACCCGATCGCCCGGACCAGCCCCTCGTCCCGCAGCCGCCGCACCGCCGGATACGCCGTGCGCCGGACCTCCTCCGGGTACTCGTCCGCGTCGTGCAGGTACAGGATGTCGACCGACGAGCGACCCAGACGCGTCAGACTCGACTCCAGTGACGCGCGGATACCGCGCTCCGTCCAGTCGGTCACCACGGTTCCCGGGGAGCCGTCAGGCTCGGGCCGCAGCAGCCACCCGGTCTTCGTGGAGATCACCGGCTCGGTGATCCCGGCAGGGCCGAGCAGACGGCCCAGCCGCTCCTCGGCCTGACCGTGGCCGTAGCGCGGCGCCGTGTCGAAGTACGTGATGCCGGCGCGGGCGGCGGCCTCCAGCGTCGCGACGGCCTCCTGCTCGGGCACCTCCTGGAACAGCCCGCCCAGCGGGGCGGTGCCGATCCCGAGCCGGGGCAGGGCGAAGGGCAGCCGGGACGGGACGCCGGACGCCGGCGAAGGGGTCATCGGGCCACCTCCCAGGGGGACCGGCAGCTCGGCGGGGCCGCGCGCAGGGTCATCGTCAGCGTGAGCCGTGCCCGGGTGTTCCCGGGCAGTTCGACGGTGCACCCGGGCCCCTCGACCTCGTGCACGGGGCCGTCGTCGAGGCGGACGGTGTGCACGAGATGCTCGTCGAACGAACCTGCCCGCACCATCACCGAACGCGGGGCGCCGCCGAGATTCACGAACTCCACCACGGTGTGGTCGGGCCGGATGTCCGACACGAGCGCCGCGACGTCCGGGGGCAGCCCCGGTCGCCGCTCGGCGACGTCGTGGTAGCGCAGGTGCAACTGTGCGAGGCCGCCGTTGTAGAGGACCTGCGGGGACCCGGTGGTCAGCTGCAACAACGCCTCGGTGACCACCGGATTGCGCTGCTGCCAGTGATGGATGCCCAGGGTGTCCGGTCCGACGGCCGGATCCACCGTGTCGTCCTCGATCGAGGCGACCCGCTCGGCGCAGACGTCGAGGGCGCTGCGCAGCATCCGCTCGGGGAAGTCGGGGTTGCGGCCCGCCAGGTACTCGTACCACGGCTCCTCGTGGCCGGCCTCGTCCTTGATGCGTTGGGTGTGCACCGCCGTCCAGTCCCAGTCCGACGCGGACCGGAGGTGCTCGATGCGCTCCCGGTCCACCGCCTCGCGCCCGAAGTGCCAGAGAGCCATGGGGAGTTGGGTCGGCATGATGGTGTAGTCGAACCAGCCGGAGTCGCCATACCGCTGAGGCACCATCAGCGTGCGCCCGCCGGGGGTCGCGCGCAGATGGGGCTGCCAGCGCTCGCCGAGCGTGCCCATGCCGTCGGCGCCGCGCCGCTCGGCGTGCCGAAGCACCGCGTCGAGCGGGTTGCGGGCCAGGTCCAGGAAGCTCCGGTCGCCCGTGAGCAGTGTCGCGTTGGACGCCCCGATGACGGTGGCCGACCCGACGGGGGAGAGCCCGTGCGGCCACGTCCACCCGTAGTGCCCGCCGTACCAGCGGCCGTCGAGGTACTCGCCGACCACTCCGTTCAGGCCGGCGTTGTCGGGCACGACGTCGTGGTCGGCGAGTCGTTCGTGCCACGCGCCGACGTACTCGGTCACCCAGTCCGCGTACCGCTGCTCACCGGTGAGCAGATGGGCGTTGACGGCGAGACCGGTCGCGGCGAGGTTGACGATCGTGTCGCCGCGGCCCATGCGGTCCCACATCTCCCGGCCGTAGGCACGGGCCCGCTCCGGGGACGCGGCGAGCTCGTCGAAGGGGGCGGCGTCGGCGATCCAGTCGAGCGGCAGGCCGTAGGGGCGCAGGGCGTCACTCCACGGGAAGTACGTGTCGTGGTCGCTGAATCCCGGACGCGGGCCCGCGGAGCCGTTGTGCGGTGCGCGGATCACCCGGTGCGCGGGATCGTAGTTCGGTCCGCCCGGGAGATAGAAGTCGGCGAAACGGCGGGCCAGTTCCCGCAGTTCGGGATCGCCCGGATCGGCGAGGCAGAGCCCGTAGAACAGCAGCATGCCCTCGCCCTGGTGGAACCAGTCGTAGCCGCGTTCCAGGCCGGCCTCCAGCATGCCCATCTCCGTGAGCTGGGCGGTGACGCCCCGCCAGTGCCGTCGGGACGCGGTAAGCAGTTCCGCGCTGCCGCCCAGCAGGTACAACGTCGGCCAGTTGAAGAACGGTTCGTAGAAGTCGTCCACACCGTCACGGCCGTCCAGCCCCTGGCCGAGGGTGTCGCGGAAGACGAGACGGCCGTCGCGCTCGGTGTAGCGGTCGGAGAAGGTCCGCCACGCCTTCTCCTGGGCTGCGAACAGTTCTCGTTCGAGCACGGCCCACCGGGGCAGGTCGGCGACCCGGCGACTTGCCCTCAACTCCGGCATCCGTGCGGAGTCCGCGGTCGTCATCGGCCCGCTCCAGCCGTGGACTTGACGTCGGTTCGTCCCGTCATGAGCACCAGGAACACCAGGCCCTTCACAATCGCCCATCGATTACCGATGGCTAGACTCACCGGCACGGGTCGGCGTGTCAATACGTCGGCGACGCACTCGTGGAGGGTGATGTCCGTGATCGACTGCCATGCCCATCTGTGGAATCCGGGGGAGGGGTTCGGCTGGATCCGTCCGGGGGCCGAGCACCATCGGACGTTCTCGGTGCCCGATCTGGAGGAGTCGGGCGCCGGGTGCGAGGTGACCGGAACCGTCCTGGTCGAGGCGTCGCGCGGCGACCGCGGCGAGACCTCGGCCCTGCGGGGCCTGCGGCTGCTCCGGCCGGATCTGGTCGCCGGATACGTGGGGAACCTGCACGTCCACGGCGAGGACGGGGCGCACCGGTTCCGGGCCCTGCTCGACGCGTGGGGCGACACCCGGCCCAACGGGATGCGAGTGGGCGGTCGGACGTGGGCGGACACGCCGGAGAAGGCCCGTGGGCTCGTCCCCGTGCTCGCCGAGACGGGTGTGGTGCTGGAGCTCAACCTCGCCGACGCCGCCCTGCGGACCGCCGCCGAGGTGGCGTCCCGGCATCCCGCGCTGACGGTGGTGGTCGACCATCTCGGCAATCCGCCGAACCTGCGGACGGAACCCACCCAGTGGTACCGGGACGTGGAACACGCCGCCGCGCTGCCGAACGTGGTGGTGAAGATCTCCGGCCTGCTCACCCAGCAGCACGGTGTGCCGGGCGCCGGGATCGCCCGCCTGGTCCGGCACGTTGCCGATGCCTTCGGTCCGGCACGCTGCCTCGTCGGCTCGGACTGGCCGATCTGCCTGCCCCGCGGCTCGCGGGCCGCCTCGCTGGCGGCGGCCCGGTCGGGGATCGCCCATCTGTCCGACGGGGAGCGGCAGGAGGTCCTGCACGGGACGCCCGCGCGCGTCTACGGGCTGCGTGGTTGACAGTGCTCGGACCGCACTGTTTCGATTCGCTGATCGATAGGCGATAAGTGGTTGCCCATGCCGGCCGAGCCGGCCCCGACCTTCGCGGAGACTCCGTATGGCTTTCTTCGACCTGCCCCTGGACGAACTCGAGAAGTACCGCCCCACCACGGCCGAACCCGCCGACTTCGACGAGTTCTGGACGGACACCCTCGCCGAGCAGCGCGGCCTCGGCCCCGCCCCGACGTTCGAACCGGTGCCCAACGGACTGGCCACCGTCGACACCTTCGACGTGACCTTCGCCGGATACGGCGGGCATCCGGTCCGCGGCTGGTTGCAGCTCCCGGTGACGCGCACCGGCCCGCTGCCTGCGGTGGTGGAGTACCTGGGCTACGGCAGCGGGAGGGGCGCCCCGCACGAGAAGCGGCTGTGGGCGTGCGCGGGTTACGCGCACTTCATCATGGACACCCGCGGCCAGGGCGCGCAGACCCCCGACCCCGACCCCGCCACCGGCGACATAGCGGCGGGCGGTTTCCTCACCCGTGGTGTCCTCGATCCCTACCGCTACTACTACCGTCGCCTGTTCACCGACGCGGTGCGCGCCGTCGAGGCGGTCCGCACCCACCCGGCCGTCGACCCGCGGCGCGTCGTGGCCACCGGCACCAGCCAGGGCGGCGGGATCGCGCTAGCCGCGGCGGGTCTCGTCCCGGACCTCGTGGCCGTCATGCCCGACGTTCCGTTCCTGTGCCACTTCCCGCGCGCCACCACGGTCACCGACCACCAGCCGTACGTCGAGGTCCAGCGGTTCGTGAAACAACACCGCGAGCACGCGGACGCTGTGGCCCGCACGCTGTCGTACTTCGACGGGGTGGCGCTGGCCCGGCGGGCGAACGCCCCGACGCTGTTCTCGGTCGGCCTGATGGACCACATCTGCCCGCCCTCGACGGTGTACGCGGCGTTCAACCACTACGGTTCGGTGCACCGTGTCGCCGAGGCCGACAAACGGATCAGTGTGTACCCGTTCAACGATCACGAGGGTGGTGGTTCCGCGCACGAGGTCGTCAAGCTCCAGTGGCTGGCCGACCGGTTGAAGAACACGGAATGAGCGCCCCCACCACCGAGCCGGCCGATCCGCGGGTCCCGTCCATCGATAGACGATGACCGCGTATCATGGCACAACCGGCTCCCCACATCGCAGGATTGGGATTTCATGGCATCTAACGCGTCGGCTGGGTTCGTCTCCACGCTGGCCACCAACAAGGACCGGTTCCGCAAAACCCTGATCTCCGACCAGGTGTACGAACTGCTCCGCAAGGCCATTGTCGAGGGCGACCTCGCGCCGAACGACCGGGTGGTCGAATCGGAGATCGCCAGGCGCCTGGGGGTGAGTCAGGCCCCGGTGCGGGAGGCGGTCAAGCAACTGGCCCGGGAGGGCCTGCTCATGCATGTCCCGCGCCGCGGCCACTTCGTCGTCGAGATCTCCTCGAAGGACGCGGAGTACGCCCGCCAGGTACGGGAACCCCTGGAGCGGCTGGCCGCACAGCTCGCCACCGAGAACCTCACCGAGGAGCATCTGGGCGAACTCGACGGCCTGGTGGAGCGGATGCGCACAGCCGCGGACGCCAACGACGTCAGCAGCTTCCGCGACGCCGACATCGAGTTCCACACCACGGTCGGGCGGATCTCGGGCAACCCCTTCCTCGTCCGGATGTGGGAGGTTCTCGAACCGAGTCTGCGCGCGCTGCGCGCCATCTCCGATCCCCTTTTCGAGGGGGACCGGCAGGCCATGGCCGACGAGCACGGCCGTCTGGTGAACCTGCTGCGCGACGGCGACGCCGACCGGGCGGCGGACGCCTTCGGCGACCACGCGGCCGGTCGCGGACCGGTTCCGGACGCACGGGCGGCGAAGAAGCCGCGCGGGTCCGGCGCCTCCGCGAAGCGTTAGCGGGGCCACGGCGCGACGACAGGGGCCCGAGCCGGATCACCGGCTCGGGCCCCTGTCGTCGCGCCTCCGTTCTAACGGCGGGCGCCCGCCGTCCACTTGGGCGCTCCGTACTGGTAGGCGCCGAGACTCGGGGCCGGGTCGGTGGCCCCGTCGTTGATGCCCGGCAGCGCGATTCCCCGATTGCGCGCGGGGGACTGGTCCGACAGGCGGTAGTCGTGCTGTGCCGCGTCGACGAAGAGCGGATCGACCTCGGCGGGGAGGTTGGAGGACAGCACGAGGCCGCCGTCCGTGGCACCGTCCAGACCGCGTATGGTGCCGACGTTGTTGTAGATCTTCGTTCCGGTGGACTGCCCGGGTTCCTTGACGTAGAACAACGTCATCCCGCCCGTGTTGTTGTACACACCGTTGTCGTGCGACCCGGTGCCCAGCCCGTTGAGCATGACCGTGCCCTCACGGTTTCCCCAGCCCACGTTGTTCGCGATGACCAGATCGCTCTGGCCGTTGTCCGCGTAGATGCCGGAGATCCCGAACGTGGTGAGCGTCGTTGCGGGTTCGGGGTCGTGCAGCACGTTGTGGTCGAGGGAGGACCCCATCATCCAGGCGCTGCAGCAGGTGTAGATCGCGGCGACGTCGAGGCTCAGCCGGGCGTACCCGGAGATGTCGTTGTAGGCGATCCGGTCCGGCCCGGGGGTGAGGCCGTCGACGGTGTTCCACTGCAGGTTGATGCCGCTGCGGCCGACCCGGGAGATGGTGTTGTGGGTGACGGTCTGGCTGTTGCCCTGGACCGCGATGCCCGCCGCGTACGTGCCCATGTAGTCCACGTCGTGGATGACGTTGTCCGTCGCGGTGTTGTTCTGGCCGCGCAGGGCGATCCCGTTCCCGGCGCTGAACGACAGGTCGCTGTTGACGATCTTGTTGTGGGTGCCGTCCAGGACGATGCCGGTGTCGGCGACGCCACGGGTCACCGTGGTGCCGCAGTCCGTCGCGCCCTGCGTGATATCCGTGTAGTGCGACAGGTACTTCCCGGTGATGCCGTCCAGGGTGACGCCCGTGCTGGACGCGCCCGTCCTGATCGTCGAGGCGAACAGCCCGATCCCGGCGACCGTGGTGTGACTGGTGCCGGTCAGGTCGAAGGCGAGCGTGCGCGACTTCGCCTCGATCGTGTGCCGGCCGGGGTCGTCCTCGCTGTAGACGTACAGGCGCTTGGCGGTGGGGTCGTAGAACCACGTGCCCGGACGGGCCAGTTCACCGATCTTCCCGGACAGGGCGTAGCGGGTCTCCTCGGGAACGACCTTGTGCACGCACGGCGGCGGCACGTCCAGTGTCACCGAGCCGACGGCCGAACTCTTCACCTTCCCCGTCCCCGATATGTACCAGTAGCCGGTCAGCGCACGGGCGCCGTCCCAGTACCCGGCCGGCCGGGTCAGGCCCGCGTCGACGATCGTGGCGTCCGCGCTGCCCGCCCCGGCGTACCGGAGTGTCGGGGCGAGCAGATCGGAGCCGGGGTGGGGCCACTGGGCCTCGACGTCCATCTTCCTGTCCGTGAACACCTGCACGGTGGTCACGTCGGGGCCGAGGTCCGCTCGGGTGCTGTAGATCCGACCCGCCTTCACCGCCTCGCCGAACGGCGAGTCGGCCGCGTACGGGTCGGACCGGGCGATCCTGGTGACGTCGTTGCCGGTGACCTTCGACCAGCCCCGCAGCGGGGTGGTGCCGTTCAGCGTCACCTGCGCGCCCTCGGCTGCGCGGTAGGAGATCGGCCGTTCGGCGGTGCCGGACCGGGCCGGCACCACCGTCTCGTCGTAGGTGCCGGACGCGATCACACAGGTGTCGCCCGGGCCCATCACGTCCGCGCACCGCTGGATGTGCCGGAAGGGGGTCCGGGCGGTGCCGCCGTCCGCCGCGTCCCGGCCCGAGGGCGCGACGTAGTAGGTCCGCCCGTCCCCGGTCTGCGACGCGGCGGTGGCCGGTACGGCCGCCGCCACCACGGACAGGGAAGCGAGCACGGCGCCCACCGACCAGGGGCCCCGACGGGACCGCGACCACCATTTTGTCAGCACTTCATGTCCTTTCTCCTTCGACGGACGGCTCAAGGACGGTCGGCGGCTCATCCCTTCACCGCGCCGACCGTGAGGCCGCTGACGATGTGACGCTGCATGTAGATGAAGAAGATGATCACGGGGGCGATCGCGAGCAGCAGGTTGGGGAACACCTTCGTCATGTCCGTCGAGTACTGGCTGATCCCGGCGTAGATCGCCGTCGTCACGGTGTAGTGGCCGGACGACGGGCTGAGCAGGATCTGCGGGCTGACGAAGTCGTTCCAGATTCCGATGGAGTTGAGGATCAGCACCGTCACGACCGCCGGGCGCATCAGCGGGAAGACGATGGTCCAGAAGGTCCGGTGCCTTCCCGCGCCGTCGATGGTCGCCGCGTGGTCGATGTCCACCGGGATGGTGCGGATGAAGCCGACGAACAGGAAGATGCTCACCGGCAGAGTCGAGGCCACGTCGTGCGCGATCAGACCGGTCACGGTGTTCGCGAGGCCGATCTCGCGCAGCACGTAGATCACCGGGATGATCACGGCCGCGCCGGGGATGAAGGTGCCGGCCAGGAAGTACAGCAACACCAACTGCGTGCGGCGCTTGAGACTGCGTGCGATCGCGTACGCGGCCGGGCCGGCCAGCAGGATGCACAGCACGTCCACGACCACGACCAGGAAGAGCGTGAACCCGTAGCCGCCGATCACGTTGTACTGGGGGCTGCTGACGGCGGCGGAGAGGTGCTCCAGCGTCAGGCCGCCGAACGGCAGCGAGAACGGGCTGTCGAGGATGTCCTGCTGCGACTTGAACGCGTTCACGACGAGCAGGTACACCGGCACGATCATGACGACGAACAGCACGCCGAGCAGCACCCAGCGCAGCGGCGAGCGGGACTCCCGCCGTTCCTCGGATTCGACGCGCGGTCCGGGGACGGGCGGTGCCGTCCGCTCCTCGCGGACCTTCGCCTCAGTTACGACCACCACCTGCTCCTAACCAGCCGCGGCTTGATCTTGACGGTTGCGCAGCGCCGTCACGAGGAGGGCGAGCACGGCGGACACGACCATCAGGAAGACCGCCTGAGCCGTCGCGTAGCCCACCTTGGTGCCCTCGAAGGAACGGGCAAGGATGAGATAGGTGAACGTCTGCGTCGAGCCGGCGGGTCCGCCACCGGTGAGGCTCACCACGATGTCGTAGGCCCGGATCAGACCCACCAGGTTGAGTACCGTGGCCACGGTCACCACCGGCGCGATCATCGGTATCACCACACGCAGGTTGGTCTGGCGCCGGGTGGCGCCGTCGATCGCGGCGGCCTCCAGCAGCTCCTTCGGCACCGTCTGGAGGGCGGCCACGAACAGCACGACGTTGAACCCGAAACCGGCCCAGACGATGACCGCGATCAGTGTGACGAGCGCGAGCTTCTCGTCGAAGAGGAAGCCGATCGGTTCGATGTCGAACTTGGCGAGCGTGTTGTTGATGGCGCCGTTGGTGCCCAGGATCGCCGCCCACAGGTACCCCAGGATCAGCGCGCTGATCACGTGCGGGAAGTAGGCGACGGCCCGGAAGAACGAGTTGCTGCGCGACCGGCCCTTGAGCACCAGCGCGTACACCAGGCCCGCGCCGACCATGAGTACGGTGCCGACCCCGGCGATGAGCGCGGTCACGTACCAGGCGTCGGTCGAACTCGGGTCGTCGAACAGATGCCGGTAGTTGTCGAGACCGATGAACCGGGACGGGGAGAAGCCGTCCCAGTCCGTCAGGCTGAGGTACACCGCGACGCCCACCGGGACCACGGTCATCACGGTGTAGAGCAGCACGGCCGGCCCCATCAGGCTGAGGGAGACCGCGGTCTCCTTCAGCCGTGCGCGCCGACGGGCGGCGGTGTGATCCCGCCGGGTCAGCTCTGCGAGTTCCACCACTTGTCCAATCCTTCGGCGGCGCCCTTGGGGGATGCGCCCGTGTACAGGGACTGGACCTGCTTGTTGAGTTCGTCGCTGAAGCCCGCGACCGGCTGGGAGGGGCCGGCCTTGACGAGCACCGACGGCGCCTTCTCCAGGATCTGCTGGACCGAGGTGCCGAGGCTGGACATCGGGTAGCTGACGCCCTCCCGCAGGTTGCCGTCGGCGGCGAGCTGGCTCTTGATCGCGGCCGGATCGGTGACCAGCCACTTGACGAAGTCGATGGCCTCGGCCTTGTGCCGCGACTTGTTCACGACGACGTACGGGTTGGAGATGTTGCCGAACTGCCCCGAGGGGTGGGCCCCGTCGGTCGGCATGGTGAACACGCCGATGTCGTCGCTCTTCTTCGCCGCGTCCGCGGCGGGCACGAAGTACGAACCCATGATGTACATCGCGGACTTGCCGTTCAGGAAGGCGGTCTGGCCGTCCGCGTAGGTGAGGCCCAGGGCGCTCTTGTCGGCGTAGCCCGAGTCGATCCACTTCTTGTAGTGCTCGAAGTAGGGGAGATAGCCGCTGTCGGCGAACGAGACCTTGCCGTCGTTGCGCTCCGCCGTCCACTTCGGGTTCTCCGTGAGGACACCCGCGTCGGCCATCATCGAGAACTGGGCGCCCGTCACCCACTGGCCCGAGGTCTGCAGGGGCTTGTACCCGGCGGACTTCAGCTTCCCCATGGCCGCGCCGAACTGATCGAGCGTCCGGATCTGCGTCGCGTCGAGTCCGGCCTCGGCGAAGGCGGACTTGTTGTAGAAGACGAGGGACTGGATCTGCTGGCCGACCCCCACCATGTAGCGCTTGCCGTCGATGGCGTACTGGTCGACCAGGGGGGTGTCGGCCGTCCAGGGCTGGTCGGAGAGGTCGGCGAACAGGGAGGCGTTCTCCGCGCTGAGCGAGATCTGCTGGGCGACGTCCGGCGGGTCGCCCGCCGCCAGGTCCTGGGTGAGCTTGGCGTTCGCCGATATCGTCCCGGTCAGCTCCAGCTTCACCTTCACACCGGGATGCTTCTTCTCGTACGTCGAGAAGAGGTCGTTCCAGTACTTCTCCGTGAGGTTCGGAGAGATGTTGACGATGACGCGGAGGGTGGTGCCCCCCGCGTCGTCGTCGGATCCGCCGCCGCAGGCGACGGCGGATGCCATCACCAGCGGAGCCACGGCGAACGCGCAGGCCCGGCGCCAGGTATTTCTCATTCGAGACACGCTCCCTTGCATGGTCATGAATTATCGATAGCCGGTTCTTTCCCACCGGCTCGCGGCTCGCAGGCAGGGGGGTGGCAGGCGCGCTGCCGGGTGGCACGGGGGGCTTGCCGACGCGCCGTGAGGGCGGGTCCGGCGCGTGGCCGGACACCGCAGGGTTCTCGCTCGAAGAACTATCGTCTATCGATTACTGATGCTATGGGTGGCACCCCGGCATGTTCAAGAGTGTTGCAAGCAATCCGCCGCTCGATCCGAGGCGTTCGCGTCGCACGGCGGCCCGGCCCCACGCACGGTCGCGGACCGGCCGGGGCCAGCCAGATGGGGCCGGCCGGATGGGGCCATCCCGCCAACTCCCCCTCGATGTGGGGGGTGTCCGGCCTCCCGCCCGAGGGGCGCGCCACTTCCTCACGCATCGTCGTCAAGTTCGAGTTCGATCACCGGCAGCAGTACGTCCGGAGGAGCGACCGGGAGCGTCAGCGTGAGCGTGCCCGGATCACGGCCGGGCGGGGCCATGTTGACGTGCTCGTGCTCCGTCCCGTCGAGCTCCTGGAAGCGGATCTCCGAACCGTCGTGCAGCAGTTGGGCGTAGCGCACCTTCCCGGCGAGGCCGGGCAGGTGGAGGTGTTTGAGGGGCCACGAGAGCAGGTGCAGGTAGAGACGTCGGCCGGACTGCGTGTAGAGAGCGTTCGGCGGGGGTTCGAAGGCGCTCGGCCCCGCGTCGTGCACGGCCCGCGCGTGGAGGGACATCCACGCCCCGAGATCCCGCAGTGTCCCGCGGGCCAGCGGATCCAGCGCGCCCCGGCCGGTGGGGCCCACATTGAGCAGCAGGTTGCCCCCGCAGGCGACGGACTGCACCAGCATCCGGACCAGCATCGCGGGATCCTTGTACGCGTGGTTGTCCCGGTCGTATCCCCATGAGCCGTTGAGGGTGTGGCAGGCCTCCCAGCGCACCGGGGCGCCGTCCCGCTCCAGCGGACGGTCGGGCTGGTACTGCTCGGGGGTCACGTAGTCGCCGGGAATTCCGAGCCGGTCGTTGACGAGGATGCCGGGCTGCAACGCGCGGACCGTGGAGAGCAGTTCCTGCGCACCCCAGGCGTCCGGCCCCTTGCCGGGATAGGTGAAGTCGAAGAACAGCAGGTCGATCGGGCCGTAGTCGGTCAGCAGCTCGCGCACCTGACCGTGCAGGTACGCGCGATAGCGCTCCATGTCCCGCGGTTCCCCGGCCGCGGCCGTCTCGCGCAACGGATGGTGCAGGTCGACGGTGAAGTCCGGGTGGTGCCAGTCGAGCAGCGAGTAGTACAGGCCCACCCGCAGCCCCTCGGCGCGCATCGCCTCCACGAACTCGGCCACCAGATCCCGTCCCGTGGCGCGGACCGAGGTGTAGTCGGTGAGGGACGAGTCGAAGAGGCAGAACCCGTCGTGGTGCTTGGCGGTCAGCACCGCGTAGCGCATGCCGGCCTCTCGGGCCGCGCGCGCCAACTCCCGTGCGTCGAACAGGTCCGGATCGAAGCGCCGCAGATAACGGTCGTACTCCTCCTGCGACATGCTCTCCCGGCTCCGCACCCACTCGTGTCGTGCCGCGAGGCTGTAGAGGCCGAAATGAACGAACAATCCGAAACGCGCGGCATCGAACCAGCCGGCGGATGCTGTGGGCACTGAACTCTCCTCGTGCTGTTGACAGTTCTCCTTGGTCGGCTGTTATCTACCATCGATAGGCGATAATGTCACTGGCGTTGCGTGCGGCGGAGTACGCGGAGAGGCCTGCGAATGAACCCGACCGGAGACCGAGAAACGCCGTCGATGGGGGATACCGAGATCTACGAATCCATGCGGGCTCCGGTCCATACCGCGTCCTACGCACGGCCGACGGCACGCATGGTGGAGGCACTCGCGGACGTGAGCGCGGCGACGGCCTGCGCGAAACTGCATCAGATGGGCATCACCCGGACCTTCATCGACGGGCCCGTGCCACTGCACCGGGAGCCGGATGTCAAGGTCACCGGCGGTGCCGTGACCCTGCAGTTCCTCCCGCAGCGCGAGGACGTCTTCTCCGGCGCCGAGCAGGAGGACATCGAGCGGAAGACCGCGCTGTGGGGCGTGCTGGAGTCCATCCGCCCCGGCGACGTGCTGGTCGTGTCGGCGTACGCCAGCCACTTCACGGGCTGCCTCGGGGACATGCTGGTGCGCTACTTCAAGCTGCGCGGCGGCGCGGGCATCGTGGTGGACGGGCGGGTACGGGACGCCGCGCGGATCCGCGCGCTGGGGGTACCCGTCTGGTGCACCGGTGTGACCCCGCACTACGCGTCGCAGACGGAGCTCTTCCCCTCCGCGTTCAATGTGCCGGTCGGTGTCGGTGGCGCCCTGGTGACCCCCGGGGACCTCATCGTGGCCGACGAGGACGGTGCCGTCGTGGTGCCGCAGCACAGCGCCGTCCCGCTGGCCGAGGACGCGCTGCTGCACCAGGACCGTGAGACGTTCGCACGGCAACGCCTCGACGAGGGCGCCCGGTTGTCCGACTACTATCCGCTCACCGGAGCGGGCATGGCCGAGTACCTGGCGAGCCGGGCCGCCGACTGAGACGGACCGGGCCGCGGGGCGGGGGCCGCACGCACGAGCGGCCCGTGGCGACGGAGGCGCCGCGCCGGAGTACGGCGCGCGGTCTCCTTCGCCCCGGGCCGCTCGTGCGGTCCCCGGACGCCGGGTGTCAGGCGGGGAGCATGGCGCGCCGACCGGGGGCGGCGGAGGACTGCATGGTCATGCCGCCGTCGACGACGAGGAGCTGTCCGGTGAGGTAACGGGATTCGTCGGAGGCGAGGAACACCATGGTGTGCCCGATGTCCTCGGGGGAGCCGAGGTAGGGCAGGGCGTTGCCGTTTCGCAGGGCCTCGACGACGTCCTCGGGGAGGTTGTCCTCCAGGGCGGGGGTCATGACGGCGCCCGGGGCGATGGCGTTGCAGCGCACGTTGTGCGGTCCGTACTGGACGGCGATCGACTTCGTGATGCTGACGACCGCGGCCTTGACGGCGCCGTACGAGGTCTGCAGGACATCGCCGACGAGTGCGGCCACGGAGGCCGTGTTGATGACGGACCCGCCACCGGCGCGGATCATGTGGGGCACCGCGTGCCGGGAACCGAGCAGTGTGCTGCGCACGTTCAGGGCGACGGCCCGGTCGAACTCGTCCATGTCCATGCGCAGCAGGTCCAGGTCCTTGCGGGGGTTGGTCCCGCCGACGTGGTTGCAGAGCACGTGCAGGGAGCCGAACTCGGTGACGGCCGCGGCGACCATGTCGGCGACCGAGCCCTCGTCGGTGACGTCCACGGTGACGGGCAGCGCCCGGCCGCCCGCGGCCTCGACGATCCCGGCGGTCTCCTCGGCGCCCAGGGTGTTGTGGTCGGCGACCACGACACGGGCACCCTCGCGGCTCATCAGCTCGGCGGCCGCCCGGCCGATCCCGCTGCCGGCTCCGGTGATGACCGCGACCTTGTCCTTCAGACGTTCCATGGTCCTGCCCTTTCGTTCTGCCTGGTGTTCGGTGTGTTGGGTGTGTTGGGTGTGTTCGGTGTGGCGTTCCGCGCGGCTGCTGGTGGGCTCAGCGCGTCGCGCCGACGGCCGGGGTGTCCGCCGGGACCGTCCCGGTGCCGCTCTCCCCGCCGCTCCGGACGGCGCGCGGAATGGCGAGGGTGAACAGGAGCCCGACGACCGTGGCGAGCATCGCCACGACGTAGGTCAGGCGGAATCCGTTTTCTGTCGGCACCTGGGCCGGGCCGAGGCTCATGGTCATGTTGGCCAGGATCGCGGCCATCACCGCGCTGGATACGGAGGTGCCGATCGATCGCATGAGCGCGTTGACCCCGTTGGCGGAAGCCGTCTCGGTCACCGGAACGGCACCCATGATGAGCGCGGGCATGGCCGCGTAGGCGATGCCGACGCCCGCGCTGACGATCATCGAGGTGATGACGATCTGCCACACCTGTGACATCAGCAGCAGCCCCGCGCCGTAGCCGACGCCTATGACGGCGACACCGATCAGGAGCGCGGTCCGGGCCCCGCGCCGGGCGGTGATCCGGGCGGAGACGGGTGACAGGGCCATCATGACCAGGCCGCCCGGTGCCAGGGCGAGCCCCGCCGCGAGTGTGGACTTGCCGAGTCCGTAGCCGGTGGCCTCGGGGGACTGGAGCAGCTGCGGGAGCGTCAGCGACATCGCGTACATGGCGAAGCCGACCAGCACGGAGGCCAGATTGGTGAACAGTACGGGACGGCGCACGGTGACCCGGAGGTCCACCAACGGCTGGGCGACGCGCATCTCGTAGACCGCCCACAGCACCAGGACCACCACGCCGCCGGCGAACAGTCCGAGGGTCGTGCCGCTCGTCCAGCCCCAGTCGCCGCCCTTGGTGACCGGCAGCAGCAGGCACACCAGGCCGGCCGCGAGTCCGACCGCGCCCGGGACGTCGAACCGTCCGGGTGCCTGGTTCGGGGACTCGGGCAGCAGGGCGATCACCAGCGCGAGGCACACGACCCCCAGTCCGGCGGAGAGCCAGAACAGGACGTGCCAGTGGGCGTACTGGACGATGGCGGCGGCGACCGGCAGACCGATCGCGCCGCCCACCCCGAGCGTCGCGCTGACCAGTGACACGGCGCTGCCGACGCGTGCGGTGGGCAGTTCGTCGCGCAGGATGCTGATGCCGACGGGGATGACGCCGGTCGCCAGCCCCTGCAGCACCCGTCCGGCGATGACCGGGATCAGGCTGTCGGACAGGGCGCACACCACGGAACCCGCGACGAGCGAGATCAGGCTGGCGACGAGGATCCGGCGCTTGCCGAACATGTCGCCGAGGCGTCCCGCTATGGGGGTGACCACGGCCGCCGCGAGGAGCGTGGCGGTGATCACCCACGAGGCGTCGGACGGTTCGGCGTGCAGCAGGTTCGGCAGCTTGGGAATGATCGGTACGACGAGCGTCTGCATGAGCGACACCACGACGCCGCTCAACGCGATCACGGCGGTGACCGCGCCCGGTCCCACCTCACGGGTGGACGTGGATGACAACGAAGGACTCCTTGAAAGGGTCGGCGTCCGTGGGACGCCGATGGATACGACGGATGCGGCCGGTACGGCGGACGCGTCAGATGGGCGGGGCGAGCGCGCCCGGGAAAGGTGTTCAGGAAGCGGGCGCGGACGGCTCCGGACCCACGGACAGGTCCCCGCGCGGAAGCGCGCCGCCATCCTGGCCGCGCTGCTGGATGCCACCCCGGCTGAGGAGCGGGAGGCCGGGGCCGTCCGGACGTGCCGGGAAGGCCGGGCTCGCGAGTACGTCCTCGGGCCGGGCTGCGCTCATGCGTTTCTCCATGCCTCGGGTGCGTCGAAGGAGGTGGTCGCATGGAGCTCGATGGGCGCCGTGCACATAATATGCACCATACACACCATGTGCATCATGCACAAATGCGAGTGGTGATCTCCGGTGCGTGGCCGGCATGCGCGATGATGAACGGGAAACGACGGCGGAAGAGGATCAAGGACATGAGTGAGCAAGAGCGCCGGCTGAGTGATCTGGAGCGGGAGCTGACCTTGCTGTCCCGGCATTTCGTCGCCGCCCGCGGCCCCCGAATCGGCCAGAGCCTGGAGCGCTCGGCCTACGTCCTGCTCACCCGGCTGGAGGTCGGTGAACCGCTCACCCTCAAGGAGCTGGCGCACACCTTCCAGGTCGGCATCTCCACCATCAACCGCCAGGTCAGCGCGATGCTTCGCAATGGCTTGGTGGAGCGCATCCCCGATCCCGACGGGGGGATCGCCCGCAAGTTCCGACCCACAGCGCTCGGCCTGGAACGGCTTGCGGCCGATCGTGCCATCAGCCGTGCGGGGACCACGCGTCTCATCGAGGCGACGGGATGGAGCGGTCCGCGGACGGAGGAGTTCCTCACCCTGCTGGTCGAGTTCAACCAGAGCATCGAGCAGCTCGAAGGCCTCACCTGGTCGCGTTCGGACCCGGCGGACGACTCCTCGGCCTGACCCCGGCTCCTGACCCGACTCGGGCGCGCGCGGTGCGCGTCGCCCGGGCGCCGGTCAGCAGGCCGGAACGCCCGACGCGAGCGTGCGGGCCCGGGCGGCACAGTGGCGCGGTCGCGAGCCCGGTCGGCTGTCTGAGGGGGACGAGCAGGATGCGTCCACTGCGCGCACGCGATCCGGGGAGGGAATGAGTACGGACGACCCCCTCGCGCGTCGAGGCCGGACGAAGCCGTGTCGCCGCAGGTCGTACGGGAGCACCGCGCGCACCGGGGGCCGGTAGGACGGCACGGGCCGGATCAGTACACGGGCCGAGCCGGGTTCGTGGGCGCGTCACCGGACCGTGCGGGGACCGGGACGGACGCAGCGGTGGTTCCGTGGCCGACGCCCGCACCTCGGTCGTTGCCGTCCGATCGCGCCACGATCAGGTTCTGCGGGCCAGGAAGCGGACCTGCCGACCACGTCGGTGCCGCGATTCCACCGCCCCGAAGCCGGCTCGGCGCAGGCGCGCGGGCAGTGTCACCGGGTCGAGCACCACCATGGTGTCGCCGATGTGCAACAGCCGGAACCCCGGGTTGGGCAGACTGTCCACACCCCGGAACACCCCACCCGGCCGCAGCACACGGCATGCCTCGGCGAACAGGGCGTCCTGCAACGCGGCGGAGGGCACATGGTGCAGCATGGTGAAGCAGACGACGGCGGAGAACCTCCCGTCCGGGAAGGGAAGCCGGGTGCCGTCGCCGTGCACGATCTCGACCCGGTCGGCGAACTCGGCACGCAACAGGGCCACGGAGGCCTCATCGATTTCGACTGCGGTCAGTTTCGTCGTGCGGGACGCCAACGCGCGGGTGGTGGCACCGAAACCGGGCCCGATCTCCAGGACGTCGTCCCCCAGGTCGACGTCGGCAAGCATCTCCGGCATCCGTTCCGCCACGTCGGCGGCCCAGCGGGCGGAGCTGCAGATCTTGCGATGCAGGTAATTCATCGGCATGACACGACCTTAGGAACGCCGTGCGCGGGCCGCGAGATCCCGTCGGGCCAGATGATGTCGCACAGAGGCCAGCGCCCGGAGGGCATCGGCCTCGGGCCGTGTCCTCGCACGGGCGTCCTCCGGCCCGAGACCGGGATCCAAGGCTGTTCTGCACTTCCCGGCGGGTGCGCGAAGCCGGCCACGGCACCTCGCCGCGTCGCCGGAGCGCCCGAACGCACCGCGTGCCCGGGCATCCAGCCCTGCGACGCACCGCGTCCGACGCCGCACGCCCAGCGACCGGGGATCACAAGACAGCCCTGACGAGCTGGGGAGCAGGCGAGGGGAAGCAGTGAGCAGCGTCATGCGGTTTCGGACCCGCGGCGGAGGAGGGAGTGAGGGCGCGTGGGACCTCTCCTGTTCGAGCGAGGCCGGGAACGTGGGGAACCTCGCGACCGACGACAACGCGGGAGGCGCAGGCACAGGGCGTCGCGAGTCCGCCCTCTCCCGCTCCCCAGCTCGTTAGGGTGGGCGGGTGGTTTCTTCAAGCCTCGGCAGTGGCCGGTCGTCCGATGGGGCCCTCGCGTGACGCCGGCGGCGGAACACGGCGCGGGGGCGATCGTGGTGGGTGCCTTCCCGCTGCCCGCGGGCCGGTGGTTCCCGGCGCATGAGCATCCACAGCACCAACTGGCCTGGGCCACCAGGGGGGTGCTGGGGGTGACGGTCGACGAGGACACCTGGGTACTGCCGCCCACCCGCGCCCTGTGGATTCCGGCAGGGACCGTCCACCGGACCGGCGCACCACGCGACACCACCTTCCACAGCCTGTACCTCGATCCCACTCGCTGCCCGATGGACTGGCCGACACCGGTCGCGGTCGCCGTCGGCGAGTTGCTCACCCAACTGCTGGCCCACCTCGGCCGTGCCGATCTCATGCCGGACGCACGGCTGCGCGCCGAGTCGGTGGTCTTCGATCTGCTCCAACCGCTGCCCAGCACACCGATCGCGGTGCCCGAACCCGTCGACGACCGTGCGCGGGCGGTGGCCGCGCTGCTGCTGGCGGATCCCACCGACTCACGCACTCTCGAAGCGCTGGCACGCGCGGTCGGCACCAGTCGCCGGACCCTGAGCCGGATCTTCGTCCAGGACACCGGAATGAGCTTCGACCGCTGGCGCACCCAACTGCGCCTGCGCGCCGCTTTGCCGCTGCTCGCCGACGGACTCCCGGTCGCCCAGGTGGCCCATGCCGTCGGCTACGCCACGCCCAGTGCCTTCCTCGCCGCCTTCCGCCGGACCGTCGGCACCACCCCCCGGCGCTACTTGCACCATGCGGACGCCCCTGCGCCGAAGGCATCGAGCCGTTCACCGCAGGAGTACCGGCATCCGGCCGAACGGCACCCCTCGTCCGCGACGCGTTCGACCGCCTGACCGCGCGGGGCGGCGCCGTGCTCCGGCAGGTCGAAGCCCGGACGACACCTTCGAAGGCGGCAGCGGGCCGGGGCCGCACACCTCGGCGAAGTCAGCCAAGTCGCCTTCCGCCAAAGGGTTGATGGGCATGGTGTTGTTGCAGCCCCTCTCCCCCGGGGAAGCGTAGTCGTGTGATGTCGACCGGAGGAGGCAGGGCTCAGATGAAGCCGGGCAGGACAACAGCGACTGTGGCGACCGCGATCGTGCTGGCCATCGGGGGTGCGGCGTCCCCCGCGACGGCCTCGACCTGGACGCGGACGGGGGACTACTACCGGTGGACCGGGTTCAACGCGTTGGAGCGCGGGCAGGGCGTGGCGACGGACGGGACGTACTTCTACTACGCCGGACCCGGCGGAATGGTGAAGGCTACCGTCTCGAACGACTCCGAGGTCGCCTCGTCGTTGTTCCCGATCCCGTTGTCGCTGAGCCAGATGTACGGCAGCGATCACATCGGGGATGTCGAATACCACGACGGCTACGTGATCGCCCCGATCGAGGACGGTGGCAACGACTACGGGCATCCGCTGCTGGCGCTGTACAACGCGAGTGACCTGAGCTACACCGGCCGTTATGTTCAACTGCCTCTCGCGCAGATGCCCGGCGGGGTGCCGTGGGTCGCGGTGGACGCCGCCGCCGGACTGGTGTACACCGCACCCTGGACCCAGGACTCCGGGCAGGGGACCAACAAGCTGGTCGCCTACAGTCTGAACGATCTGCTGACCCTTCCGGCCGGCTCCACGCTCCCGGTGGTGAACACCGTGACGTTGTCCCAGCCCCTGAGCAGGATCCAGGGCGCCGCGATGTGGCAGGGCAAGCTCTACGCTTCCGTGGATGATTCGGCCAAGTCGGTCTACTCGATCGACGCGGTCTCGGGCCAGGTCTCCTACGCGTTCCATCAGGACGTCGAATCCGGGGACGAGGTCCAGGGGATCGCCGCCTGGGACTTCGGTGCCTCGGGAGGCCAACTGCACATCGTGCATGTGGGTTCGGGCCTGAAGAAGATCTTTCTCTATCTCCAGCACTACTCCCGGACCGGCTGACCCCCGGGGCACCGGGACTCGGGCACGAGGAACCGGTGTGCCGCCGACCGGTCCGGAGCGGCACACCGGTAGGCCCATTCGGCCCCGCCGGGAGCGGACGGCCGACGCCCCGTCCCACCGGCGTCGCGGAGGGCTCCGCCGTCCACGCTCGTGGCTCGTCTCCGCCGCTGGACGGCCAGGGGGTCCTGGACCACCGGCTCCACCACCACCGAGTACGGCTATGACCCCGCGTCCAACCGGATCGCCCCCGGTAACGCGACGGCCACGTACCGCCTCCGCAACCGTCTGAGCTCCGAGGGGACTTCCGCCTGCGCACACTCCGCAGGCGGCACCCTCACCGCGGTGACTCCTCCTTCGGCCGACCGGCCCCGGCTTTGCGAGGGATGCCCTGACGGCGCGCTGCCCGCAGTCGGCGGCGGGCCGTCAATGGTGACCTCACGCGTGGTGGGCGCGGCTCAGTTGGGTGAGGCCCTCGGCGATCCGCGCGATGCCTTCCCCGATGGTGCCTTCATCGGCGCTGAGGCTGATACGGAAGCACCGTGTGCCGTGACTGTTCAGGGCGGCATCAGCCGACGGGGGCACGAAGAAGTGTCGTCCGGGAACGATGAACACCTTTTTCGTCTTCATCAACTCATAAAGGGCCATGTCGTCGAACCAGGGCTCGTCGACCCACAGCCAGCAGAACATGCCGCCCTCGCTGGTGTGCAGCCGCCAGTTGACCGAAGCCGGCAGCAGTTCGGCGAGCAGGCGCTCCACGCTCCGGCGACGTGCCTGGTAGAACGGGGCGATCACAGAGGAGGCGAGTTTCTCCAGCGCTCCGGTGGTCAGCGACCGGGCGGCCACCAACTGCATCAATTGCGGTGCGTGCAAAGCAGAGTTGGCCATGAACGACACCATGGGACGGATGTACCGATCCGGTCCGATGGCGAAGCCGATCCGTTCCGCCGGAAGCCCGGCCTTCGACAGTGTGAAGCAGTTGATCAAGTAATCGTCCTGTTGCGGCGCCACGCGTGAGGCGGCGATGCGAGGAAAGGGCTCACCGTAGGCGTGGTCCACGAACAGGGGCACATCGCGCTGCCGCGCGGCGCTGAGCAGACGGGCGAGTTCGTCGCCGTCGACGCTGCGGCCGGTCGGGTTGCTCGGGCTGGACAGGAGGAACATGCCCGCTTCACGGCACTGATCCAAGGCATCGAAATCGAAGGCATAGTGGAAGGAGCGGTCGCCGGACAGCAGAACCCTCGGAGTGAAGCCGATGACGCCGTCGCGGTCCAGGGAGAGCCCCTGATACCCCGCGTAGTCCGGAGTCATGGGCAACACGAGTCGCTGGGGCTGTTCCGTGCCGGTCGAGCCGGTGAAGAGGGCCGCCGCCATGAAGCAGAGCATTTGGCTGCCCGGCCCCACCACCACGTTGTCCGCAGTGATGTCCCACCCGTAGCTGGTGTTGAAATGGTCGACGATCGCGTCGACCAGGGCGGGCAAACCGCGCGAGGGTCCGTATCGGGAGCTCGTCGCGGTGAAATCCGCCGTTGCGGCCTGCACGGTCAACTCCCTCCAGGTGTCGACGACCTCGTCGATGAGAGCGGGGTTGCCGACACTGAGGTTCAGCCAGTTGGAAGAGCCCGCGGCGGTCGAGGCCGCTATGTCCTCCATGATGGTCCGCAACCCTGACATGCCGGACATCTTCTGTCCGATCCGTGAAAGTCTCATGGTCGCGCTGTCCCTTCTCTGATCCTGGGCTTCGGTGAGCACCAGGGAAAGTTGACGTGCTGTGCCAGAGGTGGCCGGGTCGAAGTCAGGAGCGCAGATTCGCGCTTTCGGTATCGGAGTCCTTGGCCACAGTTGAATTTCGAATGGTCGAGGGTGCTAGGCCGTGTCTGACAATTCCGCGTGGAATTGTCAGACACGGCCTACTGGCCGGATGGACTTCCTGACCGGAATAGGAGAATGGTGGGAGTTCAGTGGGGCCGGTCGGGCATCAGGCTCTTTCATGAGTTCCCTTTTCGAGGCTGAGTGCCGCAGAGGTACTCCTGGAACCATTCTCTCCGTGCTTCACCGAAGGCAGTTGTGCCGCTCTCGGATAAACATGTTGGAGGAGCGGTCCCGTCATCACCGTGGTGATTACCGCCATGACGACCATCGCGGTGAACAATCGGGAGTCGAGAACACCCAGGGAGAGGCCGACGTTGAGGATGACCAGTTCGGTCAGTCCGCGCGTGTTGAGGAGAATTCCGAGGACGACCGAATCGCGTCCCGTTGCTCCGGTGAGACGGGCCGCGCCGGCGGCGCCCGCGAACTTGCCCACGCAGGCCACGGTGACCACGGCGAGAACCATGACCAGACCTTCGGTGCCGAGCCCGGCGAGGTTCACCGACAGTCCGGTTACGGTGAAGAAGGTCGGAAGCAGGAGCAGACTGCTCTGCTCGATGCGTTCGGGGACCTCGGGGGCCGTGGCGTCGATCTGCCGACGCGGGACCGCCGCGCCGAAGGCGAAGGCGCCGAATACGGCGTGCAGCCCAATTTCCTCGGTACCCCACGCGCAGAGCAGCAGACCGATCACCAGCGTGGCGTGGATGACCGGAGCGCCGGCCCAGCGCCGCTCCGGGGCGAACAGCCAGGTCAGGGCGGGGCGCACGACGTAGTTGAGACCGAGGGCGAAGGCAGCCGCTTCGATGGCCATGCGCGCGAGGGGCCAACCGCCGCTGGCATTTACTGTGGCGACGATCACCGCGAGCACGCACCAGGCGAGAAGGTCCTGGACGGCCGCGCAGGCGAGGGACATGGTCCCGAGCCGGTTCCTGTGCATGCCGCGCTCGGTGATGATCCGGGCCAGTACAGGGAAAGCTGTAATGGACATCGCGACGCCGAGGAAGAGGGAAAACGACAGCAGGTCGTGCACCTTCATGCCCGGAGTGTCGAGCGAGGGAAACAGCAGTACTGCCAGGCCCATTCCCAGCGCGAAGGGCAAGACGACCGAACTCAGGGAAACTGCTGTCACTTGACGTCCGACACCTCGTAGATGGGAGATGTCCAGTTGGTACCCCACGCCGAACATGAAGAGGACCAACCCTAATTGGGAAAGGACGTTCAGATAGGGGAGTATGTGGGCGGGGAAGAGTGCTTCGGTGGGGTTTCCCGGGAGCAGCCCGAGGAGGCTGGGACCCAGCGCAAGGCCTGCGATGATCTCGCCGATCACGGCAGGCTGCCGAATTCGCCGAGCAAGTGTGGCGAAGATATAGGCGGCCGCGAGTATGACGGCCAGGGCTATCAGCACGCTACCGGTGGCCGCCTTGACGGCCTCGGCGGCCATGTGTGTGTTTGCCACGTCTTCAGCAATCCTAGGGTGTCAGCGGGACGTCACGCCCTTGGCGTGAACTGTGTTGTCCGTCGACAGACCTTGCCGACGAGTGGCCGGGCTCTGTGCCAAGTGGTTGGTCTGAGCATGGAGGTCGTCGCACGAAGCCGCTCGATGCCTCAGAACGCCTCAGGCGGGTGCGAGTTCACTCATGGGTCTTGAGGACGAGGGAGGAAGCCGCCGCACTGGCCTGCGCAGGGCAGCGGACCTCGATCTCCTTGAGCTCCGTTCGTACCAACAGGCCGAACAACAGCGCTCTACGCCGACCGCCCATCGGGTTGGCCGGCACCCGCTCCCCGTTCCGCGGCTCCGCCGGCGCGCACAGTGGAGCGCGTCCGATTGGCCGCCTCGGCCAGTCCAGGCCGGCCGTCCTCCCCGGAAGTCCGGTCGCTCCCCGCACACAACGATGCACAGGCGACGATGACGCCCGCTGCTGGTTCCACCATGGCTGCTTGGCTCCGCCTCCGCTTGACGGCTCCCGTGGTCCTGGCACTTCCATGAGCCCGGACATCTCAGCCACCTCCCCCCAGGTTGCCCGACGGTCGCCCGTCGGTGACGGAAACAACCATCACGATCTTTACACCATAGCCAATGCGATCGCTACAACTCCCCGTATCCCAAGGGCGGTTGAAGACTCCAACGAAACGAGGCCCCTGGTGAGCAGGGGTACGGACAAGATGTCTTGACTGTCCGGAAGCGTCGCCGGACCACGCACTGACGGGTGGCCGAGCCGTCAGGTGCGGATCTGTGGCGTTCCCGTGCCCGCTGGGGTGCGGTCGGCACTCGCGGACGAACCTACGCAGGAACGCCGGCCCTTCGGCCAAAAGAAGAGGTCGGAGCCGGTGCTCGGCACGGCCGAGCGCGTTGTGGTGCGGGAACACGCTTGGATTCCGCGAGCATCGTGGAACACCGCAATCCATGGCCGGATCGTCGCTGATACCCCGTACTGCCGCAGAAGCCGCAAGCGTCACGGCCTCGCCATTGAACTCCGCGGCAGCGCGATCGGTCAACCGTTTCCGGCATCCGAAGGCAGTCGGGCGGGCTCCGGCCGGCCGACGTCTGTTCCGTGTGCACTCGGGAACTCTTCCTACGCGTTCCCGTAACACGGAAGGGCTGCGATGGTAGCGTTCGATCTCGCCCGGCGGTTCCAGGCAGGCCTTCCGCTGCCGCTCCTCCAGGGGAGGGCCCGGGCGCAACGCTGAAGCCGTCGCGGGCGTCGCCCCGCGCGAGAGTTTCCTCTTCGAAGAATCCAGAGCGGAACTTGCCGGACCACTCCTCGGGATATCAAAAGAATTCTCCGAACCGAAAGTGAGCCAGTTGTAGCGTGGCTATTACAAAAGTGCCCAGCCTGCTCGAACTTTTCAGCCCGGAATATTCGGCCGACCCATACGTCTTCTACCGGGAGGTTCGCGAGGAGAATCCGGTCTACTATGACAAAATGACGCGCAGCTGGGTTGTTCTCGGATACGATGAGATCAGTAGGCTGTCCAAGGACGAGCGTTTATCCGGCGCTCGAATAGAGAGCTTCTACGAAAAGCTTCCGGCTGATGCCCAGGTCGAGATGAAGCCGCTCAAGGAAGCCATATCGGACATGATGGTGTTTCATGAGCCGCCGCGGCACACCAAGCTCCGCCAGTTGATCAAGCCGGGACTCACCCCGCGCTTCATCCGGGAAATGCGGCCCATTATCGAGGCAATAGCGGACGAGCTCCTCGACCGCGTTGTCGGTCAAGGCCGCATGGACGTGATCCATGACTTCTCCGAACCCTTGACCAGGCGAGTGGTTGCCCGGCTGGCCGGAGTGCCGGATCATGCAGCCCATCTGTTGGAGAACTGGCAGGGCCTGCTCTTTGAACTGTTCGCGCAGTCCCGCAAGGAAATTCCGCGCGTGACCGCCCTCCGGAACGCCTTTGACGAGGGCGCAGAGGAGCGACGGGCCGGCATCGGAACGGATTTCTTCAGCCTGATCGTCGCGGAGCAGCTTCAGAACGGCGACTTCACCGAGGACGAGGTCTTCGCCAATTTCCTGATGCTCATCGATGCGGGACAGGCAACGACGACCCATCTCATCGGGAACGCGGTGCTGGCACTCCTCCGGAACCGCGATCAGCTGGAACTGCTGCGAGACCGGCCCGAACTGGGGGCCAAGGCCGCCCACGAGTTCCTGCGCTACGACAGTTCCGTACAGTTCACCACCCGTGTCGCGCTCGTCGATATCGATGTCCAGGGGCATCGGATCTCGCAAGGGCAGTCGGTCACCCTGGTGCTGGGATCGGGAAATCGCGATCCCCTCAAATATAAGAATCCAGACCGCCTCGATATCACTCGGCACGCCGCCGACCACCTTTCCTTCGGGCATGGCATTCACTACTGCCTTGGCGCCTCGCTTGCGGTCTCCGAGATCGAGATAGCAGTTTCCAGGTTGCTGGAACGTGCTTCGGGGATTCGTCTTCGTGAGGCTCGGCCCACATGGCAGGACAACATCAACTTCCGTTTTTTGAAGGAGCTTCCGGTGGTGTTCGAGCCCACCCGTTGAAGAACTGATCGTCCGTCGGGGGGTGGGCTGTCGCAGCAACGGGAAACCTCTCGAATTCGATGTGTCGCTCCCGCTTTCGGAGAAGAGACCTCCCGGCAGACGGGCGCGTCGTTCAGCGGGACCGAGCTGGAGCGGACGACTTCGAATCCGGATGGCGGGCTTTCTGTCCGTTGTCGGCACCGCTCCCGTGCGTACTTCATGAGTCCGGGACATACAACTGTGGGGAGTTAGATCATGAACGCAACAACTACGGAGCAATTCGACCTGGTAGTGGTCGGCGGCGGGCCGTCGGGGTCGACCCTCGCTGCGATGGTGGCCATGCGCGGGCATCGGGTCCTGCTGCTGGAGAAGGAGAGCTTCCCCAGGTATCAGATTGGTGAGTCGCTGCTTCCCTCGACGGTCCATGGTGTCTGCAAGCTGCTGGGTGTGACCAAGGAACTGGAAGCCGCCAGTTTCGTCAGAAAGCTCGGTGGGACCTTCCGCTGGGGCGCGAACCCCGAGCCGTGGACCTTCGTCTTCGCCATATCACCGAAGCTCGCAGGTCCGACCTCATATGCGTACCAGGTCGAGAGGATGAAGTTTGATCAGATTCTTCTCGACAACGCCCGCCGGGTGGGGGTGGAGGTGAGGGAGGAATGCTCGGTGACCGACGTCACCACGGAAGGTGACCGGGTAACCGGACTGCGGTACACCGACGCGGAGGGTCAGGACCACCAGATATCCGCGACGATGGTGGCGGACTGTTCCGGCAACCGTAGCCGCATTCACAAGCACACGGGTGGGCGTCGCGTCTACTCCGAGTTCTTCCAGAACGTCGCACTGTTCGGGTATTTTGAGGGCGGCAAGCGGTTGTCCGCGCCGCGCAGCGGAAACATCGTATGCGAAGCCTTTGACGACGGCTGGTTCTGGTATATCCCGCTCTCCGACAGCCTGACCAGTGTGGGGGCGGTCGTGGCGCGGGAGAGGGCCGATCAGATCCAGGGAGATCCCGAAAAGGCCCTGCTCAAACTCATTGGGCGAAGCCCGCTGATCCAGGACCTGTTGTCCGACGCACGGCGGGTGACTGAGGGGCCCTACGGTGAGATCCGGGTGCGGAAGGACTACTCGTACTGCGACACGGCCTTCTGGAAGCCCGGAATGGTTCTGGCCGGGGACGCCGCTTGCTTTGTCGACCCGGTGTTCTCCTCCGGTGTCCATCTGGCGACCTACAGTGGTTTGCTGGCCGCCCGTTCGATCAACAGCGTTCTCTCCGGGGAGATCGACGAGCAGCGCAGCTTCGACGAGTTCGAAAGGCGCTACCGCAGGGAGTACGGACTCTTTTATGAGTTCCTGGTTTCCTTCTACGACATGCACCATGACGAACAATCATATTTCTGGAACGCGAAGAAGCTGACCAACACCGGGACATCGGATGCCGAAGCCTTCGTCGAGTTGGTCGGTGGCGCCGCCTCCGGTGACCTGGCGCTGGCCGGCCGCCGCCTGGCCGGCGCGGCTGACCAACTGGCGCAGGCCGTCGGATCGGTGCACGAGAGCGGGCACGGCGGCGCGGATCAGCCGGCCCCTCTCTTCAAGACGGCGATCATCGGTGAGGTGATGCAGGAAAGCGCCCGGGTCCAAGCGCGCGCCGCCCTGGGGGCCGAGTTGAATGACGAGAAACCGCTGTTCAGTGGCGGACTTGTGCCTTCCGGAGATGGCATGTCCTGGGAGATTCCGGCGAGCTGAGCGGTGCCTGCGGGGCCCACCACGGTTGGGTCGACCGCCCCTGCTCAGGCAGGGGCGGAAGATTAAGAATGTCACTTGACGCGTTCTGACTCTGCTGATTGACTCACGATGATCGCTTGGCGACAGATCTTGAGCGCCTTTCGTGGTTTTGCTCACTCAACGGGGGATTGAGCCTTTGTGTCAGAACGCAATCGACAGACTTGGTCGCATCGATTCAGATTCAACAGTGACCACTGAGATCCGCCGCGGGACAAGCCGCCGGAGCGGACCGGTCAATGGGGAAGCACAGATTTCTCCCTAGGGGCTGTCCCGCAATTCCTTGTGGGCGCGCGGCGCTCGACTGCAGCGCCTCGCGGCGTTGTTGGCACGTTCGTGTACATCCAAGTATGTGAACGTCCCTCCGCCGTGCAATGCGCCGCATCCGACGCCGCGCACCGATCCAGCGCGGATTACGGGACAGCCCTCGGCCAACTGATCTCCGGTGATTTCCCGCAGGATTCACCACAGACTTCATCGCAGAGCCGTCGAAGCGGCGCAGTTCATAGCGCGGCCTTGAGGATGGCAGGGTTTTACCATGCCCTGCCTCCATTCTGCCTGCCTTCATCCTCTGCTTCCTGGGTCGACGTATGTGCTCTCGGCCTCCGTCGAAGCGATGAGACGCGCCCGCTTGTACGCGGCCGTGTGGGTGGCTCGCGTCCGGCTTCGCCAGATATTCGACCAACATCCCAGCATTGCTCCAGTAGGGCAGGAAGAAGGAACAGCTCGTGATCCCGTTGTCCTTTGCGCAACGTCGGTTGTGGTTCCAGCACAAGCTGGAAGGGGCGTCGCCGACCTACAACATGCCGCTGGCGTTGCGACTGAAGGGCGACGTGGACGCGGAGACGCTCAAGGCCGCACTGCGGGATGTGATGGAGCGACACGAGTCGTTACGTACGGTATTTCCTGACGTTCACGGTGAACCACATCAGCTGGTGCTGGACCCGGCAGACATCCGGCTCGGCTGGGAGCGCCTGCCAGCGACGGAGGAGGAGCTGCCGAAGGCTCTTGAGGAGGCGGCTCGTTACGGGTTCGACCTCTCCTCCGAAGTGCCGATTCGGGCCTGGCTCTTCGACATCGGCTCCGACGACTGCGTGTTGATGCTCTTGATGCACCACATCGCCGGTGACGGCTGGTCGATGGGCCCGCTCACACGTGACCTGACCGAGGCGTACACCGCACGGATCGAGGGACGGGATCCGCAGTGGTCCGAACTTCCGGTGCAGTATGTGGACTACACGCTCTGGCAACGTGAGCTCCTCGGCGAGGAGTCGGATCCGGAGAGCGTGCTGGCACGTCAAGTCGTCTACTGGAAAGAGCAGCTGTCCGGCCTCCCCGAGCGGGTGAGCTTCCCCACCGACCGCGCGCGTCCCGCGGTGGCTTCCTACGAAGGCGCTCAGCTGACGTTTGCCATGGACAAGGAGTTGCACCGGCAACTGGTCGGGCTGGCACGGCGCTTCAACGCGACCGTGTTCATGGTGTTGCAGGCCGGTATGGCGGCGCTGCTGACGCGACTGGGCGAGGGCTCCGACATTCCGTTGGGAAGTGGCATCGCGGGCCGCACCGATGAGGCGCTGGACGACCTCATCGGCCTCTTTGTGAATATGTTTGTGCTGCGTACGGACACCTCGGGCGACCCGAAATTCGAAGACCTGCTGGACCGTGTGCGCCGCACCAGCCTGGCCGCGTATGAACACCAGGATGTGCCGTTCGAGCACCTGGTGGAGCTGCTCAACCCCAAGCGTTCGCCCGCCCACCACCCCCTCTTCCAAGTGGCACTCGTTCTCCAGAACGCGCCGAGCGGGGACTTCGAACTCCCCGGCCTCCAGGTGCAGGCTGAGATCCTCGGCTCCGGAACGTCCCGCTTCGACACACTGATCTCCCTCAGCGAATGCCACGACGAGGCGGGCGTCCCGGAGGGGATCGAGGTGTTCGTCGAGTACGCGACGGATCTGTTCGATCGTGTGACGGTTGAGGGGTTGTTGGGTCGGTGGGTGCGGTTGTTGGAGCAGGTGGTGGTGGATCCGTCGTTGCGGATCGGGCGGGTGGAGTTGTTGTCTGCGGAGGAGCGTGGTCGGTTGTTGGTGGGGTGGAATGATACGGCTGTCGAGGTGCCTGAGGCGACGATGGCTGGTTTGTTCGAGCGGTGGGTGCGGTGTGTTCCTGATGCGACTGCGGTGGTGCGTGGTGGGGAGTTGTTGTCGTATGGGGAGTTGAATGTGCGGGCGAACCGGCTGGCGCACTGGTTGATCGGGCAGGGGGTGGGGCCGGAGGACAAGGTGGGGGTGTTGCTGCCGCGGTCGGTGGATCTGGTGGTGGCGGCGCTTGCTGTGCTGAAGGCGGGGGGTGCTTATGTGCCTGTTGATCTTGAGTATCCGGCGGAGCGGCGGGCGTTCGTTCTGGCGGATGTGGCTCCGGTTCTGTGTGTTGATGCGGAGGTGATGGGGCTGGATGTGTCGGGGTTCCCGGATACGGATCCGGGGGTTGGTGTGTGGTTGGGGAATCCGGCTTATGTTATTTATACGTCGGGTTCTACTGGGCTTCCGAAGGGTGTGGTGGTTACTCATCGGGGTGTGGCGAGTCTGGCGCGTTCCCAGGTGGAGTTGTTGGGGCTTGGTTCGGGTAGTCGGGTGTTGCAGTTTGCTTCGCCGAGTTTTGATACGGCGTTCTGGGATATGTTGGTGGCTTTTTCTTCTGGTGCTGCTCTGGTGGTGCCGGAGCGTGGGCGTTTGGTGGGTGAGGATCTGCGGCGGGTGCTGGCGGAGGGGCGGGTGACGCATGCGTTTATTCCGCCTTCGGTGGTGGCGACTTTGCCGGCGGATGCGGCGGTTGAGCTGTCTGAGTTCGAGTGTCTGGCGACGGGTGCGGAGGCGGTGCCGCCGGAGTTGGTGGCGCGGTGGTCGGGTGGGCGTCGGGTCATGAATGGTTATGGTCCGACGGAGTCGACGGTGATTGTCACGATGGCGGGGCCGTTGTCGGGGGGTGTTGTTCCGGTTGGTCGTCCGGTGGTGAATACGCGGGTGTATGTGCTGGATGGTGGGCTGGGGCCGGTGCCGGTGGGGGTGCCGGGTGAGTTGTATGTGTCGGGTGCGGGTCTGGCGCGTGGTTATGTGCAGCGTCCGGCGCTGACGTCGGAGCGGTTTGTTGCCTGTCCGTTCGAGCCGGGTGAGCGGATGTACCGGACGGGTGATCTGGTGCGGTGGCGTGGGGATGGCCAGCTGGAGTATCTGGGCCGTATTGATCATCAGGTGAAGGTTCGTGGGTTCCGTATCGAGCCCGGGGAGATCGAGTCGTTGTTGCTGGCTCAGGCGGGTGTGGGTCAGGCGGCGGTGGTGGCCCGTGAGGATGTGGCCGAGGATCAGCGGCTCGTTGCTTATGTGGTGCCGGATCTGGAGGCTGCTGCGGAGGTTTTTCCGGTTCCCGGGGTGAGTGCTTCCGGTGTGGTGGCTTCTGGTGTGGATGCTCAGGTGGGGGAGTGGCGGGAGATTTATGATTCGGTGTATTCCGGGTCGGGTGTGGGTGGTGGTGTGTTTGGTGAGGATTTTGTGGGGTGGGACAGTTCGTATACGGGTGAGCCGATTCCGTCTGGGGTGATGCGGGAGTGGCGTGATGCGGTTGTGGGGCGGGT